>NZ_KB907632.1 GCF_000382145.1 Psychrobacter lutiphocae DSM 21542
GTAAGCCAAGTAATTCACCGCTACCTTTGGTGTATTCGTTTAGGTCATAGGCTGATAGGTCATAGGCTAAAAACAACTTGCCTGTTCGCCTTAGGTGTTTGTAACTTAGGTCATTGACATAGTTCCACGCATAGTTGACACTCCCAGCTATTTTGTTTAGCTGGTTTGCGTGTTTGTCTTTGATGCGTAGCTTGAGTGTTTTCATAGGGTTGGTGTGTCAAATTTACTGTTTGGCTGCAAGTATAGTTGTAGTCGAATAAATGAGTTACCAGGCAACCGAGTGCAAGTACTACTGAAGTAGGCTAAACGAGGTTAACACTGTAACTCTTTTATGTGGCTGTGACTATAATTATGCGATAGTCTGTGCTGCCTTATATCTGCCGCTTAAAGTCGGTGGTTTTACGGCAACCTTGGATAAATTTGAGTAAAAAATAATATTGACATATTTCGTTACATATTTAATGGCACTTTGTCATCTTGTTGTCAAAATCGTTACTGACTTTTTTGGTGCAAGCCATTATTATATTTAATGGTATAGGGTTAGTTTACGTTATATAAGTTGAATTGTTAGTGCTTTATATATTTCCCTTAACTTACTTCTTCTATCACTTAACTTTTCTATTTTAAGCTTAAGGCTCTATTTTGAGCTTAAAGCAATTTAAGGTAAGCGACTTATATTGATTTATTATCAATAAAAACAGGTACTTATACTTTAGGTGTTTATGTTACTTTAGGTACTTATGCTAAAGACAAACAGCTAGATCTTTGGTGGTAACCCGAATGATTACTGTCAAGCCTATATGATGTATTCTAATCATATGTACCTTATTGATAGTTATACTGTAATACCTGCAATCTAAATGTTTAGCTTATTAAATACTTACCAAACATAGAAATAAAGTATATTATTAGCTATATAAAAAACAAACAGGCAATATTTCGTTAAAAATTGTATCTAAATATAATGTTTAATGAGATTTACTTTAACTTGTAATATAAGTGATGTATAATCGCTAACGAATTCTGACTCTTCAAGATTTGATTATAAAAAGTTAGTTGACAGTAAATACTTTCTTTTTTCTGAGTAACTTTTTATATGATGTTGTGTCAGTTATATTTCACTATTTGGAGAAAATTATGAATCTTAAGCTAATCGCACTTTCAGGTCTAATGGCCGCTACTCTTGGTCTAACTGCATGTGGTAACAAACAAGAAGAAGCACCTGCTGAGCAACCAGTTGTTGAAGAAGCAGTAACTACTGAAGAAGTAGCCGCTGAAGAAGCTTCTATCGATGCTGAAGCTGCTGCTAGCGATGCTGAAGCCGCTGCTGGCGACGCTATGGAAGCTGCTGGTGATGCCGCTGCTGCTGCTGGCGATGCTGCTACTGACGCTGTTGCTGAAGCTGCTGACACAGCCGCTGATGCTGCCAATGCCGCTGCTGATGCTGCTACTGACGCCGCAGAAGCTGCTGGTGATGCTGCCGAAGCTGCTGCTGACGAAGTTACTGCACAGTAATTTAAAAAGCAGTAATTTAGAAAGCAATCTCGTAAACTCGTGATTTAGCATTAGGTTTAGTGGATGCAGTTAATTAAACTCAGTCCTAACTAAACCATACAAGTCATAAAAGTCGCTAAGTAGCTTGTGTATCTTACATCTACTTTGCAACTGCAAAAAAAGAGAGCCAATTGGCTCTCTTTTTTTGTTGATGTTGATACGTCTGTTAATACATCTGTTAATCAACTCTTACACTTTATCCAACGTTGTCTTATCCACCGACTTCAAGGGATGGATAAGGCAACTGTGTAGCCATGCTTACGCAAAAAAAGCTGTTTGGTGTGGCGTATTTTGCTGTTCGATATACTGGTGGATAATCTCAATTGGAGCACCGCCACAGCTACCTGCAAAGTAACTGGGTGACCACAACGCACTACCCCATAACTGTTTAGAGATAGATGGATATTGCTTTTTGCGAATAAGCCGACTAGAAACGCCTTTCAAACTATTAACCAAGCTTGAGATAGTACAAGACAGTCGTAACCGTTGGTATGCCTGTATCACTGTTAAAGACTTTCCTAAACAAGCTAGCGGTAAAGGGAGTCTCGGTGTTGATTTAGGCTTAACAGAGTCAGCCACTACCTCAAATGGTGATAAGCTGACAACCAAACAAACTCAAAAATAGGCGGATACACAAATTCACCACCCAATTAGTCAAAGATAATGCCTTGATAGTGGTTGGTGATGTTAAATCACGCTCATTTACAAATTCGATGACCAAACTGGCTAAATCAACATACGATGCAGGATGGTTTGAATTTAAGCGACAACTGGAATATAAATGCAAGTATGCAGGTTGTCAGTTTGAGATAGTAAATGAGAGTTACACTACCCAGACTAGCTCACACTGGCGCAAAATAAGCGATAGTAGTCCGAAAGGTAGAGCATCTCTTGGAATAAGAGAATGGAGGTGTGCTAAGTGTGGCACATGGCATGATAGAGATATCAATGCTGCGAAAAACATCCTTGCGGTCGGGCTTGACCGTCTAGATGTAGGAATCTCCTCAGTTTAGCGAGGGGAGGAAGTCAATGAACCTTGGTCTTAGCTAAGCAACACTTAGACTTAGCTAAAAACCCAAACTTGCTAAAAACTTAGACTTTGCAAACAAATAGACACTATAATTTATAAAACTTATAAATAGACGCTTAGTTAAAATTGGTACATATGTTAATCAGGAGTATAGTTATAGTTTAGCTAATGATCTAGTCATTAACTAATGGCTTAGTTAATTAAGAGCTTAGTTAATTAAGAGCTTAGTTAATTAAGAGCTTAGTCGTCAATTAAAGCCCTTAGTCAGTTAAGTTACAAACTATACCACTTGCCTCTCATCTACTTGACGACGAAGCTTTTGGCCTGCCCTAAAAGTAACAACTCGGCGTGCACTGATCTCTACTTCTTCACCAGTCTTTGGATTACGCCCTGGACGGCTTTTTTTATCTTTTAATAAAAAATTGCCAAACCCAGAAAGTTTCACCTCTCTACCTTCTACTAGGTGGGCATAGATTTCATCAAAAAATGAATCTACCAATAATCGACCTTGCTGGCGAGTAAAGCCAAACTTATCAACCAAATGGTCGATAATGTCCGCCTTCGTCAAGGTATCTGATTTTAATAATGTCATTACGGCTTCCTTATCATCTAAAATCCTTTGGTCATCCTTAAAAAACCAGGGAGGGTGAGCGCTATTCTTATGATAGCTATTGGGCTTTTTAGGGCGCATCATACACACACCCTAAAGCTTTCTCTTACAATTATACTTTATATTCAGGTCTGTTATTCTATATTATGCGTAATTAACAGCATAATATCCATTATTTTTATTCAGGACTGGATAGAATTGACAAATATCACTAATAGAGACTGTTATTGTGCAATACGCAATAATATATGTAACACTTAGGCGCTCTAAGTGCATAGACTTTACAAGATCTTAGCAAAAATAGTCCTGCCTCTTTGAGCTAATGCTAAATATCAATTCTATACAAGCCCCTAGCTTTACTCTGCTTTAGCTTTTTTGTAGCAGAAACCTACCTTATAGATGACTTAGCTATCCCTTAACTGAGCCCCATGCTCGCTTTGCAAGGCTTGAACTACCTTATCCATTACCGTATTTACCATCTCATCTGATAACGTTTGTACTGGATCTTGCCAAATTAGAGCAAAAGCAACCGAACGCATACCTTCTGGTGTATGCTCACCTTGATAGACATCAAACAACCAATGCTGCTGAAGCAACGCTCCACCTGCCTTACGTATGGTGGCAGACAGTGCTTGACGAGGAATATCAGCATTGACCAAAAGCGCAATATCACGGCGCACTTGCGGAAACTTAGATAAGCGAACAATCGCTTGCGTCTCACGAGCCTGCTGTAATACAGGAGTCAGACTTAATTGTGCAACCCAAGTAGTGGGTAAGTCAAGTTTTTGAGCGACACTAGGATGCAATTGACCCAACCATCCGACAGCCTCACCATCGATTAATAAGGTTGCACTTTGACCTGGATGCAAAAAGCTTAAATCACAGCGCTCGTAGCTGAGTCGTGCATCGTCAACAGCGACAGGAAGTAGTTGCTCTACATCATGCTTTAGGTCAAAAAAGTCCATCGCGCGGCTACCATGCGCTTGCTCTGGATATACATTACCCGTTGCTATAATCGCCAGACTTGGAGTCTGTACTAGCTCAGCAACTGTCGCTCCCACGAAGCTTAATCCAGTCTCAAAGAAACGCACTCTTGGCTGCTGACGATTTAAGTTGTATTGAACGCAGGGAATTAAGCTTGATAGTAGCGTACGGCGCATGACTGCTAAGTCAGCTGAAATAGGATTGGCTAATGGCAGTAGATTACCCAGCTTTGGATCATCAAGGATTTGTTCGACCTTGTCATCACTGAAGCTAAAACTGATGGCTTCCATATAGCCAGCATCCACCATAGTTAACTTCAGGCGATGAGTCAAATCATAGCTATCATCATAGCGCATATCCACACCAAGCTTAGGCAAAATACTTGGAATATTATCATAGCCATAAATTCGGGCGACTTCTTCAATCAAGTCTTCTTTGATTTCAATATCAAATCGATGACTAGGTGGCACACAGCTAAGAATTACTTGACCTTGCTGCTCAGTTTGAGTGACCTCAATTTCAAGCTGAGTTAGAATATCGATAATACGCTGGGTATCTATATGCAGTCCAATAACCTCAGATACCTTATTAGCTGGCAATATCACCGCCTCACGCTTTGGAAGCTGCTTAGGATTCTCAGCAACAGTAATCTGCCCCACTTGTGCGTGCGCAATATCACTGATTAAACTGACAGCACGATTTAGTGCCGTTATCGGCAACTCAAAATCTACACCACGTTCAAATCGCTGTGACGCATCCGTATGCAAGCCAAAACGGCGAGCACGACCCGCAATCGCTAAGGGATCAAAAAAGGCACTTTCTAACACGATATTGGTGGTGACATCTGTCACACTGCTGCGCATACCGCCCATAATCCCAGCCAACGCCAAGATACCTTCATCATCTGCAATGACCAGCTCATCACCGGTTAAGGTTACTGTCTGCTCATTTAGCAGTTCTACGCTTTCGCCAGCTGTCGCCAAACGAACCTGAATATCACCAACAATTTTATCCGCATCAAAGGCATGCAAGGGCTGACCTAGCTCTAGTAACACATAGTTGGTCACATCGACCAAGAAGTTGTGTAGGCGCTGACCACTTTGCAGTAACGTTTTTTGCATCCAGTCTGGGGTCTCAACTTGACGGTCAATATTAAGCACTGGCTGAGCCAAATAACGTGGACAAGCTTCCGTCGCGGTAACCTGTACTGCTTGACGGGTTTCAATATTTGGCGCTTGCTGTTGGATATCTGGCGGGGTACAGCTTATACCATTAATCACCGCAATTTCACGGGCGATACCACGCACGCTAAAGCAGTCACCACGGTTTGGCGTAATTGAGATGTCTAAAATCTTATTGTCCAAACCTAAGTATTTACGGATGTCTGTACCGACAGGCGCATCATCAGGAAGTTCAAGCAAGCCGTCTACCACATCTGGCAAGTCAATTTCTGAAGCACCGCACAGCATACCCTGTGACTCAACACCACGCAGCTTACTTTTTTTAATTTTAAAGCCTTTGCCATCATCGGTAGGCAACTTAGCACCAATAGTCGCCACTGGTGCACGCATACCCACACGTACATTAGGTGCACCACACACAATCTGTAACGGTGCATCGGCATCAATGTTCACTTGGGTCACACGCAGCTTATCAGCATCAGGATGCGGCTCAACTGAAATAACCTCACCGATAACCACACCACTAAAGTCGGCTGCAACGGTTTCGATATCATCGATTTCTAGTCCGACCATCGTTAGCTGATCGGCCAGCTGCTGTGTATTGTTGTTGGGATTTGCCCACTCACGTAACCACTGTTCACTAATTTTCATAAAGTTCTCAAAAGGATGTCAATTTATTGTATTTTGTCATGTTTTGTCGTATCGACTAAGCAATTATATGAGCCTACGGAATCAACCAAACTGGCGCAAAAAACGCACATCGTTTTGGAAGAACAAACGCAAATCATCAATGCCATAATACAGCATGGCAAAGCGCTCAATCCCCATTCCAAAGGCAAAGCCAGTATATTTTTCAGGATCTATACCGCAATTACTTAATACTTTTGGGTGCACCATACCGCAACCCATCACCTCAAGCCACTTACCATTATCCGCTAAAATATCAACCTCAGCTGACGGCTCAGTGAATGGGAAGAAAGACGGACGGAAACGCACCGTCAGCTGACGACCAAAAAAGGCCTCTAAAAACTCATTAATTAGTCCTTTTAACTCAGCAAAGGTGGTATGTTCTGTCACCATTAAGCCTTCTAGCTGATGGAACATTGGCGAGTGAGTTTGATCCGAATCACAGCGATACACACGGCCAGGACAGATAATACGGATTGGTGGCTCACCTGCCTCCATCGTACGAATCTGTACTGGACTGGTGTGGGTACGCAACAAATAATGCGCATCAAAATAAAAAGTATCATGCATCGCACGCGCTGGGTGATGTGACGGGATATTTAGTGCTTCAAAGTTATAATAATCACTTTCAACCTCTGGGCCCGTCGCCACGTTAAAGCCAGCTTGCATAAAGAACTGCTGCATACGCTGCGCTGCCATAGTGACAGGGTGCAGCTGCCCTTTTTGTTGACCACGTGCTGGCAAAGTGATATCTATACGCTCAGCAGCCAACTTGGCATTAAGTGCTGCGGTTTCAAGCGCTTGTTGTTGTGCATTAAGACCTTCATTAATCTGCGTACGCACTTGATGTAACCAACCACCTTTGGTTTTTTTGTCATCGGCATCAAGCTTACCCATTTGCTTTGACCATTGGGTTAGCGCACTTTTTTTACCCGTTAAGTTGACTCGCATTTGCTGCAAGTCAGCGCTGGTTACTATCTTAGTAATGGCCTGCTGGGCAGCTTGCGTATAGCCTTGCAGTTGCTCTTGCGTCAACTCGCTCAATACTTCCGATAAGATCGGTAAGCTGGCAATCAATTCATTAATGCTAGGCTTTGATTCAGAGTTATGATCATGTTGAGTATTTGATGTGCTGTCAGGTTGAGTCATGTAAGCATTCTCAGATAGTTGTTGGATGGGCCGCCTATCGCAAACAAGGCGCCTTCAATTGCGGAAATTAAAAATAACACGAATAATAAAATTGTAAGCAAATTAAACAAAAAAAGCCATCGATATGCGATGGCTTCTTTTTTGTACGAGCTGCTTAGCGTTTAATTAATGCTAATTAAGCCAAAGCAGCTTTTGCTTTTTCAGTCAAAGCGGTGAATGCAGCAGCATCATGCATAGCGATATCCGCTAGGACACGACGATCAATTTCGATGTTTGCTTTTTTCAGACCGTTGATGAAACGGCTATAACTTAAACCATTTAAACGTGCACCAGCGTTAATACGAGCGATCCAAAGACGACGGAAAGTACGTTTTTTGTTGCGACGGTCACGGTATGCGTATTGGCCAGCTTTAGTAACTGCTTGAACCGCTACACGATAAACACGTGAACGAGCGCCGTAATAACCTTTAGCGCGTTTTAAGATTTTTTTGTGACGACGATTGGCTTGAACACCACGTTTTACACGGGCCATAAGATACTCCTAATAAATTGATTTGCCTGTACTTATACGTTTAATTAAATCATTTTAATTAAGTAAAGTAATATAAGAACAATAAGAATTAAGTGGGTTTATAAATAAGGGCACATACGGCGAACCGCAGCTACATCAGCAACATGTACCATTTTCGTACCACGTAATTGGCGAATACGTTTAGGAGACTTTTTGGTCAGAATGTGACGTTTGAACGCTTGCTTGCGCTTAAAGCCGTTAGCAGTTTTTTTGAAACGCTTAGCAGCACCACGTTTTGTTTTCATTTTAACTTTCATAAGAACCTCTTATTCTTTGTTGTTAGCTTCTAGTGATATCATTACTATTAAATAAATAAATATTTAATTAATAATAAAAACAACACCTTGCTTAACAGCCAAGGGAAAACCTGTTCGTCAGTGAATTATTCATCATCTTTACTGTATTGTTAACCAATTTAATTTGGCACGCAATTTTTAAAATCGCTGCCTCAACCAGTCATAGTAAAAGACGCAAATAACCCTGCCTTGAGGTGGGAAGTGCGTATTCTAGCAGAACTGCCTCGATTAACCAACCTTATTTGTGCGAAATTTGACCAGACCTTCGTTTAATTCAACTAAAATAGGTTTATTTTTGTTATTTCATCTCAAATGCCAGTTTGCAATAATGATGATTGAGGGATAAACCTATATACTAGAGCTGTTTCCTATTTGCAGTGTTAAGTTGCTACGTTATGATTAAGTAGACGCTGTGACTCAATAGACACTGTGACTAAACCGACGTTATGATTAAATATAGAGTATGATCTCATGTCCCATCTAGATCCAACTAAATCAACAAAATCGACACACTTAACGACTGCGTCAAATCAGCCAGAACAGAGCCATGACACCCCTACGCATGGAGAGTCATGGTTAGATGAGGTTCAGTTCAATGCAGATGGTCTTATTCCTGCCATTGCTCAAGATAAAGCCACTGGTGATATCTTGATGATGGCATGGATGAACCGAGAATCACTGCTACTAACAGCACAGACCAAAACCGCAGTCTATTTTTCACGCTCTCGTAACAAACTATGGCACAAAGGCGAAAGCTCAGGTCATACCCAAATTGTGCATCAATTGTATTTAGACTGCGATGCCGATGTTATCGTGCTAGAAGTCACCCAAATTGGTAATATTGCCTGTCATACTGGGCGTAAGTCTTGCTTTTATCGCCAATTAGATTTATCAAACTCATCCAACCCAAGTTGGAAAAATGTGTTACCAGTAGTCAAAGACCCAGACGCTATTTATGGTAAGCGTGGTAGTGATATAATAACCGCAGAAAATGCCAACCAACCAGCGTCTGACACAAACAATGCTACTGAAGCAAGCAGCACCCTAGGCCTAAATGGTACCGTAGAAGTAGAAGCCAGCATCATTCTAAAACAACTGGATCAAGTATTACTTGAGCGCAAACAAGCTGATGCTGATAGCTCTTACGTAGCAAGCTTATACGCTAAAGGCATCAACAAAATTTTAGAAAAAGTAGGTGAAGAGGCGGTTGAAACTATTATTGCAGCCAAAGACTTGGCATATTATGAGGCCAGCGCTGAATATGACCACCTTAATAACAACTCTATTGACGAGCAACACCTAACTGATAAGCAATTCCTTACGAATGAGCAACAACTGACCCATAAACACGTACTAAAAAACAACTTAATCTATGAGATCACAGATGTCTGGTTTCATACCTTAGTCACCTTGGCCTGGTTTAATATTGGCTCTGAGCAGATATTAACAGAGCTTGCTAGACGCTTTGGCTTATCAGGCATTGAAGAAAAAAATAGCCGCACTAAGCAGTAACACAATAAGCAGTAAGCAGTAAATAGGTATCCGTAACCATAGCGCATAACTATACTCAATGCGCTCTAGCAACTTCTATTTCTCACTTTTTATATTTATAAAAATTTTTCTGCAACTTACTAAAAGGACAAGACAATGAGCTTATCTCCAATGCAGTTACTAATTATTCTAGGTATTGCCCTACTTATCTTTGGCACCTCGAAGCTAAAAAATGCTGGCAAAGACCTTGGCGGCGCAGTGAAAGGCTTTAAAGATGCGGTCAAAGATGAAGATGAAGCACATGCCAAAAAGCAGCACAAAGTCATTGATCATGATAGCAATGTGAGCAATAGCGTGAACAGCAGCAATATAGATGATGCGAAAGTCAAAGAAGATTCGCATCAGTCTTAAGCCGTTAACGTGAACCTCGTTACTTAATTCAGCCTTGCTATTTAGACAGTCATAGGACAAAAAGCGGTTATGTTTGACTTTAGTTTTTATGAGCTCTTGGTATTTGGGGTCATCGCCCTGATTGTGCTAGGCCCTGAAAAGCTGCCGCAAGCGGTGCGCACTTTGGGTACTTATTACGCCAAATTTCGCCGTACTGTCGGCACTATCAAAGCAGAAATGGAAGCAGAGCTAGACTTAGCTGAGACTCGACAACTGATGCAAGAAGAACTGGCCAAAATACGTCAAACTGAAGCCAAAATGAAGCGTGAAATGGATCAGTTACGCGACAGTATGCAAGAGTTTGAACAACAACAAAACTCACAACTGAAGCAGACCCTACACTCAGACAGTCCTACGGCTGATACCTCGGCTGCTAAGCTCGATACGCCTGCCCCAACGCAAAATATCAATTATCTGAATGAAAAAACTGATGCGCAGGAAAGTGCCGAGCTTACCGAACACAACGCCTCGGCTCAACAGCCAGTCGATAATGACAGCAATGCAGCGCAGAGCCGTATCGATACAAGTAACCGTAAGGTTATTGCCAAAGCCAAACGCCCAGAGCATGACAACTGGGTGCATCCTGTGGCTGGTGCTACGCCAACTACTATTGCTGCTTCAACCACTATTGCTGCTCCAACCACTATTGCTACACCAACTACGATGGCTGCGTCAGAGATTGAATCAGAAGCGGCTGATCCAGACACTCAGCTAGCTCAAGCGAATGCTGACAGCCATACCCATACAAACGAGCGCTCTGATAAACATTTGGATGAGGGCTGGCGCTTACCAATGTGCCGTCCTTGGGAAAATATGTGGTTTTTGCTCGGTGATTATGATCGTGCAAAACGCTTACCACCAGCGCCGTTTTTGCCCAATCGCAAAGCCAATCCATTATTAAATGCAATAACTAGCAACCATACGACAATAAACGCGACAACGCCATCATCCCTTACATCGGTTTCCTCTAGTCCTGAGGTCAATTCATGAGCGTATTAGATAAAGACCATCAGAAATCGACCTCAACAAACAGCAACCATCCCTCGCAAAACAGTAACCATCCTTTAGAAAGTGATGCAAGTGATACTATGGCAAATAAAGATGACAATCATCTAGCAGACATGCCCTTAACTGAGCACTTAGTTGAATTAAGGGCTCATTTGATTAAGATTGTGGCAGTTATTGCGATTATCTTTTTGGCCTTGGTCGGTTTTTCACGTCAGCTATATGACTTAATCTCTGCACCTTTGGTCGAGATACTACCGACTGCCTCGACCATGATTGCCATAGATCCTGTGGCTAACTTTATGGCACCAATTCGCTTAACGCTGTTGACTGCTGCATTTATAGCCATGCCCTTTATCCTATATCAAATCTGGTCATTTATTGCCCCTGGTCTGTACAAGCATGAAAAACGGATTGCAGTACCGATACTACTTTCCTCTATTGTGCTGTTTTATACTGGAGTGGCGTTTGCCTACTTTATTGTATTAAAACGAGCATTAAGCTTCTTGATTACCTTTTCGCCTTCAAGCGTGGTGCCAATGACCGATATTGAAAGCTACTTGAACTTTGTCACTAAGCTATTAATGCTGTTTGGTATTACCTTTGAAATACCTGTGGTGGTGCTGATTTTGGTCGTTACTGGTATAGTGTCTGTTTCATCCTTAGCTTCAAAACGTCGCTATGTGATCGTAGGCTGTTTTGCAGCAGCTGGTGTGATGTCTCCACCAGATGTACCCTCCATGTTTTTGTTAGCATTGCCAATGATCTTATTATTCGAGTTTGGCTTGTTAATGGCTCGCATATTAGTTAAAGAAAAAAAAGCAGCGCTTACTGATAAAGAAGAAGACCAAATCTAGGTATTTTCTTACTATCCTATCTGTAACTTAAATCAATATTTTAATAGGTAATTGTCCATGTCTGTTACTGAGTACTCATCCGATTCAATGCCCACTTACATGAGCGATCCGACCGATGAGCAGTTGGCAGCGTTAAACATGGCGATGGATGGTAAAACCTTCAAAATCGTTGCTTACGCTGGTGCAGGTAAAACCACCACACTTAAGTTAATCAGTGAGCGCTTACGTGGTCGTGGCTTGTATTTGGCCTTTAACAAAGGCATTGCCACCGAGGCAAAACAAAAATTCCCAGGTCATGTCGATTGCCGTACCTTTCACTCACTGGCTTATCGCCATGTTCCCAGAGACATTACCGCTAAGCTGTCACTGCCACGCTTTTCTCCCAAACGCTTAGGCGATGATTTGGGACTGCGTACGGTACAAGTACGCCGTCAAATTGAAGGCAAAACCAATTATGTTAACTTGACGCCAGCCCGCCAAGCCCGCTTTGTCAGTGATGCAGTCAGCTACTTTTGTAGCACCCATGCCAGCTACCCTGCCCCACGCCATTTGCAGTTTCCAAGCTGGGTCAACGAATCAGACGCTGAACAGCTACGTGATATGCTGTATCCTGCTGTCGAAAAGCGCTGGCTACAATCGATAGATGCCCGCCACCCTGCTGGCATCGGTCATGATATTTATCTAAAACTATGGGCACTATCAAAACCAACCATCCCTGCGGATTTTATTTTGTTTGATGAGGCGCAAGATGCGGATCCGTTAATGATGGGTATTTTGACTCAGCAGCCACGGCAAGTCATCTACGTTGGGGACGCACACCAGCAAATTTATGAATGGCGTGGTGCAGTAAATGCCATGAAAAAACTACCTTTACCACAAACGCTTCTCACCCAGTCGTTTCGCTTTGGTGAAGATATTGCTGATGTGGCCAATTTGCTATTAAAAGAGCTACAAGAAGAGGTGCCACTAAAGGGCAACCCAAAGAAAAAATCATCTACTACCAAAATTAGCGCTCAAGGCAAAAAAGATGCCATCTTGTGTCGAACCAATGCGGCAGCTATGACTCAACTGTTGGCTGGATTAAAAAGTGGGCATAAGGTTGCCTTGCAAGCAGATGCCGATAGAATGCTGAAGTTTTGTAAAGCAGCAGAGAGCTTAAAGGCCGGTAAATCAGCTTATGGTGTCCCTGAGTTGGCTTACTTTTATCAGTGGAGTGATGTGCAAGATTATGCAGAAACCAATGAGGGCAGTGACCTAAAAACTTTGGTTAAACTGGTTGATGATCATGGCACAGAAGTACTGAGCAAAGCGGTCAACAGCTTAACCGATGTCAAAGATGCTGACTACGTTATCTCTACTGCACATAAGGCCAAGGGGCTAGAGTGGGATCAGGTGCAACTCGACGATGATTTTTATTATGACGTTACGCCACATGGGCTAAAGATAACTCCAGAAGAGTTACGCCTGCTATATGTGGCCTGTACTCGCGCTAAAGATAACTTGGATATTCATCACATCAAAGACTTAATCTCAGGGTTAAAAACGGGTAAAAAAGTGATTTATGGATCTTAATCCTTACAAATAGATTGAAATGATACAGTGTAAATTTTTATTAGAATAGAAGACAATCCATACTCTATGAGCCAAACCACCGCCTATCAGCACCAAGCAGCTCAGCAGCAAGCAACTGCGAAGTTATTCGCCAACCCTGTGCGTCTGCTTGCCCCTATGGAGGGGCTTACTGACCCGTTAATGCGCCAAATATTGACTGAGATTGCGCATGACTTAGGCCGTCCGTATGATTGGTCAGTCAGTGAGTTTATCCGTGTCACTCATCATGTGCTGCCAGCACACGTTTTTTATCGCTATGTGCCTGAGCTTAAACATAACAGCAAAACGGCCAGTGGAACACCCATTCATATTCAGCTACTAGGTAGTGAGCCTGAGTTAATGGCACAAAATGCAGTGGCGGCATGTGGGCTGGGTGCTCCAGCCATAGACTTAAATTTTGGTTGCCCAGCTAAGACGGTGAACAATCATCGTGGCGGTAGTGTACTGCTCGATGAGCCTAGCTTGATGCGAGACATCATATCTGCGGTACGAGACGCAGTACCAAGCCATATTCCAGTATCTGCCAAGATACGTCTAGGCTACACCGATACTAGCAATCTTGATGATATTCGCCATGCTATCGGTGACAGTGGCGCTAACTGGCTGACCATCCATGCCCGTACTAAGACACAAGGCTATAAACCCCCTGCATATTGGGAAAAAATTGCTGACTTTACCCGCTTACCGATACCCATTATTGCCAATGGTGAAATCTGGAATAACCAACAGGCGCAGCGCTGCATCGAGCAAGCCAACACTCCACATCTGATGCTTGGGCGTGGTGCTGTGACTCGTCCAGACTTGGTGGCGCAGGTTGATAATCCACAAGCTTTAGTTGAATGGCAATCCCTTATTTCACATCAAATTGCATTTTTAAATGGCGATGCCAAAACCGACAAGGGACTGATAGGACGTTATAAACAGTGGTTAGCAATGCTAAGTAAAGGTTATGCTGAAGCCAATTCGCTATGGCATATCATAAAAAAAATGCGTGACAAACAGGCCATTATCGACCAGTTGCACGCTTAAGCTTATTAAAACAACCCCATTCTCAACATCAATAGCTAGCAACATTAATAATTGATTTATGGACAGTATATTTCGTTTATCTATTGCAAAATACTGAAAAATGTAGGGAGCCCCCCTTTCTCAAAGGGGGATTTAGGGGGATTTTAGTTATGTTATGTTTGGCCTAAAATCCATCCCCAACCCTTCCTTTTAAAAAGGAAGGGAGCCAAACCTTACATAAGCTACGACCTACATTTTAAGTTGAGATTGGTATTAAACTTATTAAAACAAAACTGACAGCTAAAACGCCATACGCATGCTTAAATAAAACAGCATAAAGCAGCACACCATAGACAATCCCCAAATAATAGAGCGGAGTGTGGGTAGGTTAGTGATATAAGCAATGCCATAAGCAATACGCAATACCACATACATCACTGCCAAATAGTTAACCACTATCTGAGGCACAAAAAATAGCATGGCGACAATCACAGAGGCCAAAAATATCGGCAAACTTTCAAAACTATTTTGCTGAGCGGCATTGGCTCTAGCTGCTACGCCTGTCATATTGGACAGCTTCTCACGCGGATGGGCATTATCTGCCATACGAAATCCACCCAATACTTTGGCAAAAGCTGCAAATATAAAGGGCAAAGCACTGGCAATAATCAGACACCAAATGGCCACACCCGATGACTCAGGGATTAATGCAAAAAACCAACTCATCTCATCTCTCTTTACAACGTCTCTAAATTGTCGTCTTTATTGTGATTGTTAGTGTTATACCAAACCTGAAAATTAAGATATCGAGGAAAACGAGTGTAAACGCTACAAATAGTAGGTTTAGCGAGTTTGACAAAGATAGGTTGTTTTTCAGAAAAGGTATTATATTATCATAGACAACTAACCCACTACCACCTCATAGCTGTGGGTAACTCGCACTCCACCATCAACAAGCATTTTGCTAGCTGAGCAGTATTTATCCGCAGATAGTTCTACTGCTTTGGCTACCTGCTTTTCTTTCACATCATTACCTGTGACTACAAAGTGCAAATGAATATCGGTATATACCGCAGGCACGGCATCTGCTCGCACAGCCGATAGCGCACAGCGCACATCGAGCACATCTTGACGGCATTTGCCCAAAATACTGACCACATCATAACTGGCACAGCCACCAAGTCCTAATAACACCAACTCCATGGGACTTGCACCTGCCTCTTTATTGGCATCAATATCCACCACCTTGCCTGACGGTGCAGTGCCAATAAAATGCTTGTCTTCTTTCCAAACCACACTGCCTTGAAGTGGCATACTTGTTGGCGCTATTCTTGGGGCGTCATTACTCATTTGGACTTACTCCTGATACGAGACCTGTACTATTTTATTTTACAGTAGTTTAACATCAGCTGCTGCTAATCCTAGCATGACCATCGGCCAATGCAAATAATCTTTGGTAACTCCCTGACGCTCACTACCTACTCGATTCAACTATTAATTCAACTATTAATTCAACTATTAATTCAACTATTAATTCAACTATTAATTCAACTATTAATTCAATATAAAAAGCCAGTATCAATTGGCACTGGCTATAATATAGGCGCTGGCTGGCTGTATAATAAATACTCGCCACAAGATTGTACTTAATGTATCTTATTCAACTTGTCTTGCCTAAGCCATCTTATTCGATGCTTAAAACTTACCACTCACCCCAACAAATACACTGGTCATGTCATCGTCATCACCAGTGGCATGTGATACCCCAGCATTGGCAGTCAAAGCACCAAACTGACGTGAGATACCAAGGCTAACACCAAAGCTATCATCATCTAAGTCTAACCTAGGTGTACTAAAGGGCATATCTGGCTGCGTATTTAAACGGGCAGTTACTTCTCTGTGATTGTCATTGAGCTGTTTTTGATAATGTACATCGCCAAATACATGAGTCTTATCATTTAATTGACTGCTCGCCTTCACTCCTACTGTGCCATAGGTGGTGCTGTATTTTTGCTTATCAAACTGCATGGCCATACCAGTCGTTTCTTTTTCTTTGATCGCATCTAGCTTAACTTGATTGGCTGTCGCTGCCAAATATGGTGTCATACTGATTTGGCTAAACTGGGCAAAGTCATTTAATGGCAATGGATACCCAGCCTGAAGTGTAGCATAGTAACGCTTACCATCAGCATCTGATTTGAACTGTTGCTGAATAGTATCAAGCGCAACAATACGGTTGATGTCTATATCAATTTTGCCATAGCCAATTGCACCATTAAGCTGCACATTGCCCAATTTATTGCTGTGGTATAGACCAACACCGATTTCATCAAAATCAATCTTATTGATACCACTACGCATACTCTTATCCAGCTTAGCTTGGCTGATGTGACCATAAATACCGCTGATGGCGTCTGCTGAGCCTGGATAATCATAGTCTAAGCCCAGTAGCAGCTGCACATTGCCACTGCTATCAAATCCTGCTACATCCAATGAGCTTATATCAGCAGATGCCCAAACTGATGGGCCTGAAGACTGGCGTGCTGGCTTGATACTTTGACCTTGATTGAGGTGAGCTTGTAACCGCTGGGTCGTTGCTAAACCTGACTGAGTGACAATGTGCGGTAACAAACCAACCTGGCTTGGCGCAGTTACTACCGCATTGGCATAGTCTGCAATCATGCGATGTGCCCGCCCTGTTGGATGAATACTGTCAGCAAAAAAGTAGCTATTTTCCGCACCCGCCTCTACCAAATCATCACGACCACATTCAAGCGAGCTGGTCTCGCCACAGGCCTTTTCTGTTAAGTTGCTATAACCATAAGCCGCTGGATTGGCCGCCACTTGTTGCAACAAACTAAAGGTGTCTAACGGAATAATATTGGCACCGGTTTTTTGAGCTGCTGAATACATGCTCTCGTTATACTGTGTCGCAAACTGAGTGCTTAGGTCTTGGAAAAAACTGCCGGCGGCGACAGCGCTTGGTGTCAGTCCCACATCTGGGATATTGGGTACCAAAATATAATTGGCGCCATTGGCTTGTAACTTTTGAATAACAGCCACTTGATCGGCAGCAGCCTCTTCAATAATACTATTGGCTGCACCTAGATTTTCAACGACGGACAGTAAGTCATTGGCACCAATCCAGACTGCATATAGCCCGTTGGGATCAACCGATTTTGACGCCAAAAAGCTGTCTAACTGGCTGCGTGCTGAGGCGATAGGAATACCTGAGCGATCAACATCAATCCCAGCTCGTGCGCCACCTATGGCATAGTTGTTACCTGAATTATCGCCACCCAAAGTATTGGGCACAGCAGCCGTGCCTAATTGCTGAGCCAATGAGCTGGCCCACGTATTGTCTGGGTTGGTGGTAAATTGGCCGGACTCTTCTTGGGGTGATAGTGGCTTAAAATAACCGCCATCGGTCAGACTGTCACCAAAAAAGGTGACACTGCTGTAATCGCTATTATAGTTACTGGCGTAAGCGCTGCCGGCTGTGACCAAACTGACTGCTAAAATTGCTTTGGTTAAGGTTTTTAAAGCGCTCGACGTTTTAGTTTTTGATGAGGCTGATTTTGATGTAGCTGGTTTTGATGAGAACGATTGAACATAAAGATGAGATGTAGACATCTTGACTTCCTTGTCATAAATAAAATAAGGTCAGTTAAAAATAACTGATAGTGAACAATTGTATATGCTTTACTAAAAGCTGGCAATCATTTTGCAAAAACCACAATCAGAATCAAATACCTAGCCGCTTATACCGCTTGTACTATTTACACCGCGTCTATTAACATCCCTTCTATTTATACGTCTTCTATTTATATGGATTCCATCTTGCTTGCCAATCTCAACGCTTGCCCCCATATAATTAGTATCAAAAGCTTAAAACACAGCTGACATTGCTGACAAAACTAACGCCCTAGTTGGCAACAACATACAGTCAAAAACACTAAAAATATGCCAAATAAGTTCAATATGTTAGCGTATTTTACCAAGAGGGGCGGTCAGCTAAACTGTGAAACATTTTATATCAAAATATCATTACCATTTAACTTGATTTACTGGTTTAATAGAAGCAACGATAATCAAACTGTTAATTCTTTGTTTTGATTGCAGATTCAGTTGCAGGTTTACTTGCCTATTAAAATGATAAAAGATGCAAGCTAATAAAGAATAATAGATTGATCTACTTCAACATTTTTAAATTTTAAGGTTTTCGTCATGATTGATGCAGACGGCTTTCGAGCCAATGTCGGTATCATCTTGGCAAATACACAAGGACAAGTACTATGGGCAAAACGAGTTGGTCATGATTCTTGGCAGTTCCCTCAAGGGGGTATTGATAAGGGAGAAACTCCCCTCGATGCCATGTACCGAGAGCTGTGGGAGGAGGTAGGCTTATATCCTCGACACGTTCAGCTTTTAGCTGCTACTGATAACTGGCTAAGATATCGCCTGCCCAAGCGTTATATACGCCATGGACAGCATCCTTTGTGTATTGGACAAAAGCAAAAGTGGTTTTTGCTCCAGCTAGATGAGCCGAATACTGAACATATCCGCTTTGATACAGCTAAGCCAGAGTTTGACCATTGGAAGTGGGTCAGCTATTGGTATCCGTTAGGTCAAGTGGTTCACTTTAAACGAGGGGTATATCGCCGTGCATTGCGAGAGCTGGCACGTGAGTTACCGCTAAAAAAAGAATTGGTTTTACCTGAGCAGACGAATCACTTACTGCAAGTTTAATAGGTGTAACCTTTACTTTTATTTGTTTAACTTGATTTTACTATGTAACAAAAGAGGCCTGTATCCATTGATACGGGCTTTTTTTGTGCGCTATTCTATCTTTAATACACGCCAGCTTTAATACGTACCAGCCTTATATTCTCGACTGAATAAAGTTAACTCAAGCTTCTTGTTAAAGTCTGTCATATTATCTTTATATTGATTTGGACTTTGCTCTTTATTAATGATCGTCTGTTTTAACGTCAAAATGCTTTGAGTCCTAGTACCATAGTTAGGTAACTTAGGTGTATCAATACAGATGGATGACAAGGATTGTTCCAGCTCTGATGGCATACCTGTATCTGGCAAGGCTGTACCTTTTGGGGCTTGCCTACTATCTGACAGCACCTCCCAAGCCGCTGGTTGCCAGTAGCTCATATCACCCTTATAAAACTCAAAACTCTCAGCGATAAGCGGTAGGATCTCTTGACGTACTCGCCCACGCAATTTTTCACACTTAAACCATTCATCATCTGGCTGACCATTAGAGATAACATGCAGGCCACTATATAGAGGGGTCGGTGGATACCCTCGGTTGTTTACAATGACTGCTTGTTTGTCATCGCCAACAATCAGGTTGAAGCCTGCATAGGCCTGTAAATCGATTTGTTTGGCATAAACCAAAGGCGATACATCGCTAGTTAAAAAGTTGGTGACCAACTCACCACGTGAGCGCTGATTTTCAGTCGCTTGTATCCCATCTCTAAAATTTAATACTGTGGCCCATCGTCCATTTTGTCTTAATAGTGCTTCCGAACCATTGACTTGTTTTTGGTGAATACCGAGCCATGTTCCACCGCTTGTATTATCACGTCCAGCATAAATAGGCGCATCTAACCACTGATGTACTGATGTGGTCGGGCGTGCTAAAAACTCATCTCGATTTGACAGTAATACTAATGGCATCTCATCAAATAACTGCCAAGCAATGGCGACAATGCACATAGCAACTCCTTATTTAAGTGTGTCATTTTTTATGACTATTTTTATTAATGACTATTTTTATTAATCACTATTTTTACTGAGTGTACTCACTCACTTCCTTACTCTTATGGTGCAAATACTCCGTTTCTAATACTTGCATCACCAATATGGTGCAAAAACAAGAGGTAATTCTCTAAAAAATAACGGTTTAGGTACATTTTAATGTATTTCAACTTGGCATGGATATTGAACTATTAGTATCAGTCAAACACAACAGGTTTATATTTACCACCCTGCTACTTTTTTTATTTTTTTAGGAGAAAAATTATGTCGTTATCTTCATCCGTTGCCACACTGAACATGACATCTACTGATGCACTAACAGCTATCCAACATACACCCACCTCATTCAAGTCACGCCTATCGTTATTAGCCGTTGCCGTTGTGGGTAGTCTAAGTCTTATCGGTTGTCAAAAGCCTGCTGAAACCACACCAGCAACAGAAACATCTGAAACTTCAACCGAAACAACCTCAACGCCAGCAACAGATGGCGATACGATCAAGGTCGGTATTTTACACTCACTGTCAGGCACTATGGCCATCTCTGAAACCTCGTTAAAAGACACCGCCTTGATGACCATTGATGAGATTAATGCAAATGGCGGTGTATTGGGCAAAAAGCTTGAACCTGTCGTGGTTGATCCTGCGTCAGATTGGCCATTATTTGCGGAAAAGGCACGTCAGCTATTAACCCAAGACGAAGTTGACGTTATCTTTGGGGGTTGGACGTCTGTCTCTCGTAAGTCAGTACTGCCTGTGGTGGAAGAGTTAAATGGCTTGATGTTTTATCCTGTTCAGTATGAAGGTCAAGAGCAGTCTGAAAATATCTTTTACACAGGAGCTGCGCCCAACCAACAAGCTATTCCTGCGGTTGAGTACCTAATGAGCCCTGAGGGCGGTAGTGCAGAGCGCTTTGTATTACTGGGTACGGATTATGTTTATCCACGCACCACCAATCAGATTTTACGTGCTTTCTTAAAGTCGAAGGGCGTGGCGGATGAAGACATCATGGAAGAGTATACCCCATTTGGCTTTAGTAACTATCAAACCATCGTAGGTAATGTTAAAAACTTTGCAGCAGGTAAAAAGACAGCGGTCATCTCTACTATTAATGGAGACTCAAACGTGCCGTTTTATCGTGAGCTTGCTAACCAAGGCATTAAAGCTTCTGACATCCCTGTTATGGCATTTTCGGTCGGTGAGGAGGAGCTACGGGGTATCGATACCAGCTTGTTAGAGGGTCATTTGGCAGCATGGAACTATTTCATGTCGATCAAAAACCCAATTAACAACGACTTTACCAAAAAATATCAGCAATATGCCGTAGATCACAACCTACCTAATGCCGATAAAGTTGTGACTAATGATCCTATGGAAGCCACTTATGTGGGCATCAATTTGTGGAAGCAAGCGGTTGAAAAGGCAGGTACCACAGATGTAGATAAGGTACGCATAAGTATGGGTGGTCAGACCTTTGATGCACCATCAGGCTATACCTTAAAAATGGATGAAGAAAACCATCACTTATGGAAGCCTGTGATGATTGGACAGATTCGTACAGACGGTCAGTTTGATGTCATTAACAAAACACCAGAAGTGATTCGTGCTGAGCCTTGGAGCCAGTATATTCCAAAATAAAGCGGCTTTTTAATACAGATAAGTCTTTTTTCTACACCTTCAACCCTCTTTCTTACGGCTGTTGCTGCTTTCATTGCCTTCAACCATTAACAAGAGGGTTGTTATCGACTTAATTATACCAAATCTGAAAATTAAGATATCGAGGAAAACGAGTGCAAATGCTACAAGTAGTAGATTTAGCGAGTTTGACAAAGATAGGTTATTTTTCAGAAAAGGTATTACATGACCACTAAGGAGCCGCTCTATGCTGCACCCGACTTTAAGCGCAGTGACAGAAGATGCCTTGCCCGACCATTCCAATCACACCCAATCAGATGTGTCATCGCACACTCAGCTTTTTTTTCAGCGCTGTGCCAATGCTAAATTTACATGGTTACCATTATTACTTGTCAGTTTGTTAACCCTATTACCTACGGCTCATGCAGATGACTCAGCTGTCACATTATCATCACAAACTGCAACAAATACCTCTGACATTGCAGCAAATCAAGTAGGTCAAGCATCAGATACTGAGCAAGTAAACAGTGCCTCAGGTGATGTGATCGAACAGTTTGTAGCAGCAGATTTTTCCAAGCGCCAAGCCATGCTAAATAGTTGGCCCGGTAGTGTTGAAAGCTTAGATACCTTAGTTGACCTTATCAGCAAAGATGAGCTCTATCAGGGCAATGGAGGTCAGACTTATCTATTAAGCAGTGATGATCAATTATTTACTTATCCAGATAAACAACAAACCTCAGACTGGCCCAGTGACTTATCTCAAGTCACTTTGACCAATGCTTTACGCTCAGCACTGATTTTTGGGCAAGCTAAGTTAAAACTGGCCTCAGAAAACCCCTCGCAGCGTTTAGAAGCGGTAGAAATTTTATCGGATAATATTGATCAAGTTGACCCAGCTCTTATCAGTAGCGCAACAACCAATGAAAGTAATCATAAGGTTGTTGAAGCCCTTACAGCGTTGCAAGCGCGTATTAATTTTAGAGATGGTAATCTTGCCACTAAAATTGCAGCTGTCCATCAGTTAGCGAACAGTGATAATCCGCAAGTATTGGTAGATATCCAGTCGGCATTGGCTACTGACAACCTAGATCCACAGTTACTAGATCCACAGTTACTAGATCCACAGTTACTAGATCCACAGTTAAAAGCCGCACTTATAGATGCTGAAAGCAGTGTTTCTAATCGTATCCAAATCAGTACTTGGACGGGTCACTTATTCACTGGCATGAGTACTGCCAGTATTTTGTTACTCGCCGCTTTAGGCTTGGCCATTACTTTTGGTCTGCTTGGGGTGATAAACATGGCTCATGGTGAGCTGATTATGATTGGTGCCTATGCCACCTATATGGTGCAAAATCTATTCCAAGCCTATTTACCAGGCATGGCAGGTTGGTACTTAGTGGCAGCTATTCCTGTGGCGTTCTTAGTCAGCGCTATTATCGGTATGATTATTGAGCGTATCGTCATTCGACCCTTATATGGCCGTGAGCTAGAGACTTTACTTGCCACCTTTGGTGTCAGCCTTATCTTAATGCAGTTGGTACGCATGATCTTTGGTGCACAAAACGTTGAGGTTAGTAACGTAAGCTGGTTAAGCGGGGCTTATCAAGTGTCTTCTAGCCTATCCCTACCATATAACCGCATCGCCATTATCGGTTTTACCATCATTGTATTGGCGCTGCTGGTTTATTTGCTAAACAAAACCCGTTTTGGCCTATTCGTCCGAGCAGTCACTCAAAACCGTCAAATGGCACGCTCTGTGGGTATCCCTTCAGCACGTATAGATATGTTGGCCTTTGGCCTAGGCTCAGGTTTAGCAGGTCTTGCTGGCTGTGCCTTGGCTCAAGTAGGTAACGTGGGTCCAGACTTAGGTCAAACTTATATTATTGATGCCTTCTTAGTGGTGGTAGTCGGTGGTGTAGGTCAGGTATGGGGGGCTGTATTGGCTGCTCTAGGCCTCGGTGTCAGTGGCACTGTTCTCGAAATCGGTATTGGTGCTGTAATGGCCAAAATAGTTTTATTGGTTCTTGTCATTCTGTTTATTCAGAAACGTCCACAAGGTTTATTCGCACTCAAAGGCCGCTTTGTGGATTAAGGAGAACACCATGAGCTTTACCCAATTATTATCAGACAAACCCCGTAATGCCCTACTTATTGGCCTATGTTTCTTAGTTCTATTGATGTTGCCTTGGCTACATTTAATGCCTGAAACTTCGGCATTGCATTTATCCGCTTATTGGATAACTCTAATTGGCAAAATTATGGCATTGGCCATGGTCGCCTTAGCACTAGACTTGGTTTGGGGCTATGCGGGTATACTCAGCTTAGGTCACGGCTTGTACTTTGCCTTAGGTGGCTATGCTTTTGGTATGTACTTGACTCGAGAAACTGCTGGAGATGCCCTACCTGACTTTATGCGCTTTTTAAGTTGGACTGAAATGCCTTGGTATTGGGCAGGAACCCAATATTTCTGGTGGTCAATAGCTTTAGTGGTATTGGTTCCAGGGTTGGTGGCTTTTATTTTTGGTTATTTTGCTTTTCGCTCAAAAATCAAAGGCGTTTATTTCTCCATCATCACCCAAGCCATGACCTACGCTGCGGCGCTGCTGTTCTTCCGTAACGAAACTGGCTTTGGTGGTAATAATGGCTTTACTGGATTTACTACTGTCTTAGGGTATGACATTACCGCAGCCTCTACTCGAGCCATGCTCTGCTTTGTAACCGCTTTGGCCTTGCTATTGTCCTATATCGGGCTGCGTTATCTTATGAACCAACCTTATGGTCGTGTGCTTGGTGCCATTCGTGATAGTGAAAACCGTTTGCAGTATCTAGGTTATAGAACCTTGTGGTACAAGCTATCTGCTTGGGTATTGTCTGCGATTATTGCAGGGATTGCCGGGGCATTGTATGTGCCACAAGTAGGCATTATCAATCCAGGTGAAATGAATCCCGTTAACTCCATCGAGATGGCGGTATGGGTAGCTGCTGGTGGTCGTGGCACGTTAATTGGTGCGATTGTTGGCGCTGGTGCGGTGAATGCGATTAAAACTTACTTTACCGTAGCTTATCCAGAGTTTTGGCTACTAATTTTAGGGGGGCTGTTTGTTGTCGTTACCCTATTTTTACCAAATGGCATTATCGGTCTGCTTGATCGCTTTAAGAAGGAAAAGTAATAATGACAAATCAAATCACCTTACCAAATACAGCACAGCCAGATCCAGATACAGGCATTAGTGATCCATCATATACTAACCAACTATCTACGACACTATCTACTAATAGTCATCAACCAGTAACTGGCTTAGAGTTAGGTATAGAAGATCAGAATTTTGCTAGCGCAGCAGGTCTTGTCCATCCTGTCCCTAAGTCAGGGCCTGATTTAAGTCACGGCATTGCCTTATATCTTGAAGAAGTCAGTGTTTGGTTTGACTCCTTTCGTGCACTTAACAACCTATCATTATACATTGAAAAAGGTGAGTTGCGCTGTATTATTGGGCCTAACGGGGCAGGCAAGACCACGCTAATGGATGTGATCACAGGTAAAACTCGCCCGACAACAGGCACCGCTTTTTTTGGTCAAGTCCATGATTTATCCAAGCTGTCTACCGAGCAAATCGCTGAAGCTGGTATCGGGCGCAAATTCCAAAAGCCGACAGTTTTCGAAAACTTTACCGTACTAGATAACTTGATGTTAGCAGCTCCTAAAGACAAACGGGTTTCAAAAAGTTGGTTTACTAAAATTGATGCTGATACCCAAGCTACGCTGGAATCAACGCTACAGCAAATTCGTTTAACTGAAATGTTACACAAGCCAGCGGGGCTATTGTCACATGGTCAAAAGCAGTGGCTAGAGATTGGTATGCTTTTGATGCAAAGTCCAAAACTTATTCTACTCGATGAGCCTGTGGCAGGAATGACTGATGCAGAAACCGAACACACTGCTGAATTATGCCTACGCCTGAAGCAAAACCATACTTTGGTAGTGGTCGAGCATGACATGACCTTTATCGATGCCATCAGCGAAAAGGTGACTGTACTGGCTAACGGTGCCATCTTGGCAGAGGGAACCTTAGATGAGGTTCAAAATGATGAGGCGGTTATTGAAACTTATTTGGGTCGATAATTTGTCTTAATTTACAAGTCATGGTCTGCAAATTAGTAGGCTCTGTTTCGGTTAAAAAATAAACAGCTTTGTTTTCATAAATTTTTAGGGCGTTGTTATGTTAGAAGTTAATGCGATAAATCAATACTATGGTGGTAGCCATATCTTACGCGATGTGTCGCTGATAGCACCTATTGGTGAGTGTAGTGTGGTACTGGGCCGTAATGGGGTCGGTAAAACCACTTTGCTTAAATGCTTAATGGGTATTTTGCCTATCAAATCGGGAGAGATTTTATTAAATGGGCAAGATATCAGCAAGCTGACGCCTGAACAGCGTGTACGAGCAGGCTTGGCTTACGTGCCACAAGGACGTGATATTTTTTCTACGCTTACCGTAGAGGAGAACATCCTTATTGGTATGGCTAAGTTTTCGCAGAGTAAGGCCAGTAAAGTACCCAAACATCTCTATGATATATTTCCCGTCCTTGATGAAATGAAACATCGCCGTGGCGGTGACTTATCAGGGGGGCAACAGCAGCAGCTTGCCATTGCCCGTGCTCTTGCCTCTGAACCTAAAGTACTGATATTAGATGAACCCACTGAGGGTATTCAGCCGTCCATCATTAAAGACATTGGGCGGGTGATACAAGATCTGGGTCGTCAAGGCAATATGGCCATTGTCTTGGTTGAACAGTTTTATGAGTTTGCCGAAGAATTGGCTGACAACTATACCGTATTATCAAGAGGACAAGTCGTTGCTCAAGGAAGGGGCGATGAAATGGCTGCCAATAATATTCAAGAGTTGGTTGCCATATAACAGGCGCCACTGTCAGCTCACATGACTGATGCGCTAGCGTTCAATCAGT
Organism: Psychrobacter lutiphocae DSM 21542; assembly: GCF_000382145.1. Classification (GTDB taxonomy): domain Bacteria; phylum Pseudomonadota; class Gammaproteobacteria; order Pseudomonadales; family Moraxellaceae; genus Psychrobacter; species Psychrobacter lutiphocae. The sequence goes on from NZ_KB907632.1 coordinate 26,860, forward strand.
CTTTTCTTTGCCGGATAACTAATGGTGGTCGTGGTTTTAACCGTTTGTGTTTGTTGCGGTGCCAACTCAAATTTCCAAGCAACAACGCCTTGTTGATCATTCCATTTTTGGGTGGTCACCGCAGGTGTATGTGTGGTCTCAAGCTTGATACCACTATCTCGGCTCACCGGCTCACTACCCAGTACTTCTAACTGTACTGTGCGATTGTGCAAGTTGGTGAATTGGTAAGCTTTGACCCGTGTTTGCTGTCTGCTTTGATTAAACACGCCACCTGCATCCCCTTTAACCGTATCGTCTGTCAGCTGTTTGATCACAATATTTGTGTCAGACCCAAAGCCAATGCCCTGCTCTGTTAGACGTTGATAGTTGTATTGGGTTTGTCCTATATAGTTGTCATCACGATACAGCTGCATGCTACCATCCGCCCACTCTGGCGTTATAAATGGCGCTGTCGCATACCAATAGGCTTTTTGCTCTACCTCTGGCGTGCTGCGTAACCACAGACTACTTTGACCAGATTTTTCGTCAATTTTGGTACGGACACGTCGACCATCGCTGGCGATACTGACTTTTTGTGGTAGGCGATATTCGGTGATGCCATTTTTGTGAGCGCTACTGACATCAAAGCTTGGCAACGGCATTTGCTCATCTGCTGCCGCCTCAGCATAGACTCTGTCCGCACCACCCCCACCCATGACAATGACAGGCGCTGGGGTGGGCACCAGCTCTTCTCTTTGCGGTGGTATCTCGTAAAGATCGAAATAAGACACCCTTGGCAGTCGATTTGCAGTGCTTTGATTGGGATTAACCGTACTGAGTACCACAGGAATATTGTTCCAGTTTTCACCGGTTTGTTGCGCAATCACAGCAGAAGCGGTAATGGCAAGTTGCCCTGTATTGGTATCCAAACGTGCTTGATAGCTTGGCTGCCAGCTTGCGCCTTGTACCTGATAATGCAGCTTGACTGTCCCTGAACCACGACTCGCCATACGCACACTGACCTGAGTCACCGTATTGTTATTGCTGTTCGTATTGCCCACAGAAGCCATCAGCTGATCTAGATCGTCTTGCATCTTGGCTTGCTGTTGTTGCAACTGAATCAGACGTTTGTTTGTATGAGCAGCTTGGGTTTGTAACTCATTGGCCTGTTTACCAATACCGCCTTCAATATTGATATTGGACGCCTTGGTTAAATGGGTTAAATAGGCTTGCGTCAACTTGGTCGCTTCAAGCTCTGCATTGATATTATCTAGCTTATCTTGATAATCACGAGCGTTGCTATCATCTTGGTAACAGCACAAATTGGCCTGCTCACCTGATACACGCCGAATGCTAATTTCACCAATATTGATACCTGGGCTAGCTTGAACACTGATGCTATTGTCGTCAATTTTTGGTGATAAACAAGAAAACAGCAAAACTTGCTCACCATTTTTGCTACCATTTGTATGTATTGGGAGACTGCGAGTCACACTCGCTAAACCTTGATAAATGGTGACTTCTTCGATTTGACTGATATTGGCATGGGCGGACAGATGAGTCATGATCAACCCAAAAGCTGTTGAGGTTGCCAACATAGAGAGCTTTAGCGCAGCTTGCTTTAGTTTTCCATGCTTGAACTTGCTATCTGTGACGGATACACCTGACATCTTAAATCCTTTTATGCTATGAATCGATATTGCTCGTAAAACGATAATAGCACTTTTGGTTACATATAAAAATCAAGATATAAGGTTTAATTTTTGCTATGATAGGCATCATTTTCCTAACATTTTTTGACACACTCTTTTACTAACTTTGTGATAATACGCCATGATGATTCATCCTCAATTTAATCCTGTTGCTCTATCACTTGGCCCCATCCAAGTCCATTGGTATGGCTTTATGTACCTGTTGGCATTTGCTGCTGCCTATGGCTTGGCTTGGTATCGCAGCAGCAAACGTGAAGGCTGGACAAAAGATATGGTATCCGACCTCGTGTTTTATGGCGCATTAGGGGTTATTTTAGGGGGTCGCATTGGTTATGTTTTCCTATATCAGTTTAGCGAGCTACTGGCCAATCCAGCCTATCTATTTAAGGTATGGGAAGGCGGAATGTCCTTTCATGGTGGCTTTGTTGGTGTGGCACTGGCAATGATTTATTTTGCGCGCAAATATAAAAAGCCCATTTTTAATGTATTAGACTTTATTGTGCCTTGTGTACCAACTGGACTTTTATTTGGACGTTTAGGCAACTATATTAATGGTGAGCTGTGGGGACGGGTATCTGATGGTGGCTACAACTGGCTTACTTACTTTCCACAAGCCGCCCGCTTTGATGCAGAGCTGCTTAACAGCACACCAGCACTTCAATCACTTGCAATGCAGTTCAATGACTTTGAACTATTACCACGCCATCCATCACAACTTTATGAAGCCTTTGCCGAAGGTTTATTAACCTTCATCTTAGTATGGTGGTTTTCTTCTAAGCCACGTCCACGTATGGCGGTATCTGCCTTATTTATGCTCTGCTATGGCATTAGCCGCTTTACTATCGAGTTTTTCCGTCAGCCTGATGCTGGCTATGAGCTAATTTTTGGCTGGATGAGTAAAGGGCAGCTATACACCCTGCCGATGATAGTCTTTGGCTTGATACTTATGATCTTAGCCTATCGCAACCAAGTGTATGACTGGGGCAAATATGCCGCCAATCAAAACTAAAGTGCACAGAACTAACCACTGCCTAAAACAAGCAAAACAGCTTGAGCTCAGACTGATAAAAAGCGAAGCAAATCCTTAACTCTGTTGTTTTTATTTTCTATTATTAATGACGTTATTTCTATTATTAATGACGTTACTTAAGCAACTTGAATGAATCTGGTTGCTCATTCATCACATCACTGAATCATAAAATTAAACAAAACGATATGACTATGACTCCTGTAAAAAATGAAGCCGCTTACCTAGATCTCATTCGCTACGTACGTGACCATGGCACGCCAAAAGGTGACCGTACTGGTACTGGAACCCTAAGCCATTTTGGCGCCCAAATGCGCTTTGATCTAAAGGATGGCTTTCCGCTATTAACCACCAAAAAAGTACACATGAAATCCATCACCTATGAGCTATTTTGGTTCTTAAAAGGCGATACCAATGTGCAGTACTTACAAGATCATGGCGTGCGTATCTGGAATGAATGGTCTACTGCCGAACAGACCGCCCGCTTTGGTCGACCTGAAGGTGAGCTGGGCCCTATCTATGGGCATCAGTGGCGCAACTATGGTGCCAGCAAAAGTGATGATGGTGGCTTTAATCAAGATGGGGTGGATCAAATTACCCAAGTCATTGAACAGATTAAAAACAACCCCAACTCACGCCGCTTAATCGTATCAGGTTGGAACCCAGCTGAAGCCAATTTAGTTGCGCTGCCGCCTTGCCATACCTTATTCCAATTCTTTGTCGCTGACGGTAAGCTATCTTGCCAGCTATATCAGCGCTCAGCAGATTTATTCTTAGGCGTGCCTTTTAACATCGCCAGCTACTCACTACTGACCCATATGATTGCGCAAGTATGTGACTTAGAAGTGGGCGAATTCATTTGGTCTGGCGGTGATTGTCACCTGTATCAAAACCACTTAGAACAGGTCAACGAGCAGCTATCTCGCACCCCTTATGAGCTACCAACTTTGTGGTTAAATCCTGAGGTAAAAGATATTTTTGACTTCACTTTTGATGACATTCGAGTGCAAAATTATCAGTCACACCCTGCCATTAAGGCACCTGTGGCAGTTTAACTGTTTTGCAAAATTTGCTAAACCAAATACTTCAAATATTTTCTAAGTATTTAAGGACATGACATGAGTTACGCTGGTACCCAAGTTGCCCAAATCGCTGCCATTAGCAACAATCGCTGTATTGGCAAAGGTAATGATTTGCCTTGGCACATTCCCAATGATTTAAAACACTTTAAAGCACTGACCACAGCAGAAACCGATGCCTATGTGGATAGCGGTGTCAAAGGTATTGTCATCATGGGACGTAAAACCTTTGAGTCCATGAATTGTAAACCCTTACCAAAACGGGTTAACTTTATCATTACCACTCAACTAGATTATGCAGATACCCATAATCTCACTGACTACAAAGACGTCTATGTGGCACACAACCTTGATGATGCACTGACGCAAGCTGCCAGCATAGCACATGGACTTAAATTTGATACGATTTGGGTCATTGGTGGTGAGCAAGTGTTTAAACAGGCGATGATGTTTACTGATCGTATTGAACTTACGGTTGTCGATACAGAGATTGAAAATGGTAATGCTTTTTATCCAGAAATTTCTGATGAGTTTAAAAAAGTGGCAAATTCTGAGGTTCAACACGATGATAAAAGTGGGCTGGCATTTGAGTTTATGACTTATATGGCAAAAGAGGCATAGTGTATCACGTACACAAGCCAAGAGATGGCTTTAACACACGTAACATGCTTGTGTCCTAAGGTGTGACACTAATGAAGTTAATACCTTTTCTAAAAAATAACCTATCTTTGTCAAACTCGCTAAACCTACTACTTGTAGCGTTTGCACTCGTTTTCCTCGATAGCTTAATTTTTAGATTTGGTATAAGTTGAATCAACTATACAGCCCATTAATTACTCTATGTTTTCTACCCTAATAACATTAAAAAATAGAAGCGGAATTAAACCTGAGTTATAAACCTTAACTTGGTGTAATAATGTGATATGTAGGCACTAATAAGACAATAAATACAGCCCATAAGGCATATACAGGTAGATAATCTGCAATTGACTTTTTAAGCAAACTATCACTAGCCTTTGGTTGACACCAAAATTGTATATAACGATAGCTTATCCAACATAAATGAATAAATACAACGATATTCACACCAAGTACAATAAAACGATTTAACGTAAAACCGTACGTGATAAAACGCTGTATCATAGCGTATAAAATAGTTAGGTTAAATAAGCTAACTACCAGTAGCATAAATACAGTTAACTTATCCATCATACCAAATGTTTGATGAGCCTGCTCACTAGAATCTCTAGCGATAATATGAAACACACTTAACACCCAAATAACAACCATCAAACCATTTGTCAGAATAAGTGCATCCCTATTTTCTGTGGGGCTAACACCACCATATAGCATGCTTAATAAATATAGAAAAAAAGTAACACCGCAAAGGGGAGAAAAAACTTTCAACAACATTGAAGCTAAGCGGCTACGTTCATTAAATACTGTTAAATACAAGTGACTTGCCACCACAGGCGTAGCCACTATGCCTAGTGGCACAATATTAGTAAAATATGTTTCGCTAATATCTACGACATTAGACCTCTCAAATAATATAATCGTTAAACCCGTTAAAAGCACGCCTCCAAACAAAATAAGTATCGACAAGATACCTACCTCACCCAGATATTGAATATAAGCAAGCCTTGCCTGCTTGGATTTAATAGCATGGCTGTACATGACAGCACCTAATAAGGCCATAGCAATGATGGGACTATGCATAAACATCAAAATAATGGAGTCATCTTTATAGACCTCGGTAGCATCAGCCGACTGCGAAATAACCACAAACATATAAATAATATAAGCAACAAAGCCCATCAGCCATGTTTTTTGCTGTCCTAATTGTTGTTTTTGAATAAAAAAGAAATAAAGTGCCACTCCAAAAACCACTAATAACGGAGTTATTGCAAGATGATAAAAACCATGACTAATATGTAAAAAACTGGGCACTAAATTCCAGTCCTTAAGTTTTACCAATGACCATACTATGATGGATAAGGCTACAACTAACCACCAAGAAGCAGCTTGATAACTTTTAAGAGAGCTTAAGAAAATGGAAGTGCCAGACTGGTTTTGTTGAATAAAAGATTGAGATGTCAGCTCAGAGGTTAGCTCATAAGAATCTTGTTGACCTGATGACAGGTTGCACTGATGAGCTGGGTTGCTAACATTTTCAGCATGAGTTTTTGCTGTTAACTCCTCAAATCTTATCTGCCAGCCAACCATAAAACCTGCTAGCAACTCATCATCAGCTAAATTCATTTGCAAATCTAGCAATGTGGTATTTAACTTTGATAAAGCGTGCTCTACTTCATCTAACTCCATTGACTGTAACTGCATTAGCCTACTTTCAATGTGCATTGCTAATGTATGTAAATCTTCAATACTATGCTGGCTTTTTAAATAAACTAAGCAATGTTCTTCTATTGATTGTTGCCGTTGTTTCAATAACTCTTCTTCATTAGATTTGATGCTATTTTTAGCAAGAGAATTGGGTGCTGGTGTAGAAGAATGTTTTTTAGGTGGGGTCGTCATAATGGTTATCCAAAGACAAATGCTTATACCAAATCTGAAAATTAAGATATCGAGGAAAAAGAGTGCAAATGCTACAAGTAGTAGGTTTAGCGAGTTTGACAAAGATAGGTTGTTTTTCAGAAAAGGTATTATTTTAAATCATGTCAGATTTTGAATATAGAGCTAGAACAGTTAAACGAACAGCGATTTTATAAGATTTCATGACATTTCCATCAATCATTCATCAAAGCGTACAATTATTACGCTTAATACATTAACACCACAGTAATTAGCTCTCTGACAATATTAGTCTAAGCTTGAGCAATTAACGTCAACACATCTGTAGTAAATGAGCCATCTGCTTGTATCTGAAAATACTCTTTGACCTCTTTGCCCACTTGTTGTTGTAATGATTTAATAGCCTGTACATAATGTACTGGCGTCCTCATTCTGCTAATCCAGCTCACAAACTGTAAGGGCAATTTATGAGTTTGTATGCTGTCAATTGCTAAACCTGCTTGACTCACCATTGACTGCCACTGTTGTGCTGAATAGTCACGCACATGGCTATTATCCCGCAATAGCTCGATAGTTTGTAAAAATGTATCACATAGTGGAACAGCTGGTGCCATAATATCCACTATGATAATGCGACCTTTAGGCTGACAGACTCTACGCATCTCTCTTAATGCGATTGGCACGTCTTGCCAGTGGTGAGCCGAAAAGCGACTAATCACCAAATCAAAACTATTGTCTGCAAAAGGTAAAGATTCGGCCACACCTTGCACCGTTTTAATATTACTAAGTTCTCTGTCTTTCGCTACCGTTTTCACAACTTCGAGCATATCCGTTGATAAATGAATTTTGCAAAGAGTATAGCCACTTTTTAACCCCTTATGCTCCAAAGTACAAATTAGAGACACGCACTATTTCCAACTTATACTATAATTATAAAGCTGAGGGTCGTTTGACCATGACTTAAAAGCAGTTACTTAACTACAAACAGACCCCGTATCGTATGCTTAGTGTTAATACGTAGGTCATTGACATAGTTCCACGCATAGTTGACACTCCCAGCTATTTTGTTTAGCTGGTTTGCGTGTTTGCCTTTGATGCGCAGCTTGAGTGTTTTCATATACTTAGTATGCCGAGGTTAATATTGATATACAACCCTTTAACCGCTTTTTACGACAGTTTGTGTCGCCTTATATCTCCCTCCTGAAGTGGGTGGATAAGGCAACGTTGGATAAAATTTACCAATGCAATATAACTAGAGCCTGTCCCTAAAAAAGTCTAAAATGGTTACTAGCCAAGCGAGTGCAAGTACTACTCTCGTAGGCTTAATGAGGTTAAAACTGTAGCAGCTTTAAAGTGAATTGACTATAACAAACCCCCAAGCTTATGAAGACTTTGACAATACATCCAATCACATTACCACAAAGAACACACTATGTTGATAAGCCTATTTAAAAAACTACTGATTGTAATATTGGCACTATTAGCCATACTCATTATACTGGGCGTCCTAAGTCACAAAAGCTTGCCTGATAACACGCAGCGCACAACCTCTACCTTCCTGCCTGTCGATCCCAATAGCCCCTTAGCACAAAAAATCTTACCCGCTATGGATCAGCGACCTGGACTGAGCGCGCTCTACCTCTTAGATGACAGTCATGAAGCTTTTTTGGCACGATTGACATTAGCAGCTTCAGCACAAAATACACTTGATGTACAATATTACATTTGGCACGACGACACCACAGGACACCTACTCATGCAAAGCTTGTATCAAGCTGCTGAGCGCGGTGTACGGGTGCGCTTACTCCTCGATGACAACAACACTGACGGCATGGATGAGCTACTTGCCAGCGTTAATGCTCATCCTAACATTGAAGTCCGTTTATTCAACCCCTTCATGCAGCGCACGATGCGCCCTCTAGGCTATTTAAGTGACTTTTTTCGCCTTAACAGACGAATGCACAATAAGTCCTTTACCGCTGACGGCTTAGCAACCATCACTGGTGGTCGTAATGTGGGGGATGAATACTTTGGTTTTGGCAGTGGCGTAATGTTTGCAGACTTAGACATGGTTGCTATTGGTCCTGCGGCCAAAGATGTCGTACAAGACTTTGATCGCTATTGGGCCAGCAACTCAGCTTATCCTGCTGAAAACATCATTAGTCAAAGTCAAAACCAACCGCCATTTGATACCACGCCAGACTCAGATCCTAATACTCAGCAATTCCTACAAGAGTTAAAAAACTCTGCCTTTGTAACCCAACTGCGCGAAGGTACGTTACCCCTCATTTGGACCAAAGTACAACTGATCAGTGACGACCCTGCCAAAGGACTCCAAAAATCAAAAGAAGCAGACTCCGTACTGGCTCACATCGCCCCCATCATGCAACACACTCAACATGAACTACTGGTCATCTCCCCCTACTTTGTGCCCACCAAACTAGGCAAAAACCTCTTTACCCAGCTTGCCAATGATAACAAGCGAGTCGCCGTACTGACCAACTCTTTAGCAGCAACAGATGTCATCCCTGTGCATGCTGGCTATGCCAAATATCGCAAGCCACTACTCGCATCAGGCGTTGAATTATTTGAGCTAAAACCGATGGCAACCGTCACCACAAAAAACCACGGCGGCATTATCAAAAGTAGCGGTGCGAGCCTACACGCCAAGACCTTTATCGTTGATAACAAAACGCTATTTGTCGGATCATTTAACATGGATCCTCGCTCAGCGAGCTTAAATACAGAGATGGGGTTTTTGTTTGACAGCAAACAGATGGCAAACTATCTGGCTGAAAATATGAAAAAAAACCAGATGCAGTATAGCTATGCAGTCACACAAAACCCTAATGGCAAACTACACTGGCAAACCGAAGAAGACGGCAAAATACTAGAATTTGATGATGAGCCACACAGCAGTCTATTCTCACGCTTTGGCGTTTGGGTCTGCTCCCTGCTACCCATTGAGTGGTTGTTGTAGGGTTTATTGCTTTCTTATTCACTTTTATTTTAACTATCTTTAGACTATTTAATGAAGACGGTCGTTTTTGTAATTATATATACTTAAATAAGTTTACCTGAGATCTTAGCTTCTTAGTGATAATAGCTCTCTATCTATAATTGACTGCCGAAACTGTGAAGGCGTCAGTTCATTGGTTTCCTTGAATAACTGACTAAAATGTGCTGCTTGATAACCACAAATTTCAGCAATTACTCTAATCTCAAGATCAGGTTTTTGTATAAGCAAAGTCTTAGCTTGATTTAAGCGGTATTGAGTCAAATATTCATGGATACTTTGACCCGTATATTGTTTAAAAAATCTTTTAAGATAAGAGGTATTTGTACCAATCCGCAAAGCTAACTCATTAATGGTTAGCGGCTGTCCATATTCAGCATGGATAATAGAGCATGCTTGCATCACAAAACTTTTCGCTCTATTTTCAAACTCATTACTATTTGCAAAATCACTAACCTTATTGATCTTAGTAGTACTATCAATAATGCTTGCCAGCCAATCCAAAGCTTTAGACTCAATACGCAATGAATCACTAATTTGATTGGTAGTTGGCATCTGACATATCTGCCAAGCAAGGTGTCTAAGTACTGGTGATACACTAACTCGCTCAAATATCTGTTTCGGCTTATTTAATACCAGTTTTACTAGCCAATGCGGCAGAGGCTGCTGTTCATTTAGGGATTCAATAAAGTGCTTATCAAACTGAAGGCTAACGTAATACAACTGTTTATTAGTGGCATATATGGTCTCAGCATCAAATTGATAGCCATTGGTGATATTCAAATCTTTATGGTAGATTTCTTTAAATGCCAAGTCTTTGAGATTAACACTGTCTGGCGCAAAAACAAAACAAATGCCAATATAATCATTTTCAAAAGGCTTATAACACATCGGAACTGACGTATAAGTATGCTCTCGAACTAAGCGAAATCCCTCCCGGATACAATGTGTTTCACGAGTGATATTTACTGGTTTCTTACTAACAGCTTCACTTACCTTTTCAACCTGTGAATTTCCCACCTTTTTGGCCTGCCAATGTAGCTCATCATAAACTATTGTCATACTCTCTATTTTTTATCCCTACAATCAATACGCAGCATAAACTCTATCGCCTGTGTTTAATACCAATAAAAATTTCCGATTTCTAAAATCACTTTTTCCGATTATCACATAAATAAAAATAATTTTGTAGATAATAATCATTCTCATATTCAAGTAGATGATTAACGAATGGTTTTTAGGTTATCACTTTTATTGCTAATTTTATGTGTTGTCTCCTTATTGGTTGGTGCAAACCAAATCACATGGTCTGACTTTCTAAACCCTTCAAGTAATATTTGGCTAACACTCACTGCCAGTAGGTTACCTCGCTTATTTACCTTGATATTAATTGGTGTTGGACTGTCAACCAGTGGAGTGATTTTACAACATATTGTACGCAATAAATTTGTTGAACCTGCAACATCGGGTGGTTTGGATGCTGCAAAACTAGGAATTTTATTAACGATTATTCTACTACCCAATGCGACGATAATAACTAAGATGACCTTCTCTTTACTTTTTTGCTTTGCTGCAAGTTTGTTTTTTATTGCTTTGGTTAAGCAAGTCAGGTTTAAAAATACAGTGCTTATCCCTGTGCTTGGGTTGATGTATGGCAGTGTATTAACTGCCATTGCAGAGTTTTATGCTTATAAAAACAATATGCTACAAAACATGCAAGGCTGGCTACTTGGCGACTTTTCACGCATCGTTCAAGGTCATTATGAATTGGTGTATCTCATCATTCCAATGGTCGCACTGATCTATTTGTACGCTCAGCGTTTCACGCTGATGGGTATGGGTGAAGATATAGCAACAAGTTTAGGGTTAAATTATATTGCGATGAGCTTATTGGGAGTGTTACTCGTATCAGTTACGGTAGCAACATCAGTAATTACGGTAGGTGCGATACCATTTGTTGGTTTAGTAATACCAAATTTAATCGCCTTAAAATATGGTGAAAATTTATCTCGTACCCTGCCATTGGTAGCACTAGGAGGGGCTTGTTTACTGCTCATAAGCGACATTATAGGACGCTTAGTAATATACCCATTTGAAGTGCCTGTTGGTCTGACAGTAAGTGCTATTGGTGGGATTATCTTCCTTATTTTAATAATAAGGGGCATACGTTAATGAAAAGTTTAATTCAAGTATCACTACCAAATAATTTCTGGTCAATGATATTTGTGGTTTTCTTTATTTTAGGACTAATAGCAACCTTTATGTTGTATGGCTTGGATTACAGTACTGGTTTTAGTGGTTTAGATTTTGACTACTTACTCCGTAAGCGCTTACTCCGATTAGCCACACTTATTGTTGGCAGCGTGTGTTTAGGATTATCTGCAACAACCTTTCAAACACTGGTAAGAAACCGTATCTTAGTGCCGTCTATCATGGGTTATGAAGCAGTATATTTGCTTTGGCAAGCATTACTATTACTCTTTTGTGGTACACAAGGTGCGATGTTATTAGGTATATCTGGGCATTTTATTATGTCTTTATTATTGATGCTCGGTTACTCGTGGATGCTACATCGTTGGCTATTGCCCAAGTGTAAAAACGATATGTTTACCTTATTATTATTCGGTTTTGTTTTAACCATGATACTCACAGCAATAACTCAATTTATTCAAATACGTATTAGTCCTAGTGAGTTCTCAATATTACAAACAGTGAGTTACACCTCTTTTAATCGTAGTCAGCCACAGACCCTACTTTATGGTGTCATCGCAGTGCTAATCGTCATATGGATAATCCGTAAAAACTTACCAATATTAGATGTCATGGCATTGGGACGAGAGCAAGCATTATCACTGGGTGTGGACTATGAGCACTATACTCGCTTATTTTTGGCATTGATTTCAATTCTAGTAGCAATATCAACTAGCCTAATTGGTCCTACTGTATTTATAGGTATCTTTATTGCCAATATCGCCTATGCCTTAGTCGCCAATCACAAACACAGCCATAAACACAAACTCATATTACCAGTTGCTTGTTTAGTATCCATCACCTTGTTTTTAATCGCTCAGTTACTGGTTGAGCATATCTTTAATTACAAAACCACCGTTAGTATTTTGGTGAATTTAGTATGCGGTATTTATTTTCTTTTATTAACCATACGTACAACCAAATTAAGCAAGGGTGTCGCATGATTAAGATTAACAATATTTGTAAACACTACGGCAAACATAAAGTTCTAAGCAATATCAACGTCAGTATACCCAAAGGTCAGATGACCTCGCTTATTGGACCAAATGGGGCAGGAAAATCTACCTTGTTAATGATAATTGCTAAGCTATTAAATCCCACGAGCGGTGCGGTTTGGCTAGATAAACGTACAATCAATACCATTAAAACAGCCAACTTTGCTCATCTAGTTGCCACACTTCGCCAAACCAATAACTTTAATTTACGCTTAAATGTCGAAGAATTAATAGCCTTTGGACGCTTCCCATATAGTCATGGAACATTAACGAAAGCAGACTGGCAAATTATTAATGACTCTATCGACTTTATGGGATTAGACAAACTACGTCACCGTTATATTGATGAAATTAGTGGTGGACAACGGCAAATGGCTTTTTTGGCAATGACTATTGCACAACAAACTGATGTGTTACTTCTTGATGAACCATTGAACAATCTTGATATGAAGCACTCTGTGCAAGTTATGCAAGCACTACGACGTTTAAGTGATGAACAAGGACGTACCGTTGTATTAGTCATTCACGATATTAATTTTGCTGCCAATTACTCGGACTTCATCATTGCGTTGAAAGATGGAGAAATTCTGTTTGATGGCGCAGTCAATAAAGTAATTAATCAAGCAAACCTAAGTGAATTATACGAGTTAGAGTTTCAAATCCATCAACTCAAATTTAATAATAATTATAAACAAGGATATTTATGCAACTACTTTATGTAGAACGGAATAACGTAGAAAAATTGAGGATTAGAAAATGGCTATAACAATAAATTTATGTAAAAAAAGCTGCTATTACATGACCTTTATACTGAGTATGATTCTCTCAATACAAGCCTGTCAAAAACCTATTGACGACTCAACACAGCTTACAGAGCAATCTACAACAGCAGTTGAAGATACATCATTGTCTACTGAACTAAAACAAAGCTTCCCCATAACTATTAAACATCAACTTGGTGACACCCTAATTGAAAAGAGGCCAACGAAGATAGCTGCTTTATCAATGAATGAGGTTGATTTCCTTGACCAGCTTGACGTACCTATTGCTGGCATGGTTAAAGACTTTATACCTAGTTTTTTATCAAAGTACAAAAATGACAACAATATCGTCGATTTAGGTGCAATCGTACAACCCAATATGGAACGTATTTACACCTTACATCCTGATTTAATTTTGATAACTCCATTACAAGCTCAAAACTATGAGGAACTATCACAGATTGCACCAACCTTGCATTTTGATATTAACTATAAAAATAGTCAAAGCGGGCATGTCACAGCCATAAAACAGCATCTGATAGCTTTGGGGCAGATTTTTAATAAAAAGGAGTTGGCCGCTCAAAAGATTACCGAGATTGATGACAAATTAGCCCATATCAATACCATCACTCAAAAGTCGGATGATAAAGCATTAGTCATTCTGCATAACAATGGGGCATTTAGTAATTTCGGGGTACAGTCGCGTTATGGCTTTATCTTTAGCGAGTTGGGGGTTAAGCCAGCCAGCAATATAGTTGAAACCAGTTTACATGGTGAACCTATCTCTAGCGAATTTATTTTAAATGCAGACCCTGACATTTTATATATCATCGATAGAACATCCGTCATGCAGCATCAACAAGTCATTGATGCCAACAGTGTCAGTAATCCCTTACTTAAAAATACCAAAGCTTGGAAAAACGGTAAAGTGATATTTGTTAATCCAGATGCTTGGTACACCACTTCTGCTAGCCCTACTTCAATAAATATTATTATAGATGATGTCTTAAAAGGCTATCAGTCTTTTTAAAACTCACCCAATTAACTAAACAATAGGAACATTCATGTATTTATCAAATGACAAAAACTGCACAAAAAACTCCTCTAAAGATAAGGTTAGATTACAACGAAATTTTATCATTTCTTCAAAGATTACTTTTATATATAGTTCGGTCCTAGGGGCATTCATCATTTTAAGTCCGTGTGCTAGCGCTCAAAACCAACCTAATACTGGAACTGAGTTACCAAGCGCAGTATTTCCTAAAATTACAGTAATCGCAGAAGTAAATGGTCCGATATCTTATGCTGGAGAACAAGTCTCTTATATCAATCATCTCGGCTTGTTAGGTAATAAAGATATTTTAGAAACTCCTTTTAATACCATAAGCTACACTGAAAAATTTATTAAGGATACCCAAGCAACAGAAATTACCGATATTATCACCCACACCGACCCTTCGGTATATAGCAGTAACATTAATGGGCAGAACCTTGAATATTACAACATTCGCGGCTTTACCCAAACTGCTAATGATGTAAGTGTAAGTGGGCTTTATGGTATTGCACCTTATTATCGTAGTACGCCAGAAATGTATGAACAAGTTGAAGTACTAAAAGGACCGTCTGCCATGCTAAATGGAATGGCGCCAACAGGCTCGGTTGGCGGTACAGTTAACTTAGTTCCCAAACGAGCCAACGACATCCCATTGACCCAAGTTACTGCAAGGTATTTATCAGACTCACAGCTTGGAGGTCATGTCGATATTGGACGACGCTTTGGTGATGATAACCAGTTTGGCGTTCGTTTTAATGGGGTGTATCGAGATGGTGATACCACCACAGATAAACAATCACAAGAAACGCAATTTGCATCGTTAGCTCTTGATTATCGTGGTGATAATGCACGAGTAAGTTTAGATGCATATGATAGCCAAGAATACGTTAATGCACCTACACGAGGTATTCAACTTGCGCCAAATGTACCACTCCCAAAATTACCTGATGCCAATACCTCATTAAATCCTACTTGGGCATATAACGACTCGCACGATAAAGGACTAATGCTACAGGGTGAGTACGATTTTTCTAATAGTACAACTGCTTATGTCAGGGCTGGTCGTAGTAAAACAGCATTTGAATCCCAAAGTGCATCACAGGCAACGGTTATCAATGAGGCAGGAGACTACAAGACCTCGCTAGGTGAAGTGGCTGATGATTGGCAAAGAGACTCATATGAGATTGGTGTGCAAAGTGACTTTAAAATAGCTGAGATCAACCATCAACTTGCGGTGAATGCAACCAAATATAAAGAAGATCACAATTTAAATGCCCGTTTTATAAGTGGGTTGGATGTGACTACTAATATTTATAATCCAGTATGGCCAGCATTTAATGAGCCTCTCATTGCACCAGCACTGCTCAACACTAAAACAGATTTAACCAGCTTCGGCATTGCCGATACCTTGTCTTTTGCTGAAGATAAGTATCAACTTACCTTAGGAGTACGCCATCAACAAGTTGAAGTAAATCAAACAGGGCTACTAGCATCAGGTAATGACTATGATGAAAGCGCCATCACGCCTTCTGTGGCTTTCTTAACTAAGATTAATGAGAATACTTCAGTTTACGGAAATTATATTGAAGGATTAAGTCAGGGCGCCACTGCACCTACTACCGCCACAAACGCTGGCGAAACATTCGCTCCTTATAAAACCAAACAAAAAGAGATTGGGATAAAGTACGATATGGGTGAATTCGCCCATACTCTCAGCTTATTTGAGATTAAAAAACCCATCAGTTATCTTGACCCTAGTAGCAATGTATTTTCGTTCGATGGAGAGCAACGCAACCGAGGAGTTGAGTGGGGCTTTTTTGGAAAACCTATATCTGATATTACCTTAATGGGTGGTGTCACCTATATTGATGCCGAACAAATCAAAGGAAATAATGCTGGTAAAGAAGCTGTAGCTGTACCGAAATGGCAAGGCAAGCTAGGAATCGAATGGGCTCAACCTTATGTACCTAATTTGACCTTAACCGCTAATGCCACCGTAGTAGCAGAGCAATACATTGATGCTAATAATGATGTTTCCATACCGAGTTATACCTTATTGGATGTGGGAGCTCGTTATGAAACTTCTTTAAGGCAATATCCATTGACTTTGCGTGGTGTGGTTAAAAACGTCACCGACAAGCATTATTGGGCAAAACCCTATTATCAAAGCCTTGGTATCGGTGAACCTCGTACTGCTATGGTATCAGCGACTTTTGATTTTTAACTTTTAAATGGAACTTAATAGGGGCAGAAACATGACTTTAAAAATAAATAACATCAGTAATGAGCTCAACAATATCACCGAGTTTTGGCAACCTAAGACGATTACTACATTCAACCAAATGCAAATAAAAATGGCGAGGCTTAAAAACGATTATGACTGGCACAATCATAAATATGAAGATAAGCTATTTTATGTGATAGCTGGACAATTGTTTATAAAGCTAAAATATGATGATAAAAATGTGACCGTCAAAGTAAATGCAGGTGAGTTGGTCGTTGTTCCCAAAAATACACTTCATAAGCCGTTTGCGCCTGTTGAGGCTAGTGTGCTATTTTTTGAACCACTAAGTTAATCATTTTTTAGCAAATGAGCATCAAATAAATAGGGTCTATTGAAGTCTCAACAGACCCTATTATATTTTTAGATATCGTACAGAAAAATAATCTAAAACTTAAGCTATAAATAAATATAAAACATTTAAACTAAATAGCCTTTGTACGCTCAGTCAACCAAGCCAAAGCGTCTCCCTCTACACGATCTTTTAGCTCATTGTAGACGTGACTGTGATACTCATTTAACCAGTCGATATCTTCTTGATTGAGCACGCTTGGGTCAACCAAACGGGTGTCGATTGGGCACAGGGTGACTGTTTCGAAGTGTAGATAGTGGCCAAATTCGGTTTCTTCTGGGGTTGGAACAGGTTGGTTGATAACCAAATTTTCGATACGAACGCCCCAACGACCTTCACGATATAGACCTGGCTCATTGCTGGTAAACATGCCGACTTTCATCGCACGCTCTGGCGGTGTGGTGGCGCTGTAAGCAATGACTTGTGGGCCTTCATGGACGTTGAGGAAGTAGCCAACGCCATGACCGGTACCATGTCCATAGTCACGTTGCGCCTGCCATAGTGGTGCACGGCAGATGGCGTCAATCAATGGTGAGGCGATGCCATCTGGGAAGCAAGCTCTGGCAAGGGCGATGTGCGCTTTTAGGACGATGCTAAAGTCACGTTTTTGCATGTTATTGACGTTGCCGATGCCGACCACACGGGTGATGTCTGTGGTGCCATTTTGGTATTGGGCGCCTGAGTCGATAAGCAATAGACCGTCGCCGTCAAGGTAGCTAAACTTGTCTTCGGTGGCACGATAATGTGGCAATGCACCGTTCTCATTAAAGCCGGCGATGGTTGGGAAGCTTGGTGACACATAGTGTGGCTGCTTGCTACGCACCTCGATAAGCATGCTGTCAACGTCTAGTTCGCTTAAGCGTTCGCCTTGGTTTAAGCGATTTTCAAACTTACTGAAAAATTGACACAAAGCAGCACCATCTTGACGCATGGCTTCACGGATGTGCTCAATATCTTGTTCTGATTTAACTGATTTTAATAGGCTGCTTGGCGCAATGCTCTCAATCATGCCAATGTCATCGGCTAAGTCGTTTAAGGTGCCCACCGCCACTTTATTCGGATCCAATAGTAGCAAGTCTTCTGGCGTTAACTCGCCTAGCGCTGATTGTACTTGCTCGTATTCAGCAACTTTAATGCCAGCGTCGGCAAGTAATTTGGCAATATCAGCACTGACCTTATTGGTGTCCACATATAAGGTGGCACTGTCGGCACTGATCAGCATGTGTGCCAAAAATACGGGGTTATAGTCGACATCATTGCCACGTAAGTTGGTTAACCAAGCAATGTCATCTAGGCTTGAAATCAGATGATGCGTCACTTCTAACTGTTGCATTTGCGCACGCACGTCGGCCAGTTTTTCTTTTGCAGATTGTGAGACAAACTGGGCATCATGGGTGTACAGTGGTGCGCTTGGCAGGGCTGGACGGTCTTCCCAGATTTGGCTTAATAAATCTTCTTCTGTAATCAGACGAATACCGTAGTCTTCATCTTCATTGTCATCCTCATTATCATGGTCTTCTGCGGTATCTGCAAAAGCGGCCAACAGTCTGTCTTGCTCAGCCAGCGACAGCACATTGCCATCAATGGCGATGCTATCCCCTGCTTTTAGATTAGCAGCCAACCAGTCGGCATGATTGGGCGCACCGGATTGTAGCTTTTGTAGCTCAATGCCTGTGCCCTCTAGCTGATCAGCAGCTTGTACCCAGTAGCGGCTGTCTGCCCACAGACCTGCAAAGTCTTCAGTAACCACTAGCGTCCCTACTGAGCCAGTAAAGCCAGATAACCACTGGCGCCCTTGCCAATATCCTGGTAGATATTCTGATAAATGCGGATCTGCTGATGGCACAATGATCGCATTGATATCATTGGCTTTCATCACATCACGTAGGTTGCTGATGCGTTGTTGAATGACTGTTTTGCTCATAATGTCCTCTGTTTGTCTTATCTGTATTTTGTCGATGTTTTCACTTATAAAATTCTGTATTAGCTTATTATCTTTATTACCTTATTAAAAGGTAAAAACGTGCTACCACAATTATGGTAACACGTTTTGTTTTTTGAACCGTTTTCAGTTAGTAAATGTAGGGCTTAAACACTCACTGCCAACGGTTAAAAAGATTAATGATTAAAAATATTAACGATCAAACCATTATCCATCAACCATCAACCATTATTATCTCTGATCTTATCTTCCGCTTCACTGCGATCCAACATGGCTCTTACCGGTTTAGCAACTGCCAATAAAAGCACAGCGGTCACCACTAAGAAGATAACCATGGTCTTAAACAAGTCTGGCAACCCATCAATGGTGTCAGCAGAGACATGCCCACCAAAGAAGGCAGCCACTAAGTTACCCATCGCATAAGAGGTGAAAAACAACCCCATCATTTGTCCCTGCATGCCTTTTGGTGCCAACTTAGTCATCGACGATAAGCCCACTGGACTCAATGCCAATTCCCCTAGGGTTAATAATAATAAACTACTGGTTAACCATAAGGGCGATACCAAAGTGCCTGGGCTGGCGACCACTGCTTTGGCGGCAAAAATCATCACTCCAAAACCAGCAGCGGCCAGTAACATACCGATGGCAAACTTAGTCATACTATTGGGCTCAAGTCCACGGCTGCCCAGCTTCACCCAAAGAATACTGACAATAGGTGCCAATAGCAAAATAAAAATCGGGTTTAATGACTGAAACCAGATACTTGGAATACTAAAGCCCATCACATCCAGATTGGTATAGCGATCTGCAAATAAGTTAAAAGAGGTCGGTTGCTGCTCAAAGCTAGACCAGAATAAGGTTGAGCCAATAATCAGTAAGAAACAAATCAGCAGGCGCAGTTTATCGCTCTTATCTAACTTAGGCGCAATAAACATATAGGCAAAATATAAAACCACCATACCAGCAATGACATAGGTCATATATTCCGCAACCATAGAGGGATTAAATGGCATGATGCCTGTCGCAATCAAGACGATCAGTGCCACCAAAGCAGCCATAAATATGCCCACCCAACGCCCAATATTTTGATACTGGCTATTGGGTAGCTCCCACGAAGCTGTGATGCCTTTTGCTCGTGCATAACGCTTTAAGTTTTTGCGTGCAGCAAAGCGGTATACCAACAGTGAAATTAACATCCCGATACCACCGACGCCAAAGCCAACATGCCACATCTGGCGCTCTTGGAACATACCAACAATCAATGCCGCAACCAATGCACCAATATTGATACCCATATAAAACAAGGTAAATCCAGCATCACGGCGAGTGTCACCCTCTTGATACAGCGCCCCAACCATGACCGAAATACAGGTCTTAAATAAACCTGAACCCAGCACAATGCAGGTCAAACCAATAAAGAATAGTGACATACCCATAAAAGCAGACAAGGCAATGCACAAATGACCTAAGCCAATGATAATACTGCCCCACCATAATGCCCGCTCTTGCCCAAGCCAGTTGTCTGCCAGCCAGCCACCTGGTACCGCAGCCAGATATAATGTGCCTGCAAAGATACCGTAGATCGCAGACGCTGTGGCATCATCAAAACCAAAGCCACCACTACTGACAGATGCCACCATGAATAACACTAATAGGGGACGAATACTATAATATGAAAATCGCTCCCACATCTCGGTAAAAAACAAAGATCGCAGTGGCTGTGGGTGTCCCATAAATCCATTATCAAGCGCTTCAAACTCAGCTGAAGGCTTGGGTGATTGTGATTCTATACTCATAATTTTCATTCCTTGCCTGTCGGTGTTTGCAAACATGCTAAAAAATAAGATGATATATTCATGTTCAAACGGTTAAATTCATATAGGATAAAAAAAGCCATATAGACTAAAAACAGAAAAAGCCCGCTTAATCCATTGATTAAACGGGCTTTTTTAATAGTTCTACTCTGGGTTATCTGACTTGATAGTATGACAAAATAGACTGGTCAGAAGCTGATAATAAACCTGTATTAACAACTGACTAACGCGACTACGTGGCTGGTTGCAAGCAGCAACAGCCAGCTTGCGTATTAGACAACTAATAACCAAACCTAAAACTACTGAGCTATTTCTTCTTCAGTAGCTTCATCTGCCACCTCTACTTCAACAGTATCATCTGCGGCATCAGCAGTAACTTCCGTAGTGGCTTCGACCGCTGCTGCAGTGGCTTGAGCGCTACTAGAGTCTGCATTGTCTGCAACGACTTCGGCAATATCCATATCATTTGCAGCACCTGCTTCTGCTACCATTTCTTCTGCCGCAGCTTCTTCTGTGGTAGGCGCTTCAGATGCTTCTGCTGTTGCCTCTTCTGCGACTTCTGTTACCTCTTCTACGGCAGATTCAGGCTCAACATGACTGCCTGCTGGGCGTAAGAAAGCAGAAATAGCAATCAGAAGAACGAGGGCCAAAAAAACAACTGTGCCAATCAGTGCGTAGGTAAATTCTTTCTTCGGTTTATTTTGGCTTGCATCTGCCATAGGTCACCTATCCGTATAGTTTAGTGGTGTCAAAATTAGCTCAAAATGGCATCGCAATCTTCATATTAATGCGTGATTAGCAGATCGCTGTCTTAGCCAACTTTGACAATCAATAAAAGTTAAAAGAGTGTGGCTCTGTACGGGTTACTCGCCCAAGAACCTGTTACATTTTTTGCTATTATATCGCAATTTGCTACATTTTGTGAAAACGCCATATCCTATTTGTGGATTAACAGTACATTTTTAATAAAACAGTTGCTTACCTGTTTAAGTTTAACCTGTTAATTCAATAGTCTACCTATGCTTTGCACCCCGTTTTGCCAATACACTTAATAACAATAATAAACCAATAAATATTAAAATCGGATAATTACCAAAGCGCACATAAGGGGTCATCCCTGTGCGTGACTGCACTTCACCGCGCAATACCGTACGCTCAAACTGTGGCGCACGCTGCACAATACGACCTTTATGGTCAATAATGGCGGTCACGCCTGTATTGGTGGCACGCAAAAACCAACGACCGGTTTCTAAAGAGCGCATTTGCACCATTTGTAGATGTTGCAGCGGGCCAGCGGACGTCCCAAACCATGCATCATTAGAAATGGTTAATAAAAAGTCAGTGCCTTTTGCATTACGGCGGGTGGTATCTGGATAGGCGACCTCATAACATACAGCTGCGCCTAGATTGTGACCCTTGACTTGAAGTGGTGACTGATTGGCATCACCACGACTATAACTTAAAATATCTGGGCTCCCTGCCAGCTTAGGAAACAAGTCGAGCGCCCCTTCTAGTGGAATATACTCTCCAAAAGGTACCAAGCGCTGCTTTTTATAGATGCCATTTGCTTCTGCACCCAATGCCAATACGCTGTTATAAAAGGGGGTGTATTTGTCAGTTTCTGGGTCATAAGCAGTATCGTCTTTGTACGGTACGCCAGTCAGCCACACAGTATTGGTCAGCTTGGCAATCCGATCTACCTCAGCAATAAAATCCCACGCCTCGGTCTGAAACATCGGAATAGAAGACTCAGGCCAAACAATAATATCTTGATCCCACTGGTTGCTGGTTAAGTTGGCGTAGATTTCTAACGTTTTATACTGATACTCAGTTAGCCATTTTAAGTCTTGTGGGATATTGCCTTGAATCAGCGAAACCGTTAAATTTTTGCTGTTTGCTTTTGGCTGAGTCCAAGCAGGGTTTATAAGCCATAGACCAATACTCACCGCCAACAATAAGGCAGACACCAGCAAATAGCCGGCCTGCTTGCGAAATGCCTCTACCAAACTTGCTGCTAATAATACCGCCACAAAAGATATCGCAAATACGCCAGCCACTGGTGCTAACGATGACAGCCAGTATTGCTCAGTAAATGCATAACCAACGAATAGCCAAGGAAAACCAGTAAATAGCCAAGTTTTTAGCCACTCTTGCAGCACCCAAAGCGCAGCAAATGCCAACGGCTGCTTACCCACAAAGCGGTTAAATATCAATGCTAAAAAAGCATGGAACAGCCCCATGCCAAGCCCCATCACCGCAATCGCCAATAAAGATAAAGGCACAGACACATAGCCGTACTCATGAATGGAGGTATATAGCCAAAATGCTCCGACACACCACAGCCCCATACCGTAGGCTTCACCAATGATAAAAGCCCGCTTATTGGACATGGGTGCTAGCAATAGCGCATATAATAAGGCCGGTGATAACAAGGCAATAATCCAATAGCCATAAGGTGCCAGCGACAACATAAACATCGCACCAGATAGCCAAGCCACTATTACCGCTAGACCAATAGGCAGACGTGAAACCTGCTCAGATGCTGTTGGCGTATTGAGTCGCTTTTGAAGATGTTGGGTGGTGGCTCGCATGATAGCTCCAATAACTATTTAGGGCTTTTCCCTATTTATATTTTATAATTCAAATTTGATAGGCGTATCATAACAGCCTAACCGCAAAAAATCTTAAAGCTGATATAGTATAAACAATAGACGCAAAGATAAAGCGCTAGTCAGCAAATGATAAGCGACGTTCACATTAACTAGCATTCACGCTATTATTTACTAACATTCACGCTGTTATTTGTTAACCAGATGATTTACTCACACCCCATTTGTCGACACTTACTGTTCACCAAGAGGCTCACTATGCCCCATACTGCTCATCCACATGCTGCACTTCACTCAAAGCCACCTGCCAGCGCCGTTGATCTGCCAGTCAACGTGCTGGCAGGTGTCGGTAGCAAAATTGAAGGCCAGCTTGAGCAACTGGGCATCACTCGTTTATTTGAGCTGTTATTACACCTACCAAGAGACTATGAAGATCGCAGTCGCTTGGTGAATATTCGCGACTTACAAGATGGTCAATCTGCATTAATTGAAGGGCAAGTTACCTTTGTCGATAACAAACGCAGTGGTATGACAGTGGTGGTTGAAGATGCCACCGGCGCCATTCAATTGCGCTTTTTTAAAGTCTATGCCAGCTTGGCGCAAACCATGACCTTAGGCACCCAATTACGTGTGTTTGGTGAGGTCAAATACAGCCGTTATGGCATCCAAATGGCGCATCCTGAATATAACGTCATTGCCCCTGGAGCACCTGTGGTCAATACTGGGTTGCAGCCCATTTATCCCATCGTTAAAGGCTTACATCAAAACAAGCTGCGCACCTTAGTTAAGTTGGCACTACAAACCATCTATCAGCAAGGCCTACCGCTCAGTGTGTTTAATGCCTCAGACTGGGAGGCTATCAATCACTTGCCAGCGCCACTGCCGACCAACAGTTATGGCCTGTCTATTCAGCCAAGTCAGCCAAGCACAACTGCGCAACAACAGAGCGTACAGCCAACTTCTCACCATGCTCCCAGTTGGCAGAATCTAACCTTATTTGAAGCGCTGACCTTAATTCACACCCCGCCGATGCACACCGACATCAGCTTGCAAGTAGCGCAGCTTGAGCAATTAAAAGAGCGCACCCATCCTGCCTGCCAGCGTTTGATTGTCGAAGAGCTGACTGCGCATCAACTAAGCATGCTGTATCGCCGCAAGCAGCTACATCAGCACAAGGCGCCTAAGTGTGACAGTGACAGTCCGTTGGCTAAGCAGCTACTTGATAACCTACCGTTTAGCTTAACCAATGCGCAAGACAGAGTGGTGAAAGAAATCACCAGCGATATGGCAACCTCCATTCCCATGTTGCGACTGGTGCAAGGCGATGTTGGCGCTGGTAAAACCTTAGTGGCAGCATTGGCGGCCTGTTATGCCCTCGACAGTGGCTGGCAAGTAGCTGTCATGGCACCCACAGAAATCTTAGCTGAGCAGCATCTGATTAACTTTAAAGCGTGGTTTGAGCCACTAGGCATTGGGGTCGGCTGGCTTGCTGGTAAGCAAACCGCCAAACAGCGCCGTGAAGCTCTGGAAGCAGTGGCTGAAAATGAAGTACAAGTCGTGGTCGGCACGCACGCTCTTTTTCAAGAATCGGTGGTGTTTGCCAAATTGGGCTTGGCCATTATTGATGAGCAGCACCGCTTTGGGGTTGAGCAGCGTATGGCATTAACCGACAAAGGAGTCGCCGACAGCACACCGCATCAGCTGATTATGACCGCCACCCCTATTCCACGTACGCTAGCGATGAGTGCCTATGGCGACATGGATACTTCCATTATTGATGAACTTCCGCCAGGACGTACTCCGATTACCACAGTCACCATTGACCGTGCTCGTCGTGATGAAGTCATCGAGCGCATTGCCGCCAACTGTAAAAAGGGTAAACAAGCCTACTGGGTCTGTCCATTGGTCGATGACTCAAGCACCTTAAATGCTCAAGCTGCAGAAGCAACCTATGCAGATTTAAGTGCCCGCTTAGACATTCGCATCGGCATGGTGCATGGCAAAATGAAGTCGAAAGAAAAGCAACAGATAATGGCTGCCTTTAAAAATGCAGAACTCGATTTATTGGTAGCCACCACAGTGATTGAGGTTGGCGTTGATGTGCCCAATGCCTCACTCATGGTCATTGAAAATGCCGAACGTTTGGGCTTATCACAGCTGCATCAGCTGCGTGGGCGGGTTGGCCGTGGCTCGACCAAAAGCTTTTGTGTATTGCTGTACCAAACGCCATTATCCGAGACGGGTATTGAGCGCCTAAACGTACTCAGAGATAGTAATGACGGCTTTGTCATAGCCCAAAAAGACTTGCAACTGCGTGGTCCCGGCGAGCTATTAGGCAAACGCCAAACTGGTAATGTGGGCTATTATGTATCGGATTTAACCCGAGATGAGAACTTATTAATGATAGCCAGTCACTTGGCAAAACGCTTGATTAATGATGACTCACGCAAGACGGAAGTCACCCAACTGATTCACCAATGGATACCGGAGGCAAGTAAATATACCAATGTGTAGGTTTATAATAGACCTAGACTTAACTTAAAGCTGTATTGTAACGGTGATTCACTCAGGCTTTGAACTGTTAAATCAGCCGTAGATAAGTCGTTTTTATTTGAATAAATAGTTGTTTTTACTAATCTAAATTATGATATGATTTACAAATGAGAATAGTTATTATTCATTTTTAATAAAATAAGCCCAAAAAAGATAAGCTAAAAACTCAAGGTAGCCCTATGTCAAATAGTGATCATCTTGATCTAAAGAAGATAACAAAGGAGATCGAATCACTTGCAAAAATTCTTGGAATTTCCGCAGGGTTAATACACCTTTTGATAATAGCGCATTTTTTCTATAAACCCATAACTCACGAAAGATTTTTCAGCGCTATTGATTGGGTACTGGCATCCATATTCATTGTCTCCATTGTGATGTTAGCTATAAAAATTCCAAAAACATTAACTGGCTTGAATACTCGTTTTACGGACGAACAATTAAAAACCAGAACGGACCAGTTGTTAGGCTATAATTCTAATAAGCTAAAGAGCTCTATGGCTTTACTGCCAGTGTTCATAATGATGTTGGGTTACTTATATTTTGTATATTATGTCTCTTTCATCAAGAATTACAGTAGCCAAAGCTTTTTAAGTGTGGGATTGGTTGTTTTGATTGGACTTCTATTTATGCTATGGCATGAGGGTAAAAAACTATTGACCCAATAATTATAACCGTTGGATGAATGGCTCTATTCTTAGAAACAAAAACTACCTTATCTCGGCTATCGTTGGTAAACTAAGGGACAATCTCCAAGTAGCTTATCAAGGACGAGTCATGTTATCTCTACATAGACGCCACAAATCCACCACCAAGGGCAATATCCCTCATATCTCTTTACGTCAAAAGCTCCCGCAACTACCACGCCTCCCTAATCTACCTAGGCGAGCTGTCGCTAAGCTTCGTAAAATAAAGCCAAAACTGCCTTTTATAGGAGGTAAGTCGCCGCAACTGGATATTTTAATTATTGGCGCAGGTATCTCGGGGATAGCTATGGCAAGCCATATCCAGCGTGACAAATTACTTAGTCAGTCCATTAAAAAAGGACGGGTTAAAATTGTCGAAAAACGTAACGCCATAGGCGGCACTTGGGATTTATTTAAATATCCAGGCATTCGCTCTGACTCTGACATGACTACTTTTGGCTTTGCCCATCGACCTTGGATAGGAAACAAGACCTTGGCAGACGCTGCCTCAATTAAGCAATACCTTGAACAAACAGCACAGGATGAAGCAATTGATAGGTTAATTCAGTTTGACACCAAGGTCATTCGCTTGGACTGGTCAAGCAAAGATCAGTATTGGACGGCCACTTTAGAAGAGGTCACAACAGGCAAACAGCGCAAAATCAGCGCCCGCTTTGTAGTGGGTGCTACTGGCTATTATGATTATGACCAAGGTTATCAGCCTCAATTTAAAGGACAAGATGATTTCACAGGTCAGATAGTGCATCCACAGCATTGGGATGACAAAATTGATTATCAAAGCAAACGTGTGGTGGTCATTGGTAGTGGCGCCACAGCGGTAACCCTATTGCCAGCGCTTATTAAGCCCTTGATTGATCCAAACAGCACAGAGACTCAAGCCGCTGCTCACGTCACCATGCTCCAACGCACCCCGACTTATATCGGCAGTGTGCCCAGTGAAGACCCTAGTGTCGATATCTTAACCACCCGCTTTAAGCTAAATCCAAAGATTGCTTATCGCTTGGTACGTGGCCGCAATATCTTATTCCAGCAAGGCATCTATCAATTGGCAAAAATAGCACCCAATACGCTCAAAAAAGGCATCATAACCAAAGCCAAAAAAGAGCTGGCTGGTAGCGGTGTACAGCTCAAGCACTTTATCCCAGACTACAACCCATGGGATGAGCGCTTGTGCGCTGTCCCTGATGGCGATTTGTTTAAGGCGCTACATACAGGCCATGCAGAGATTATCACCGACCATATCGATCGCTTTACAAAAGAGGGTATCCAACTTAAATCTGGTCACCTTCTACCTGCCGATATTATCGTTACAGCGACTGGGCTTAAGCTACAAATGCTAGGTGGTGCTCAAGTCATTATCGATGGTGATGAGCGCAAAGTCAGTGAGCGTATGACTTACAAAGCGGTGATGGTAGATGATGCACCCAATCTAGCGGTGTTATTTGGTTATACCAATGCTTCTTGGACCTTGAAAATAGACCTTGCTTGTGGCTATATAACCCGACTGCTACGCCACATGCACTATTATGGCTACACCACAGCCGTACCTCAAGCGACAGCCACCGATGGTGAACACGTGACTAGGCAACCTTATACAGTCATGGATACACTCACCGCAGGCTATATACGCCGTGCGCAAAATGTATTGCCCAAACAGGGGGATCGCTACCCTTGGATTGTCACCAATAACTACTTGAGCGATATCATCATGCTTAAATATCATCGTATTGAGGATAAATGGTTACGCTTTTATCGCTAAGATTAAATAGGACTTATGCACGGGTAGATATTATGGCAACTGGTAATCATTTGTGAATCCTCTGAAGGTAGAGCCAGACGCTCCATAAATAATAACCAGTCGCTTTTAAAGCCTTGAAATCGTATTTTTGCGTAAGTCCTATTAATAATATCTCTAGAGTCTGTTGAACAGTCATCTTCGTGGAAAAGGTTTGTCTTATTGTTATCACCATTTTCAAAATGAAGACACGCCCTAGATTGCTATCTTAGATTAACATATGAAGTATTAATACCAAATCTGAAAATTAAGATATCGAGGAAAACGAGTGCAAACGCTACAAGTAGTAGATTTAGCGAGTTTGACAAAGATAGGTTGTTTTTAGAAAAGGTATAAGACGTGTGATGAGTGTTCAATATACCTTAATAATCAAGAAGAGGAGAGCCTATACCCTCCTCTTTTTAGTCACTTTCTTTTTTGTATTAGTGTATCTTTTGTGCTATATCTAGTTATTTTACCTAGCATCTGTTGATGTAGGACAGCAGTGCAACCTGTTATTAGAATAGCGCAATTAGGATAACGCTAGCACACTTTGATAAAAACTAGACTACTTCTTCTTTTTATCCTGTTTTTTTTGCTTAGAGTCTTTTTTCTTATCCTGTTTTTTGTTTTTCTTGCTATCTTGCTTTTTACCCTTCTTAGACTTCTTCTTATCTTTTTTAAGCTCGTTCTTTAACTCTTTAAGATCTTGCTTCTTCTCAGCAATCTCTTTTTTTAGCTTCTTTTTCGCAATCTTGATGTCTTTTTCAAGTTCTTTTTTTAGCGCTTTTATTTCTGACTTCTTAGCCATTTTCAACTCCTTGGGTGGTTAGTTAATTTGCTTACTACTTCATTCACGACTTAGTTTAATTTTTACAGTGTTTCACGTGAAACAGGGGTAATAGCCATTAAGTGATATTGGCATAAAACATTAGCTGTGATTAATACAAAATTTAATAAAAACAAAAAACTTACCTTGATAATAGCAAATCCACCTAGTAACTCAAGGGGTCACTGTATGCGCTGTGTAACATCTTGAGTTACCACATCAAGTCATCAGGGATCACGTACTGTGCATACGGATCATCTTCTGCTGGCTCATCTTCTGCTTTGTCATTAGATTCCACGATGAAGCCTTCCAGCTTTTCATTAATTCGATCTGCCAATGGGCGTGGTAGCAAGGCGTAGCCCTCTTCTAAGCGAGCGATACTGACATGACCAGCGACAATTTGGTCAAACAGCTTTTGGGTAATATTTATCTTTTTAATCTTACTGTCATCGACAAAGCGATATTCAATCTCGCCTTGGGTGTCAGTAATCTGATGCTGTTGAATCATTTGTACGATGTTGGCTCTCAGCGTTTTTTCTTCTAGCGCCTGTTGTCGTTGCTGATTAAGCTGTTGGTCTCTTTTTAACTTCTCAGCTTGTGCTTCAGCCACTGCCTTCTTGATGTCAGCATCGGGTGCTTGACCAGTACGTTTGGCATGCTCTGCCTGCTTGGTGAGTTTTTTCGCTTTTTTGCTGTCTACCAATCCAGCTTTTAATAGCTGAGCTTGTAGTGCGTTTTTAGCCATAACAAATTCCTTTGAGTCTGGGTTTATGTTGCTGATAGGATAATAAGTTTTATGACTTGTTGTCGGTAGTTGCAACCATAATTATTACCACTTACTGATATTAATCTACCAGATAACTAGATAGTGAGTATATTAAAGATATGACTGTATTGTTGTTCATAAATTACGAACAATCGAAAACCATAAACACTATTATTGACAATATTCATTTTATTAGAATCAACAAATGAGGTATGCTTAATAATAGAAAAAATCATCGTAAGACTAGGCCGTGTCCTCATTTTGAAAATTGATAATATAAATAAGATACATCGCTATTAAACACATGAGATAAATGTTCAACAGATCCTAGGAAAATAACACAGATAATATCATGATATTAACCAAATAAAATAAAAGGAAAAGGATAAATACATTACTATGACAACCAGAACAGCCACTACAACTCATGTTCGGATTCATCGTAAATATCAGCGTTTAATCTTTACTGGATTGATGGCGCTGTTAATGTCGTTAATTATTTCAACTGCATTAATTTTATTAAAAGATGGTTATAGTGAGATATTCTTTAATGATCTTTTGCGCTCATGGCGCACATCATTCGTATTCGCTTGGCCTAGCGCTTATGTGTGCGCCTACTTGATTCAAACTCATATCCTTAGCCGTATTCACTTCCATGACGATAAATAGAAAAATCACTGCCTAACAAGCAGTGATTTTTCTATTATCACAGTCTAGAGCCTAAGATACACCCAACGACCACTTAATTATCGACAGCATCTTACAGTTGGAATGGAAAAGTATAGTTGTAGTCAGATAAATGAGTTACAAGGCAACCGAGTGCAAGTACTACTGAAGTAGGCTAAACGAGGTTAACGCTGCAAATCTTTTATATGGCCGTGACTATAACCGCATCAAACGCCAATGCAAAAGGTAACAACACCAATTTACCCACAGTGCTTGTCCCACTATTAGTGGTAGGTGTAGTTTGAGTAATAAAAACCACATGCATCCATATATCTATTTTTTTGAATAAAACACCAGCTCAGTGATATTATTGGCTCAATTAAATATGCGTTTATAATAAAAACTCTTTTAATTTATACCTTCTATTTATACCTTCTATTTTATACTCTGACGAAAGTTTTTATAATCTTCAGCAGAGCTTTTTACCGCCTCGAGTACAGGCACATGCCCTACTTTTGGCATCATAATGACTTTTGCTTGTGGAATAATCGTTTTGATATAAGCTGCCGTCTCAGGTTTAATAACACTATCCTCCTCTCCCCATGTTACTAGGGTCGGAATGTTATATTGAGCGATGATCTTTGCCTTTTCTTCCACACTATCCTCGATGATTTGTGCCAGAATCTTGGACTCTAACGCTCTGTTTTCTATTCTCTGCTGCGCTAATACCGCTTTTACTGTCGTCGGAATGTAAGGTGGATCATACATGACCAAGTCAGTTAGTCTATCAAAATCATCATAGCTACTAATTAATAGTGGATTATTATCAAGGGTTGCGCCTTCCAATGATTTGGGTACACCAACTGACCAAAATCCTGCACTATCAATCAGCCAAACACTAGCCACCTCTTCTGGATACAAGGCCGCATAAGCTACCGCGATAGAGCCGCCCATAGAGTTACCACCAATATGTAGGTTGGTCGCCATGCCATTGGCAGTCACCAGCTCGTGCAATCTCTTGGCTTGAGCATCCGCTCGATAATCTTTGTCCATCGGCTTATCAGAGTCACCAAACCCCAGTAAATCTGGGATGATGACGTGATATTCACTAAACTCTTCGGCAATACGGGCAAAATTATGAATATTACCGCCAAAACCATGCACTAATAATAAAGGCTTACCAGAAGTGTTATTGTTGTCGGCATAGACTAGGGTGTCCCCTGACGATAGCTCAAAAGATTTTAGCTCTAAGCCCGAACTATTTAGCTCATGCTGTAATAACTTTTCAGTTGTAGCAATCGTGAAGGAGTTGGGAGTAGTACAGCCCATTACTGTTATAGCCAATAGCGCCACTAGCCCTTTTTTTAATAATTGCATTATATCCCCTTGTCAAACAAAAAATACTTATAAATCCTCTAATGCTATGGACTTACGATTTGCAAACGAGAGTTAATAATAGCATTATTCAATAGTTTAGCTAAGGGCAATCTTTAAAATATTAATTTAAAGGGCAGGTTTAGACCCATTAAGAAGACCAATGTAACAGGATAAGTTATTTACTGTTGAACCGCTTCAAACATATAAGTTAATTTTAAGAGCTAGCTAAAATTTACCTTACTAAACAGAGTATTTACTAAAGTAAATTTAACTTAAACAATCATAACTTTTAAAATAGGAGACTAGAGTTTCTGCCTAAAATATTTAATGCTATTTTTATACTGTATAAGCCATTTTAAGTTGGATAAATCTGTTGAGCTAAACCTAACTAACTATTGGCTTGCCGCATCCAATAACTGGAATGGGAAAGTGACCACATCAAAGGCTAAAGCAAAGGGTAACAACACCAGTTTACCCGCAGTGGACGTCCCATTTTGGCTAGTCTTAGTGGTCTCTGTCTTGGTATAAATAGACACTGGATAAGGCTTGGTTAAGGCATTATACTTTTGTTGTATCAGACTCAAGTTACTGACTGCTGGATAGACACCACCTTTGATCGGAATGGTAAAGCAAAAGCGCTGTGCTTCAATACGAGCATCACTGGCATCCGTACATTCCTTACCACCACTTTGCAAGAAAAACTGGTAATCTTTGCGCTGAAACTCATCTTTGAGCTTGGCATAAGACAGCTTCATCTCACCCTGAAAGTGACCATCATTGTTGGGCGAATAAAAGGTCATGTCATTTTCAACACGAATGTTTTGAGGGGTTAAGTTGGTCAATAGTTGCACCATCTCAGGTCCGCCTTGGCTTAACACATAGCTTTGTTTTTCACCGACAATGACCACACTACTTGCCGGCATATTTGGCAACGCAGTCGCAGGACGACCAAAGGCAACCAATTGATCTTCAACCAACACTTGCTTAGTGCTGGCAGTGCTTGTGGTGGTACCAGAGTTTAATAGCTCAGAAGTGGCACAACTAGATATCCCCAGCATGGTAGCTACCACACTAACTAACACCAAACCCTTAGCATTAGCTTTAAAAAAATCTGAACCTTTGTTTTGTGGCTGTTGATGGTTTAACTGCATATCATGTCCTTATGAAGCTTGATTAAATTTAATGAAACTTGATGAAAATAGATGCCTAAATCTTACGGCATAGTCAAACTAGTCGCAATCTATATTTGCTAAGCCACCTCATGTATGTCTGCGACCTTGTTCTTTAAACAAGCAACTTGGTGTTCAGCAGTCCCCTCAAGCTTTGGTTTGGTTTGAGCGCAGCCCTCATCGGCAATCGGGCAGCGGGTACGGAATACACAGCCAGAAGGTGGATTGATTGGACTTGGTAAATCACCTTCTAACAGTTCAATGGTTTTATTGCGCTCAATCTCAGGGTCTGGAATCGGCACCGCTGACATCAAAGCCTTGGTATAAGGATGAGTGGGCTGCCCATAAATGGCACCGCCCTTACCCAGCTCGACTGCATTACCCAAATACATCACCAGCACCCGATCAGAGATGTGCTTGACCACAGACAAGTCATGGGCAATAAAGATCAGAGCCAACCCCATCTCTTGTTGCACGTCTTGCAGCAGGTTAATCACTTGCGCTTGAATCGATACGTCGAGTGCAGACACTGGCTCATCACAAATAATTAACTTGGGTCTTAAAATCAGTGCTCGGGCAATACCAATGCGCTGACACTGACCACCAGAGAATTCATGCGGATAACGGTTGACTTGGTTTGCCAGCAGCCCCACCTTCTCCATCATCTCCCGTACTTGGGCGTCCACTTCAGACTTAGCCATCTTTGGATAATAGGTGCGCAGTGGCTCGGCAATGATATCGCCCACTGTCATGCGTGGATTGAGTGACGCCAGTGGATCTTGGAAGATCATTTGAATGTCTTTGCGCTTAAGACGCATTTGCTTTTTACTGCTACCTACCAGCTCTTCGCCGTTAAATTTAATGCTACCAGAGCGGGCTTTAACCAGACCAATAATGGTACGTGCCAAGGTCGATTTACCACAGCCTGACTCACCGACCACGCCGAGCGTTTCACCAGCGAATAGATCAAAAGAAACGCCATTGACTGCCTTTAAGGTAGCCGGCTTTTGCCAAAAGTAACTGCCTTTTTGCTTAATATCAAAGCTGGTCACCACCTCTTTGACTTGCAGCAAAGGGGTGTCAGAGCCTGAATGGATTGGATTGCTATTGCTATTGCTATTGCTATTGCTAGGTATCATGGCGTTATCCCTCCTGCTTGGTCACAACGGTTGGTGCATCTTGCGGCTCAACTTTTGCCACCTCATCTGGTTTCCAGTGACACGCACGTTGGCGATTATTAGACAAAAATTCTAACGGTGGTGGCACATCACGGCAGATGTCCATTGCATACACACAACGCTCAACAAAGGGACAACCCTTTGGTAGATTAAGCAGGTTTGGCGGACTGCCAGGAATGGTTTGCAGCTTACCACTGGTGTTGTCTAATCGTGGAATGGCACGCAGTAACCCTTTGGTATACGGATGGGTGGGGTTATAAAAGATGTCTTCCGTTTCGCCATACGCCATGGTGCGCCCAGCATACATCACCAATACCCGATCACAGATACCGGCCACCACCCCTAAGTCGTGGGTAATCATAATAATGGTGGTGCCAAAGTCACGCTTTAGCTCATTCATTAAAGTCATGATTTGTGCTTGTACCGTCACATCCAGCGCTGTGGTAGGCTCATCGGCAATCAGTAGCTTGGGGCGACACAAGAGCGCCATCGCAATCATCACCCGCTGACGCATACCACCTGAGAACTCGTGCGGATACATGCCAATACGCTTACGTGCTTCTGGAATCTTAACCGCATCGAGCATTTTTATCGCCTCTTCCCAAGCGTCCTTTTTGCTCATGCCTTTGTGCAAGATAAGCACTTCGGCCAGTTGATCGCCGATTTTCATATACGGGTTTAACGAGGTCATCGGATCTTGGAAGATCATTGATACCTGCTCAGCACGCAGCTTATTAAGCTCTTTTTCGGGCAAGCCTAACAGCTCACGCCCTTCAAATAATACCGAGCCTTTGGTCTGACCATTTTTGGCAAGTAACCCCATAATGGCAAAGGCAGTTTGTGATTTGCCTGAGCCAGACTCACCGACAATGCCTAAGGTCTCGCCTTGATGCAGGTTAAAGTTTAGCCCGTTTACCTCAGTCACCAGCCCCTCTTCTGTACTAAATTGTACCGATAGGTCTTTGACTTGCAGTAAAGCAGTAGTCTCAATATTTTCTATACTGCTCGTGTTTATCGTGTCCTGTACATTACTCATAAAGGTTGTCTCTATCTTGGCTATTTGGCTATGTTGTTGTGGCTCATTAGCTATCGATTACGGGTGCGGTTATAAGTTGTCTATTGTTGTAAAACCTCTATTGCCCCAAAACCTAACGGTCTTTTGGATCAAACGCATCACGCAGACCATCACCAATAAAGTTAAAACAAAATAAAGTCACGACCAAAAATACAGAAGGAATCAAAATCTGCCACGGTGCAACCTGCATCGTCTGCGACCCTTCTTGCAATAGCGCACCCCAGCTGGTCATCGGCTCTTGCACACCCAAACCTAAGAAACTTAAAAAAGATTCAAACAAAATCATGCTTGGCACCAACAGCGAGGCATAAACCACCACCACGCCTAACACGTTTGGCACAATATGACGCATGATGATATTAAAGCCAGACACCCCGCCAACATGCGCCGCTTCGATAAACTCTTTGCTCTTTAAGCTTAAGGTCTGACCACGCACAATACGTGCCACATCTAGCCAAGACACCAAACCAATGGCGATAAAGATAAGCATCAAGTTACGACCAAAAATGGTGACCAATAAGATGACAAAGAACATAAACGGAAAGGCGTTTAAAATTTCCAAAAAGCGCATCATCACCGCATCAATTTTACCGCCCAAATAACCAGAGGTAGCACCATAGACAGTGCCGAACAATACCGCCACCGTCGCTCCAGCAATACCCACTAACAAGGAAATACGACCACCGATTGCGGTACGCACCAACAAATCACGCCCAAGCGAGTCGGTACCAAAGTAGTGCTTATTATCAAATGACGGCGCACCCTGCATGTAACCCCAGTCGGTATCGGCATAGCCAAAGGGGGCGAACATAGGCACAAAGATGACAAATAAGGTCACCAAAAACAATATCACCAAGCTGGCAATGGCGGCTTTGTTTTTGTAAAAACGGCGCCAAGCATCTTGCCATAAGCTACGCCCTTTGACTGCAGCTTCGGTTGGTGCGACTAGATCTATGGGCTTATCAGTGAGTGCACTCATAATTATCCTTGTCTTTCATAAACATTGAATACTTAGTACTTTTAACGATTAGTACTTAATCTGTGGATCAATCACAGCGTATAAAATATCGACAACAGCGTTAAACGCGATGGTCAACACCCCGACCAAAATTGTCAAACTCAGCACCATGCCATAGTCACGGTTTAACGCACCGTTGACAAATAATTGACCGATACCGGGCAGACCAAAAATAGTTTCAATGACGATCGATCCAGTAATAATGCCCACAAACGCAGGGCCTAAGTAAGAAATGACAGGCAACAAGGCAGGACGCAACGCATGCTTGAACACAATGCGCTGCATCGGCAAGCCTTTGGCTCGGGCAGTACGGATAAATTGGCTGTTCATCACCTCAATCATCGAGCCACGCATGATACGGGCAATACTGGCAGTGTAAGCCAAGGCTAAGGCGGTAACCGGCAGGATTAAGTTCGGCAGTGCGCCATCATTCCAGCCACCACCAGGCAGCCACTTTAAGGTAATGGCAAAGATAAGTACGAGCAGCGGCGCTTTCACAAAGCTAGGAATCACCACCCCGATATTGGCAAACGCCATCACGATATAGTCTATCCATGAGTTTTGCTTTAAGGCGGCAACAATACCAAAAACCAGTCCCAGCACTAACGCCAACACAAAAGCATAAACTCCAAGCTCTATTGATACTGGAAGTGACTGCGCTAATAGCTCATTGACCGTATAGTCTTTGTACATAAAAGAAGGACCAAAATCACCGACCATCAATTGCTTTAAGTAATTGATATATTGCAACCAGATGGGGTCATTTAGATGATATTTGGCTTCGATATTGGCCATCACTGCGGGTGAAAAGCTGCGCTCACCACTAAAAGGGCTACCAGGCGCTAAGCGCATGATAAAAAATGACACCGTAATCAAAATAAACATGGTCGGAATCGCTTCCAATATCCGCCGTACGATAAGCTTTAACATAAACCCTCTGTTATCAGTAACGTCTTGTGTTTAGATACAAAATATTTATTGGTTTTTTAGTTGTCATTTTTGATAATTGATACAATACTATTAAGGCTGAACAATTGCTAAGTCTTTAGCTTGCCACATATCCAACGGATCTTGCTGTGAAAATCCCACCACGTGTGGCTTAACCAAACGCACCCCAACATAGTGAAATATATTCAAATTCGGCATATCAGCATCTAACTGAGCCTCTGCTTGCTGATATAGCTTAGCACGCTGATTGACAGTAACACCCTCACCCAAAGTTTGCGTCATAAGGCTATCAAACTGCGGACTAGAGTACTTACCGTGATTGTTACTATTACCCGTCTTTAATGTATTTAAAAAAGAAGATGGCTCGTTATAATCGCCACACCAACTAGAACGGGCAATATCATACTTCCCGTTACGGCGTATGTCCAAGTAAGTCTTCCATTCCTTATTCACCAAGGTTATCGCCATCACCTTGTCACCAAACGCCTCTTTTATTAATAGACTAAACGCGATGGCTATCTTTTTGTGATTATCACTGGTGTTGTATAACAGTTCAAATTCTAGTGGATTATGTTGATTGTAACCAGCATCATTGAGTAGCTTATTAGCGTAATCAATTCGCTTCTGCTTGCTCCAGTTTTTCCACTGTGGCGTATAGCTTTCTATTCCATAAGTAATTGGCGGTGTCAGTTGATAGGCCGGTGTTTCACCTTGACCCATTACCTTATTGGTTATGATATCTCTATCTAACGCAAGCGCTAACGCTCGGCGCACACGCACATCATTAAAGGGTGGCTTTGCTGTATTGTATTTGTAGTAATAAGTGCATAATCTGGGAATGACTTGCATCTCATCACCCAGTTCTGTTTTGAGCGTCTCAAATTGATCTAAGGGTACATCGCTAATGACATCTACTTCGCCTGCACGATAACGGGCAATACCTGTGGTCAATGAGGTTAGCGGTAGCAAGGTAATCTGTTCAATGTAAGTATTGGCATTATCAAAGTAATTGGGATTGCGGGTCAATACTATTTTATCATTCACCAGCCACTCGCTAAGCGTATAAGGGCCATTGACCACGATATTTTCAGGTGCTGTCCACTGATTGCCATACTGAGCAATGACCTTTTGTGGTACTGGCTTGGTAGCGATATAAATCAACATCTCTGGAAAATAAGGCACAGGCTCGGTCAGAGTCACTTTTAGAGTCTTCGCATCAAGTGCTTCAACACCCAAGCTATCTGCTGGTACAGCGCCAGTCAAAATAGCTTCAGCACCAGCTACCTTGGCATCCACTAAATAGCTGGCATAAGGTGCTGCTGTCTTAGGGTCTATCAATCGTCGCCAGCTATAAACAAAGTCTTCGGCAGTGACAGGATCGCCATTTGACCAATTAGCGTTACGCAGCTTAAAGATCCATACTTTATTATCAGCACTTTTCCAGCTTTTCGCCATACCAGGAATAAGTTTACCATCCCTATCCGTTTCGACTAAGCCAATAAACATTTGGCGAATAACATTACCTTCAGGTATGGCAGATATCTTATGAGGATCCAGCGACTCAGGTTCAGCAGTATTGTTAATCACGATATGCTGAGTCTGAGCCAATCCTGTTATATCTATGCTTTGTGATAGTTCAGCCTCCTCAATGTTAGTCTCAGTAGTTTCATTCACCTCATCAGCATCATTATTAAGATCAGCACAGCCAACCAAAAGAGCACCCGTTAAGATGACAGTGGCTAACGACAAATGACTTTTCCATAGATTACGAAATAAATTCATCATCATTTAATTACTATTATTACTAGAGTTTATACAAATTACGCTAGCTAAATATTTATGAGTAGTTGGATGTATCATTTGTTTTTATTCCCTGAAAGATAATTTTGACTGTCCTAAGAAGCAGACTCAAGTAAAGCCAAAACTGCTGTTCACTTGAGTCAATCCCAAAGCATAAGTCAATTAATGCTTAGCAATATGAATGTCCTTGCCTTGCCAGTTGTCTAATGCGTCTTTGGTTGGGAAGCCAATCACATACGGCTTAACCAAACGTGGGCTAACATAATGATAAATATTCAATAAAGGCATGTCCGCATCCAACTGCGCTTCAGCTTGCTTATACAGCTCAGCACGTTGCTCAGTGGTGACCCCTGGTTTTAGGGTTTGCGTCATCAAGTTGTCAAACTGGGTGCTTGAGTATTTACCTTGGTTATTACTGTTGCCTGTTTTGACAATATTTAAGAAGGTAGAGGGCTCGTTATAGTCACCACACCAGCCAGCACGAGCGATTTGATAGTCACCATTGCGGCGGGTATCTAGATAGGTTTTCCACTCTTTATTGACCAGCTCTACATTCACCAAATCTTCGCCAAGTGCTTGTTGCCACAAGGAAGTAGCAGCAACGGCAATTTTCTTATGGTTGTCATTGGTGTTGTATAACAGCTCAAACGTCAGTGGATTGTTGGCGCTATAACCGGCTTCGTTCAGCAGTTTTTTTGCCTCTTCAACACGTTTGGCTTGATCCCAGCTTTCCCACTCAGGCGTGTTGTTGCTCATCGCATTAGTAGAGACTGGTGTAAATTGATAAGCTGGGGTTTGACCTTGACCCACGACCTTATCGGTAATGGTGTTGCGGTCTAATGCCAAGGCCAAAGCACGACGAACACGCGCATCGTCAAATGGCGGTTTGACGGTATTAAACTCATAGTAGTAAGTACATAGCATTGGTGAAATCTGTACTTGATCACCCAGCTGCTCTTTTAGTGATGCAAACTGCTCTGATGGGATTTCATTATAAGTGACATCAATCTCGCCGGCCTGATAGCGTGACACATCTGTGGTGCTCGACGGGATGGCCAGCAGTGTTATCTGCTCTAATTTGGTGTTGGCATTGTCATAATAGCTTTCGTTGCGAGTCAGCACGATTTTATCGTTTACCTGCCAGTCGCTAATCTTATAAGGACCATTGACCACGATATTGGCAGGGTCTGTCCATTTTTCACCAAACTGCTCAACCGTCTTTTGATGTACTGGCTTGGTTGAGGTGTGAATCAATACATCTGGGAAATAAGGTACTGGCTCAGACAAGGTCACTTGTAGCGTCTTCTCATCAAGCGCTTTGACACCCAAAGTTTCAGGGCTGGCTTCGCCATTAACAATCGCCTCAGCGCCCACCACTTTTACATCGGCCAAGTAGCTGGCATAAGGTGAGGCTGTATTTGGATCAACCACACGGCGCATACTGTATACAAAGTCTTCAGCGGTCACTGGATCACCGTTTGACCAATTGGCATCACGAATTTTAAAAATCCAGACTTTATTGTCCTCAGACTCCCAGCTTTCTGCCATACCTGGGATGGTTTTGCCCTCAGCATCTGTGGTGGTTAAGCCCACCAACACTTGACGCAATACGTTGGCTTCTGGCACACCCGATACTTTATGTGGGTCTAGCGATTCTGGCTCAGCACCATTGTTAATCACCATCTCTTGCTTATCGGCAAGCACATTTGGATCAATGTTAGCAGACTCAGCAGCACTGTCTGACTGACCGCCACAGGCTGCCAGCATCATAGTGACTGCCAATGTTGATGATAAATATAAGGGGGTAAATTTGGTCTGTGATTTACGCATGCTACAATCCTTTTTAATACGACTTTTTAAGATAAGCCCTTGTAATTTAGTTAAAATTAAAGTCAATATAAGCTGTGACATAACAGCATTAAAACAAAAAACAATAAAAAATAAAATCGGTAATTACTGATAATTCAAAATCAAAAAACTTAAATAGATATAAAATAAAATACAAGATAAACTATAAACAAAATAAGATATCTTGATTAACCATACACCTTTAGTGTGGTAACTAAAATAGGCTATATTAACTTATTGTATAATTTTCATAGCAAAAATACACTTAGTTTCCAAGATGCCCCATGTTTCCTCTGTTGTTACCGCTGATATTAGAAGATTAAAGCGATGTTTAATACAGCGATCCTTTAAAGTAATGTTTGCGTACAAACAACCCCTACATTAGGGCTGTTGAACACTCACCACATATGCTCAATAGTAATCATAAGGATATCACCATGCGAAGTGCAAGTTATCACCAGTTTGGCAAACCCTCAGATGTGTTAAGTATCACCGATGCCCCTATCCCTAAACCAGCGCCACATGAAGTACGTGTTAAGACAATATTAGCATCTATTCACAACCATGATTTGGTCACTATTAAAGGACAATATGGCGATAAGCCAGACTTGCCGACCATTGCAGGTAGTGAAGCACTAGGCGTTATTGATGCGATTGGCTCTGACGTTCAAGGATTTGAAATCGGTCAGCGTGTGGCTGCCGCCAGCGTCACTGGCACATGGGCTGAGTACTTTACTGCGCCTGCGACAATGGTTTTTTCTATCCCTGATGAATTAGAAGATGAGATGGCTGCACAACTGATTGCGATGCCATTAAGTGCCTTAATGCTATTGGAATTTTTGGATGTAAAACCAGGACAATGGACCATCTTAAACGCTGCCAATGGCGCAGTTGGTAAGACCTTTGCCATGCTGGCAGCTGCTCGTGGTGTCAATAGCATCAGTCTGGTGCGCCGTGCTGAAGCGGTCGATGCTCTAAAACAGCTGGGCATTAAGCACGTGGTCAACACCTCTGAGCCCGACTGGAAGCAGGCAGTGCGTGATATCGTCGGTGAGACACCCATCAGCGCCGCAGCCGACTCTCTCGGTGGTGAGGCGAGCAATGACTTATTATCACTGCTTGGTAATGGAGGCAACTTAGTATCTTTTGGGGTGATGGCCGGTCAGCCCATGCTGTTAGACCCCAGCACCCTGATCTTTAAGCAAGCCGTGGTCAAAGGCTTTTGGGGTAGTAAAACCAGTCGTGAAATGGATGTGCCAAACAAACGGCGTT
Source organism: Psychrobacter lutiphocae DSM 21542 (assembly GCF_000382145.1). GTDB lineage: Bacteria > Pseudomonadota > Gammaproteobacteria > Pseudomonadales > Moraxellaceae > Psychrobacter > Psychrobacter lutiphocae. The sequence continues at coordinate 69,240 of NZ_KB907632.1, forward strand.
TAATTAATGAGCTGATTGAGCGGGCGGTCAACAAGCAGATGAGCCTACCTATTGAAGCCATTTACGACCTAGCCGATATTAAAGAAGCGGTGTCTGGCAAGGTTCAAAAAGGTAAGCAGGGTAAGGTACTACTTAGACCATAACAGCCGAGTTAAAAATAGCTCGTTAACCACACAAGGAAGTGACTTGTATGCCAAACACACCGCCTGAGTCTGCACTGCCCCCTGATCCTGCACTGCCCCCTGAGTCTGCGTTACCTAATGATTCTGGCTCTGATTCTGGCTCTGATTCCCAGCTATCTAAATTGTCTCCCACCTACCCCAGCCGTGACGCTTGGTTTCATTTCTTTGACAAGGCATTGCTGATTATCGGTGCGGTGGCTCTGGTATTGGCGGTGGTGTTTTTTATCGCCTATAACTGGGCAAATATGGGCAAAATTGGCAAGTTTGCCTTGGTCGAAGGTGCGTTAAGCCTGAGTATTATTGGATATATCATTTTGGCGTATCAGCGCCGTTTTCAATTAGCTCAGCAGTTATTATTACTGGCTGCCTGCGTTCTTACTGGTAGCTTGCTGGCGCTATTTGGTCAAACCTATCAAACAGGGGCGGACACCTGGCAACTTTTTTTTAATTGGGCACTACTCATCATCCCTTGGGTACTGATTGCGCGACTGCCAGCCTTGTGGTTGCTGTGGTTAGCACTGATTAACCTCAGTATTCCGCTATTTGTAAATACTACTGGCTTTTTGTATCCGACAATAGCGCTAGATAGTCATATTTATGGTCACAATGACAGCTTGCAAGTTATCTTGCAAACCCTATTTAACAGCATTGCCTTGGCAGTATGGGTAGCTATGACCGTCAAGCCGACTGCTGAGCATCTTGACCCGTCTAATCCTAAAAGCTTGCCTCTGGTTAACTCTAATCTTAACGCCACAGATACTGGCCATTTAGACCCAAAGTCTTTAGACAAGTCCAGCAAGCTTAACTTTACCAAACAGATTTTGACACGCAACCATCATTGGAGTGTCTATCTACTTGGTGCTATCACCACTTATTACGCCACAAGTGCAGGCATCCTAGCGGTCAGTAGTTATAGCAATGAGTTATCGACCCTCGTCAATCTACTACTATGGATCACCTTTATCGGATATTTATATTGGCGTTTTCGGCGTCAACAGATAGATGTATTAATGCTGACTTATGGCTGTATCTCTGTACTTTTTGTGGTGATATTTTGGCTAGCTTCACCCCTACTTAATCATGCAAATGAGGCAGGTTTTTTATTATTAACCCTATTAGTCAGTGGTATGAGTGCAGGATCTGTTTTTTGGCTGCGCTCACTTCACTCTGAAGATGCGGCTGCCACGGCATCACCCCTCCTCACCACCACTGAGCCGTTAGCAACAACTAACACTGACCTAGCGACTACTGACCCTGACAACCATCTAGCTTATCTTGATACCACCTCCGCTTCTAGCTCTGAGTCACTGCCTTGGTACTTACATTTGTTGATAGGCTTAGGAGGTATGATATCTGGCGTTTCGATGATTGGCTTTATTGCTTTAATACTTTCCAACTATATTGAGCACACCATAACTCAGCTACTGGTAGGTATTACTTTAGCCGCTATCAGCTTATTTATATTTTTTGTCAATCGCAAACAGCTCGGATCTACGCAAGTATTCGTCAGTAGCATCGCTTTTCCGTTGAGCTTTTCTGGTCAATTATTTTTAATCTTTGCCTTATACGATATATTAGACTCCGAGCCACTACTGGCGGTGGCGATAATAATCATCCAAGCTGTATTTTATCTGACTATTAAGGACTTTTTGCACCGCCTGTTTAGTGCACTAGTGGCGTTATCCGCTATGATATGGTTGCTAACCTATTACCATGCACCTGAATTATCTGCTGCTATGTTGGCGCTTGTGTTATGTGTATTTAGCTTACAGTCTGATCAACTTTTGTCCTTTATCACACCACAAAAACAAGCGCTAGCAAGCGCTTTATGTCGCCCATTCACCCATGCCAGTATGCTGTTATTACTCACTGTTTCGGTCGTATTTATTGCTGCTGAGTATGGTCAGGATATCGCCAACGCTACCACTGAGTTTTATTACCATTATCCCTTAGCGCAAGGGCTAATGATTGCTGTCAGCTTATACGCCACCCACCTGTTATTAGCTCGCTATCGCATTGGCTTAACCTCAAAAACAGGCATGATCATCGCCAGCGCTGTCGTCATCTTGGGCATATTATCTGTCTATGTGTCTGGACTGTTGGCGACCTGCTTGGTACTGGTCATTGCCAAAGCCAATCAACAAAAAAGCATCATGGCACTGGCCATCACAGCCTTAGTCGGCTATATCTTTTGGTATTACTATCAATTAGATACCAGTTTACTGGTGAAGTCATATTCTATGTTGGCAGTCGGTGTGGCTCTACTGCTTACCCATTGGATTCTCAAGCGCCACTATGACAGTAATAACACCAGCTACGGCAATAACATCAACCATACTGACAAGGAGCACGGCTTATGAGCATCCAGTCCTTAACCTGCCAAGCCAACAAGCTCTCAAAGCCATTGCCCATTAAAATCAGCATTGGCTTAGCCGTCATAGCTTTGCTTGTCGTATTAGTCATGGTCAATCTGAATATCAAAAAGTTTGAAACCCACCTAAATACCGGCAAACCTGTGTTATTAGAGCTGGCACCGGTTGATCCCAGAGGCTTAATGCAAGGTGATTATATGGCACTTCAATTTGCGCTTGCCGATGACATTTATCAAGCGCTAGAGGAGGCTCACGACTCGCAACAAGAGATCTCAAACGGTGATGGCATTGCCATTGTCAAACTCGATGAGCATCAGGTTGCTCACTTTGTACGCTTGGCCTCATTTAGTGGCCTAGACCATCTCAACACAGACAGCAACACAGACAGCAACACAGACAGCCGTACACACACTTTGCCACCCAATGAAATGCCATTATATTTTCGTATTCGCAATAATCAGGTGAAATTCGCTACCAACGCCTTCTTCTTTCAAGAAGGACACGCCAAAGATTATGAAAGCGCAGAATATGGCTTGTTTCGGGTCAATGACAAAGGCGAACCGCTACTTACGGACATGGTCAATGCTGAGTTTGAAATCATCGAAGCTAGCACAGCCAATAATGATACGGGTAACGATATGGATGACGAGGCGAATACAACATCAAACTAAGAAAACGTTTTACCTTTTAAATAGAGGTTTAACCTGACACACACAACAGAGCCTAGCGAAACGCCTGCCAGTACTGATTCAACGCGTCAATCTTGGCAAAGCACAATAACGGCATGGCATCTTTGATTTGCGCCTCTGTCCAAAACCACCACTGCTCGACTGGCAATAGTTGCCCCGTCACCAACCGTCACACCCGGCATAATCATCGCCTCAGAACCAATCCAAACATCGTTGCCAATGACCGTGTCGACTGCCCGCTAAAAGCCATCAATGGCCTCTACAAAGTTTTCGTTGTCTTGATAAAAGAAGGGAAACGTGGTGACCCAAGACGCCTGATGGCCTTGATTACCCGCCATCATAAACACCGCACCAGAGCCAATGGAACAATAACGACCCATGATAAGTTTGTCGACATCGTCTCTGTCTGGCGCCAAATAGCGGGCACAATCATCAAAGCTGTGACCATGATAATAGCCCGAATAATAGCTGTGCTCACCGACAATAATATTAGGATTAGTAACCTGCGCCTTTAGCGGTATGCCCTTAAAAGGGCTTTCGAAATAGTTGTCATCGTGGCTATGGCTACTCACGGTCAAATCCCTCCTGATGTCTTATAAATTTATCTGTACCGTATTTATTACAGATAAAATCGAGTATATTTAGAGCCACCATTAGTTTCAAACTTTAGGAAAAATAAATGAACCTCAACTTAAGCAGCTTAGGTCTCATACTGGCATTAATCTCTATGATTGGACAAATCTGGGAGCTGGTGCTGATGTGGAAAAAAAAGGAATTTTCACTCTTTGGATTAAGCCTTTTATTTATTGTTGCTGGTAGTTTTTATCAAGTATTAGGGCTTGCTTTACTGGTGATTAAAATCATCTTTTATTCACGTTATTGGTCTGACAAAAGCATACGCAAGCCTTTGTATCTGCAATTGATTCCTATGCTAGTCGCCTTGATTTTGTTTGGCATTATGCTGACGCTCGCCTCGGGTATGTAGGATGCGCAGTATTGATTGGCGTAGCGGTTGTGATGTGGCTGGCGTAGAGGAACGACACCCAGCGAATCATATATTTTCAGTATATCCACATCCAACATATGTTAGAGCCAATCCCGCCATCCGCTCATATCTTGGCTTGCACAGGGGCAGGCGCTACCGGCTAGCGCCATTCCTGCGCCACGAGACTGCCCCTAGCCAAGCGCCTGCAACCCTGTGCTTTACCAAGGATACCCGCTACTGTCGGGGCTAAACCCCGTCTTATGACCACATTCAAGGCATAAACAACAAATCCAGCCCCAGCCCTGAGAAGCGTTGATAAAAGCTCTGGAGGAGATTTTTAGCTTTGCAAGAGCCAAGCTGTGCTTGGCTAACAGATAAAGGAAGGGAGCAAAGCCTTGTGTGAGTTATAGCATGGTGTGTGGTGTAGGCTGGTATGGCGATTGTGGCTGGCGTAGAAGAACGACACCCAGCGAATGTGGATTTTGGGATTTTCACCGTGAGTGTGAATTGAAGGTGCGGTTTAGCCTCGACAGTAGCGGTATCCTGCTGAGGTCAATGGCGATGCGGACTGTGGCTAGGGGCAGTGTCGAGGTAACAGCAATGCACTTAGCCACGATAGTCCGCACGCCATGAGCAAGGCAGATACAAGCGAATGGCGGGATTGGCTCCAACTTTTAAGCTTAAAACTTCCACAGCCCAACATAAAAAGCTAATGTCTAAGCACAAAAAAAGCACCCGATATGCATAACGGGTGCTTTTTATTAACAAACTCTTCTAGGGTGATTCAAAGAGGCGTTTAGTGCAAGGAAGGTGAGCGCAAATTGCACATCAAGTGCATTAAGCGAGCCTGACACCGCAATAAATGCCTATTTGATTCAACCTGTCAATTATTCCCACTCAATCGTCGCCGGCGGCTTGCTCGACACATCATAAGTCACACGAGATACGTCTTTGATTTCGTTCATGATACGGTTACTGACCGTCTCGATTAGCTCGTATGGCAGATGCGCAAAACGGGCCGTCATAAAGTCGATGGTTTCAACCGCACGTAGCGCAATTACCCACGCATAACGGCGACCGTCACCGACCACGCCCACAGATTTGACAGGGGTGAATACCGCAAAGGCTTGTGCTGTCTTTTCATACCAGCCTGAACGCTCAAGTTCTTGCATAAAGATAGCATCGGCTTGACGCAAGATGTCTGCATATTCTTTTTTGACTTCGCCCAAGATGCGCACGCCTAAGCCTGGACCTGGGAACGGATGACGGTAAATCATTTTGTGCGGTAAGCCTAAGGCGATGCCCGTTTATAAGGCGAGAGATGTTTTGCTGCTTGGGGTTATGAAAATATGATTTTGTCCTAATGTCATTGCAGGAATTAAAGACACGCTCTAGATAAAGCTATTATTTTTTTGATCTTTCAGCCCGTTTCTTTTCAATAAGCATTTGTGCTGTTTCATTATCTTCCCACCACTCCCCCATATCTTGCCAATAAAAATACGCTTGCTCTTTACTATTAACAACCGTACCGTAACTACTATCATGATTCATACCACGCGGCATAGCGTGGCGCTTTTTAAGGATTTCATGTGCCACCTTAGGTAGCACCTCCTTACCTTGCTCCCACGCTTGGTCTGCCTTTTGTAAGTCACCTAAGTAGCAATAAGCCAGCGCTTTACCAAAAGCAATATTGGCGAAGACATCATCAGGGAAATGCTCACAAACTTTGATGATTTTTTGATAGTCTTCAGTGTACATATACCACTCAACCAATACCTCACGTACTCCCAAGTTATCATTTGGACATATACTTAACAGTCTCTCTCCCTCTTTACGAGCCTCTTCAAAACAAAGATTATTCGCATAAAGGTTTGCTAACTGAAATAAAGCCCGCAAAAAAGGACGATTATCTAAAAACTCCCAAGGTATTGTATTCTTCTTCCAATTAAAATTTGTAGGAAAAGACTTTAAGTATAAGCGCATGCACTCACGACTACTCATCAAAGCATTAAAAGACTCGTCACACTGTTCATACAAAAAAGCCATATTATAATGGTTCTCTGGAACTGATAAACCTTCGAGCACATAACCTTGTGCAACAACAGTGGCTGCATCAATACCATAGGAGTGCAAAGTCTCAATAATAACTTCAAATGCAGACGGTGGCTGAGACTCGATATCAGCTAGAATCTCATGTTGATAATCTTCCATTACCTGCTGCATGACCTCATCAATATCACGACCTTTTTTAAGCTGCGCTTCTATAATCTCGTGTATCTTTTTAGTAAATGCGTCTTGCGGATTTTGGGGTGCTTTACCTCTCTTACCGCTTGGAAAGCTAATAACACTATCTTCTAGTTGCCACTGGTTTTGACCCATATGAACTAACTTCATACCATACCCCACCTTAGGTTAAATATTTTAGTTTTAAACACCATTATCATAAGCAAGCACTAATGAAGCGCTCTATTAAAGAACATTCAACAACAGATTCGAATCTAAGTCTATTGCAAAATTTCCAGTTCTTAATAAAACGCTCGATGAAAATGAATGATAGTGCTACATTAAGTAGGCTGAACGAGTTATAAGAAGCTAATTGGATTTTTGGTCAGATAGTTTTTTTAAAGACTATTCCCACTCAATAGTCGCCGGTGGCTTGCTCGACACATCATAAGTCACACGAGATACGTCTTTGATTTCGTTCATGATACGGTTACTGACCGTCTCGATTAGCTCGTATGGCAGATGCGCAAAACGGGCCGTCATAAAGTCGATGGTTTCAACCGCACGTAGCGCAATTACCCACGCATAACGGCGACCGTCACCGACCACGCCCACAGATTTGACAGGGGTGAATACCGCAAAGGCTTGTGCTGTCTTTTCATACCAGCCTGAACGCTCAAGTTCTTGCATAAAGATAGCATCGGCTTGACGCAAGATGTCTGCATATTCTTTTTTGACTTCGCCCAAGATGCGCACGCCTAAGCCTGGACCTGGGAACGGATGACGGTAAATCATTTTGTGCGGCAGACCTAAAGCGATACCCAGTTTGCGCACTTCGTCTTTGAATAGATCACGTAATGGCTCGACCAGCTCAAACTGTAAGTCGTCTGGCAGACCGCCTACGTTGTGGTGGCTCTTAATCACGTGGGCTTTGCCTTGGTGTGATTTGGCAGATTCGATAACATCTGGGTAAATCGTGCCTTGCGCTAAGAATTCAACTGGCTTGCCATCGCTACCTTGGCTGATGTCACGAGCGGCATCAGAGAAGACGTCGATGAAGGTTTTACCGATAATTTTGCGTTTGGCTTCTGGATCTGACTCGCCAGCCAATGCATCTAAGAAACGTTTTTCGGCATCAACACGCACTACTTTCACGCCCATGTTTTCGGCGAATACTTGCATCACTTGGTCGCCTTCGTGCAGACGTAATAGACCGTTGTCCACGAAGACACAAGTCAGCTGATCGCCAATGGCTTTGTGCAATAATGCGGCAACCACTGAGCTGTCGACACCACCTGATAGACCTAGTAGAACTTGCTTGTCACCGATTTGCTCTTTTAATTGTGCCACACGCATATCGATGATGTTATCTGGTGTCCAGTCGCCAGCACAGCCACACACTTGATGCACGAAGCGTGATAGCAACACGTCGCCTTGTAAGGTGTGGGTGACTTCTGGGTGGAATTGTAGACCATAGTATTTTTTGTCTTCATTGACCATCACTGCGATTGGACAACTTGGCGTGCTGGCAATAATGTCGAAGCCTTCTGGCGCTTTCACCACTTTGTCACCATGACTCATCCACACGTGCAAGCGGCTGTGCTCTTGATGCTCATCTTCAAGGCCGTCAAGCAAGGTGCTTGAACTTGTGATATCAATGATAGCAGCACCAAACTCATGAACGTCACTGGCTTTGACTTCGCCACCGAAGTGATCCGCCATGGCTTGCATGCCGTAGCAAATGCCTAAAATAGGCACTTCTAAATCAAATAAAGCTTGGTTGATTTTTGGGCTATTTTCGTCGTGTACGCTCTCAGGACCACCAGATAAGATAACGCCTTTGGCACCAAAATTTTTAATGCGGTCGCTATCAATATCGTAGGGATACATTTCGCAGAATACACCGGCTTCACGTACACGGCGGGCAATCAGTTGGCTGTATTGTGAGCCAAAGTCGATGATTAAGATGCGATCTTGTTTGATGGTCGGCTGGTTGTTACTCATAGTTGGGTCCAATTGGGTTGATAAAGTCGGGATATGCAAATTTAATGCTAAACAGCAAATTTAATATTAAAAAGTGAATAAAAATTTGAATAAATAAGCAGATAACTCAAAAGTGGTTAATAACTGTCTATTTTAACAAGAATCTTAGGGTCAATGGGAATTGAGTTTTGTGATAAAGATGAAAAGGTGGCTTCACGCTTATCCCACTCTTTTAATCTATTGATGATAGGCATCAAATGTCTAAAATCAGACTAAAATGTCTAAATTTAGACTTGAATGTCTAAAAAACACCTCAAATGTCTAAAAAGCACCTCAAATGTCTAAAACAGCATGATTAATGTCTAAAACTTAGTCTAAATGTCTAAACTCAACCAATGCTTCTTAATCCTTTAGTTTCCAAGTCTTACCTTCTACTGCAATTTTATCTTGCTTACGCAAATCTTGTAGTAAGTTTCGAACTTTGACTTTTTTTTGTTGTTCAGATAGTACTTCTGGTAACTTATCAAATAAAATATCATCAAACACAGCCCGCTTTACAGGGCCGAAGTCTTCAAGGCATTTTAAAATAACATCTTTATAATACTGATTATTAAAGCCTTTATTTTTAATATAGCTTGCCATATCATCAGTCTGTTCGGCGATATGTTTGCTAATATGATAATTCGGCCTTCTACCCTCAATAAGCTGACGTCCCTTAAGATACTTAGCTTCTGTGTCAGTCAACAGCTTACCTTTTTGAACCTTGTCAAGTAGCATAATATCTTCAAGTGATAAGTCATCAGATGATTGTGCTAGCTTTTGAGCATAAGCTAAATCTAAAACCTTACCGTAAATGGTTACCTCAACTTTATTATTGGTTAAGTCGTATTCAGGTAATGGGAAAAACTTATTACGCTGAATAATAAACATTTTTTTGATGCCACTGCCAATGGTATCTATCATATTCAAGTTAACCATCGCTTGTACTAAAAACTTATTACGATAGCGATGTTCAGGTGCATCTTCTTTAATAACAGCTTCCACACTGGCAGGGATAAACTTACCTTCATTTTTTATGACTAACTTACCATCTTCAAACTCAACCAATGTAATACGACCACCTCTGGCATAGTCTTGATGAGCGATGGCATTGTTTAGTGACTCTCGAATCAGATAAGGATCATATTGCTCCACTTCTTCAGGAAACAAGGTATTACCCTGCATATAGCGATATTTTAAATTACGAATCTTACCAAAAACCTCATCTACTGCCAGTAGCAATGGGCAGGTATAGTGCTCATAATCCTTCTCAATACCCTCTTTATCTTTTAGTATCCAAGTTATTTTTGCAGACGCTGGATTAATAAAGTACTCTGACTCACTTTTGCCAAGTAATAAAATTGCCGTTCGAGTAATTTGCCCTTTAAAGGTAAGCTTGGCTTTGTCCAAGAACTGACGATCATCCCAACCTTTGATATCTTCTATTAACTTTGGATTTTTTTCAGCAAACCTTTGTCGAGCAAAGGCAATGGCATCGGGATCTAAGTCCTCGATGTCAGCATCATGAATGATATGCCGGCTCCAGTCTGGCTCAAAAGATGCTCGTATCGTTTCAAGCTCATTGATATTTAATGCGCCAAGTGAAGATCCGTCTCGACCATAAAAATGGCCATCAGACGCAATAGGCATTCCTTGCGGTGCAGGTGGTATCTGCAACATCAATACTCTGCCATTTGGATGATTGACTTCAAATATATCAGTGAAAGTTACTCGCCCTGTCATACGATCAGCCACATCTTTTTTAAGCTTATCTAATACCGCACCATCTAAATAAGCTTGTGTACCAACAATGTTCTTATCATCATTAACCCCTAAAACCAACCATGCACACGCCTTTGCTTTTAGATTAGCCTCATTACTTAATGCTGAAAAGTATTTGCACAACTTCTTAAAGTCATACTGTGTTTTAGCTTCTTTGAACTCAACAACTTCGTTTTCGTTAGCGTCTAATAGTTCAGATAATTGAATAATGGCATTTAGCATGGTATTCACTTAAATATTTAAGAGTAGAGTTGGTTATGGATAGCACTTAAATTCGCGCACCTTTATCTTACCTGTGATGGCTGAATAAATAACAATGTTTTTGTAAATAAAGAGCTGATTAATCCAGTAATTCATTTGCTATGGCAACAGGTTTTGTTATATTGTCTCAATAATAACAAATGGATAGGTTGTATATACTATGAGTAAAATCGACGCTTTTTTTCAACACCATACGGACGCTCACTCTAGCGCAAACGCTACTTCTCAAGGCACTAAAACCACTCAAAACACCGCTCAAACTACCTCTAAAAATAGTAGTGAAAAACGCTCACGTTTTAAAAAAAAGCACCAAAAAAACCCTTTTTTAGACAATGCCTTACACGGTAATACGCCAAAACAAATGACCCGTTGGAATGGCTGGGGTAACATTAATTTCAACAAAGCCGTCTCCAAACATGGCGCTCGATTGATTCGCTCTCACCTTGGTAAAACCAAAAAACTGCCTTCCATTCGCCTACAACAAGTACTCAAACAAGTCCCCAAATCTCGCCTGCCAGCCGAGCTTACCGAACTAGAACTCATCAGCATCGACCCAGAAGTCAGAGTCAGACACGCCCGTGGTCAAAGCTTCGCTGATTGGATTGCAATGCACAGTGGTAACTTTGGTGCTTTCCCCGATGGGGTCGCCTTCCCAACCAGCACTGAGCAGGTCGAGCAATTAATGCAACTGGCGATTGAGCATGACTTGCAGCTGATTCCTTATGGTGGCGGTACGTCTGTGGTCGGCCATATTAATCCACCAAATCCGTCTAATAGCTCTGGTAAAAATAAGGCCTCTCGTCCAGTGTTAACCATTGCCATGGGCAAGATGGATAAACTGCTAGACTTCGACAAAGACAGTCAAATTGCCACCTTTGGCGCTGGTGCGCAGGGCCCTGTGGTCGAAGCACAATTAAGCCAGCTTGGCTATCGTCTTGGACACTATCCACAGTCTTGGGAGTTATCGACTCTAGGTGGCTGGATTGCGGCACGCTCAAGTGGCCAGCAGTCGCTGGGCTATGGCCGTATTGAGCAAATGTTTGCTGGCGGTACTTTGGTCACCCCACAAGGCACGCTGACTATTGCCGACATCCCTGCCTCTTCAGCAGGTCCTGATTTGCGTGAGATGATGATGGGCAGTGAAGGTCGAGCGGGTATATTTACCGAAGTTAAAATGCGGGTGCAACCTTTGCCTGAGCAAGAGCTGTTTAAAGTGGTGTTTTTGCCCAATTGGGAAGCAGGTAAAGCCGTATTGCAGCAAGCAGTACAAGCTGATATCCGCTTATCAATGCTACGCCTCAGCAATGCGATTGAAACCGACGCACATTTGCACTTAGGCACCACCGCCAGTCAGTTTCTAGCGATTAGTACCTATTTAAAAGCCAGAGGGCTTGGCGCAGACAAGGTGATGCTAACCTACGGTGTCAGTGGCGATAAAGCACAAAACAAACTGGCACTGAGCCAATTTCGAGCCTTATTAAAACAACAGGGTGGCGTCGGTGGCAAGCTGGCAGATCTGATGGGTGCTATCTGGGCACATGGTCGCTTCAAGTTTCCTTATTTACGTGGCACGCTTTGGCAAAAAGGCATCATGGTCGATACCTTTGAGACGGCGACCAATTGGCGCAATATAGATCTACAACTGTTTGATATGGAGCAGGCCGTTCACCACGCCCTCACCGATGAAGGTGAAAATGTGATGGCCTTTACCCACATCTCACACGTCTATAAGCAAGGTGCCAGCCTTTATACCACTTACTTTTTCCGAGCTGCCAAAGATCATGCCAGCACCTTAAGTCGTTGGCAAAAAATAAAACAAGCGGCCAGCCTCAGTGTCGCCAATGGGCACGCCACCATTTCCCATCAACATGGGGTGGGACGTGACCATGCGCCATATTTGGCTGCTGAAAAAGGGGAGCTTGGCTTACAAGTAACCAAAGATATGTTGACCAGCTTGGATCCAGAGCAACGGATGAATCCTGGCGTTTTACTAGAAGACTAGGGCAGTTTATGAGTCAAAGCAAACACCGCCAACAGGCACTCGCCCCTTTATCCAGAACGGAACCTTGGGATATGTTGATTATCGGTGGCGGCATTACCGGTGCTGGTATCGCCCGAGAAGCCGCACGTCAGGGACTGCAAGCCTTATTAATTGAACAAAAAGATTTTGCTTGGGGCACTTCCAGCCGCTCCAGCAAAATGGTACATGGCGGTCTGCGCTACATCGGCATGGGCGACTTCAAAACCACCCGTCTTAGCGTCCAAGAGCGTGAGCGCCTGCTCAATGAGGCCAATGGTTTGGTTAATGAAATGCACTATGTGATGGCGCATTACAAAGGCAATTTCCCACCGCCTTGGCTGTTTAATATCGTACTGCGCCTATATGACAGATTGGCTGGCAAACGCTATTTTAAATATTTTAACAAAGCAGCGTTTTTAAAATTAAAAACTGGTATCAAACAACATAAGTTTTTGGGAGCCAGTCAGTTTAGTGATGCGGTCACCGATGATTCACGTTTGGTGATGCGGGTATTAGATGAAGCCATCCACGACGGCGCGGTTGCTATTAACTATCTACAAGCCCAGTCACTGCTGACCAATGAGCAAGGCTTGATTATTGGTGCCAGATTGGTCGATACAACAACAGATACAGACAGTGGCATTAATACGAGCACCTATACTAACGCTAATACTGACGCTGATATTAATGCCAGCGCCAACGCTGATACTGATACTAGCACTAATATTAACGCTGATACTGAGCAGGCTAACCAGCATCCCGCCCATTATGAGGTACATGCCAAAGTGGTGGTTAATGCCACAGGCGCTTGGGCGGATAACTTACGTCTACAAGCGGGCTCAACCACGCAAGACGCCCATCACTCACCGTTACGCAGACAGATTCGCCCCTCACGTGGCAGTCATTTGGTGGTCAGCCAAGAGCGTCTTCCTGTCACGCACGCCTATACCCTACTGCATCCGACCGATAAGCGAGCCTTGTTTGTCTTCCCTTGGGAAAATCGTACCGTCATTGGCACCACCGACTTAGACCACCCTGATTTGGATGACAAGGAAGTGGCAATAAGCGCTGACGAAGTCGATTACTTATTAATGGCGGCCAATGATTTGTTTGATAGTGCCCACCTAACCAAAGCGGACATCATCAGCACTTGGGCAGGGGTGCGTCCCTTAATCTCAGAGGCAGGGCATGGCAAGCGGGTTAGCCCAAGCAAAGAAAAACGAGATCACAGCGTTTGGCTTAATAACAACTTGGTGACGGTCAGTGGTGGCAAGCTCACTACTTTTCGCTTAATTGCACTGGATGTGATGGCACGCTGTCAGCCCATATTAGCTAAAAACCCGCACTCACTTTCCAAAGCTGATACGAGTACTGATGCCAATACTGATACGAATACTGACACCCATACTGATACGAATCCTAAAAACAACACGGACGCCGTATTTAGCAACCCTTTACCCACTAATGAAAAATTTGCTACCCTGCCCCTTAAGTTACAGCATAGGTTACAAGGCTTTTATGGTCGTCAACTAGATACCTTACTAGAATTGGCACAACCAGATGAATTAACCTATATCTCTGATAGCAATACCTTATGGGCTGAGATTCGCTTTGCCACCCGTTATGAGCAAGTCATTCATTTAGACGACTTATTGCTCAGGCGCACTCGCTTAGGTTTATTAATTCCCAACGGTGGATTAACCCCGTTAATTACCAAGCATTTAAAGCAGATATGCCAACAAGAGCTGGGCTGGGATGAACAAAAATGGCAACAGGAAGTTGCCCGTTATCAACAGCTGTGGCAACGTTATTACTATCTGCCTAACTGCTAACTGCTAACTGCTAACTGCCTAACTGCTAATTGCTAATAACTATTAAATTAAATAGCTGATAATTTAAACAGCTGATTCGTTTATAAAAAAACATATACCAAGGATGGAAGCATGAGAAGAGATCACCACGCCAAACCCATTTATTTACTGGCGATAGACAATGGCACTCAAAGTGTCAGAGCGCTGATTTTTGATCAATTTGGCACCGAAATCGCAAAGGCACGGGTGCCCATTGAGCCTTACTTTTCAACCCAGCCAAGCTATGCCGAGCAACACGGCGACTATTATTGGCAAAAACTGGCTGAAGCCTGCCAGCAGTTATGGCAAAACTGTGATATTAAGCCATCACAAATCGCAGGGGTCAGTCTCGCCACTCAGCGCTACACCATGCTGTGCTTGGATAAGGATAAAAAACCGTTACGTCCCGCTATTGTTTGGATGGATCTGCGCCAAGGCAAACCTAACAATTTAGGATTATTAGGCGCAGTAACCTCAGTGATTGGTATGGGCGAGCTGGTAAAAGAAGCACAGCAAAAAGCACGGTGCAACTGGTTGGCGCATTATGAGCCTGAAGTTTGGCAACAAACCGCCTATTACGTCAATCTATCCGCCTATTTGACCGATAAGCTGACCAGCGATCTGGTTGATTCTAGTGGTCATATACTCGGTTATTTGCCTTATGATTACAAGGCACAGGCTTGGATGTCACCCCATAATATAAAATGGCGACTGTTCAGCTGTCGTCTTGAGCAGATGCCTAGACTGGTCGCACCAGGGCAGCAATTGGGCACCATTAGCGCACAAGCTGCGGCTGCCACTGGTATCATCGAAGGCACACCCATGATAGCGGCTGCCAGTGATAAGGCGTGTGAAGCCTTGGGCTCAGCAGGTCTGACCTCGGACACCGCCTGCCTAAGCTTTGGCACTACCGCCACCATCAACACCACCTCGCAAGATTATATTGAAGTATTAAAACACATGCCGGCTTATACCGCTGCCGCCCCCAATTATTATAATCACGAGTATATGGTCTATCGTGGCTTTTGGATGGTCAGCTGGTTTAAAGAGCAGTTTGCCCACTACGAACAGCAATTGGCCAAGACCCAAGGTATAGATACTGAAAAACTTCTCGATGAGGCTATCAAAGACATTCCTGCTGGCTGTATGGGACTGATGATGCAGCCCTATTGGTCACCTGGGGTGCGTCATCCGGGTCTTGAGGGCAAAGGTTCACTGATTGGTTTTAGTGACATACACACCCGTGCCCACGTCTATCGAGCGATATTAGAGGGGTTGGCATACGAATTAAAGCTGGGATTTGATACCATTGAAAAAAGCACTGGCAAGCGCATTAAGCACTTACGTGTCTCTGGCGGTGGCTCTCAAAGTGATGTGGCCATGCAATTGACCGCAGACATCTTTGGCATGCCAGCTTATCGTCCGCATACCTTTGAAGCGTCTGGACTTGGTGCCGCCATTAACTGTGCGGTGGGGCTGGGCATTTATCCAGATCATCTGACCGCCACTGAGGCCATGACCCATTTGGGTGATGAATTTTTGCCAATTGCGGACAATGTGCAGTTGTACCGTCGTTTATATAAAGAGGTGTATTTAAAAATGTATGAGCGCCTGCAACCTTTGTATTGCCGTATTCAAAAGATTACCGGCTATCCGCCACTATAAAACTTATTTCAAACCTAACTTTTAACCCTGTTTAAAACTCTTTTTACGCTCTTTTTTAAACGCTATTTCAAATCCTTTTTTAAGTCTTGTTTTAAATATAAGCTAAATACAACTAATATAAAACTCAGCTACAACTTTTGTAGAAAATTTTTTAAAATAACAACACAAGCAAAGAAAACTTTATAAAAAAAAATATTACCCATAAAATAAAATCGATGCTTATCTTTTTTGTCGTCGTTTTTATTATCAACTTTTTATTAAACAAGCTCATGTCACTTGGACAAGATCTTGCTTATGTGTTTGTACTTAGCATACTCACGACCTTCGCGTTTTATCTGATGATGGCGATTCGAGGTCGCTGGTCGCATTGATGGGCAAGTTACATGAATGGCATTCGCCAATCGCCTAGCCAACTGCCTAATTCGCAAATTACCTAAATAAGGCCCAATCATGCGAGCCAATCACCATCATCAACCTGAGCAGTTGATGCGCAAAAAACATATCGGTGGCTCTAGTGTGTTAAGATATAGGCACATATAAGTTTTATTAAAAAAAACAATAAGATTTATCTTAGCATTAGGAGCACATACATGAGTAACTCTAGTGGTAAGCAACATAACCACACAACGAACAACACCCAGCAAAAAAACACAACGCAATACCAATACCTTCCCGATTTTATTAGATCTACTTCCAAGCATCGCCGCCCACCCCGTTTAGGTACCTTTAATGCGGGCATGGAAATATCGCAGCGCAGACCGGATCATGAGCCTGATACACGCATCGATAAGTTTACCTTCGGTATGGTGCTGGCAATCTTATTTAGTATCTGTATTCCCTTAATTTTCTTTCCTGAGCAAGGTAAAGAATGGGTTGGTATTGCACGCACCTTTGTCACAGACAAATTTGGCTTTGCCTACCTCGCATTTGGGGTGCTGGCCATGATGTTTGTGGTTTACATTATCTTTTCTGATATCGGAAAAATTAAACTGGGGCGTCCTGAAGATGCGCCAGAGTTTACCGATGCCTCATGGGCAGCCATGCTGTTTTGTGGTGGTATTGGTGCCAGTATTTTATACTGGGGTTTGATTGAGTGGGCCTATTATTATCAAGGTCCTCCGTTTAACATTGAAGCCGGTACACCAGACGCCATCCGCTGGGCCACCACTTATGGTATCTTCCACTGGGGTCCTGTGGCTTGGGCGATTTACCTAGTGCCTGCTGTACCGATTGCCTATTTTTATTATGTGCGTCAGACACCAGTACTCAAGGTCAGTCAGACCTTGATGCCGTTATTAGGTGAAAAACTGGCCGGCAGCAACTGGGCAAAAATGCTGGATGTGCTGTTCGTATTCGGTATGGTTGGTGGTGGTGCCACAACCCTTGGTCTGGCCTCACCGTTAATTACTGAAGGCTTGCACAACCTATTTGGTCTACCACGCACCATTACCATGCAGATGGTGGTGTTATTTGTGACCACTTTGATTTTCGCTTACAGTGCGTATCAAGGCTTAAAAGGCGGTATTCAAAAGCTGTCGAATATCAACTTTTATCTGGCTGTGGTGCTGCTATTATTTATCCTAGTTGCTGGCCCAACCGTCTTTATTCTGAACACAGGTCTTGAAGCCATTGGCCGTTCAATTACTGAAATGCCGCGCATGATGACCTACATTGAGCCATTTAAAGACTTTGGTAGCTTCGGCTTTGAACATACTACCTTCCCGCAAGATTGGACGGTGTTCTATTGGGCTTGGTGGCTGGTATTTGCGCCAACCATTGGTCTATTTATCGCCAAGATTTCACGTGGTCGCACCATCCAAAACATGGTGGTCGGTTCGATGTTTTACGGCTCACTAGGCTGTGCGATGTTTATGATTATCTTAGGTAACTATGGCTTGTATTTACAGCTTACAGGTAGCGTGGATGTGGTCAATATCCTAAATAACGAATCGGCAACTGCCGCTATTTTTGCTATCTTAAATAGCTTGCCAATGCCGTACTTAGTGGTTGCGGTCTTTACCTTCTTAGCGGTCATCTTTACCGCCACCACCTTTGACTCTATTTCATATATCTTAGCGTCAGTGGTACAAGTAGAAGTAGATGACGAACCACACCGCTGGAACCGCTTATTCTGGGCATTTACCTTGTGTCTATTGCCAGCCATCTTAATGTTCCTAGGCGACCTTGCAACCTTGCAAACCGCCTCTATTATCGCTGGTGCACCACTGATCATCATCTTGTCTATGATGATGTTGTCGGTGATTAAAGCAGCCCGTTACGACTTGCACTATCAGCCAGATTACAACCTCAAAACCATTCACATTGAAGAGTTGGCAGAGAGTGCGCCTTGGGAAGAAGGGATTACCTCTGAAGCCCCAGAAGGCTCTGTGTTAGCACAGCAAGAAGAGTGGGAACATATGATTGAAGAAGAGGCTGAAAATTCAGAAGATGAACAGAAACAAGACAAGTAAGCTTTAACAAAAACCGTTAACGGCTCACGCTTCACAAAGAGGCTGGATTAAAGGGTTAATCCAGCCTCTTTTTTATAATTTTTTACAGTCAAAGAAATCTAATACCAAATCTAAAAATTAAGCTATCGAGAAAAACGAGTGCAAACGCTACATATAGTAGGTTTAGAGAGTTTGACAAAGATAGGTTGTTTTTTAGAAAAGGTATAAAATGGTGACAAGGAAACCGAGCACAAATACTACAACTGTAAGCTTAGCGAGATTAATACCGTAACCGTTTAGTATTTCACCGACTATATTAAACGCCCACTAACGCCTGCTTCACCCTATCTAACCCCTCTCTCAACAACGCCTGCGGACATGCCACATTAATACGCAGCTTTAAATGACCTTGTTGACCGTATTGAATCCCAGAATTTAGCTCGACTTTGACCGCACGTAAACTGTCATATAACGCCTTATCATCGCTCGCATAAGCAGCACAATCCAGCCATATCAGATACGAGGCTTCAGGACGCATCACCTTAATATCAGGTAAATTAGTGGCAAAATAATTGACGGTAAACTCGATATTTTTTTCAATATAAGCAAGCACTTGCTCAAGCCACTCAGTGCCCTGCTCATAGGCACTTTGCATGGCCGCATAAGCAAATAAATTCAGATCATATTCATCATTGAGCTTTTGATGCTTCTGAATTTGGATACGTAGCGCCTTATCTTTGACAAAGATCATCGAGCCTTTGATACCTGCAATATTAAAGGTTTTGGTCATTGAAGTTAGGCTCACCACCATATGCTCATAACCATCAACTAAACTCAAAAATGGGGTAAAGGTATGCCCAGTTAAGGTCAAATCTTGATGAATCTCATCACTCACAATCGCCACATTGTACTTTTTACACAGCTCAAGAACCTCTATTAGCTCCTCCTTCGTCCACACGCGACCGCCCGGATTGTGAGGGTTACATAGCAAAAACACCTTCACCTTATGCTTCTTAATCTTGGCTTCCATATCTGCAAAATCAAAGGTGTATTTGCCGTCTTTTTCTACCAAAGCTGAGCTGATCACCTTACAGCCATTAAGCTTGGTTTTGATTACAAAAGGTGCATAAATCGGGTCATTGATCAATACCGCATCGCCCACTTCAGTAAACAGATTGAGCATCAGCGAAATACTCGGCACCACCCCAGGTGAAAACAAAATCTCATCTTGAGTAAGCGACAACCCATAACGACTGCCGTGCCAGTTTATAATCGCCTCATACAGTGCATCAGTCTGCTTGGTATAACCCAACACACCATGCTCAATAATCTTCCTAATGCTATCCAAAATAGGCGGCGCCGCTTTAAAATCCATATCCGCTACCCACAATGGAATGGTGTCATCTTCATAATGCCATTTAATTGAGCCAGTATTGTGTCTATCGATAATCTCGTCGAAATTGTATTGCATGGTGGTCTCCTTAAAGGTGAAAAAGTGGGGTTTTATGCTATTTGCCAGAGGGTTTGGGGCAGAGATAATAATTAAAGTTTGAACATTGTAACGCTCTTGGCTACCTGAATTAATAAATCTTAGGTGTTGGCTGCAATTGATTCGCTGTTTCTAACAAACCAATTAATTCTTCTCTATAGCCTTTAGCATAAGGAATGACGTATATAGTATCGTTATGTTTTACGCCTATATAATCATAATCGTATTTTTTATATGGCTTTAGACCTGGAATTTGTGATTCAAATTTTAATTTTCTTTTGTTCAATATGAGCGTGAATTTACTAATTTCTATAATAGACCCCCACTTTAATTTGATTTTTAAACCATCGTCTAAATTCAAGCCTACTATCACTCTCTTTTTATCTACATAGAAAAATCTATATATGACATATATAAAACCTGACATACCTATTAGCCAATATATAATACCAATTCCAAGAAATAATATATAATAAATTATTATTTACTATTACGACGCCAGTATGCCAAAAATAACGCCTAGAAATCATAAGTTAAGCGATCACGACTTTCTGAAGCTATCAAAAGTTGAATCTAAACCAAGAGCACGGGTCAAACTGCTTATATTACATCAACTCAGTCAAAACAAATCCTTAGAAGGCATAGGTAAAGACTTTGGCTATCATCCTCAAAGCATAGGTATCATCAGAAAGAACTACTGGCTATATGGTCTTAAAAGCATCTAC
>NZ_KB907633.1 GCF_000382145.1 Psychrobacter lutiphocae DSM 21542
ATGCGGTGGTGGTAATGGACGGTGCATTATGGCATCAACCAAGCTTGAATCAGGGGAATGTCACTATGCTTAAATTACCACCGTATTCACCTGAGCTTAACCCCTCTGAGAACGTATGGCAGTACCTGAAGCAAAATGAGTTATCTAATCGCTGTTATGAAAGCTATGAAGCTATTGTTGATGCCGCTTGTTTGGCTTGGAATAATCTGCTCAAACAGCCACAAAGAATTCGCACTTTAACCACTCGTGCTTGGGCTCAACTTTAATTATTGGGTTTGGTATTACTATGAGTTTACACTTGTAAAAACCTTTGGCTAGGTTATTATAACTAAATTATTTTTTAAATAAATCAAGATATAAAGCAAATAAATCAAAGAAATATTTAGATGTTATTCACAGGGGCGACTTGTGGGCTGAGATGAACCCTTCGTCACTTTTGTATATTTCAAGCGCCCTCTACCTTTTTTTGGAGGGATTATGCAGTCAATAGCTCAACTTACTTCAGGCCAGTCTGACTCAAATCAGCTAGCCGCAAGTTTAAGCTTATACTTAGTCACAGATTCTAAAATGTGTACTCAGCGTGGGTTAAACGAAACTGTTTGCGCTGCTATAAATGGTGGTGTCAGTTTTGTGCAACTCCGTGACAAGTACGCCGATGATGAGCAGCTGTATCACATGGCTTGTTCGCTCAAAGAAGCAATCGCAGGCCGTGTACCACTTGTCATTAACGATCGGGTATTAATTGCCAAAAAAGCTGGGGTAGATGGTGCTCATATTGGACAAACTGATGGCAAGGTCAATGAAGCGCGCGCTATCTTAGGTCCTGATGCAATTTTAGGGTTAACTATTAATAACTTACAGCAACTACAACAGGCACAGACAAATTATTTACAGCAGCTAAGTTATTTTGGTATTGGTCCAGTATTTGCCACCAATACTAAAAAAAATCACTCACAGCCGTTAGGTGTTGCAGGAATACAAGCGCTAGTGGCAGCCAGCAAATTGCCCACTGTCGCCATTGGCGGTATTCAATTGGATAACGCCCATAGCGTGTTTCGTACAGGTTGCTCTGGTATTGCTGTGGTTTCCGCCATTTGTGGTGCAAAGGATCCAGCTTCTGCCGCCACCGCATTACGCAAACAACAAACTAGATATTAAAGTAAGGATGTATCATGATTAGCAATACTTTAACTATTGCCGGTACCGACTGTACCGGCGGTGCGGGTATTCAAGCAGATATCAAAGCCATCAGCGCCAATGGCAGCTATGCAATGAGTGTTATCACTGCTGTAGTCGCTCAAAACACTCAAGGTGTGCAAAAGATTCAAACCATGCCTATTGATATGATACGCGCCCAACTTGACTCTGTCTTTAGTGATGTCAAAGTGGATTCTGTCAAAATTGGAATGTTAGGCACTCCAGAAATTATCATCTGTGTTGCTGATGCCCTTGATGAGTATAAACCTAGCAAAGTGGTATTAGATCCTGTCATGGTGGCTAAAAGTGGTGATAGGCTACTTGAAAAAGATGCGCTAGTTGCCTTACGTGATGTGCTCATCCCAAAGGTTGGCTTAATTACACCAAACCTACCTGAAGCTGCTGACTTACTTGGCCAGCCAGAAGCTGTTTCCAGAGAGCAGATGATCAATCAAGCTAAAAGCTTAGTGGTGCCAACGTTTATTAAGGGTGGGCACTTAGCACTTGAAGAGTCTCCAGATTTACTGCGTGTTGATGACAAATACTTGTGGTTCGAAAGCAAGCGCATCGCAACCAAGAATAGTCATGGCACGGGCTGTACCTTATCAGCTGCAATTGCAACGTTTTGGGGTCAAGGCAATAGCATAGACGTTGCTTGTGACAAAGCAAAAAAATATTTAACTGATGCTTTAAGTAAAGCCGACACTCTCAATGTCGGTAAAGGCCAAGGCCCTGTGCATCACTTTTATAAGTATTATTAATTTTTGCCTACCTTTATACTAAATCTCAAACGCCCGATCAATCGCATCATCTAAGCGATCTGCGGTAATGACATTAATACCAGCAAACTGTGCCATTTGATTTTTTGGCGCATTGGCTTTGGGCACAATAGCATGGGTAAAACCATGCTTCATCGCCTCTTTTAGACGCTCTTGACCATTGGGCACAGGGCGAATCTCGCCAGATAATCCTACCTCCCCAAATACTGCCAATGAGGAAGGCAACGGCTTTTCTTTAATACTAGAGGCACAGGCCAACAATACAGCTAGATCCGAGCCGGTCTCCATTACTTTTACCCCGCCAACCACGTTCACATACACATCCTGACCACTGGTATGAATACCGCCATGACGGTGCATTACAGCCAGCAACATCGCCAGCCGTTGCGGATCAAGACCAAGCGCCATTCGTCTTGGCTGACCAGAGGAGTCATCGACCAATGCCTGAACTTCGACCAGCAGTGGACGTGTACCCTCACGGCTGACCATCACCACAGAGCCAGAGATGGGCTTGTCATAACGACTTAAAAAGATGGCAGAAGGGTTGGCCACTTCTTTAAGCCCGGTATCTGTCATACCAAAGATGCCCAGCTCATTGACCGCACCAAAGCGGTTTTTGACTGCACGTATCATGCGAAAGCGTGAGTCAGATTGACCTTCAAAATACAGCACCGTATCCACCATATGCTCAAGTACCCTTGGACCTGCCAGCGTACCCTCTTTGGTCACATGCCCTACCAAAAACAGCGCTGTGCCTGTCTGCTTAGCATAACGGGTGAGCATCGCAGCTGATTCACGAATCTGACTGACCCCACCAGGCGCAGAATTAATCGCATCGGTATAGATGGTCTGAATCGAGTCGATAATCGCCACCGCTGGCTGCTCTTGAGTCAGTGCAGCACAAATGGTCTCAACATTGGTTTCTGTCATCACTTTTAGATAATCGCTGGATAACCCCAAACGCTGAGCACGCATTGCCACCTGTGATAATGATTCTTCACCGGTGACATATAAAGCACTGCCTGATAAAGATTCAGGGTGTGCCATATTGGCTGCGGTCTGTAATAAGATGGTTGACTTACCAATACCAGGATCGCCACCAATCAACACCACAGAACCAGCCACTAGCCCGCCACCCAGCACTCGATCAAACTCGCTAATACCAGTCGGTAAACGAGTATCAAAAGTGACGCTAATAGATCCTAAAGTAACCACCCCACTTTGTGATCCTGAGTAATTGAGTCGGTCAGAGCCATTACCCACAGGCATTGATGCAATATGTGAAGCTGGTGATGCTGATTTACTGGATGCCTTATGATGAGGTAAACTTACATTGGGTGCTTCAACTAAGCTATTCCATTCACCACAATCTGAACACTGCCCTGCCCATTTGCCAAAGTGTGCACCACAATTTTGACAAATAAAGCTCGTTTTTGCTTTCGCCATAGAAAATGCCTTTCTTTTGTATTGCTCGTAATTATGTTTTTCGTAATTATGTTTTTCGTAATTATGCTTTATAGTAATCTAGGGCGTGTCTTCATTTTGAAAATGGTAATATTTAAAGATGGTGATAAAAAAAAGATAATAAGATAAATCACAGTCAGACTTGGAAAATAACGTAAATAATCCCATTATATTAATTAGTTATTTACACTGTCTGACAAGATTTAGCTATTTTTTGCCATTTAAATACCATTGTACAAGTTGAAGGTACGCCCTACACCATTTAAAAAAATAGCTGGCATATCACAGCCAGCTATTCATATCATGTCAAAATCAACTGGGTAGTTAAGTTAACACAATGGCTGGAAATCCTTCCCTAAATAAACCTCTTGTACCAGCTCATTAGTTAAAATTTCACGAGACGTACCATGCGCAATAATTTCACCTTCACTAACAATATAGGCATGATCACATATTTCTAGCGTATCTCGCACGTTATGATCAGTGATTAACACACCAATACCTCTATTTCTAAGTTTAATAATGACCTGTTTAATATCACTAACCGAGATTGGATCTACCCCAGCAAAGGGTTCATCAAGTAAGATAAATTTAGGGTTGGCTGCCAATGCTCTTGCAATTTCACAGCGGCGACGTTCACCACCCGACACACTCATACCTAGTGACTGCCTAACATGACCCAAATTAAAATCACTAATCAAATCTTCTAATGCTTTTTTTTGTGCCGCTCCATCTAAATCTTTTCGAGTTTGCAAGATGGCCATAATATTGTCTTCTACCGACAGTTTACGGAAAATTGAAGCCTCTTGTGGCAAATAACCAATCCCAGCACGGGCACGCTCATGCATGGCATATTTTGATAAATCCTTTCCACCCAGACGTACCACACCCTTATCCATATTAACCAAACCCACCACCATATAAAAACTGGTGGTCTTGCCCGCGCCATTAGGTCCCAATAGACCAACTACCTGACCTGGCTCCACACTAAAAGAGACATCCTTTACTACCCAACGCTTACTATAACGCTTACCCAAATTGCGCATAGTTAACGCATCACTTGATAGTCTTGGCTCAGCACTTTGTGATTGTGTTGCCATATTGGTCGTCAAGTCGTCTATTTCTTGAACACCATCTATCGTTTTAATTGATGCTTGTTGAGCCTGCACTTTAGATCCAATATCAGCATCTTGTATATTATCTGGGCTGTTACTCTGTGGTGTATTCATAACCTATCGAATTCCTGTACGACTATTGGATTCACTTGGCGGGAAAATAAGCTCAACACGTTGACTGCCACCCGCTGTTGCCTCAACGTCACCCACCTTTAGACTATACCGAATCACATTACCTGAGAAACTGGCACCATTTTGGGTTAACTTAGCATTACCAGTTAGGGTGATAATACCACTTTGAGCGTTGTAATCAATTTTATTAGCTTGACCTTTAGCCAGCCCTTTTTCTTTAGTAACGACCTGTTGCATAGTAGCAGGGCGACCAGTTGCAACGGCAGACTGAATACTGTGTCCATTGGATAAATTTACTGTGATATTATCAGCTGCCAGCTTTAAAGTCCCTTGAGTGATGGTTACATTGCCTGAATAAGAAGTTACTCCTGTACGCTCACTATAAGTTGCTCTATCTGCTAACAGATGTATTGGTTGCTGTGCGTCTGAAGGCAAAGCCAAAGCCTGCTGCATCGGAGCAGTTGCTGCAAAAACAGTCGCAGCCATTAACGCTATCTTACCGAGTCGCACAGCATGAGTCGAGATGTCGGTTTGTGCTAAAAGAATTGAGTGTTGATTCACAGTTTATTTCCTAAATTTATACTTTAAAAGGGTATTTTTATTTTTGGTGATATTTTTAGATGATGTTTTATTTTTACGATAGATTATTTATTAAGAGGGTGTAAGACCTAGACCGCAATTTAAAACAAGGGCACTGCCTATTTAAAACAAGGGCACTGACTATTAGACCTATTAGAATAAGGGCACTTTTTAAAATAAAGGCACTTCTTTACGTGGTGGCGGTAAAAAAGTGACCGCAACTTGTGCAAACTCATAATCCCCAGTCGTCAAATCAGCCACAAAACTGTCTGACTGAAAGCTATTATCGCCTTGCGTGACATCGATCGGTTGATTGCTATAAATGCGCTTAGTTTCTAAGTCCCCGATTAGCTCAGATGCCACCAATTTAATGGGCGGCTTAATGCTGGTCGTATGCTGTGCTTGCGACGGATCAAAACGGCTAGATAAAAGCACATTATTGGTCATAACCACTTTGTTTTGCTCATGATACATGGCGGCTTCATCGGCATCCACCATCACATTGCGATTTGAGCTGGGTCGCCAATTTAAGCGCATACGCTGTAATTTGTCCAAGTTTTCATCTGAGTAATGCACCAAGCTTTCTGCAGTCAATGAGTATTCGGCGATACCATCCTCATCCGTTTGTACTGCCAATATGTCTGTCGCTTCATACTCAATATTACTGGTTGAAAAATTCAACACCGAATCAAGCTGACCTTGATGGCGATAAAACCACACGGCAAGCACAGTGACCAGCAAGGATAGGACAAATAAAAATCGTGTGTTCATTTCACCTCTTTTCTAACGCTATTCGCTATTGATAGGGACGCAAACTGTCTTTATCAATCTTATACATACTGGATCAATCTAATACATACTGGCTGATATACTCATCATATTTACCATGCCCTTTTAGAATTAAATCACACACCTCACGCACTGCACCTTCACCGCCCGCTTTGGTGGTGACCATCATAACCCGATTGAGCACCTCTTGATGGGCATTGGGTACAGTAGCCGACAAGCCAACCGACTGCAATGCCTTTAAGTCTGGCAGGTCATCACCCATATAAGCACATTGCGATAGCTCATAAGGCAAATCCAATAACAGCTGGTTTAAAGCGGTCAGTTTATCATCACGCCCTTGAATCACATAGTCAACACCCATTTCATGTGCACGAATATTGACCATTTCACTAGAGCGGCCAGTAATAATTGCAGTTTTAACACCCACAAATTTAAGTGATTTGATACCCATACCATCTTTGACATTAAAGCATTTTAGCTCAGTGCCTTGTGCATCATAAATAATATGACCATTGGATAAAATACCATCCACATCAAGCACCAACAGCTTTATGTTGGCAGCAGCTTGTATTAAATCTTGCATAATAACCTTCTTGCTTAGTTTGATTTTCTAGGTATTTTTTACTTTCTTTGCATCGACTTATTATAGTGAATCAGGCACGCTTTAGCTAACCCCAGCTTGTAATAAGTCGTGGATGGTAATAACCCCTTCTAAGCGCTGCTTATCATCAACAATTAGTAGCTGACTGATTGCCTTTTCATTCATTAAGCTCAATGCATCCGATGCCCGCATCTCTTTTGATACCTGCTTGGGATTGGCTGTCATAATCTCAGCCATTGGTGTTTGCAAATCTATATGCTTTTCTAACGCTCGGCGTAAATCACCATCCGTAAATATACCGACCACACGCTGCGCACCATCAACCACAACAGTCATTCCTAGCCGCCCATTGGTCATCACAAATAACGCCTGATGCAGGCTGGTATCTGTGCTAACGATTGGCAATGACAAAGTTGGGTCTGCTTGATGCATCAGATCACTGACTCGCATTAACAGCTTACGCCCTAAGGCACCAGCAGGGTGTGATAATGCAAAGTCTTCGGAGGTAAAATGTCGTGCATGCACCAGTGCAACCGCAATAGCATCACCCAAAGCAAGCGTCGCAGTGGTGCTTGAAGTCGGCGCTAACCCTAAGGGGCATGCCTCTTCTGATGCGCCTAAAGTCAATGCAACATCAGCAGACTTAGGCAGCATGCCTCGCTTATCACGGCTAATACTAATAAGTGGGATAGACAGCTGCTTCACCACAGGCAATAGCGTTTTGATCTCATCGGACTCGCCTGAGTTTGAGATTGCCAGTAGCACGTCGCCAGCGACCAACATGCCTAAGTCACCATGTCCCGCCTCGCCTGGATGCATAAAAAAAGCTGGCGATCCAGTCGATGCAAAAGTTGCCGCAATCTTTCGGCCAATATGCCCAGACTTGCCCATACCCGTGACTACAACGCGACCTTTACAGTTTAAAATGAGCTCGCAGGCTTGTACAAAACGCTCATCGAGCTGCTCTATTAGTAAATCAAGAGCTGCCTGCTCGGTGCGTATTGCATCTATGGCATATTTAATATATTGGTTTGATGTTGGATGCGGGGTATTTACATTCATAAAAATATTATCATCACCAGTTGTCATCAAAAAATTAATGGCTTTTAGTGTAGCATACTCAGCCCTTATACGAGCAGTACTGATGTGTAATTTATCTTACTCAAAGCTAACCCCATAAAAAAACCTGCCGTTAAGTTGGCAGGTTTTTTATAGATCTTTAGGTCGAAGACATTTATTACTTGTCTTACTACTTATCTCACCAATTATATTGATACTTACTACTTACGTGTTATGACTCATCATCAGAAAACTTAATGGTAGTGCCATCACTCTCAGTTGGCAGCGATGAGGCACCAAAGCCACGCTTTTCAAAAGTACGCTGTGGACGCTGGGTACCAAATGCACGCTCAGTATCAAATCCCCGACCTGTATCAAAACCACGCTCTACACCAAAGCCACGCTCTTGAATAAAGCCACTACGCTCATGATTAAAACTTCTATCGCTAAAACCACCACGGCTAAAACCGCTGCGCTTATTGGCAAAACCACCTGCTTCAAATCCAGGCGTAGTTGCGCTGCGTTCAAATCCGCCTTGAAAACCTGGTGACGTAGGTGTCGCACTGCTTGCGCTTGCAGCTCCAGAGCTACTGCGTGGATTGCGTGCTGGCACAACTGTTGAAATCGCATGCTTATAAACCATTTGACTGACAGTGTTTTTTAGCAGCACCACATACTGATCAAATGACTCAATCTGGCCTTGCAACTTAATACCATTTACTAAAAAAATAGATACAGGAATGCGATCTTTACGCAACGCATTTAAAAATGGATCTTGTAATGTTTGTCCTTTTGACATCTGATGTCTCCTTAATTCTAATTTATTATAAGTGGATGACAAATAAATAATGAAAAAATAGCGCTTAACTAATGTTAATTTGTATTAAATAATATAAGGTTGTATATTGGTAGTTATAATTATAATTTTGTTACAAAACACCAGTTAATATTTGTAAAGCCTCTCTTTCCAAGCTTATTTAACGATTAATTAAAGAGAATAAAGACGCTTCAACTTCATCCATGGTTAAAAAGGGATAAACCTCTTTGGTAATAAGTTTTGGATTTAATACTGATTTATGCTGGCAATCAGCCTTTGGTTGATGTGTAGCCACTAGGTTTCTAAGCCAAGTATATTGGCGCTTTGCCAGCTGTCTGGTGGCATATAATGCCTTATTTTTCATATCTTGACAAGCAAGCGTGTCAGCAATCATATCGGGTGTTAATTGTATTTTGGATCCAGTTTTTACTGTCAGTATACCTGCTTTTACCTCAAGATGGTTGTTTGCCAACAAATAGTCAATGACTTGTCGATATCCAACGCAGCGCATGGCAGGTGTCTCAGGCGATAAAGAATAACGCTGAACCAGATCTACTACTTCATCAACAAAACCATCTGCCCACATCATTTGTAGCCGTAGTGCGATACGCTCATGCAGCCACGCACGATCTGGCATCACCGCCAGCCCTAGCCAATACTGATCTGGATTATCTGCCAGTGCCTGCTTGGGCAGTTGCTGCCATTCGCTCAAAGGTTTGGCTGTTTGTTGATATACCTCTACGGCACGGGTCACTCTTTGGGTATCGGTAGCCTTCAAGCGCTTAGCAATCACAGGATCTATCTGTTGCAAGTAAGCGTATAACGTCTCAATACCGTCTGCTTGTCGCCACGCTTCTACCTCAGCACGTATCTGAACATCTGTATCAGGCACAGGTGATAAGCCTGTGAATAATGCCATGTAATACATCATGGTGCCACCGACCAAAAGTGGAATCTTGCCTCGAGCATGAATCTCCTCAACTAAGCGCCCAACATCTGCTACAAAATTTGCCACGCTATAACTGTCAGTGGGATCTATAATATCCACCAAGTGATGCGGATAGCGTGCGAGCTCTTGCTCTGTTGGCTTGGCCGTACCGATATTCATATCACGATAAATCAATGCAGAATCAACAGAGACAAGCTCAAATCGCCCAGTATCATAAAGCTCATACGCCAAGGCGGTTTTGCCGCTGGCTGTCGGTGCCATTAATGACACCACCGCATTATCTGGCAAATGTGTGATATTGCTATTAATTAAGTTAGATAAATATGGCTGTGCAAACCGCTCTTTGCTCATTATTGATGCTCTTATTATTGTCTATAACGTTTTTATTTTCGTGACTTAGTTTCTAGTGATTTAATTTCTAATAACTGGGGTTTAAGTGACTTAATAGTTTTATTGACTCAAGGATTTTATTTACTTGCTGCGTTGATTGACTGTTAACATATGCGCCAGCAACTCATCTAACGTTATCTCACGCAGCGCATGGCTCGCCAATACCGACCACACATCGGTTTTGAGTGTTGTGTCTATGTTCTGGTTTTGATTCTGGCTCTGGTTGTGTATAGCTTGTAAATAAGATAACCACTGATTTAAAAGCTGACGCTTGCCAAAATGATCCGCTTGCTGATATTGGTTCATCATCTGCGCACACTCCACATCAAGGCTATCACAGCTATCAAAAGCATCAGACATATCAAGATGCTCAAACTCACCTTGTTGCATTATCAACTGCATCATTAACGTCAGCAAGTATTGCTCATCAAATACCAATAGCCTATCCGCCAGCTGTATTAAAATATGAACGTCAGCGTCTTTTTCTCTATCACATTCCTCTTTATTAGCTTCTTCACTTTCACTGGCAACTTCAATCTCACTAACAAACAAACACTGTGCATCCGCATCTATTGTCACCATTTGTTCTGACTTCGGATTGGTTTTTGATAAACCTAACTCACTGCTAACAGAGCTGACATCATAAGGCGTCAATGGTTCAGCAACATAGGTATTGGCACTTTGACTGACTGCTAAGTCCATTAGCTGGCTGCTCTGGCTGCTCTGGCTGCTCTGGCTACTATACTGACCGCTGATCTGACCGCTACCTTGCCTGCTAGTTTGCCTATTAGCGTCTGAGCCCACATAAGATTGAGCGCTATTTAATGCGGATGGTTGTTGCGTTTGGTGTTGTGCTTGCCAGTTTTGCTGCTGCTGTTTAAGATCTAGATAACGGGCTTGCCAGCGCTGTAATCCTGCATTGACCCCGACTTGCAAATGCGCCACCACATTGGCTAAGTTTTGAACTTTGACGCACTGCTTCGATGGATGCACATTCAGATTTAGCCAAGCATTGGGTAAATTAAAAAACAACACATAGCCCAAGCTTTGCAGCTCTGGTATATGGCTGGCACATTCACGCAAACACTGAGCGATACGCCTATCTTTAACCAAGCGCCCATTGATATAGATAAGCCGATAAGCTGCCGTCGCCAGTGGCTTATCACTGGGAATCAAAAACCCAGTAACCCCTAATTCCGCATTATCCGATTGACCCACTGAAGCTGCTGCGGCCTGCCACCCTTTATGGTTTACCAGTCCATCTAGATTTAATACCAATGGCTGTAAATTCTGAGGATGCAGCAGCTGCGCTTGATCATGAGTCGCTGGCAGCACTTGCATTAAACGACCTAGAACCGCTTGCATCAGTAAAGAGTGCTGTGTATTGGTTTGGCTATCTTGCTCTGAACTTGACTGATTAAGATCACACTCTTCTGAAGTGCCTGAAGTCATGACCGCTTGCTGCAAGTCAGAGGATGCGCTCAGCTCAATTGCCTCTAATTGAAAGCGACGCTTGTCATTGTGCCACAAGTTAAAGCTCACATCACTGGCAACCAGGGCCAACTGCTTAATCACTGCCTCAATATGTGCATACTCTGTCGAGATGGATTTTAAATTACCTCGTCTGGCTGGCACGTTAAAGTATAAGTCTCTGACAATGACCGTCGTGCCCTGCGGATGTACTACTGGGACTAACTCAGGCGTATCTTCTAATATGCCAGCCACATTCAGCTCACGACCGATACCACTTTGATCGGCGCTACTGGTTAAGGTTAGACGAGACACTGCTGCCGTGGCTGCCAAGGCTTCACCACGAAACCCTAGAGTTGCAATCCCTTGCAGATGTGCCACATCCGCCACTTTACTGGTAGCAAAGCGAGTGACTGCCATCACCATATCATCGGCATGGATGCCTTCCCCATCATCCCTGACTTCAATACTGCCCATCCCACCTTGGTTGACACGAATTTCAATGTTTTTTGCACCAGCATCAAGCGCATTTTCAATCAGTTCTTTCACCACTGAGGCAGGACGGGTCACCACCTCTCCAGCAGCCAACTGATTCACCAAAAGTGGCGGTAGTTTTTTAATTCGTTTTTGTGATGGGCTATGATTTTGGTGAGGATTAAACATCATATCGGAGTGAGAGGCGCTCATTATCTACTTATTACATGTTTTTGGGTTTGATTACTCATATCATATGGGCAAGGTATAGGCTCAGTGTACCAGATTCAAGGCATACTGCACGCAAAGCTTTAGCGCAAAGGTGCCAATTCAAAGATACCTTTTTGTTCACAAACGATTTCCACCCGTCTGACTTGCTTTCCCTGCTGTTGCTCGATATGAATACTAATCGTCATCATAGGCGCCGGCAAATACCCTTCCGCCCGACTCGCCCACTCGATAATCACCAAGGCCTGTGCATCGTCTAAATACTCCTCAAAGCCAATAAACGACAGCTCCTCAGGGTCTTGCAACCGATACAAATCGGCATGATACACACGCAACACACCGCCCGCCATCGCCTGTGGCAACTGATACGGCTCAACTAAAGTATAGGTGGGGCTTTTTACCGAACCTTGATGGCCTAATGCCCTAAGCCAATAACGGGTCAAGGTAGTCTTACCCGCCCCCAGATCTCCTGACAGCCAGACACTGCCATGAATATCGGCCTGCGCCAATTGCTCAGCCAAAGCTTGGGTATCCGCCTCTGAGGTCAAAATCACCTCTTGTCGCTGACTCGCATTATCAAACTTAAATGAGTGTGCTTGAGTCATATCCATCCTCTCTTATAGATTGTAGCTATCGGTTATAGCGATTTTATAGATCATCTGGTTGATTCCTGTATTATCTCAAATACAGCTGAGACTAATCTTTTACCTGCAGCTCTACCTCTGGATTAACAAAACACTCACCAGCAATCAACTTGTCATACATCTTAGGATCATGCCACTCTTGCTTCACCTGCTCACTAAACTCAAAATCCTCCAGCGCCAACTTACCCATCTGCTCATTGGCAACATCCTCTGCAAAGCACTGCGCATAACCGGTTGCTGTCTCATGCGCAATCACCGAATAGACACTGACATCTGCCTCACCATTTACCATCTTAGTCTGATTCAAAATTTGCTGTGCCCAAAAGAAAATCACCCGTGAAAACTGCTCAGCCGACGGCGATACTGGCAAACTAATCCAACGTGCGCTAAATTTTTTGCACATAGCGATATATTCCGGATCATCCTTATTCCAAAAGCAAATCGCATGATCAAAACTATCAATAATATCCTTAATCGATGACTTTAATAGCCCAAAATCATAAACCATCTGCCCATGATCTAAGCGATCCGCCTGCAAAATCAACTCAATCTGATAGCTGTGCCCATGAATTGAGCGCTTACATCTATCCGAACTACAATTGCGCACAATATGCGCATTTTCAAACTTAAACAACTTACGAATCCGCATAATTTCCTCATTTACTTATCATTAGTAATCTATGATACCATTTCATTGCACCCATACTACCTTCTTCTATTTCTATTTTATACCAAACTGTATCAAACTTGCTGAGTGTTGTTACCGCCAAACCATCCTATATCGGATATTACGAGAGGTTACTCCCTTGTATCTTAATTAACTGGTATCTTAAGTAGTTGCAGTCAACAAGTTGAGATACAAGGCAATTGAATGAAGGTACTCCTGCCGCAGGCTAAATGAAGTTAATGCCGTAACTTTTTTGTTTGCCCATTTGTTCAGCTAGTTTTTTAGTTCAGCGCCTTTTGTCATTGCTCATTCTCCTTTACTATGGACTATGAAGCAATTGCACAAAGTTTGGGAGAGTCTCGCAAGGATGGAGGAGATAGCTTAATCAACCTATCTTTTTAATGTTATCGCTGGATCATTCTTAAGGCATTCAATTAAAATCAATCAGTATTACTTGTTTATCTATTGTTTTACTACGTATTTCAAAAGCCCATTCTCAGCTCTTTGTAAGCCATTGATAGTTCAAGTATTAGGAAAGTGCGCTTTTTTTAATCTAGATTATTAATTCCTTTAATATCAATGGTGAGAGGGGAAGAGTTGAGATTTGGGTATTAATATTGAAGAGGATTTTATGGGTGATATTCTAGCTGCCATTGCTGGTTGGTTTGTAACTACTGATAAACGTGGTTTTAAAGCAATTTTAAAGATATCATTACTCATAAGTATTGTATCTTTTATGGCTTGGACTTTTTCCGATTGGTTAAGCTATCAATCTATAAATAAAGCTACATTATTAATAAATTTTCAAACATCACTTATTGTTTTTTTTGCAGTCTTTTCACTTATGGGTTTGAGGGAGTATTTCTCCAAAGAGTGATAGTTTATATTTAGCGGGAGCTAGTGGCTTCCTAAACTCAAATATCAAATAGTTTTTTATGGTACACAATATTTATATTTGGTATTTAGTTGTTATCTTATCTGCAGTTATTGCTACTATCGTTCGTCGTTATAGTCAGAACGTTAGGACGATAGCACTGTTGATTCTAGTTTCTTTAATAGGCTTTTTAATCAGTAATTATCAAATTTATAATCAACCCATACACCTTGTAATAAGTTTAATCTTATATCTGTGTGTTGCTATTGTTACTTACTTTATTGTACGATTCGAATCTAAGTAGAGCTAAGGGCTATGCTACATACGTTATATTATTTAGTATAGCTTATTAAGCATATAGACAATATCTTAAAAGCTACGCCAATTGAAGCTAATAATTTTTACTGTTAAGTTTAAGGTTAATGTTATGCCTAGATTTTATGCAATGATTACAGTGACTGCCGACTTAGATGTTGTTGATGAGAATAATCAACCTACGAATGGTTTTGTAATTACGATAGAGTTTCAATCACCTAATTTGCAAAATGCTAAGCAAGATGCGTTTAAGATTTTTCAGCAATCCAATATTTACAAGGAACAGTTAAAGCCACTAATTAACAAGATAATAAATGTTGAGATCGATGATGTTATGGAAATTATGTCAACCGATAGTAATGAAACCATCTATGGCCCAGTTGTATTGTTTTAACAGATATGCTTAGAGCTTATAGAATCAACTAAATCTGTATCTATTGGAAATATAAACAACAGACTAGATAAATTTCAGATTTATTTGAATGCTGGCAGATGGACTAACTATCCATCTTAAAATTAACCAGTTGCCCAGCCAGTGTATAAGGGCAACACTCATTGACAACTTAAGTCACAAGGAAAGTGTAATGAAAAAAATTAACTAAAATCGCTACTGCAACAACACTTGGTTTGGGCTTAAGTGTGTCAGCAATGGCTTCAGAAAATATTCAAACTACCTCAAATCTAGCAGTTCAACCATCTGCTGATTTAAGCTATGCGTTTGATGATAGCGAAGACTTACAAGTTAAAGCTATATCTAATCAAGAAATGGAAAGGACAGAGGGGGCTTGGGTTCCAATTGCATTAAATCTTGCTGGTAGAGTAGTAACTAGCCCTTTAGGGCAGCATTATATTAGAAGTGCTGGACTTGCATATAGTACCTCTTCTTGGGGAAAGAACAAGGGTAAATAGTTGACATAAAAACACTTTTAATTTTTGATATATTTGGTAAGCAGCCAGTAGATATATTTGATATTTACTGGCTGTCATGGTTAATAAATATGATAAAAAGAAAATGCCCGAGCTGTGATGCAAATATCATAAACCCTTTGGATTTTAAAAGAATTGAATACTATTATTGCCCTTTATGTGGCATGCCAGTAGCACCTAATTTTTATTTATCAACATTTTTATCTATTGCTTTGCCAATTTATATGACGTATCTGTATAGTGTAGATTTATATTATAGTGGTGTGTTTTGCTTTGTTTTAATCATTATACGATGGGCTTTACATAATAAAATAGATGCTTTAATTCTACCATTACAAATTGCTGAAACCTAGGCGTTATTACCTGTCTTCGCCCAGCTATTATTGATTTTATATGATTAAAATTACCTTTTATACTCTCTTGGTAATGACTCTGATAGCGAATAATCTATATTACTAGGAGATTAAATGTGGTTATTTGCCGAGTTTTTACCTGAATTGATAGTGTTTTTTAAAAAGACTAAAGATAAAGCTAATAATCCAGTAGCATTTTTTCTGTTTTAACAACTTTGTTGTTGCTATTCTATATTTTCATATTCACGCAACATTATCTATACGGTTTGATTATTACTATTATCTCTGGTGCTTTACTTTATATAATAACTAAAGATACGCTGAATAGCCTTCAGACTTCCGATTTTCCTTTGGCTCTTGATATACCGTTGGAAGATTATTACTATCGATTTCCAATAAAATTCAGAGATCTCTTTAGAGGTAAAACACTGCCGTGTGACATATCAAATAAAGTTGATTTAGTTATTATTTTAGGTTCTTTTGGAGAATATGTATATATATTGATAGATGGCAAAAAAACACAAACATCACCTTTATCTTTTTTACAGGTCATTTTTGGTTTAATTGTTTTTCAGCGTTTACTTGAAGATGCTAGCGGTAGGGTTTGGTTAATGAAAGTCCGTATTGTGGGATTGCTTAGGTTCAAAGTTGAAGTGCTGTTAAAACAAGTAGATAATTATGTCATTAGTTAATATAATCATAACTAAAAAACAAGCTGGTTTTTTGCCAAAAGAACGTTATTTAAAATTCGTAGAGTACGGTAAGATTCAAAATTTCTTTGCTTATATAAGATATGATTATACGAAAAGTATGTTTGCCAGTCTTAATTATGACAATTATCAACTATCTGAAAGTGGATTAAGCTTGCTTAAAAAGCTAAAATCACTAGATAATAATGAAGCTTACTGGTCTGTTATGCATCTAAAAAATAAGATGGGTGAAAAAGAAGCCTGTGATAACGCTTTGAGGCTAATAACTAATAAAGATTACATACAAGCTGATTTTAATCAAAAATTGAGTTTAAGCTACGATATTCTTTATAAACTTTAGATCCTTTAAAATTAAAACCTCATTGCTATCTGATAAATGAACTTAACAAGGAGTAAAAAATGTCATTTTTAACTAAAACTTGCCAACATGTATTCTTATCAGCCACGCTTATCATATCTGGCTTAGCCATCACTCAAGCAGGTCATGCTGCCGTAGCTTTTCAAGCACAAGACAGCCAAAAAGTTGCCCTTGCTCGCAAACTTATTAATATGGATGGCTCCAAACAAGGTTTCAAGCAAGCCAATAAATTCGTCATAGAGTCTATGCGTAGTAATATGATTGATATGCCTGATGAGTTTTTTGACAGACTATCAAAAAAAATGGACAACTATGACTACGAATCTCAACTAGCCTCTACCTATGCACAAGTGTTGTCCACTGATGAGCTAAATACTTTGATTGAGTTATACAGCTCACCGACAGGCAGATCATTAGCTAATAAGATGGGACTATTAACAGAACGTATTGCCTTACAACAAAGTCAAATCTCTGAGCAGATGATTCAACAAACGTTAGCTGAAATGGGTATGCTAGATTAATCTATGTCGTTAGCTTAAGCGCGTTTTTGAATTTCCCACTGGTGTAAGAACCTGTATTCACAACCTACAATTGATTATTTTTGCTATTGGCTTTATGCAGGTAAAGCAAACACAGCAATTACTAAGACAAAGTCCTGAGTTATTCCGTCCATTTATGTAAACTGATCTTATACCAAATCTAAAAATTAAGCTATCGAGGAAAACGAGTGCAAACGCTACATATAGTAGGTTCAACGAGTTTGACAAAGATAGGTTATTTTTTAGAAAAGGTATTATTACCCTTTAACAAAACCAGCTAAAGACAGCATACCATCACCATTTTTGCACGGATGCATTGAGTTAATAGTTAAATTACCCTCGCAAACATTACCATGATTATCGTTTCCCACCGTTACATGGTTGGACATTACCAAGCTGCTGTTGCTTGCTCAATATCCGCCTCTAGCGCTTCTGGCTTTACCAAAGGCGCATAACGCTTTATAACCTGACCATCACGACCGAGTAAAAACTTAGTGAAATTCCATTTAATCCCATCAGTTAAAAACCCACCTTCTTGTTTTTTCAGCCACGTATATATTGGGTGTGCATTTTTGCCATTGACGTCTATTTTTTGCATCATCAAAAAACTTACGCCATAATTTTTTTTACAAAATGCGCCGATTTGCTCCGCATCACCAGGCTCTTGCGCACCAAACTGATTGCAAGGAAAGCCAATCACTACCAAGCCCAGCTCGTTATACTTTTTGTGCAAAGCTTCAAGCCCCTCAAATTGAGGGGTGAAACCACACTTGCTGGCGGTATTCACAATCAATAACACCTTACCTTTAAAGTCAGCAAAATCAACCGGATTGCCATTTAAGTCGTGGGCGTGAAAGTCATAAATTGTATGCATAAAGCGCAGTTCCCTTTACTTAATTAGTTTTATTGATTTTACTAGATTTATTGCACTGGATTTTATTTATTATTGTGCTATGTTTTCGTTTGCTTAGGCTATTTTTAACTTTAAGCTATTTAAGCTATTTAAGCTATTTAAGCTATTTGAAATCCAGCTATTTAGCGTTCGGCTTTCTATCTTCCAGATCTATCGCCACCGAGTTGATGCAATAGCGCATCCCTGTCGTCTCTTGTGGCCCATCGGGAAACACATGACCTAAGTGCCCACCACAATTACGGCAGGTCACCTCAATACGGCGCATTCCATACGAGGTATCCAAATGCTCCTCCACTGCATTATCATCAATGGTGGCATCAAAGCTTGGCCAACCACAGCCAGCATCAAACTTATTATCTGAATCAAATAGTTTGGCACCACAGCCTTTGCAGCGATAGATACCCTCTTCGCTCATATCGTTATGAATGCCGGTAAAGGGGCGCTCGGTGCCTTTTTCACGCAGTACTCGATATTCTTCATCGGTTAGACGCTGACGCCAATCAGCTTCGGTGAGCTGTGCAATTTGCTGTTGGCTTAATTGTGAGTCTTGCATAACTAACTCCTTATTTTTTGACCTACTTTATTATCTTATTACCTTACTTAGTTACTTAAATAACTTAAATGAAACTAACTTTCACTTTAACTTGCAATATTTAAACGCTTAAGCTGTAAGTTTTGAGATAGATAATATTTCATAATGCAAGTATATCTTGCAAAAATAACTGTTGAAAAGTTTTAGGAAATGCAATAATATCTTGCATTAGGATATTTTAACATCGTCCACAAAATAGTTCCATCGCCAAATAAACCCTCTGACCGAGTGGTAGCCGTTATGAGTGATGCATCAGAATTTAAAGCCCAAGGCGCACGCCTCAGCAAACTACGCAAAGCAAAAGGACTGACCGCCGAACAACTGGCCAGTGCAATGACAGAGGCTGGCTCTAAAGTCAGCCGTGGTGCCATCTCTAATTGGGAGCGTGGCATCAATGGTATCGTTTCATCAAAATTGCCGACATTAGCCACCATCTTAGGCTGTTCAGAAGGCTATTTGTTGCGTGGTGAGCCTGATGGTACGCCAACCCAACAGTCACCCACTGCCAAAACGTCTGACCAAACTTCAGACGCAGCGCCATTTAGTGCACACTCTAAAACATCAAATACTTTCTCTTATAGTGCGAGTAATAGCATCATGACTACCCCAACGCCAACATCGAACAAAGCTCCGTTAAAAAAGTCCACCAAGCTCCAAAATGTCTGCTATGACATCCGTGGACCGCTCTTAAAAACAGCCAATCAAATGGAGTCGCAGGGACAGCGCATTTTAAAGCTAAACGTCGGCAACCCAGCGCCCTTTAACCTAGATGCCCCTCATGAGATTTTGCAAGATGTGGCGCTCAACCTACATAATGCGACTGGTTATTCTGATTCACAAGGTATCTTCTCTGCCCGTAAAGCGGTATTGCAGTACTATCAATCTAAAGGGCTGTTATCAGCCGTAGACGTACGTGATGTGTATCTAGGTAATGGGGTCTCTGAGCTGATTGTAATGACGATGCAGGCGCTGATGAATGATGGAGATGAGGTGTTAATCCCTATGCCAGATTATCCATTATGGACGGCAGCGGCTAACCTTGCAGGTGGTACGGCGGTGCATTATCGCTGTAACGAAGAGGATAACTGGCAGCCTGACATTGAAGATATCCGTGCCAAGATTACTGACAAAACACGTGGCATTGTGGTTATCAACCCTAACAACCCAACTGGTGCATTGTACACAGACGAGCTGTTATTGCAGATTATAGATTTGGCTCGTGAGCACAATTTAGTAATCATGGCTGATGAGATTTATGACCGTATCTTGTACGATGATGCTGAGCACACACCCATGTCTACACTTGCACAGGATGTGTTGATTCTGACCTACAATGGCTTATCTAAGTCGCACCGTATCGCTGGTTTCCGTGCTGGTTGGTTAATGATATCAGGCAATAAAGAACACGCCAGCGACTTTATTGAAGGCTTAGACATGCTCGCCTCGATGCGTTTATGTGCCAACGTGCCTGCCCAGCACGCCATTCAGACGGCCATGGGTGGCTACCAAAGTATGCAAGATCTGACCGCTGAAACAGGTCGCTTGTATAAGCAGCGGATGCTTGCAGTTGAGCGTTTAAATGCCATTCCAGGTATTTCTTGTACTCTGCCGCAAGGGGCTTTTTATTGCTTCCCTAAGATAGATCTCGATATTTATCCGATTGAAGATGACATGCAGTTTATGATGGATTTATTGATGGAAGAAAAAGTACTGATGGTACAAGGCTCTGGCTTTAACTGGGATAAGCCAGATCATTTCCGTGTGGTATTTTTACCCAACTTATTGGATTTAGAGGATGCAATGGACAGACTCGATCGTTTCTTTGCCAATAAGCGTAAGCAATATGGCACGGAGCATTTGGTTTCTTAATATCCGCTTTTATTTACTAACCTTAGCCAACAAAAAAAGGTGCCCAATTAATTGAGCACCTTTTTTATTGAGTTTAGTTTGTTAAGTTAACTGAGATAAGACTTAATCTATTACCCTCAGCATGAATAGCTGGCAACGTACTAAAACAGAGGGCAAGTCCCCCTTTCTCAAAGGGGGGTTTAGGGGGATTTTGCGATACTTATTAAAAATCCATCCCCAGCCCTTCCTTTAGAAAAGGAAGGGAGTCAAACCCTGCATAAGCCACCGCCTGTATTTTAAATCATCAATCTATTTTATTCACTTAACCTATTAATTTACTCGTTTTACTCAGGCTTATAGTTATCACGCAAGCTAACAATCTGGTTAAATACCGGCTTATCGCTGCTGTGTTCTTCAGCATCAGCAACAAAATAACCCTCACGCTCAAACTGGAAACGGCTGCCCGCTTCTGCATTGGCCAATGACGGTTCAACCACTGCATTAAGTTCAGTCAATGAGTTTGGATTTAACACATCGTGGAAGTCATCAGCAGCGCCTGGATTTTCGACATTAAATAAGTGCTGATACAAGCGTACTGTCGCTGCAACACCTTGGCTTGCCGACACCCAATGGATAACGCCTTTAACCTTACGATCTTCAGGATTTTTACCCAAAGTGGTTTTGTCAATGGTGGCTTTTAGCTCAACCACGTTGCCGGCATCATCCAGCACATGCTCGGTCACTGCCAATACATAGGTGTTACGCAAGCGAATTTCTGTCTTCTCAGGCGACAGACGCTTATAGCCTTTTGGCGGCTCAAGCTCATAGTCCCCTTGGTCAATATAAATGATCTCAGTAAATGGAATCTCACGCTCACCCATATCAATATTTGGGTGTTTTGGCTGAGTTAACCACAACGTTTTGTTCGCTTCATCCCAGCGGGCGTTGACACTGTCAGCTTTTAGACTTTCCCACTCACTGACTGCTTCATCAAAGTTAGTAATGGTCACTTTTAATGGCTTTAATACCGCCATGCCACGTGCAGTGGTGTTCTCAAGCGATTGACGAATACTAAACTCAAGCAAACGATGGTCTACCACACTATCCGCCTTGGTCACACCCACCCGATCACAGAAGTCACGCAAGCCTTCTGGCGTATAGCCACGACGACGCATACCGGCAATGGTTGGCATACGTGGATCATCCCAACCGGTAACAATACCTTCATCGACCAACTGCTTTAGCTTGCGCTTACTGGTCATGGTGTAGTCCACATTTAAGCGGCTGAACTCGTACTGATGTGGTGGTAAATCAAAACCTACCTTCTCCACTGCCCAATCATAAAACGGACGGTGATCTTCAAACTCAAGCGTACATAATGAGTGCGTAATACCTTCAATCGCATCAGATAGCGGATGCGCATAGTCATACATCGGATAGATGCACCACTTATCGCCGGTTTGGTGATGCGACTGCTTCATCACGCGATAAATCACTGGATCACGCATGTTCATATTTGGACTGGCCATATCGATTTTGGCACGCAATACCGCCTCACCTTCTTCGTATTTGCCATTTTTCATGTCATCAAAGCGTTGTAAGTTGTCCTCAACACTGGCGTCACGCTGTGGTGATGGCGTACCTGGCTCATTGAACGAACCACGGGTCTCACGGATTTGCTCTGGCGTCTGTAAATCAACATAGGCATCGCCTTGCTCAATCAGTTGGATTGCCCATTTGTACAACTGATCAAAGTAACCTGACGCATAATACGGCTTATCCGCCCACTTAAATCCAAGCCATTCAACATCATTTTTAATATTATCAATATAGTCTTGTTTTTCAGCGGTAGGGTTGGTGTCATCAAAACGTAAGTTACAAATACCGTCAAACTCTTTGGCAATACCAAAGTTTAGGCAAATCGACTTTACATGACCCAAATGCAAGTAACCGTTTGGCTCTGGCGGAAAACGGGTCACGATTTGCTCATACTTATCTTGTGCTAAATCTTCACGAATAATATGACGAATAAAATCATTTTTTTCGTGATTGTCTTTGTCTAAAGCGTCTTTATTTACTGTGTTGCTCATAAAACCCTACTCCTGATTATTAAAAACTCTGATAACACACCAATAACTATTACAAAATCAATAACTATTATAAAATCAATAACTATTATAAAAAGGTAGTTAAATACTTATCAAAATAATAAATGCCCTATTCTAACAAACCTAAGCGCAATCGCTCATCTATTTAGATAATTTATTTTGTAGCTTCGGTTTCAAAGCTCATTAATCTTTATATTTTAATTTTTTTCTATTATAAGCTTTACTATTTCATTAATCCATGAAATAATAAAGCCCAACAAAATTACTCATATTCTCATATTTATGATAGATATCGTATTCCTATGAATATTGACCAAATACCGACTTGCCATAGCGATGACCATCATCCTCCTAAGCTTACGACCGTTGAGCTCAGTGATGCTCAACACAAACAAGTCACCCTCATGTTAAAGGCGCTGGCAGACTCGCAACGTTTACAGATGGTTCTCCTATTGAAAGACGCTGAAGAAGTCTGCGTGAGTGAAATTGCAAAGATTACTGGTGATAAGATGTCTACCTTATCTAACCGTTTAAAGCAATTGCATGAGGCAGGACTGATCAATAAGCGCCGAGAGGCACAGCATATCTATTATAGCTTGCAAGATGAGCATGTCCGTCATCTCATTGACAACCTGGTCACTCATGCTAAGCATTTGTAACAGCTGGCTTACTTTTTGGAAATACGCCAGTCACTAATTTAGTTAATACGGTTTGCTGTAACCACTAAATTTATCTTTTATATCAAAATGTTCTAACATTAAGGAGTCATTATGAGCACATGCAATCATCCTCAACATCAAAATCATGATCATCAACACGGCAAAAACTGTGGGCATACCGCTATCCAACATGGCGACCACATTTGCTATGTACATGATGGCCATTTACATTACCCACATGGTGAACATGTTGACGAACATCGTTTAGAGGTCACTGATAAAAACCCTGACGCTTGTACCCCTGAACATCAGTGCTCTGGACACGATGCTGATCACGTTCATGGTCCAGGCTGTGGTCATGAAGCTGTACCTCATGGTGATCACATTTGCTATATCGTGGACGGTCATTTACATTATCCACATGGCGACCATTGCGATAATCATGGCCCAATAACG
The DNA here is from genome assembly GCF_000382145.1 of Psychrobacter lutiphocae DSM 21542. Classification (GTDB taxonomy): domain Bacteria; phylum Pseudomonadota; class Gammaproteobacteria; order Pseudomonadales; family Moraxellaceae; genus Psychrobacter; species Psychrobacter lutiphocae. The sequence goes on from NZ_KB907633.1 coordinate 24,007, forward strand.
GTTCTATCTTAGTCACCGCTTAACCGTTTATTAAAAATGTAGACGATATGCTCATGCATATCCCTAGTTTTAACACATATCCCTAGTTTTAATAATAGCCCATGTTACTATAATATATAGCGACATGGGTTTTCCTATTTAATAAGATAACCAAACCTTAATAAGATAACCAAACCTTAATAAGATAACCAAACCCTGTAACAGCTTGAAGGATGACAACCTAAAAAAAAGAGGTTAGACTAGCGCATAATTTAACAGTGTTATATCTGTGCCTATACTATATTGAGCCAAACAAGCTATTAAACAAGTTAACGACTATATAAACCAAAAAATAGATTAAGCAACTTAAGCAACTTAAGCAAATAAGGATTTACTGTGACAGCACTAAAAGCTTTCGGTTATGGCAGTTTAATATTGCCATTATTTTTAATGGGATGTTCTAACGCAACAACAACCCAAAATAGTAGTACCAATGTGACTACCAATACCAGTACAACCAAAACTAAGGATACACAAATGAGCGATATGCCAGTAGTACAACTTAACACCTCTATGGGTGACATCACCATCGAATTAAACGCTGAAAAAGCGCCAAAAACCGTTGACAACTTCGTATCATACGTTAAAGCGGGTCATTATGACGGCACCATCTTCCACCGTGTGATTCCAAACTTCATGATCCAAGGTGGCGGTATGGATGCAAACATGAAAGAGAAAGATACCAATGCGCCTATCCAAAACGAAGCAGACAATGGTCTAAAAAATGACGAAGGTACCATTGCTATGGCACGTACGCAAGATCCACATTCAGCGACTAGCCAGTTCTTCATTAACGTTAAGGACAACGACTTTTTAAACCATTCTGGCAAAAACATGCAAGGCTGGGGCTACACTGTATTTGGTAAAGTAACCAGCGGTATGGATGTGGTCAAAAAGATTGAAGGCGTACCAACAGGCCGTTATGGCATGCATGCTGATGTACCAAAAGAGCCCGTTATTATCAACTCTGCAAAAGTTATCAGCGAATAAGTAAATACCTGTTATTTTGAGCTTATATCGAGCGTATAATTCATGACAAATGCAGATTCAGTCATAGCAACATTGATCACAGACTACAATCACTTACTCACCACCCGACCCCATGATATTCGTCGGGTGCTGATTAGTGATTTGCATTTGTCTGCTGATGAGCCTGCCTTAGTGCAGGCTTTTTTGGCCTTGCTCGATGACCTATTGGCATTGCCTAACCTGATTGAGCTGTATATTCTAGGCGACTGGTTTGATGCTTGGGTCGGCGATGATGCCTATTTGTCTTTATCTGATACCGACAAATCAACCCATTGGCTCACCCCTATTATTGACAAATTAACTCAATTAAAACACGCAGGCTGTCAGACATTGGTGATGCATGGCAATCGTGATTTTTTAATCGGTCAAGATTTTTGTGACTGCTTTGGTGGACGATTAATCCACGAGCCTTTTATCCTTACTTTAGGTGACACCCGCTTTCGCTTTGAGCATGGTGATGCGCTGTGTACCGATGACCTCTCCTATCAACGCTTTCGGCGAGTGACCCGCAATCGTGCTGTTCAATGGCTCTTTTTAAAACAGCCATTAACCAAGCGCTTAAACTTTGCTAATAAAGTACGTCATCACAGTACAGAGGACAAAGCGCATAAACCGATGGCGATTATGGACGTCAATGACATGGCGGTTAACAAAGCCTTACAGCATGTCGATCATCTCTTGCATGGTCATACGCACCGACCAGATATTCATCAGGTGAGTGACGATCACTCTCCTCTTCATACCAACAAAAAAACAAAGCTACTCTCTAAATTTAGCAGAAAAAAAACGTGCTCCAACAGCTCAGACAACTCAAATAATAGTCAGTATCACAATCGCTACCGCTACGTGCTAGGTGATTGGCGAGTGAATAATCGTGACAGCGCTCGCCAGCGGGTAGAGGCGGTTATAGCCTTTACCACTGTTGATTCATTCGAGCAGCTGAACTTACAAAATCAGGCGCACACTCAAAAAAATAAGCAGAAAAACACACAAACAAATAAAAGCGCCCAATCTGGTCAATGGCCAAATGAGCGCTTACAACTGGTTAATTTTGTACACTAACCAATCAAGTTAAAACTGGCCTATTCTGGTAGATTAGGCGGTCAGTGAATTAATCCAACAACTTAAAGAAATGCTGACGATAATGCTTTAACTCACGGATAGAATCACGGATATCATCCATTGCCAAATGCGTGCCTGACTTCTCCACCCCTTTTAAAATATCTGGACGCCAGCGGTAGCACAGCTCTTTGATAGAGGACACATCTAAGTTGCGATAATGGAAAAAACGCTCCAGCTCTGGCATTTGTCTGGCTAAAAAGCGACGGTCTTGGCAAATTGAATTACCACACATGGGGGATTTGCCCTCATCAACCCATTTACGCAAAAACTCAAGGGTTTCTTTTTCGGCCTGCTCTAAGGTAACGCTACTGCGACGTACTCTATCGATAAGCCCTGATTGACCATGTTGCTTGGTGTTCCAGTCATCCATGCCATTGAGTTTTTGATCCGACACTTTAATGGCAAACACTGGACCTTCAGCCAGCACGTTTAAATCTTCATCGGTGACAATAGTCGCAATTTCGATAATATCGTCATTCATGGTGTCAAGACCGGTCATTTCTAGGTCTATCCAGATAAGCCCTTTTTTACCTTGGTTTTTGATTTTAATTTTGTTGGGATGATCACTCATTTTTTTTCCTAGATAACACATCAGAAGTTAAGAATCTAAACAGTTAAAAAGCTAACAATAATAATAAACCTATTAATAACTGCAATAACTGCAATAACTGCAATAACTGCAATAACTGGAGTATAGTATCAAATTTCAGCAGTTTAAAGTTTGTGATTTAGCTACTTCATTGTTTAAGCAACATAAAAGCGATATGCTATACACTTAATTTTAAGTTTTAAACTGATTATAGCGTTAAACTCTTATAACTATTATCAAGCTCTTGTACTTATTATCAGACTTTTATAGCCATTATCGCTGATCAACTCTAACAGCATAAATAGATAAGCAAGATGCATGTATGAATGAATAAATAGATAGATAAATTGATAACTAAACAACCAATTACTCAAGCAATTAAACCAACAAGCAAACTGATAGGTAACCAATCTTTATGGCGCTGATACGACAACGTAAACTCACCAAACAACAACTACGACGCATTGATAAGCAGCAAGCCGAGCAGCAAGACTCGATTGACGGTAGCTTGATGGATGGGGTGGTCATGGCCCATTATGGCAAACAACTTGAAGTGCAAGTAACCTCCCTTCCTGACATTATTCCCGAGCCACCGCAAGTCGCAGAAGGTGAGCCTGAGCCGTTTTGGCAACAAATTAAACTGGGCGATATCTGGCGCTGTCATGTGCGTACCAACTTACCTATGCTGGCCACGGGTGACCATGTACGCTGGGTGGCAGATCCCAATACTGGCTTTGGCCGTATTGAATCAGTGCAGCCGCGTAGCTCACTTATTTCACGCCCTGATCGCTATCACAAGCTAAAGCCTGTCGCCGCTAATGTCGATATCTTAGCCATCGTATTTGCACCACTGCCAGCGGCTGCACCTGGATTAATAGATCGTTATTTGGTGGTCTGCCACCATGCCGATGTGCAGCCGTTATTGGTGTTAAATAAAGCTGACCTGCTGAGTATCGAAGCGTACGCCTTTACCCAAGATTTGCTTGCCGAATATCAAGCTTTGGGCTATGACACTGTATTAACTGCTGCGCCCTGCCCTGAAAGCTTGTTGCACCAAGAGACAGACGATGCAGAAGCTATCAGTCAGCTCAGTGTTAGCCAACAAAAAGACAAGGCACTAAAAGACAGTCAGCTTAGCGCCAAGCAAATTGATCCAGAAGCGCTAACCAAGCTGGCACAAGTCTCCAAGCTTGGATTGGGTGATTTGCAGCAAAAAATTAAAAACAAATTGGTTATCTTCGCTGGTCAATCTGGCGTGGGCAAAAGCACGCTGGTCAACGCCTTGCTGCCAAACTCTGCTCAGAGCGTTAATGTTATTTCGACCAACTCTAAGCTTGGGCAGCATACGACCACCACCAGTCGCCTATTGCCATTTGTGCCTGACGATCTGACCCAAGGTGGTATTGTTGACACGCCAGGCATACGTGAATATGGCATTTGGCACTTAACACCAGATGACATCTTATCTGGATTCATAGAGCTGGCACCGCTAGCAGGTCATTGTAAGTTTAGAGACTGCAAACACACCCATAACAGCAAAGGATGTGCCTTATGGCAGGCGGTTGCAGATGGTAGTGTACAACAAAGACGAGTTGAAAGCCTGGTCACCTTGCAAGCTGAAGCCGACACCCCCACATATTAAGTATCAAGCAAGCATACTGATGCATCGAACAAAAACTAAATAGACGACCATCGCTCACATAGTATATTAGTATAATAAGTATACATAGTATAATAAGTATACATAGTATAAATAGTATAAATGTGGGCAAATGGCGTTAATTGGTGTGAGGTTAATGCAATCCTTGCTGTATCACGTTATAATAATTACAATCTAAATTTTTTACTGGAGAAGTGTTTTGTCACTAGATCGTTGGCTTGAGTTTATGGGCAACCATCCCGTGTTGTTTGGTATTTTATTACTATTGATTATTTTGTTTTTTACCTTAGAAAACAAACGCAGTGGTAAAAAGATAGCACCTAACGCCTTAGGAATTTTGGTTAACTCACAAAACGCCCAAATCATTGATATCCGAGCCAAAAAGAAATTTGAAACCGGCTACATTCAAGGCAGCCGTAACATCCCTTTTACTCAGTTAAAAGATCATCTTGAAGAAATTCGTGCCATTGATGTACCTGTGGTCATCGTTTGTGACATGGGTATTCAAGCGGGGGCTGCTGTACAGCTTATCGGCAAGCCCAATGTATTCCGTTTAGATGGTGGTATTGGTGGTTGGCAAGCAGCGGGTATGCCTTTGGTTGGTGGTGTTACCAAAAAAGGTAAAACTGTCACAGGTAAGGCTAAATCTCGCTAAGCTGTGACCTGATTAGACTTTGACTTAGTTAGACTTTGACCTGATTAGACTTTAATAGAATTAAACTGCAATCTGGTTAAACCCTAATCTAGTTAAGTTCTGACTAAACTATAAATCTACAAATCCTTGACTGACTTATTACCCCTCTAACAACCTTGATAATTCATAACTTAACAGTTAGCAACTTAATAATTAACAATTAAAGACTTAACAATCAATGATTTAAAGCATACAGCGCAACACACTGCTGCTGACAGTTGCTCAACCATTGACTTATTAAGTCACTCACAGACCGATAACAATAAGGATCATTCATGACAGCACCTGTTACCGTTTATACCACACCCATTTGCCCCTATTGCCTAAATGCCAAACAGTTATTAAAAAACAAAGGCATCGAGTATAACGAAATTGGTATGCACGATATTAGCTCAGATGAGCGTCTGGCATTAATGAAAAAAACCAATAATTATCGCACTGTACCACAGATATTTATTGGTGATACCTTTGTCGGTGGCTTTGACGAGCTTAATGCCTTAAATCAAAGTGGTAAGCTTGATGAGATGCTAAACACCTAATCTTTTTTTAATCTTAGTGTTTTGCTCAATTTATAGCAATACAATAATCATTTTAGCAACACCCACTTAACGACAAAAGATTTATCGAGCTGATGACTCTATAAATATTTCAAACAACTCACTCACCATCATCAATAATTTCAATTAAGGATAATCCTAATGGCTGAACAAGCACAACCACAACTTGCCCTTGAGCGCATTTATGTTAAAGACATGTCACTTGAAGTACCAGGTGCTTCAGTATTTACCAAAGAATGGCAACCAGAGCTAGATATTAATCTTGCAACCAATGCTGAAAAACTAGATGACGATCACTATCAAGTGGTTTTAACCGTCACTGTCAATGCACAAAACGCAGGTGCGCCAGCATTTATCGCTGAAGTACATCAAGCGGGTATCTTCTTAGTGAAAGATATTCCTGAAGATCAAATGGGTCAGATTTTAGGCGCCTATTGCCCAAATATCTTATTCCCTTATGCTCGTGAAGTAATCAGTGACATCGTAACTCGCGGTAGCTTCCCACAGCTACTATTAGCGCCAGTTAACTTTGATCAAGCTTATGCACAAAGCCAGCAGCAGCAAGAAGGCGAGGCTTAAGCTAACCGCTAAACAGACTGTTTGATTTAATATGTTCGTCTGCCAAGCGCTTTTGCTAAGCACTTAGTAAATAAGCACTTAGTAAATAAGCGCTTAGTAAATAAGCGCTTAGTAAATATTAGACACTTAAATACCAGACACTTAGCTTACAAACAGTTATATTAAAAACAGTCAAAAAAACCGCACTCTGTTTAGAATGCGGTTTTTTTATTGCTAAATTTATACAAGCTTAAAGCAGTTATTAGCCTTTTAATGCAGTTAAGATGTTTTCTTTAACCACATCAATATTTAGCGTACCATCGAACTGATGATATTTTGCTGCATCTGCGTCTTCTTTTTCTTTAGTTTGGTAAAAACCAACCAAAGCAGAAGTTTGCGCATGATAGGTCGCTAGGCGATCACGGATGGTCTCTTCTTTGTCATCCTCACGCTGGATAAGTGGTTCACCAGTGACATCATCAACGCCTTCTTGCTTTGGCGGATTGTATTTTAGGTGATACACACGGCCAGAGCCAGGGTGCTGACGGCGACCAGATAGGCGTGACACAATCTCATCATCTGGAACACGAATTTCAACCACATGATCAATGTGTACACCAGCTTCTACCAAAGCTTCAGCTTGCGGTATAGTGCGTGGAAAGCCATCAAAGATACAGCCATTGGCGCAATCTGACTTAGCGATGCGCTCTTTTACTAGATTAATGATCAAATCATCTGATACCAGACCACCTGACTTCATGATACCCTCTGCTTTTTTACCCAGCTCAGTACCTTCTTTGATGGCAGCACGTAGCATATCACCAGTAGAAATCTGTGGAATATCAAACTCTTTAGAGATAAATTGTGCTTGTGTGCCTTTACCAGCCCCTGGTGGTCCTAGCAAAATAATACGCATCATAATCGTTATCCTCTTGTGTTGTATAGATGAGCAAAGTATAGATGAGCAAAGTATAGATGAGCAATTATCATCTTTGAATTTAAGCACCCGTATTTTCTAACCCTAGTAATCATTATTTATAGTTCAACCACAAACCTGCCATGTTAATACACTAGCAGATGATTACAGTGGCAAAGCACTTACAGCAATCCATGGCTTTGACACTTGCTAAGCTCAAATCCATCTTAGCTATTGTTATATAAAAGCCGGCTTCTGACTTTTTTTAAACCTAATTACCTTACATTGTGCTGAAAAAAAGCTCAAGCTATTTTAATAATAAATACCACTATATCGAAAACTTATTAGTCAAAAAAAGCTTGGCAATAGGATCTGTTGAACCGTCATCTTCGTAAGAAAAATTTCGCCTGTTTTTTCGTGTAAAAATAGGTGCATGAAAATAAAATTTTTCTTTAAACCTAGAGTGCTATTAAGCACATGTGGTAAGTATTCAATAGACTCTAACATCTCAAGACAGGAAAAAGCTAATATATCCTATTATGGCAGTTTTTGGCTAATGACCATATTTAACTCAATTACTGGCTGATCCGTATCTAAATAATCAACCGTGGTATCAACTGCAATTAAATCTCCAGACGCTGACATCGCCTCACCTGATTTGCTAATACGAGCTTTTGCCACCAAGGACTTTTGGTCATTCATTGCTGAAGATAAGGTATGGGTGGGCATCATCGCATCATCATCATTGAGCGAAACTTGTAGTCCTTGCTCTGTATTGACAAGGTCGGCAGCTTGTAAACGCTTCACTGCCAATGGTGCACCACCAGCTTGCTCTTGAATACTAACAAACAAAGTATCCTTGTTGCCTACCTCTGCTGCCAACTTATCATCTATACTAATACGAACCATTATAGTTCTGGTACTAATCGCAGGCTCGCTAGTCACCACTGATGACTCTCCGTCTGCTTGATTTGATACTTGTGTTGACTGAGCAGCATCAGCAGCTTGCTGTCTAATGTTTGCACTTAGCTCATCTAAGCTATTTAAAGCCGCTGAGTGATCTCCATCTCGTTGCGAGATACTCTCTTTTAATCGTACTATCCAGGCTTGGGCCAAGTCATAATTACCAGCACGTGCCTCACCCATTGCCATTAGCATTTGTGCGCCTTGATGCTCAGGGTTCTGCTGTAAAGCAGTTTGCAGCGCACGGCGGCTACTGCTATCTAATACACCGCCACTGGCAAAAAAACGAGTTTGAGCATAACCAACTGCCACATCTTCATCTTCTGGTGTCAAGCGATACGCACGAGCTTGTGCTTCTAATGCTGGATCTATCGCTTCAAACGCAAGATAGATATCTGCCAAGCGCATCCAACGCTGGGCATCGTGTGCATGGTGATGGACGTTGGCTTGAATTGCTGCCATTAATCCTGCGGTATCTTCAGCCGCCCACTCAGGCGGTGCATCAATTTTACCAGTAAGCAAATCATCTGCTACTTGCCCAACCTTATCCTGTGCTTGCCAAAACTGTACGGTACTACTGCGATCTGCTGACAAAAAATAGCCCAGTACAATCAGTACTGGCACACACACCAAAATTGTCAATCGTGCTTTGCCACTACGGGTTACTTGCAACTCACGCTGAGCTTTCGATACAGCGACCTTTGAGAGGTCATTATTTTGCTCACTCTCATTTAGCACCACTTTATTTTTGTCTTCACTAGCGAGTAACAGTTGTCGTTCAAGCTCAGTTTTTTGAGTATTGAACTCAATTTCACTCATTTTACCACTGCTATAATCAGCAGTCAGCTCTGCTAGTCGCTCTTTAAATACCTCAACATTTAGCGCGATGAGTTGATTGTTTTGCGCAGACTTATCTGCTCGCAACCATGGCAGTAAAACAATCACTGCTAATAAAATTGCTAAAATTATTGCCAGCGCGACAAAAATCACTAACGTTGGCATGAATTAACTCCTTACAAGTTGAGATATAAACCAATTTTTAAACAGCGACAAGCAATCAACCGCCCTGCTCTTTAGTCATCTTTTTTTAGTAAGCTTTTAGAGACCTTAGCATCAACGTCTTCTGTGCCACCATGTTCTTTTAACAACGCTTTTAACTTAGCGGCTTCTTCATCTGATAAGTTCGCACCTATCTCAGCAACCTTTGGCTTAGACTGCTTGGCTTGATCTGTTTCATTTAAAAACTGATCTGGGGTGATAACTGCCATGCGTTGTCTGCTTTTGGTACGCCATAGCCAACCCGCCACTACCAATAATAAAAATACAGGTGGGAAATACCATAAGATCCAAGTTGAAGGACGTACTGGAGGCTTATAGCTTATAAAATCACCGTAACGCTCATACATATACTCACGAATCTGAGCATCAGATTGACCCGCAATCACCATTTCATAGGTTTTACGTTTTAAGTCTTGTGCAATTTGTGAGTCTGAGCCTGCTAGATTTTGATTTTGACATTTTGGACACCGAAACTCCTCAATCAACCCCTTATATTGCGCTTCTTGACGTGGGTTTTCAAATTCGTAAACCTCAATGGCCGCTTGCGCTGGTAAGCTAAGACCTAACAATGACAAGCACAGTAACAAACTAGCAGTCACATAAATCACACTGGTTTTGATCGTTTTTAAAATAGCATAAATTTGGGTCATCATTTACAAACCTCAGCAATACGATTGCTCGTTTCAGTGCTACTTAAATCTACCTGTTGGTTGCCCAGCTCATTTAATAACGACATACAAGGCTCAATGCGCGCTTGCCAGTTTTCTTCACTGATTTCACCAATGATATGCTGACGAATATTACCACCAGAATCGACAATAAAGCTCTCAGGTGCGCCAGTTAGACCTAAGTCAATGGCAAAGCTGCCTGAGTAATCACGAAAGCTAAATAAAAATGGGTTACCGCCATCTGCCAAATAGTTGTGAGCATTATCCAGTTCATCTTTGTAGTTCACACCGACCATAGGCACACCACGATTGTGCAGCTCCATCAAAAATGGATGCTCCACAATACAGGTTGGACACCAAGAGCCCCAGACATTCATTAAATACGGCTGATTTGGAAGATCTGCATTAGTCAGGTTTTTTGACGTATCTGATAATAGTGGCAACTCAAACGTGGGCACCGGTCTATTTAAGGCGTTATCAATAACCACATCCGTTGGTTTGCCCAGTCTGGTAAAGAACATAATTATCATGCCAGCAAACACAATCAGTGGAATTAAAAACCAGACTTTAAATTGTGATTTATTCATAATTGGGTCTGACATCTTTTTTTCCTCAATAAACAATCTAGGGCGGCAATTACCTACAACAAACCATAGCATTTGAACAAATCATAGCATTTGGCTTAATTTGATTGGTAAAGATCGACACTCTCACAAACACATTAATTCTTTTTCAAACGATAACGGCGATCTAACATACTAACTAGGGCGCCTAATGCCATCAATAAAGCACCTGTCCATAGCCAAGCAATCATAGGCTTAACATAAATACGAACCGCCCAACTTCCTTCAGGATTTTTGTCATCAATCGGCTCACCTAACGCCACATACAGGTCACGCATGGCGCCAGAGGTAATACCTGCTTCAGTCATTGGCATACTACTTACCACATAATTGCGTTTTTGTGGATATAAAGTAGTGACGTATTTACCCTGTTTAGTAACTTGAATCTCAGCCTGCACAGCATCATAGTTTTTGCCACGCACTTCATCAAATTCAACTAAATTAAAGTCATAACCACTAACTTCTACCGTATCACCTTCTTGCATTGCCACGTCACGCTCGACGCTCAATGCACTGGTAACACCAATACCTATGGCCAAAATTAAGATACCCAAGTGCGCAATGTGCATGCCCCAATAGTGGGCTTTTAGACGGCGTAAGCCTGCGCCTAAAGAAGATGCATTACGGGTTTTGTCTTTAATATCATATAGCATCCAGCCAAGCACCCACAGACATAAGGCTGCTGTTACAACTATCTGTAAATTTAAGCTTTGGGTAAAGACGTAAGTGACAATAGCTGCCAATAACGCACTACTTACAAATATGGTGCTGACCACGCCCAATAGCGGACGCTTATCTTGTTTCCAGCGCAAGTTTGACCCCATGCCTAATGCCAATAATAGCAGCCAGGTTAATGGTACAAATAAAGCATTAAAGTAGGGAGGGCCCACAGAGACCTGACCTAGATTAAAGGAGTCAGCAATAATGGGGTACAAAGTTCCAAGTAGCACAACTAAAGTTGCAACTAAAATTAAAATATTATTAATCACCAATAAGGTTTCACGTGACTTTAAGCCATAATGGCTCTCTACGGTCAAGCGCCAGCCTCGTACCGCAAACATGATTAATCCAGTACCAATGACAATACCTAAAATTACCAAAATCGCAAGTCCACGAGTCGGGTCGGCTGCAAACGAGTGCACCGAGGTAATCACCCCAGAACGTACCAAGAAAGTTCCTAACAAGCTTAGTGCAAAGGCAAAGATGGACAGCATAATGGTCCAAGCCTTGAATACCCCTCGCTTCTCAGTCACTGCCAATGAGTGAATCAAAGCGGTACAAGCAAGCCATGGCATTAATGACGCATTTTCTACTGGGTCCCAGAACCACCAGCCACCCCATCCAAGCTCATAATATGCCCACCAAGCACCAAGGGCGATACCAAGCGTTAAAAAGCCCCACGCCGCCAGCGCCCAGGGACGTGACCAACGTGTCCAAACCGCATCAAGTCGCCCTGCCCATAACGCAGCCATACAAAAGGCAAAAGGTACCGACATGCCGACATAGCCCATATATAGCATCGGCGGATGGAAGATAAGTCCAGGGTCTTGCAATAAGGGGTTAAGATCTGCGCCATCAACTGGAATATTGGGTAAGGTGCGATCAAAAGGTGATGAGGTGAAAATTAACATGGCGAGCATCATAAACTGCACTGCCGCTAGGATAACCAAGACACGTGCTCTCATATTTAACGGCAATCCACGGCTAAACCATGCCACCAAGGCAGACCAAGCCGCTAGGATAGTCACCCATAATAGCAATGAGCCTTCATGACCACCCCAAGTTGCAGATAATTTATAGTACCAAGGCAGTAATGAATTTGAATGTTGGGCCACATAGACCAAGCTGAAGTCATTATAGTAGAAGCCAGCCATTAAGGTCAGGAATGACACAAAGACGGCAACGAATTGTGCCCAAGCCAAACTTGGCGCCAAACGTTGCAGATGCGGTTGTTCGCGTGTAATACCAAAGCTTGGTAGTACAACTTGCAATAAAGCCAATATCAATGATGCAACTAATGCAAAATATCCTAGCTCTGTGATTACCATATTTGCTCGCCCTAAAACTACGTCGCTATTGCTTATTAAAAGTCTAATTTAGCATAATCAAACTATCATTTAGCGTAAACTCGTATTCAGTGTTTAATTTTCAATACTTAATATTTAATAGACAAATCACTAATAAATAACATTTGCTTAAACGAATAAATAAAACTTGTTTAAACGAATAAATAACACATGCTTAAAATGACATTCGCTTGGTTTTGACTTAATGTGATGAGGTGTTGATCAATAAAAATACAGTCAAACAGCAATCGGTTAAATCCAGATTAAAAATATGTTTAGATTAACCTTGTATTATGACGAACAAAGCCACTCATTTTTGGCGAGTGGCTTTTCCATTTTTAGTGACAATGCTATCTGTGACACCTACTGCATCATTTAGTATATTCACTAAGGCGGCATTATAGCATGTTCAATACACCAATAGTCAGCACATATGTTAACTCAATCTATCAGAAGAGAGGTCTTAAACTACCACCATTCACTGTGTCAAAGATCGCAGCAAAATTATTAACTAATCAGTTATCCACTCACTGGAAAGAATACCAAGATAAGATGTAGCCAACCTGCCAAAAAGCCGGTAACCCCGCCTAAAATAATCAGGGTAGTCTCATCTTCTCTGAAGGCTGGACGCAATAAGTTTTGAAACTCATGTGAGGTTAACGCCTTAATACGCTCACAAAATAGCCCATAAATCTTACTGGCGCGACTTTCATTCAGCTCAGGATCTCGAATTGGTACCATAGTGGCATCAATAGACTTATCAATTATAGTATTTTTTAATTGACCAAATTCACGGCGACCTAAGCCAACTCTCAAGGTGGTACTTACCACAGGTGACTCTAATAAAGCATAGAGATGACGCTTCATCAATACTCGTGTTTCAGCTGCCTTTTTTCCATACATCATCTCATTCATAATATTCTCAAGAGTGACTAGCTCTTCGACCACAATGCCAGCAAATACCTCAGAGACTTCAGGCTGACGTTTCATAAAGCCACCTTGCCAATTATAGGTATCAATACGTGGTAATACAGGCACAATAAAGGGGAAGCCTTTGACACGCTTAAATAGACGCAAATACCTAATGGGATGCGGGTCTACTGGATTAAATACCATCCAAATGGCAATCCAGTTGGTTAAAAATCCCCAGATGGCGGCAAAAAATGGCACTGTCCAATGCTGTGGCACCAATAAATAGATAAACATTTGGATAATACCAAAGATAAATCCGATCAACGCACTAATATGCCAGATAAAGTTGATCTCTTTTTGACCTACCTTTAAAAACATATTGACCATCAAACGGCGATCATTCTCCATAGTCCGCACAATCATCTCGCGCATATCGACCAAGTTTTCAACATTATGGGTCAAGTCAACGACCAGCTCACGCATAATCTCTGGCAACTGCTGATGTGCATAGGCATAGATACGGCGCTTAACTGCATAGGGTAGATTGCTCCACAACGATGCTGAGCGCTCATTCATAATTTCATCAATCAACTGCTCAAGATTTTCATCCACCGTTTGAGTGATAAAGTCAGCCATTTCTTCAGGCTCCATCGCCTTAAAGAATTCATCAAGTGAACCCAGCTTAGAGAGAGTTTGATCAACAATGACTCCGGAAATTTTGCCCGCTTTGCGTGGCACGATACCCTGCCAGCCTAATCCTTGCCAGTCATAGGGTAGATTTGGAATCTTGATGCCCCAAAATTTGATGGGGTAAAATAACATTTTTAGCGCCATCCACACATGTGCCCAAGTAACAAATGCGGTTACAAAAGGGATGGTCATCATCGCAAAAAATTCAGGATGTTCTGTTAAGTATTGCCAGATTGAAGATAGCATGTTGGGTGTATCACTTATACTTAGGCTGATTGTCGCAACCTATTTCCATGTTTTTATCATTTTAGAAAGCCAAATTTTAACCCGATTTATCTACAAAGTGTAGCCTAATACCTATTAATGTATAACCTAATACCTATTAATGTATAGCCTAACCTATTAATCCGATAAGGGGTTAATTTTAATCCGATAAGGGGTTGATTTAGCGTGACTAAATCCTTTTATGTTATTGATGATAGCCTGTTCACTATAACGACTGCAACCCATAATCCAAAATTTATATTAGTGTCTGTTAATTCGTAGTAAACATCTAGTCTATTTTTTTTGTGTAAAGTTCGTGTAGAAATAGGTACAAAAAAATAAAGTTTTTCTTTAAGCCTAGGCTGCTATCAAGCACATATGGTAAAAGTTCAACAGATCTTAAGCAACGAGTTTTCATTTTTATGACTGGTCGCAAGCTTCTGTGGTTGTGCTATAATTTGCAAGCCGTGACTCGCCAAATGATCTTCATCAACGGTAACTGTCAATATTTCTTTGCACCTGCAAACTACCTTTTCACGCCTTGTAATTAATCGATTTAATGAAACCGCTTTCATGAAACAACCAATCTCTAGCGACACTCGCGAAGAAAACCGTGTATTTATCCACCGCATCTTATTTGCTGGTCTGTTTATCCTTCTAGGCTTGGCTATGCTTATGGTGCGCTACTGGTACTTGCAGGTCTATTCGCATGAAAAGTATATTACCCAAGCTGAGAATAATCGAGTTAAGCTAATTTCAGACCCACCCTCACGCGGGTATATCTATGATAGAAACGGAGTTTTGCTAGCAGATAACAAGCCAGTATTTACTGCCATGCTAAGCCCTGATGAAGTCAAAGACCCTAAACGAACGCTGGCTCTATTAGCACCTATTTTTAACTTATCAGATGAAGAGATCATCGATATCTTAGCGCGTATTGATAAAAATAAAAACGACCCAGTAACCATAAAAATTGATATTACAGATGAACAGATGGCGCAGTTTAGTGAGCGCAAACCTTTTTTTAAGGGTGTAAGCATACAAAGCAAACTCACTCGCAGCTATCCTTATGACGAGCTGTTCGCTCACGTTATTGGTTATGTAGGACGCATTAATGATAAGGAGACCAAGCAAATCGATAAAGAGCGCTATGCAGGTACTGATTTAATTGGCAAAATTGGTATTGAAAAATACTATGAAGACTTATTATTGGGTAAACCAGGGTATCAGGCAGTAGAAACAAATGTTCATGGAGAGATATTACGCAAACTAGAAAGCACCCCACCAGTTCCAGGGAATGATATTTATCTTAGCTTAGATTATGGACTACAAAAAGTAGCACAAGATCAACTCAATGGCCGCCGCGGTGCTATTGTCGCCATAGATCCTACTAATGGTGATGTGTTAGCTTTTGTTAGCAACCCAAGTTTTGATCCAAACCCTTTTATCTCAGGTATTTCTTTTAAAGATTATGGCGCTTTACGTGATGATCCAGACCAGCCTTTATATAATCGTGCGCTACAAGGTATGTATCCCCCCGCCTCTACCATTAAGCCATTTGAGGGCTTAGCTGGCATTCATTATGGCATTATGGGGTGGAATGATACTATATATGATCCTGGTTACTTCAGCCTGCCAGGTGATAGCCACCGCTTTCGTGATTGGAAAAAAGGAGGGCATGGTACGGTTGATTTGACCAAATCCATTGTGATGTCAGTGGATACCTATTACTACAAGCTATCATATCAGCTTGGTATTCAGCGCCTGCATGACTGGATGGTGAAGTTTGGTTTTGGTAAAGATACCGGCATTGATTTGCCCAACGAAAAATCAGGTATTATGCCCTCCCCGCAATGGAAAAAAGACACTTATAACAAAGACTGGCTGCCAGGTGAAACCATTTCTGTCAGTATTGGTCAGGGTTATTTTTTGGCAACCCCATTACAAGTTGCCAATGCCACCGCCATGACTGCAAGTTTGGGTAAAGAAATTACACCGCACATGCTCAAACGTTCTGAGGGTGCTGCTGAAGTACATCCGATTGATAAGCCCACTGGCGAAATTGAGTTTAATGGTACCGAGGCCGACTGGTTAAAAATGCACAATGCGATGGAGCAAACAGTCAAACGAGGTACCGCCCGCCGTATCTATACTCCACGCTATCGTATGGCGGGTAAAACGGGTACTGCGCAAGTTAAGTCCATCCCACAAGGCAAAAGCTATAATAAAGCAGCTTTGGATAAGCGTCATTGGGACCATGCTTGGTTTACTGGCTTTGCGCCAGTAGATGACCCACAAATTGCTATTGCTATCTTGGTCGAAAATGGTGGTGGCGGAAGTACCACAGCGGCTCCTATCGGACGTGCGCTATTTGATTATTGGATATTACAGCGTCCAAACAACCCGATTTTACCTCCAACTCCAGAGGAGCTTGCTGAAATAAAAACCAAAAAGGCCGCTGAAAAAGCAAAATTAGATGCCGAGCGTGACGCACAAGAGGCACTTGAAAAACAAGCTGAGGCGCAAGAAGCTACAAATAATAAACCTGACGCTGAATAGTCAATTTGCTGAATAGTCAATTTGCTGAATAGTCAATTTAATATCGTTAATTCAGCATCGTCAACTCAATTTATATCAGAGACTGTATAGACCACCACGTGAGCGACAACATGAGTGCCAAGCATAGACAAAAACCGACCAAACAAAAAAGAGCTCCGACCAAAGCCAAAGCTGCCATCAGCCAAGTACGCATTATAGGTGGCCAATTCAAACGCCAATGGGTATCTTTTATTGATGCTGAAGGCTTACGTCCAAGTCCTGACAGGCTCAGAGAGACCTTATTTAACTGGTTACAGTTTGATCTGCACGAAGCCCATGTATTAGATTTATGTGCAGGCAGTGGCGTACTTGGCTTTGAAGCACTCTCACGCGGCGCACAGCAGGTTACTTTTATCGAGCTACTAGCTCAACAAGCACAGCAAATTGCCCAAACGGCACACAAGCTAAAACTTACGACTGATCAATTTCGGATATATGTCGGTGATGCACAACACGTACTCACAACCGAACTCAACCCTATTAACAATATCCAACCTAACTGTGAACAAACCAGCCACACCCAGCCCCCTTATCATCTAATATTTTTAGACCCTCCTTATGACTCAATGCTGTGGGTGTCTTTATTAAACATATTGATTCAGCAACAACTGGTTGACTCAAACACACTATTATATATAGAAGACAGACGAGAACTGAAAGAGACTTTATCTGACTTAATGCAGCCATATAAGGTATTAAAATCGACCAAAATTGGACAAATTTTTGCCAGCCTGATTCAAATATCGCTCTAAAAACACCCTTACTTTCGATTTTTGGTATTGGTTACGGCTTCATATTAACTGTGATTGTCGCCCTACACCCTTAATAAAAAATCCAAACCACGTAGTTTGTAACAATCGATAGCCATAAAAAATGACAATATTTACATTCACTGGTTGCATTTTGTCTGCGTAATGCATACAATGTGCGTCTGTTTTTTGAGAGCCCCGTTTCCCCCAACACTCTCAACGACAGTGAAGTAGAAACTCATAATTTCCATGACAACTGCTTCACTCGACAACTTAAGGTTTAATCATGAAAACACAAAGTGCAAAGCCCGCTGAGGTTACTCACGACTGGTATATCGTCGATGCTGAAGGTAAAACTTTAGGTCGTCTTGCCACTCAAATCGCTCACCGTTTGCGCGGTAAGCATAAGCCTTCTTTTACGCCACACGTTGACACTGGCGATTACATCGTTGTTATCAATGCAGACAAAGTAAAAGTTACTGGTAAGAAAGCCCAAGACAAAAAATACTATCGTCACAGTGGCTATCCTGGCGGCATTAAAGAAACAAACTTTACCAAGCTGATCGCTCATAAACCAGAAGAAGTACTTTTAAAAGCCGTAAAAGGTATGTTACCTAAAGGCCCTCTTGGTTATGCTACCATCAAGAAGTTGAAGTTGTATGCGGGTACTGAGCATCCACATGCCGCCCAGCAGCCTCAAGAACTAGACATTTAATCGCATAATCAGGAGTAAGTTATGGAACGCAATTACGGAACTGGTCGTCGTAAAACGTCAACTGCCCGCGTCTTTTTATCAAAAGGTACTGGTAATATCGTTGTAAACGGCAAGCCACTAGATGAGTACTTTGGTCGTGAAACATCACGCATGGTTGTTCGTCAGCCACTAGAATTATTAGATGCCGCAGAAACCTATGATATCTACGCTACTGTTAAAGGTGGTGGTATTAATGGTCAAGCTGGTGCAATTCGCCACGGTATCACTCGTGCATTAATCGAATCTGACGAAACCTTAAAGCCTGCGTTAAAAGAAGCTGGTTTTGTTACACGTGATTCACGTCAAGTTGAACGTAAGAAATTGGGCCTACGCAAAGCGCGTAAGCGTCCACAATTCTCGAAACGTTAATTTATGTAACGAGACACATCTTATTTGCATGTTTTATCTGAAAAAACCCTTGTTGACTCAAGGGTTTTTTTATTTTTACACAAGCGAATTTATTTTATTACTAAAATAGCTTAGAATAGACACAATTAGTAATATTAGGCAAAGCCAATGTAACCCAACATCATATTATTAATGACAAATAACACAATGGAATTTAATGTTATTGTCTTCTTATTGCATTGGGTTTTACATACCAGTATGAAACAACAGCGGATACTTGTATATTAAGTGCCGTGTCTTGTTTCATGACATTTATCTGGAGGAAGTTTTTAATGAGCCATGCCGAAGGCGTCAACATAAAACGCCGTAGAGTTCTGATCGCTTCTACTGCCGCCATTGGCGCAGTAGGGGTTGCTTCGGTGGCAACACCTTTTGTTCGTTCTTGGTATCCAAGTGCGAAAGCAGAAGCTGCAGGTGCTGCTGTAACTCAAGACATTAGTGCTATCGAAGATGGCATGATGATTGTCGTGAAATACCGTGGTAAGCCAATCTTTGTGGTCAAACGTACGGATGAGATGGTTGCTAACTTGGAAAAAGTAAAACCCCAGTTAAGTGACCCAGAATCAGCAGAATCAATACAACCTGAGTATGCCAAAAATGAAACCCGTTCACGCGAACCAAGTATCTTGGTCGTTGAAGGGGTTTGCACCCATTTAGGATGTGCACCTAACTATCGTCCTGAGGTCGGTGCTGCTGACTTAGGTGGTGCAAACTGGTACGGTGGATTTTTCTGCCCCTGCCACGGATCGCTATATGACTTAGCTGGTCGTGTTTATAAGGGCGTACCTGCTCCTACCAACTTGCCAGTACCAGAGCATAGTATTGATGGTCCTATCTTAACTGTCGGGGAGGCATAATCATGAGTTTTGGTAAAAGAATGATGAGTTGGGTCGATGCCCGCTTCCCTGCGACTGAGACCTATGAATATCATATGTCAAAGTACTATGCACCAAAGAACTTTAACTTTTGGTACTTCTTTGGTGTGTTATCCATGATCGTATTGGTCAACCAGTTAGTGACTGGTATTTGGCTAACCATGATGTTTAACCCAAGTGCTGAAGGTGCTTTCGCCTCTGTTGAATACATCATGCGTGATGTCAAAGGTGGCTGGCTAATTCGCTATATGCACTCTACTGGTGCTTCTGCCTTCTTCGTGGTGGTCTACCTGCACATGTTCCGCGGTATGCTCTACGGCTCATATAAAAAGCCTCGTGAGCTAATTTGGCTCATTGGTATGGGTATCTACCTGTGTCTGATGGCCGAAGGTTTCTTTGGTTACCTACTGCCTTGGGGTAACATGTCATTTTGGGGTGCTCAGGTTATTTTGAACTTACCTGCGGCCATTCCTGTAATTGGTGACGGTCTTGCTGAATGGGTTCGTGGTGACTATCTAATTTCTGGTATCACCCTAAACCGCTTCTTCGCTCTACACGTTGTTGCCATTCCTTTGGTATTGGTTGGCTTAGTATTTATTCACTTAGTTGCCCTACACCATGTAGGATCAAACAACCCTGATGGCGTTGATATCAAGAAACTAAAAGACAAAAATGGCGTACCATTAGATGGTGTTCCATTCCACCCATACTACACTGTGCATGACATGGTAGGTATTGTGGTCTTCTTCATTATCTTCTTTGCTGTGGTCTTCTTCTTCCCTGAAGGTGGTGGCTTCTTCCTAGAAAAGCCAAACTTTGAAGCAGCTAACTCATTGAAGACACCTGAGCATATTGCCCCTGTTTGGTACTACACCCCCTTCTATGCTATCTTACGTGCGGTGCCTGATAAGCTAGGTGGTGTTATCGCTATGGGTGGTGCTATTGCCATGCTATTTTTATTACCTTGGTTAGATCGTTCACCTGTAAAATCAATCCGTTATAAAGGTATTTTGTCTAAGATTGCATTGGCTATCTTTGTTGTAAGCTTTATATTCCTCGGTTATTTAGGTGTCGCACCTTCTACTCCGGTTAACACTATCTTAGGCCGTATATTTACCATCTTATACTTCTTATACTTCTTGTTGATGCCAATTTACACATCAATTGAGACTTGTAAGCAGCCACCTGAACGCGTTACTGGAGGTCACTAATGAGTGCGTTAACTAAATCATTGACCGGAATCGGATTTGGTGTTGCTTTAACACTTGCGGCCACCACTTCTGCCCAAGCAGCAGGAGGTTCAGGTTGTGGTACGTTCACCAATGCTGAAGGTGTTGAAGAGCATTTGGCGTGTAGTACAGCGCCTATTGATTTTGCCAACAAGGGTTCATTACAACGTGGTGCTACCATGTTTATGAACTACTGTGCTGGCTGTCACACCGCTAAGTATGTACGTCATTCACGCATAGCTCAGGACTTAGAGATTCCACCTGAGCTCGTAGAGAAGTATTTGCTGGTCACTTCAGATCAAATCGGAGATCACATTGATGCTGGTATAGATCCTGAAGTTCAAGCTGACTGGTTTGGTGCTGCACCACCAGACTTGTCATTAGAGACCCGCCTACGTAGTGATGACTGGGTTTACACCTATTTGTTAAGCTTCTATGAAGATCCAAGTCGTCCTTGGGGTGCTAATAACCTAGTACTACAAAATGCGGCCATGCCACATGTGTTACTTAACCTACAAAATGAACTGGGTGAAGAAGAATATCGCAGTCGTGTAGGTGACCTAGTTAACTTTATGGCATGGATGGCTGAACCTGTACGTGAAGATCGTCAGCGTTACGGCTTCTTTGTCATTATCTTCTTACTAATTTTATTAATTCCTGTATATCTATTGAACAAAGAATTCTGGAAAGACGTCAAATAAATTAGAGCAAATAGACGATAATAACAAAACAATCATAAAAATAATAAAAAGGTGATAGTCTATCTATCGCCTTTTTTATTTGTTAAAAAAAGGATGTTAAACATTAAACTATTGATTAACGTGGGTACTTTGGTTAGGATGCTAGTCTATTTTCTTTGTCTTGCCGTCTATGATTGATCCTAAAGATATTCCTGAAAGCCAGCTTGTCCTGTATGCCGACGATGGCTACGATAGCCACGTTATCAGGTTGTTATTGGCTGAAAAAAATATTAATTATTATCTGTCTCTGCTAGATAGTGAGCGACCAGAGGATTTACGGCAATTAAATCCTTACAACACCCTACCAGTCTTAGTACACCGTGACTTTAGTTTGTATGAGCTCAATGTCATTTTTGAATATCTAGAAGATAGGTATCATGGGCACAAACTACTGCCCGAATCGCCAAAACAAAAAGCGCTACAAAGACAGCTAGCTTGGCGTATCCAAAATGATTGGCTTAAATTAGGGCGTATATTATTAACTCACAAAGACAGTATTAATCCTAGCCAAGCTAAGATTGCTAGACAACGCCTGTCTGATGCCTTGATTACTCTATCACCTGTGTTTGGGCAGTCTAGCTATTTTATGTCAGATGACTTTGGTTGGTGTGATGTTCTATTGGGGGCAATGCTCTATCGACTAGATGAGATGCAAATTGAATTACCAAGCCATTTGTGCCGCCCGCTAATAGACTATCAGCAGCGCTTATTTGAGCGTCACAGCTTTATCCAAACCATAGAGTAACGGGCTAGCTGAATTTTGGCCTGACTTTTAAGCAGCACACATAAACAACAGACATAAACAACACACATCATCACAACTATCTAGTAATATCCTAACAGTGAGGTTTGCATGGAAGATTTACAATTAACCCCCACCCGTCCCTATATGATTCGTGCCTTTTATGAGTGGTTAGAGGACAATGCGCTGACCCCTTATTTGTTGGTCGACGCTACTCAAGACAACTTAGTCATACCAACTGAGTATGTACAAAATGGACAAATCGTACTTAATATCGCTAGTCGTGCTACTGGCAATATGTCGATAGACAATAACTATATCAGTTTTAATGCCCGTTTTGGTGGTGTTTCCAAAGAGCTGTGGATACCAATGCAGGCGGTTATCGCTATTTTTGCCAAAGAAAATCAAGCCATCGCAATGCCTTTCGACCCCAATGAATATGATAACTTTGTACCAGAAGACACTGCTGAGACTTCTCCCAACAAACGAGCTAAGAGCAATAAGCCAACAAAGTCAAAGCCTGAAAATAAGCCTGGTCTAAGGGTTTTAAAATAAATGCTAAGCTACCTTGCGAGTACGGAAAATCTGATCTACCTATTTGATATGGTTGGTGTGGTTGCCTGTTCGATTGCTGGTACATTACTTGCACAACACAAAGGGTTTGATGTCACTGGCTGCATCTTAGTCTCTATGGTCAATGCCATCGGTGGTGGTACTATTCGAGATATTGTCATTGATAGGCATCCTTTATTTTGGATGCTAGATTTAAATTACTTATTAGTAATCACCATCACCTCATTAATTTTACAAATCTTTTTTCATCTGTATCATAAGATTGATACTGCTCTAAAGCTGTTTGATGCTATTGGTCTAGCTGCTTTTAGTGTCATTGGGTTAGAGGTAGCGCTAAATCATGGTGCTCCCCCTGTGGTGGCCATTTTGATGGCGGTATGTACCGCAATTGTGGGCGGTATGGTGCGTGATATTATTTGTAATGAAATCCCTTTAGTACTGCAAAAAGAGATTTATATCACAGCCAGTATCATCGGCTCGTGCATTTATTTATTATTGAGATCTTATGGGGTTGAAACGGGCGTCAATGACTTGATTACTTTAGCCGTCATTTTTGGCGTTCGTATCTTAGCATTACGTTTTGACTGGCATTTGCCGTCTATTCGCTTAGTTAAGTAAGCACTGTCACCGCCAAATCTTTCACCATCAACTGAATGCTTTGATTGCCATTCCATTCATTGATGTCCAGCTCAAACAAAATATGTACCTCACTAGCACGATAATCCCATTTGTCTACATCGTAATTAAACCAAATGGCGTCAATGGGGTACATCACACCTGGATAAGCCAGCGACAGCTTTAAATGCTTATCTTTTAAAACTCTAAAGCTTTGTACGCTAAATAAGCCATCAAACTGAGGTGGCACAAAGCCTTGCCCCCAGATATGATGGTTAATCAGTGCATCCACAAAATGAAGACTAAAATCTTGCGCCATTAATGGACCATCGGTAAAGCGCTCTTCTTCAAAGATACTGGCATCTTGCTGCTGCATGAGTGCCTCAAAAGCCTGATTAAACGCTTCAAAATGGCGCTTTTGTATTGTTAATCCAGCGGCCATGGCATGCCCACCAAAATGAGTAATCAACTCTGACTGATTTTGAGCAATATGCTCAATAGCATCTCGAATATGAATTCCTGGGATGGAGCGTGCCGATCCTTTAATTGCATCTTCATCTCCCAATTTGTTTATATCTGCTGGTGCAAAAATAATAGCAGGACGATAATGACTTTCTTTGAGTCTTCCAGCAAGGATACCGATGACGCCTTGATGCCAATCATCTTGGTACAAAACCAAGCTACGTGATTGTGCCTGCTTACTCACTGTATCCGTGACCTCATCTTCTTTCACTACCTCTGCTGTAAGGCTAGCTTTAGGTTGTTCTTGCTGAGCATGCAACTGCACCAAAATAGCATCAGCTTGCTCGCGCATTCCACCTTCTACAAAACGCCGCTCTTTGTTTAATTTATCAAGCTCAAAAGCCAACTGCTTCGCTTTTTCGGGATTATCGGTTAATAGACATTCAATACCAATACGCATATTATCCATACGTCCAGCTGCATTAATTCTAGGCCCAAGGACAAAGCCAAAATCTTGCACGCCTACTTTTTGATAATCACGTCCTGCTAGCTCTAGCAGTGCTAAAATCCCTGCACAGCAGCGCCCTTGACGAATGGCAGCCAAGCCATGACTGACCAAGGTGCGATTATTGTGATCTAATACACCAACATCTGCAATCGTACCTAAGGCTACCAAATCCAAATAACGGCTTACTTGTACACTTTTAAGCCCTTGCTCACGCCGATACTTTGACAAGCGTCCAAGCAAATAAAACGCCACACCGACCCCTACCAATGCTTTACTAGCAAACTGACAATCCAACTGATTGGGGTTGACCACAGCAGCGGCAGCAGGTGTGGCTTTGGTAGTCAAATGATGATCTGTAATAATTACCTTGATGCCATGTTCATTGGCTTTATCTACCCCAGCATGACTAGAGATGCCGTTATCTACCGTCACGATCAGATCAGGGCTATATTCATCAATTCCCAGTTGCACTATCTCTGGCGTAAGTCCATAGCCATATTTAAAGCGGTCTGGCACCACAAAATCTACCTGAGCACCCATTTTTGTTAACACTCGCATCATCAAAGCGGTACTAGTCGCACCATCACAATCAAAGTCACCGACAATTAAGATACGTTGTTGCTGTTGAATAGCATCATTTAACAACTGCACCGCAGGATCGATATCACGTAATCCATCAGCCGCTAACAAAGAAGATAATGAGTAATCTAGATCATCTATACTGGTGACACCTCTTGCAAGCAATAGCCGTGTCAGAGTTGGCGATTGTTGATACAAAGTTGTTAAACCTTGAGGTAAGTCATCAGGCAGCTTGCCAGTAAAACGTGGTGATAGCGTTAACATCATAGTTTTGCTCATGGTATAGGAACTAAAAGTTAGGGTTAGGGTTAAAATTTTATGACATTTGTTTTTAACTTTTTAATGTGTTTTTTTATTTGCTTTGTTTAAGCGTTATCCAGGCAGTGCATAGTATAGGTTTTGATACTAAACACCAAGAGTTAACTATTTTAGGACTTATGCAAAAATACAATTTCAAGGCTTAAAAAGCGACTGGTTATTATTTATAGAGCGTTTGGCTCTACTTTCAGAGGATTCATAAATGATTACCAGCTGCCATCATATCTACTCGTGCGTAAGTCCTATATTTTCAACTTATTTATAAGTGTTTTTATCTTATTTAAGAGTAGCTTTTAGCTTATTCAAGAGTAGCTTTTAGCTTATTTAAAGTAATACCAAATCTGAAAATTAAGATATCGAAGAAAACGAGTGCAAACGTTACAAGTAGTAGGTTTGGCGAATTTGATAATGATAGGTTATTTTTCAGAAAAGGTATAATAATACAGATTGAAAACACGCCCTAATAACTGTTAACAAAGTATAGTGGTTTTTTTACCAAAAAAATCATATATTGACAGCATTAAATAAGCTTTAATCTGTAACTCTTAAATTACAAAAAACTCAAACCATAAGGATATTTTTATGATTACCCTTCCTGCTGCAGAAAAGCTACCAGATAGCATTGATCCAGAGTTAGACCTTGAAAAAGTAAAAAAGCAATGCCAAGCATTAGTCAAAAAACGCGCAAAATACTCAGCTGGGGCAGCCATTATCCCAATACCTTTTGCTGATGTTGCCCTTGATGCTGGGATGCTAACGCTACTATTACCTGAAATTAGCGAGCGCTTTGGCCTAATATCTGATCGTGAATCTGCCATTGATATTAATGCTAAAGAAGTTCATTGGAGCGAGGTAAAAAATCGTGCTATTGACTTTGCAGGATTGATGGCAACTCGTGGCGTAGTAAAAAAAACAGTCCAAGGTTACGGTGGAAAAATTGTGGCTAAACAGGTGACTAAATTCATTCCTTTGGGTGGCCAATTAGTAGCAGCTACCATGGGCTACATGATTTTCAAAAAAATTGCTAACGACCATATCAATGAGTGCTACAAACTTGCTAAAAGCATCCAGCAAAAACAGCATGGCAAAAATGTCCAATAATACTGTTAGCAAGACGCGTATCAACAAAGTGCTAACCAAAATAGTGCTAACCAAAATAGTGCTAACCAAAAAGGCCATTGAATAACAATGGCCTTTTTTAATAGTTTGTTTTGCCTTGATAACCTCTAATGAAAACCTGCGTTCACAATCTACAATGAATTCTTTTTTTCCTAAATAAGCCTGTTAATCGTTACTAGGGGCTGTTTAAAATTGATTTGTTTTATATTGGAGCATCCAAACTTTAACTTAATATCCTAGCTTTAGCTGATAAGTACAGGCTCCGAAGCAATCTTTGAGAGCTCAAAATTAGCCTTAAAACACATGAATTAAAACAAATTGCTCAAAGCCAAATAACTAAGCATTGACATCACTGCCGCTGCTGGTAGCGTAACCACCCAAGCCAGTCCAATTGGTTTCATCAGCCCCCAATTAGTATTTTTATTAACCATACCAATACCCAATACTGCACCAACTAAAACATGGGTACTAGATACTGGTAATCCAAGCATAGAAGCGCCCATTACTACTGCAGCTGCTGATAGTTCAGCAGAAAAGCCAGAGGCAGGATGCATTTGAGCCAAATTAGTGCCCACAGTTTGAATCACTTCTTTACCAATAAACCACAGGCCGACAATTAACGCCACACCAAAGGTCACCATCACAGGTGTTGGTACAGCGGCTTCACTGGCAATGGCATTGGTCCGAATCACATCCATAATGGCCGCAAACGGACCAACTGCGTTGGCAATATCATTGGCGCCATGACTAAAGGCAAATCCAGCTGCAGTAAATACCTGCATCCAACTAAATAAGATAAATGTAGCACGAGTTAAATCTTCTTTTTGCTTACCCTTGATGCTCTTAGTATAAATAAAGGTAGTCAACCAAATGAGCGCACCGACCATAATCATCAGCAAAAAGCCATGTAAGGTAGTTAGACTAAAATCAACATTTTTAAGTCCTTTAAACACCACCATAGCAGTCATGACTACCCCACCAAATGCGGCAATCAAAGGTACCCACTGGCGCAGTGCTTTTAGAGTATCAATACTGCTTCTTTCACGCTCAATGTCATATAGTTCGCGGTAGTATTCAGTTTCTAAATCATCACGCTCTGTGTCCTCATCTTTATAAATTTCTTGGTCACGGACCATTTTTGAGGTATATGACACCTGCAATGAGTCGGCTAACTCATTAACCCACTCTTTATGCTGTTTTTTTAGCACCTTTCTAGCAGCTTTTAACTCCTTGATACGCTCTTCGGCACGATCATTGTAATATAAAATATTAATTTTAATTTGTTTATACAAGGCATAGGCTAACAAACCGCCAAGCAACGGAGATAACACCCAAGACAGCGCAATTTGACCGATTTGATCCCATTGGACGGTTGAAAATGCCAGCTCTGTACCACCAATTTGGATTCCCATCACAATAGAGCTACCAACCACACCACCAATAATGGAGTGCGTGGTCGATACAGGCAAACCTTTTTTGGTGGCGAATAATAGCCAAAAAGCGGCGGCAATTAGCGCAGATAACATGACGTAGATAAATTGATTTGGTTCAATGGGTAACCCATCAAGATCCACAATGCCTTTACGAATAGTATCTGTTACCTCACCACCAGCAATAACCGCACCAGACACCTCAAAAATTGCCGCTACTGCCAGCGCTTGTGGAATCGTTAACGTGCCAGCACCGACAGAAGTACCAAAGGAGTTGGCTACATCGTTACCACCAATATTAAAGGCCATAAAAATGCCAAATACGGTAGCGACAATAAACAAAGAAGTTTGTTGGTGATTGGTATAATCTAAGCCCCACCAAACAAAGTATGCGGTTATGACGGCAAGAAACAAACCAAAAAACAAATTCGCTCTGCTTGAACCTTTAAAATAAGTATTGCTTGGTGTAGTTGACTTTGGAAGCATGATATTTTCTGAGCCAATCGGATGTTAAAATGTAAAACCCCGAATAGTCGGGGCTTCAATGGATAAACACTTGCTATTACTAATTAAACCACTTAACTATTATCATGGTACGAACTGAGGATATGTTTTTTTAATTGCTTATATATATACATTATACCCTTCTCTGTCAAAACTTGAAACTGTTGTTTTTGACCAAGTGCTTATTTGAATTGCTTACCTGTTTTTGATTTATATATTAATTTATATAATCGCTAACAGCTGATAACTTTTTCTAATTGCGCAATCGCATGATCTAATACTGCCAAACGAGCGGTGCGCTTATCATTGGTCGCTACCACATGCCAAGGCGCATACTTGGTATTGGTGCGTGCTAACATATCAGCGGCAGCTTGTACATAATCTTGCCATTTGTCACGATTACGCCAGTCATCTTCAGTTAATTTAAATTGCTTGTGCGGTGTCTCTTTCCTATCTTCAAAACGCTCAAGCTGTTCCTGCTTATCAATTGCTAACCAATATTTGATAATAATAGTGCCTTTGTCCGCCAAATCGCGCTCCATACGATTGATCTCATCATAAGCACGTTGCCAAGCATCATCACTGGCAAAGCCTTCAATACGCTCAACCAATACCCGTCCATACCAAGTCCTGTCGAAGATTGCTATACGGCTTAATCGCTCTTCTTTTCTGCTAGGCGTAAGCTCTGGCATCCGCTTCCAAAAGCGCCACAAATAAGGGTATTGTAGCTCTATTTGACTCGGTGCTGAAATATTATAAATTTGATATTCTCGAGGATCTAGTGGCGACACTAAACGCTTAATAGCACCACCTTTACCAGCAGCATCCATTCCCTCAAAAGCAAAAATAACATGATGATGCTCACCAACACAACCAGCACCCCTAGCTCGCAGTAGCTCGGCTAATCTAGCCTGCTTTTTGGCCAATGACTTATGATAGTCAGACTTGGTCAAATCAGGGTCATCTATGTCCGTTAATTTATCTGGTACATCTGCCCATGAAAAGGCAGCATTCATATTGCGTGACACATTAGCCATTAGTGGATGGTTGCTGTCATGTTGCTGACTACTTATTAACGCCGCTTGTGCCGCATGTAATACCTCATGGCAAAACTCAACACTGGCTTGCTGATTATAACCTTGATCTTTATAGGCTTTCTTTTTAGCTTTTTTATCATCAGCTTCACTACCATCTATAATAACCCAGTTTTGTTGCTGACTTAGAATAACTTTGGCAATTTCATTAAACTTTTTTACCATTTTTTTGTCATGCCAATCCATATTATAGAGCCAATATGGATCTTGTTTGTCGTCTTTTAGACGCAACTTCAAGGTGTCTTCATCGATATGAAACCAACATTTTAATAACTTAGTATGATTATTGGCCAAATCTGCTTCAAACTCTGTCAAGATATTCAACTGAGTACGCAGGTATATCTCCCATTCTGGTGGTTCTTGTAGATCTTTGTTCTTATCTTTATTTTTCTTACCCTGCTGCATCCGTTGCAACGTTTCTTGGATTAAGTCAGCATACCAGTTGCCAAAGTAAGCAGTGATATTGCCATGTCGTGGCAGTTTGCCAACATGAGTTTGCCAAATGGGCTCATACTCACTTGGCTGTGTGCCAGTACAAGCTTCAATGTTGAGCAGCCTTGGATCTACCCATTGACGAAGTTGGGTAACTGCTGCTCCTTTACCAGACAACTCCATACCATTGACTAAGACCAATAGGCCAGTGGCTTGTCCTTGTTGTCGAGTTTCACGTAATGCATACTGGGCTTTAACCAATTCAAACCGTAGTTGATCTTCATCCATATGAAAGGTGCTTAACGGATCTGCTTCGATAAATAACTCATTGTTATGAAAATTGGCATTGTCATCTTTTTTTGACATTATATTCATCCTTACTTTTATGCTTTGGTTTTAGTTGTTATGGTTTGATGTTCACTGTTTAAGTTATCAAGTTTTTATTACGATTGTATTTTGATTGTTTTGTATTTTACTTGTATGATTGCGTGAAAAGACTCAAGTTATAGATTTGATATCTTCTGACGTTAACTTATAGTAATATAATTAGCAGTTATACACTCAGGGGTAAGTAGTCATATAGGGGTAAGTAGTCATAGATTAAGGGGAAAAATAGACGCTTAGCAAGACAAAAATGCAGTCTAATCTTATTCCACAGATAAAGACTATACGACCCCATCTCATTCTAACTTTCCATTTTTACCTTTAATACCATATTTTGTAATACCATATTTTGTAATACTAAATTTTAATATAAGATATGCCTGCGAATGCACGTACCACTATAAATACAGGTAAAAAAATACACGCACTACTATAATCGACTTAACAAGCGTAGGTTATTATTCAGAATTAGTATCACTTAAAAAAATCTAGGAGTTTACCTATGTCCGCATTATCTAAGCTTGGTGTTGAGCTACAACAATTTTGGCAACTACCTCATCATAACAATCCAGAGTTGGCACAAAAGCTACAACAAGTCCAAGCTTGGCAAAAAGACCGTATTCGTCAAACCCATGCCACCTTGTTTTCAGAACCCAAAAACAAGCCAATGGCAGAATACTTTTTAAATCATCTATACGGTGGCGATACGCTTAATCAAATTGTCAGCCAGCTTGAAAGAATTGTACCCAAAGCACGCAAACTTGAAAAGCTTGCCCCTTCAGCAGCACTAGAAACAGGAACGCTAGGCGTTGAAACCGCTATCACCTCAACCAAGCTCGACCTCAAATTAGCCGAGTGGTTAGTTGCCAATGATTTGCCAGTGACTGCTGATAATATGCATGCTGCATACCTAGCAGTTAATGATGAGAGCGCCCGTCGTCAACAAATTGAAGACTTAAAGCAAGTTTGTTACCGTAGTGACAAATATTTAAACTCTTTTATTTTGCAAAAAGCATTTAAATTGGCCAAAAGACAGGCTTACAAACATAACTTACAACCTTTATATGACTTTATTGACGCAGGATTTGCTGCTATGAAGCCGCTAAAAAGTGTCGCCAGCTTTATTGATCCATTTTGTGAGCGTGAGCTACAAATTATCGCTGATGTACACCAAAAATAGAATAACAAATCCAAATGGCCGACTAATACAAGCCATATTGAATTCAAGATATCGATAAAATTAAAGTAGTTAACCAAGGATTTATTTATGAGCCAATCAGTTACTTCAGCGCATGATACCAAGCAAACAGAGCATAGCAGTCAAGCCAGCCACACACCGCAAGCCAATACTAGCGATATACAAACTCAGCTTGTTGAAAAAACCCTTGATGAGCAGCAACAAACCAATGCCAAAGTGCAACAAGCGCTACAAGGCAACTCAGCTCAGCTTAATTTAGACTCTACTAGTGGCAAAAAAACGGTACTCAACGACCAGTTTAGCAATGTCTCTGAACTACCTGTGGGCACACCACAAGGTCAACAAGCGACTCTGCCTTTTCAAAGCAGTGCGCAATCGTCTCAAAGCGCTACAAATACTCACACTGTCAGCTCAATAACAGCAAACACTCTGCCCCGCTTTAACCCAAAAGATGATATTCACAATCCGCACACACCAGATACAGATGGCTTAGAGGAAACCCACTTTGGCTTTAAAAAAGTGAAAAAAGCAGAAAAACAAGCCAAAGTTGCTGATGTCTTTACCTCAGTTGCCAAAAAGTATGACATTATGAATGATCTAATGTCGTTTGGTATTCACCGCTTATGGAAACGTTATGCCATCAGTTTATCTGGTGTGCGCACTGGACAACATGTATTAGATATTGCTGGCGGTACTGGCGACTTGGCCAAAGTCTTTAGCCGTGAGGTCGGCAGCAGTGGTAAAGTAGTATTATCAGATATTAATGCAGCCATGTTGGATGTGGGTCGTGAGCGCCTAATTAATGCTGGTTGTAACAATGTCGATTTTGTACTTGCCAACGCTGAAACCTTAGCACCATTTGAAGACAATAGCTTTGATCTATTGACCATTAGCTTTGGACTACGCAACGTAACTGATAAAGATGCTGCCTTACGTGCAATGTACCGAGTATTAAAGCCAGGTGGTCGTTTATTAATTTTAGAATTCTCAAAGCCTGTGTTTGAGCCACTATCAAAGGCCTATGATATTTATTCGTTTACTGCACTACCACTTATGGGCAAACTGGTGGCAAATGATGCCGAAAGCTATCAGTATTTGGCTGAGTCTATTCGTATGCATCCAGATCAGCAAACACTAAAAACCATGATGGAAGATGCCGGCTTTGTAAACTGCGATTATCATAACCTAACCGCTGGCATCGTAGCTGTACATCGTGGCTTTAAAAAATAACCAACTATTTACCTCACTCTCAACTCTTAGCATAGACTGTTGCTTTAGCTCAGCATATTTGATTAAAGTTACGTTTTTCTGGGTAAAAAGCACCAGTCTAAATCGAGTCTTCATAAGCTGAGCATGAGGTATTGTGATGAGCATGAGGTATTGTAAATAGTAACTTAGGCAAAACACTATGATTACCGTTTTACTTTTAACTGCAGTAGAAAAGCTAATAAATGTTGCTATTTTGAGCGACCAAACGACCAAAGCAGGCTTAACCGATTTGACAGGTAAGGTGCTTCGCTTAACCATGATGACACCTAAATTCAATGTCGACATTCATTTTCATGATGACCATATCCGCTTTGAGCCAGTCAAATACAGCGCATACGACCTGTATGAGACGCCTAATGATGCTCAAGATGAGCGTTCACAAGCGTGGCAACAGTATGCAGCCATTGGTAATATACAGCCTGATTGTACGATCAAAGTTGATAATATCGCCGAGTTGCTTAATCTAATGCGTGATGCAGGTGGCAATCTGCCGATTGAAGGTGACTATAAGATACTGATGCACTTAAAGCAGCTAATTGCAGGCTTTAATCCCGATATTGCAGGTCAACTTGAACCTCTTATTGGTAGCTCGTTATCTATGCAACTGGACCTGTTAATAAAATTTTTAAAAGGAAATGTGTCTCACAGTGCCAAACACGCCTTTAATGATGTCGCAGACTGGGCTAATGATGTCGCAGGCAATGCACCACCAGATCCTGATGAAGACGCTGAAATTACAGACCTAAAGCAACAGTTGCTTAAATTGCGCTCAGATATCGAGCGTGAAGAAGCGCGCTTGGCAATGATTAAGGCAGAACAAGCCAAAGTACTTGCTCGGTTACAACAGGAAACAAACCGTTAACAGCTCTCGTTACTGGCTATGGTTTGGTATTTACGACCCTTTTTTCCTAATAAGCCGTCTTTACGAAAAGGTGGCTTTATTTTCACTTTTAAACTTTTAAAACTTTATAACTGGGTGGCTTTACATGCTGTTAACTCATCGAAAACGTCTGTTTCAACTGTGGCGCATAGCTGCACATTACCGCCTAGATACTCATTTACCACTAGCAGACACCCCACAGCTACAACCGATTGCCAAAATGATCAAAGCGCATCCAGCAGCTTGGGGCAAAAAACATCAGCCTAATGGGGTCAAGCTGGCATTAGAGGACATGGGTACCTTGTTTTTAAAACTAGGTCAGCTGCTCTCTACTCGTCGTGATCTTGTTACCCCTGATATTATCGAACAATTGGTACAGCTACAAGATAGAGTCAAGCCTTTTGATGTCGATATCGTGATTGCCCAAATTCAAGATAGTAAGCATGGTTTAGGGCAAAGCTTAAATACTCTGTTTACCCGCTTTGATACTAAGCCGTTGGCAGCTGCCTCTATTGCACAAGTGCATACCGCCGCTTTGCATGATGGACGCGAAGTGGTAGTAAAAGTGGTACGTCCTGATATTCGAGATCAGATTGTGGCAGATTTTGAGCTACTCCGTGATATGGCGCAATGGGCTTCGGCACGTATTGAAGCTGCCCGTGCTGTACGTATTATTGAAGTCGTAGAAGACTACCGCCAAATTATGCTCAATGAGTTGGACTTGAACTTCGAAGCAGACAATACTACCAAGATGCGTAACAACTTCTTAGGTTCAACCATGATGTATGTACCAGAGGTCTATGCTGCTTCAAAAAATGTCATGGTTATGGAACGCATCCAAGGTGTGCCTATCTCTCAAACTCAGGTCTTCGATGATCTAGGCTATGATAGAGCAGCATTGGCAGAAAAAGGGCTTACCATCTTTTTTACCCAAGTGTTCCGAGATAACTTCTTTCATGCTGACATGCATCCTGGCAACGTTTTTGTTGAAATCTTGCCTGAAGAGACTCCAGAGCCATACCGCCACTACCCACGCTATATTGGTCTAGACTGTGCCATTATGGGTGAGCTGTCCAATGAAGACCAGATGATAGTGGCTCGTATGTTGCTGGCGGTGATGAACAACAATTTTGCTAACTTAGTCGATATTGTCAGTCGCGCTGGTTGGATTCCACCCAATACTGACAAACACGCCTTGACCCGTGATATGCGCCGTACCGTTGCACCTATGGTATTAAAGCCGATTAATGAGATCGACTTTGCTGGCGTGTTAATGCAGATTTTAGATATCGCTCGTCGCCATCATATGAGTATCCCACCACAGCTGGTGTTGCTATTAAAAACCTTGGTTCATGTTGAGGGGCTAGGTCGTGATTTATACCCAGAGCTTGATATTTGGTCATTGGCCAAGCCGATCTTAACCAGTTGGGTTAAAGAACAGCTAGATCCTGTCCATAATATGCGCAAATTACGCGAACAGTTGCCTGAGCTGATGCTATCTACGGCCCAAATCCCCAAACTACTAGATCAGGGTATCCAGAGCATGGCCTCACAAGGTGCTAGACAAGATCAACAGTTAAGAGAGATCCAGCAAATTCGTGCTGACATGCTTAATGACAGACGCCGCGATTGGATTGCGTTATCTGGCTTTGCTATTAGTATTGCGCTTGCCACACAAGTTATTGGTTGGTTATCGCCTATTTTTTACTTATTGGCTATTTGCTTTGTAATATGGCGCATACTAGGATAATGCCTTTATCTGGTATGACAATGTCAGTTAGAGAATAACACCCTCAGCTAGGTGGTAGCCCTCAGCCTGTATCATTAAGGATATGTTGAGGATAGTTAAAATAAAATCATACCAAAACTTGGGCATATCCTTAATACAGCCCTTTATATTTATTGTTATAGAATATTTATTGTTATATTAAGTGAGAGGTGTTCATGCGTCATGCGACTATCACCATAGATCAAACTGCCTTAACCCATAATCTTAACCACGTTAAACACCGTATTCCTGCAACCACTAAGATACTAGCCATGGTTAAAGCTAACGCCTATGGTCATGGTGTCGAGGCTTGCCTACCAGCACTACAACAAGCAGATGCTCTGGGTGTGGCTTGCTTTAGCGAGGCGCAACAATTACGCTCATTGGGTTGGAACAAAGATATTGTGTTGATTGAAGGTGTTTTTAGTGAAAATGAATGGCAGCAATCACTACAAGCCACCTGCCAAAGCATCATCCATCA
The DNA here is from genome assembly GCF_000382145.1 of Psychrobacter lutiphocae DSM 21542. GTDB lineage: Bacteria > Pseudomonadota > Gammaproteobacteria > Pseudomonadales > Moraxellaceae > Psychrobacter > Psychrobacter lutiphocae. The sequence goes on from NZ_KB907633.1 coordinate 60,125, forward strand.
TCATCATCAAGCTAACTGGGCGCTGAGTCATGTTCCTAATGTTAGCTCGCCATGTCGTACGCTTTGGCTAAAACTAAATACAGGAATGAACCGTCTAGGATTTGAGCCTAATGAATTGGTGGCTGTGGCCAAGCCTTTAGTAGCAGCAGGCTATCAGCTAATCTTAACCAGCCATTTTGCCAATGCTGACACCCCATTACATCCATCAAATACTCAACAAATCGACACCTTCAACCAAGTATTAAAGATGCTAAAAGCACAGGTAGATGCCAATACTAAGGCTTCTTTATGCAACTCAGCTGGTATTATCAACTTTCCACAATGTCACTTTGACTGGGTACGTCCAGGTATCATGCTCTATGGCAGTACTCCATTAGAAGCGGTCAGCGCTGATAACTTACAGTTAAAGCCAGTGATGACATTTAGCGCTCGCATAATGGCCATTCACCATATCGCAGCTGGTAGCTCAGTCGGCTATGGCAGTCGCTTTGTCGCCAATCGCCCTATGCTAAAAGGCATTGTCAGCATTGGATATGGTGATGGTTATCCTCGTGTAGTTGATGGCTCAGCTTGGGTCAGCTTGCATCCACAAAAGCTGCCATCAGACACTAACAACACAGCTGAAAATCAGTCGTTACAAGCTTATCGCTGTCCTGTCATTGGTCGGGTAGCGATGGATATGATTGCTATTGATTTGACCGACGTGCCAAATCCTCAAGTAGGGGACCGTATTAGTCTATGGGGCGATACATTGAAAGGTGCGCCTAGTGTTGACGATATTGCTCACTCAGCACACACCTTAGGTTATGAGCTGCTGTGCCGCGTCACGCAAAGACCGATTCGAAAAGTCCTTACAGCAAGCATCACAGAATAAATTAATAAAAAGCACGGTTAACTGTTTTCACCCTGCTATAAATTTGGTTATACTGACAGTTTACTAGGGCTATTTATTTTGCTATTGATTTTCAATAACCCCAACTCATTTTTCAAAAAAACCCAACGGTTTAAATTTTATTCATTTTAATGTCTAATCATTTAAAGAGAACCTCATGAGCGTGCGTCATTTTTTAACACTACTTGATTTGTCTCCAGCTGAGCTTGAAGCCTTAATTAAGCGAGCAAGTGAGCTCCGAAAAATGCAACATATGGGGGAGGTTTATCAGCCCTTTGTTGGTCGTACTTTAGGAATGATTTTTGAAAAATCCTCTACCCGCACCCGCATCTCCTTTGAGACTGGTATGGGACAGTTTGGTGGTCACGCCATCTTCTTATCACCAAAAGATACCCAGCTCGGTCGTGGTGAGCCAATTGAAGACTCTGCACGTGTGATATCAAGTATGGTTGATATCATTATGATTCGTACCTTTGAGCATGAAAAAGTAGAACGCTTTGCCGAATATTCCTCAGTACCTATCATCAATGCCTTAACCGATGACTTTCACCCCTGCCAGCTACTCGCAGACATGCAGACCTATTACGAGCATCGTGGTAGTATCAAAGATAAAATTGTTACCTGGGTCGGAGATGGCAATAATATGTGCTCGTCTTTTATGGCAGCAGCCAATCAATTTGGTTTTGAACTTAGAGTGGCAGCACCTTATGGCTTTGAGCCTAACCCAGATCTAATGCAAAAATTTAAACACTGTGTTAGCTTGGTTGAGGATGTACAAGAAGCCGCCAAAGATGCTCACTTGATTGTGACCGATGTGTGGGCAAGTATGGGGCAAGAAAGCGAGCAAAACACCCGTGCCCGCCGCTTTGCGCCCTACCAAGTCACCCCGTCATTACTGGATAAAGCTGATCCAGATGTGTTGTTTATGCACTGCTTACCAGCACACAGAGGTGAAGAAATTTCACATGATATGCTAGATGATCCAAGATCTGTGGTGTGGGATGAAGCTGAGAACCGTTTACATGCCCAAAAAGCCTTAATGGAGTTTTTACTAAAAGACAAAATCAAACTTAATTAAACTGGTTGACTAACTTTTTAGCTTATTGATTTTCTAAAGCTTATTGGTTTTCTAAAGCTTATTGATTTTCTAAAAAGTGATACGCACTAAGCGAACGGTTATAAATAGTAAACACACAGCCAATACAAATAATCACCAATACTGTTAGCAGCATCCATCCTGAGCCAGAAGCATTGGACGAGGCATTAGCTGTCATCTCTGATATTGCAGGCCATAATCTGCCTAGCCAAGGCTCAATTGCAGTGAGCACACATGCCAGCGTTAATAGTGCCATACGATGTTGCTTTGCCATTGGTCCAGAAAAATTACTTGGTGCACCTATACTCACCGCCAAGGTCCGCACATAAGCAGTCATTACAGCCAATAGTGCTGCTAACCAGCCAAGAGTCGATCCCCAGCTAACAGCCGTTACTGCATAGCCGGCACCAATCAAAATTAAAGGATCTGCAATTCGATCAGGAATATCATTGAACATCTCTCCTGATGCCGTCCCTTTACCGCCTTCAATTGCTACCATACCATCAAACAAATTACATAACAACCGACACTGTATAAACACAGCAGCTGCTAAAGGCAATAACCATAACAGCGAGCCACTCACATAAGGTAACGTAAATAAGCAGGCAGATGCTAGAGCTGCAAAGACAACGCTAGTAATAGAGATTTGGTTAGGGCTGATGTTTTTATTGCTTAGCCACTTAGCAATGACTTTTGCCAGTCCAATGCTTCGTACTTTTAATGGCCTTCGACCCTCTAGTTCAGACATGATACTCCTTATCTTTATTGTTATCCGCTTGTACTCTGCTCTTAGCTTAATCAACACGCACAATAAGCTGGCGCTATTGCCCAGCATAACAGGATCTTGTGTTAAAAATACTAAGATTGAAGTCTGCTTGAACTATTTTAAATCGTTTATTTAATCAAAACGGGAGGTGTCTTGAATTATATACAGACTTCTGTAATTTGACGGCAGTAATCACACAAAATATAAACGCCACCGTTAATGCAGGTGCAATGGTAAAGAAAATGTGTGCTGTGCCAACAAGGCGATGAGTCAATATCAAACAACTACCAGTTAGACTTACCGCAAGCAATCCTGGCAATATCAGACGCAGCTTACCCTCAGGCAGCCGTTGAAAGATAAAGCTTACCAAGCGCACCAATACCAAGGTAATACAGCAACTGGCAAGCCCTTGAGTTAATGCAGAAGTTAATTGGTTTTCAGAGCCTGCATTGACATAATATGCCCAGCCTCCCCATAATACAAAAGCAAAAAAAGCAGAGATCAAATGATAGGTCAGACCGACATGGGGAGTTTGATGCATATGGCAATGTCTTATTTGGTTGTTATGGTACACTTGGTTATTATTGTACACTTGGTCATTATTGTACACATGGTTATTATTGTACACTTGGTTATTGAGTCATATTCCAAAGCACATTAACGGGTTAATTTCTCAACACCAGTTGACTTTGCTATTAATAGAGTATCCGCCTGGTTCGCTGCAAAAATACCATTGCAGACGACTCCTACGATATTATTTAAACGCTGCTCCATATCGCTAGCGCTTTCTATATTTAGCTGATAAGTATCTAAGATAACATTACCATAATCAGTGACAAAGCCTTCACGATACACAGGTTCACCACCAAGCTTCACTACCTCACGTGCCACATAAGATCGAGCCTGAGGCAACACCTCAATTGGAACTGGAAACTCACGACCAAGCTGAGTTACCCATTTGCTCTCATCAACCATGCAAATAAACTGCTTGGAAGCAGCAGCGACAATTTTCTCACGAGTTAACGCACCGCCTCCGCCTTTAATCAATTGTAAATTTGGGTTCACCTCATCAGCGCCATCTAGATATAAATCTACCTCACCGACAAAGTTTAAATCCATCACTTCAATACCAATTGCCTCTAATTTTTCTTGTGTGACTTTTGAGCTGGCAACTGCACCTTTAATGCGGATATCTCCTAAAAAATCTATCAAGCAGTTTACGGTTGTACCTGTACCCACTCCCAAAATCATACCATCTTCAATATAGCTTAAAGCTGCTTTTGCGACATCTTTTTTAAGCTTAAGTTGCTGACTCATAACGACCCTTTTCGCTCTGTGATACTAAAAAAATTACGGTAAAATACAATGACACATAATACCAAATCTAACTACTTTTTTGGTTATTTCTCTATCTAAATCGCAACTTTTTGAGTGTCTAATCATTTTTACCTCATCAGCTACTTACTTCTACTATCGCCATAACCTGTATCTGCTGGCTCAATAACCTGTTTCTGCTGACTCAATAACCTGTTTCTGCTGGCTCAATAAGCTGTTTCTGCTGGCTCAATAAAAGTTATCAAGCTGATAACCAATTATCATCAATAATTTAACACCTAAAACTTGCAGGATTTAAAAAAACAGCATACGCTAAGGCCTATGACTAATCGTCACCCTCCTAATACTCAACTGGTAAATAATTATAGGATTATCTATGCTTTCAAAATGGGTTCGTAATATTCTTCAAGCTACCGTATATGATACTGCTATTCAGACACCTTTAGATATTGCACCAAAACTATCAGCAAGGTTTAACAATGATATTCGCCTCAAGCGAGAAGACTTACAGCCTGTTTTTTCTTTTAAGTTACGCGGTGCTTACAACCGAATTAGCCAATTATCGGAAGAGCAAAAAGCCCGCGGTGTCATCTGCGCCTCTGCCGGCAATCATGCTCAAGGTGTTGCCTTTTCAGCAGCCAAGCTTGGTTTACAAAACGTCATTGTTATGCCGACTACCACACCAGATATCAAAGTAAATGCCGTAAAAGCACTTGGTGGTAATGTAGACTTATATGGCGATAGCTTCGATGTTTCAAACCGCTATGCTATCGAACTTGCAAAAAAAGAAGGGCTGACCTATATCCCACCTTATGATGATGAGCTTGTCATCGCAGGACAAGGTACCGTAGCGCTTGAGATCAATCAACAATGGCGAGATGTTGAATATATATTTGTGCCTGTTGGTGGAGGTGGCTTATTAGCTGGAGTTGCTGCTTTTTTAGGTGATGTTGCACCTCATGCCAAAGTCATAGCAGTTGAGCCAGAAGGTGCTGCCAGCTTAAAGGCGGCATTAGCAGCCAACGAACGCGTTGTATTGCCTCAGGTGAGCTTGTTTGTTGATGGTACGGCTGTGGCACAAATAGGCGAGCTACCCTTTGATGTCATCAATCTTACAAAAAGTGATAATTCAGGCAAACTCATCGAACAAGAAGTCATCACCTGTACAAATGATGAAGTCTGTGCTGCTGTCAAAGATGTATTTGAAGAATGTCGTAGTATTGTAGAGCCATCAGGCGCTCTTGCGCTTGCAGGGATGAAAAAATATTTAACAGGTAAAAAGCTTACTAATAAAAACTGTGTCGCCATCGTATCTGGTGCTAACATGAACTTTGATCGGCTACGTTATATCGCTGAACGTACTGAAATTGGTGAAAAAAAGGAAGCCATTTTTGCTGTAACTATCCCAGAGCGTATTGGAGCATTTTTGGAGTTTTGCCGAAATTTAAAAGGGCGCAATATTACGGAATTTAACTATCGTGCACGTAGCCACACCTCACCTGACTCTTTAGAGCCTGCTTCAATATTTGTAGGTATTGCGCTTAAAGAAGGGGATAAAGAGCGTCATGTTATAGCTCAGTCATTAGCAGAGTCTGGTTACGATGCCCACGATTTAACAGATGATGATATTGCTAAGTCGCATATCCGATATCTTATTGGCGGTCATGTTGGTCTTGAAAACGAACAATTATTTAAGGTTAGCTTCCCAGAACGTCCTGGTGCCCTGCTCAACTTTTTAGAGAAATTAGGGTCAGACTACAACATTACTTTATTCCACTATCGAAACCATGGAGCGGCCGATGGTCGTGTGTTAGTAGGTATCCATGCTCCTGATGCCAGCTCATGTGCTGTTCAAGAAACACTACAAAGAATTGGCTATGACTGTACACCCGTTACTGATAATATTGCTTATAAACTCTTTTTAAAATAAAACATTACTTTTCGGCTTTAAAATGCCTTGATACCTTACTTATAACGGCAACGGAAAAAATCTTATGAAGCCTTTTGTAATCAAGTCCCTAATATGCGTCAGTGCTTTGGCTTTCTATAGTCATGCACAAGCCGAACTGGTTGATAAGTCGACAACCATGGTTAAAACTGAAGCTGACATGCTTGCGTATTATGCACAGACTTTTGCTACACGCGGTGCGTCATGGAAAAAAACACCTAATCTTAAGGTGCCTTACAGTGTTACTACGCGTCATAACTCGGGTGATACCTTTAAATTAAGCGCTCGCCTGGATGTGGCTAAAGATGGCAGTATAACAAACGTATCGATTGTTCAAAGTAGCGGAGATCAGCGTTTGGATACTGCCGCCTTAGCAGCATTTAAAAATGCAAAATTAAACCCATTTATAATAGATGGAAGGCCTGTTCCAGGTCGAATTACTATCCCAGTGGTTTATAAAATTCAATAACACCAGTAATATTAGCGCTTAGCTATTTTGGGTTATTATAGACTGCTTATAAACGTTACTATTTTTCTAAATCTTATTTATAGAGGGTCTATTTGATTATGTCTAACAATGCTCATTCAAGCTCTGCGCAGCGACAAAAGGTGCGCCTTGATAAATGGCTATGGGCGGCTAGATTTTTTCGTACACGCAGTTTGGCAAAGCAAGCCATTGAAGGCGGCAAAGTCCACTTTGCTGGTAGCCGAGTCAAAACCAGTAAAGAAATCAGCGTTGGTGATGAGCTCACCATTCGCCAAGGCTCGGCCACCGCCATGACCGAAAAGACAGTTGTTGTTAAAGACCTATCTACCCAAAGAGGCAACGCCACTGTTGCTCAGACCTTATATGAAGAAACCCAAGAAAGCATCGAGCGCCGAGCCTACTTCTCTGAACAACGTAAGCTTGCTAATCTTGCCCGCCCTGACACCAAACCTAATAAAAAACAACGCCGAGAATTACAGCGCTTTAAATACCAGTCAGATTAAAGACTATCGTTTCATTGCCAAGATTGCTAGAATAAGTAGCTTATATCTATCTTATGTTATTTTTATCTATAATAATCATACCTAATCTGAAAATTAAGATAACGAGGAAAGCGAGTGCAAACGCTACAAGTAGTAGATTTAGCGAATTTGACAAAGATAGGTTATTTTTCAGAAAAGGTATCATTTGATTTAGACCTGACTATAAATAAACCCTAATAGGTTGTACTATGCCAATATCAGACTCTATGCCAAAATCTGTATTATTAGTTTGTCTTGGTAACATTTGTCGCTCACCTACTGCCGAAGGTATCATGCGTCAACGCGCTGCCATTGCTGGGCTGAGCCTAAAAACTGACTCTGCTGGTACAGGTGACTGGCACATTGGTAAGCATCCAGATGAACGTGCGCAAAAGCACGCCAAACAACACGGCTATAACATCAGCAAACTGGTTGCCCGCCAAGTTGGTCCGCAAGACTTTATTGACTTTGATCTAATCTTAGCTATGGATGCACAAAACCTTGCTGATTTACAGCTTATTAAGCAGCGTGCCGAACAGCAATTTGACTCAAAACCGTTAGCACGTCTAGCACTCATGAGTGAAGTTGATAACAGCTACTATAAGCAAGATGTACCAGATCCATATTACGGTGGTCCAGAAGGGTTTGAGGAGGTTATCAAACGCCTTGAGTCCTCAGTTGACGCTTGGATTGACAGCTGGATGATCTAACAGGGCATAAGCTTATGAATAGCAGTAGCATTGATAACATCGCTCTGAATAAGACAGACACAACTTTGAACAGTACAGCCTTTGACCTTGCTATTAATGATGCCAGTTTAACAGCCTTCAATAGTATGCAGCTGTCTTGTCGTGCAGATCGCCTGATTCGTCTCACTGATGAGTCACAAGTTGCCCCTACCGTAACTCAGATAAAAGCACTAGGTACACCATGGTTTGTCTTATCAGGTGGCAGCAATGTTATCTTGCCAACTCAGTTACACGCCAGTGTTCTGCATCCTGCAATGCGTGGCATTAAGGTAATTTCAGAAGATTCTCAACATATTGAGATTGAAGTTATGGCGGGTGAAAATTGGCATCAACTGGTTAGTTATAGTGTCGGTCATGGCTGGTACGGATTAGAGAACCTTGCCCTGATTCCTGGTTTGGTCGGTGCATCTCCAGTACAGAACATTGGTGCCTATGGCGTACAAGTTGAGGAGCTAATTGCTGAAGTCACCGCTTTTCATTTGCCAACTGAACAATGGCATCAGCTTGATACTCGAGCTTGCCAGTTTCGCTATCGTGATAGCAAGTTTAAGCGTGAAGCTGGACAGTGGCTTATTAGTAAGGTGCGGTTTGTTCTTCATAAAGATGCCGAACAAGTAAATACCAACTATGGTGATGTAGCTAAGCTCGCTAAAAATTTAGCAGAACAAGACCATCGCCAACATCTGACCGCTTCGGATGTAATGCAGGCTGTTATTCAAATTCGCCAAGCCAAGCTTCCAGACCCAAAACAGTTGCCAAACTGCGGTAGCTTTTTTAAAAACCCAATCATTACCAACAGCCACTATCAACAATTGCAACTGCAATATCCTGATATCGTGGGCTACCCAGTGGACACAACACAAACAAAAGTAGCTGCTGGCTGGCTGATTGATAAAGCTGGGCTCAAAGGCAAAGGTATTGCCCCTATTTTGACTCACGACAAGCAGGCACTGGTATTGGTTAATCATAGTGTGCAACAAGCATCAGTTACACCTGCCACACAAACTGATGTCTTAGCAACGCAGCACCTTATCCAACAAGAGATTGCCAAAAAATTTGCGATTGAGCTAGAGCGAGAGCCCGTTTTCTTAGACTCTCAGGCTCGTCCATGTTAAAGCAGACTTGGTCATAGCATGGATAGCAAATATCCTTATTTTTAACTGTTATGGCTTAATTTTAATGGTAATGAGTTAGCTACAATAAACTCGGTCATATCCATAACGGCAATAGTTGGCTATAATTATTTGGGTTTATCATATATTTAAGTGAAGTCATCATGGGCTCGTTGTTAAAGCGCTGTTATTTAGGAGTAAAAAAAGGCAGTTATTATGCCTTATCCCTTCTAGTACTCAGCGTTTTATGCTTTTTTACGCCGATATTCTCAACCTTAGGTTTATGGCTAATAAACCAACTGCCTGTGCCAGTTGTTTCTGAGTTTCAAGCAACTGCTAATGTTCAACAAAACAAGTCATCAGCGTCTGATCAGTCATATCCGTTAAAACAACATACACCATCCACAGCACCTACCGCTTATGTGGTACTTGGTGGCGGTCTAACTGAGAAGACCAGTTTTGACAAGTCACACAGCAATGACATAAGAAACAGCCCTAAAAGCGATGAGTCAAAAAGCAATAAGGACAATCAGATTGTCTTAAACGCTTATAGCTTGAATCGAATGCAGACGGTTCTTGCCCACTATCAGCAACACCCCTTACCCATTATTGCCACTGGTGTAGAAGCACCTTGGATGCGTGAGTGGTTAGCACAACAAGGAGTGGATAATGTCATTACCGAAAATGCCAGTATGAATACGTGTGAAAATGCACGCTTTACCGCAAAGCGACTAAAATTAACCAATGTCTATCTGGTCACAGATGCCTATCACATGACCCGCACACGCCGTCAATTTGGTTTGAATCACATCCAAACTACCCCCATAATAGCACCCTTACCGATGCGAAAAGACTGGCTAAAACCTAAAAATAATGCGCAACACTCAAGACGCACACTTTATGAGTTGGCCGCATATATCCGAGATATCATTGCACCACAGCAAAACTGTCGTGAGGCTGATGAGGTTAGCTTTGCTACCTTATTACGTAGCCGAAAGCCTGAAGATGTAAAAACTTTTTAGCTCTGGTAATTTCGTTAGCTGTTACAAACCTTTGTTAATAATGGACAAAAAATTATGGTCAGTATGTATTTACTCATCCCACTTAGTCTTATGCTATTTGTAATAGGTATTTGGGCAGTTCATTATGCAGTCAAATCCAATCAGTTTGAAGACCTTGATAACGAATCACAACGAGTTATCCTAGATGATCGCCAAGAACGCCGTCAAGTCCTTGCCAACACGACCACACAAACATCCAAGATAACCAAAAAAAAGACTCAAGCATCCGATAATACGCCTAACAAATTAGATATTGGTACAAATAATCCCAGCTTAGACTCGGATACGAATAATAGCCCAGAGAGCTAGGACCCAGAGAGCTAAAGCTGTATAGACCTTTTTTTATTTTTGGACACAAATATATGATATCACCACTTTTAGTTGCCGGCTTTGCAATGGGCTTTTTTGGATCTCCTCACTGCCTAGGTATGTGTGGCGGCTTAGTGACCGCATTTGGACTATCAATGCAACAAGTCAGTACAACCAAAAAAAGAGCGCTTATCGCTACCTATCACTTAGGTCGCCTAATCAGTTATTCTTTTTTAGGTATTGTTGCTGGCATCATTGGTACCACCGTATTAGCACCCATTATGGTTGGCAACAGTCTTCCCAGAATATTGTTGGGTGCTGTTTTGGTTTTCATTGGTCTTAGTATGTTAGGACTGCCCTTTTTGACACGACTTGAAAAGGTCGGTATGGGAGTATGGAAAAAGCTGTCACCCCTACGCCAAAAGGTGTTCCCATTAACTACATTTCCACGTGCGTTAACTGCTGGTTTATTATGGGGATTTTTGCCTTGTGGACTGGTTTATGGCGCATTATTAATGGCCGCTGTCGGTAATGACATCGTATCTGGTGCAATGGTAATGTTTGCCTTTGGTTTGGGTACGGTACCTATGCTGGTTGCAACTCAAGAAACTGTCGGCTGGCTACATAAGCAAATTGGCCGCTTCCGACTACGCCAATTAAACGGTATTATTATGATGCTCTCTGGCATTGCTGTTATTTTTGTACCTATTATTATGAAGCAACTACATAGTGGGCATGGCAGCCACAGTGCTCATGGCGATCATAGTAGCCATCAAATGATAACAGATACGATGCCAGATCACAGTAATCATGCTGAGCATAGTAATCATGCTGAGCATAGTAATCATACTGGGCATAGTGAGCATACTGGGCATAGTGAGCATCAACCTGCTGACCATCAGTACGACAACCCTCAGATGATTATCGACCATGACGCACATGCAGACATGAATCACAATCACTAAGACATATCCTAAATTACTACTTTGATGATTGATGGGCTAGCGGATACTAAATGCTGGGCTAAACGCCTGCTAGCCTTTGCAGATTTTTCGACAATATATCTATATTCTCAAAATTTACTTTTATTAGCGAAATTATATCTTATACCTAGCCTTATCAATCAAATAGAGACACGCCTTACACTACTATTGAGCACATCTAGTTATTACCTTAGTCTTTAGTCATTTGGAAACCATTGCTCAAGCTTTAACTTGCAGTCTAAATGTGCCTCAAGCGCTGGTAAATTAAAAGCATCATCTTCACTAACAAGACTGATGCTAACCCCTGTTTTCCCTGCTCGACCAGTGCGACCAATACGATGTACATAATCATCTGCCTGATCTGGTAAGGTATAATTCACGACATGGCTAACTTCATCAACATGGATACCTCGCCCTGCCACATCGGTTGCAACCAATACTTTGGCATTGCCAGTTTTAAACTTTTCCAAATAACGCTCACGTTTATTTTGGTCAACATCACCAGAGAGCATGACCACGTTATAATTACTACCCAGACGATTATATAAACGCTTTACTTGATCTTTTCGGTTGGCAAAAACAATGACTTTCTCACTTTCTGGTGCGTCTAATATTTCAGTTAATGCCCTATATTTATCCGCCTCAGCCAGCAAGTAAAAGTGTTGTTCTACTAAGTCACTGGTCTTATGCTCAGGCTCAATTTCAACAAACACAGGGGTTAATAACCACTGATATGCCAAATTCATCACATCTTGGTTAAAGGTGGCCGAAAATAATAAGCTTTGTCTGTCAGTATTGGCGGGCATATAGCGCATAATGCGCTTAATATCTGGGATAAACCCCATATCTAACATACGGTCGGCTTCATCTAAGACAAAGGCTTCAACTCGATCTAAAAACACATGACCTTTATGCACAAGATCTATCAAACGGCCTGGTGTCGCAATTAGAATATCAGTAAACGCCTTATCCAACTCAGCGATTTGTAGCTCATAATCAATACCACCCATGACGCACACACTATGTAGGTCTGTATGCTTAGTCAAGGCTATGGCATCTTCATATATTTGATTGGCCAACTCTCGTGTAGGTGCCAAAATCAGCGCTCTTGGCTCACCAATATAACGCTTTTCATCTATCGCAAACGGTCGTCTTAATAAGGCCTCAATTATGGTAATTAAAAAGGTAGCCGTTTTTCCCGTACCTGTTTGTGCTTGTCCGATAGCATCTTGACCTGCCAGCGTATAAGGTAAAATTTGCTCTTGAATCGGAGTAAGCTCAGTAAACCCTAAGTCGCTTACGGATAACAAGGTACTGTCACTTAGTGGTAAATCACTAAATTTCATAAATCTATCCATAAAACTTCCTTTGTCATCAATACAAAATACACGTGAAGTTATAATTGTTTATTTTAGGCACAGTTGCTTTTGAATCATTATAGGCTTTTGAATCATTATAGGCTATTGTACGTTGAATTGCCTACTTTCAATACAACAATAAAAAAAGCCAACACAGTAAATAAATTCACTGGTTGGCTTTCTACTAAAAAACGTTATCAATAAACAACTCGTGACCCTATCAAATAAGTCACGGATTATCTATTCACACTGTTTATTCGTAATAATGCGTATTGAACTATGCGTCTACTTTAGTAACTTCTTCAGCTTGTAAGCCCTTTTCACCTTCAGTAACGACAAACTCAACTTTTTGGCCATCTTGTAGCGAGCGATAGCCATCGCCTTGAATTGCACGGAAATGGACGAAGATATCTTCACCGCTTTCACGTTGAATAAAACCAAACCCTTTGGCATCATTGAACCACTTAACAGTACCTTGCTCACGAGCTGACATAATTTACTTCCTAAAACTTAATTAACAAAACTTTAATTTAACCCCAATTAAAGCATTTAAGCTATAGCCTCTGATGCTAATACTGGGTACAAGAAAATGGCAACATGCCATTGGATAACACGTTTGTCTTTCCGTTCTGTTTATCTAGCCGATACATTTGACTGTTTATGGTAACAAAACAGACACACTTGTTATCTAAAACTAATCATAGCACGCCATTTTGTTTAGACAAAGTGTTTTAACATAACTTTCACACTCAAAATAACATATTATGCTATTTTTTAGCAATTTTATTCTATATTACCTTGAGTTTTCTTCGATTTAATCCTTAACTTACACTGCCAGTCGTATTTAAGCAGTTTAGATTAGTGACTTTATTGTAATGGCAGTAGTGCTATAATGACACCTACTTCACTCCCATCCATATTTATAATACCATCTATCGAGTTTATCTGATATGAGTCAACATGCCTCAACTCCAGCTTTTCGTCATCGCCGTATTTTATTAATCAATGGCCCCAACTTAAACCTACTCGGCAAACGAGAGCCTCATATTTATGGTGCGACCACCCTAGCTGACATTGAGCAGCGTTTGACCACCACAGCGACTACTCATAATGTGGAGCTTATCTGTATTCAGTCCAATCACGAAGGCGATTTAATCGATGCGATTCAACATCATGGCCTATTAGCTACTAACAATGAATCAGAAAGTGGGCTGGTTGATGCCATTATTATCAACCCTGCTGCTTTTACACACACCTCAGTTGCTATTCGTGATGCCTTATTAGCCACTGAAAAACCTTTTATCGAGGTGCATCTATCCAATGTGCATAGTCGTGAATCATTTCGCAGTCATTCATACTTTAGCGACAAAGCAGTGGGGGTAATTTGTGGTCTGGGTCACCTAGGATATGATATGGCGTTAGGTTATTTTTTAGAAAAGTACAAATAGTTAGAAAAGTACAAATAGTTAGAAAAGTACAAATAGTTAGAAAAGTACAAATAACCAGTTTTCCCAATTCATAGATATATTTTCTAGATTGATAACTAGATATAAGTTGCACCGCATACTTATACAAATTTCGGTTTCAGACATCCGTTCAATTAAGTTAAGGCAAAACACATGGCATCTTCCGGCAAACGCTTTATGAAATTAGCAGGCATGACCGCCAGTATTGCAGGCAAAGCAGCAAAAAACTCTTTAAAAGGCTTATCTAGTGATGAACAAAAACGCACTGAAGCCCGCTCGCAAATGCTTCAAGATGTCGGCGTGCAAATTGCAGAAACTTTGGGTGAAATGAAGGGGGCGGTGATGAAAGTGGGACAAATCGCCTCCCAGTACAAAGAGGTGTTTCCTCCTGAAGTCGCAGCAGCCTTAGAAAAACTTCAAAACGATGCGCCTGCCATGCCTTACTGGCAAATTAAGTCACAAGTGGAACGTGAGCTTAAAAAACCCATCGAAGAAGCCTTTGTAAAATTTGAACAACAGCCTTTTGCTGCCGCTTCAATTGGGCAAGTTCACAAGGCCACCTTGCCTGATGGTAAGCAAGTCGTTGTTAAAGTTCAGTATCCTGATGTTGATAAAAACTGTGACAGTGATCTAAAGCAAGTGCGTCTGGCATTAAAAATGACCGGTGTACTTAGTATGAGCCGTGAGCTACAAAACCAAATCTTTAATGAAATTCGAGATAGTCTTCATAATGAACTTGACTATATCAAAGAAGCACAAAATTTAGCTATTTTTGGTGCTTTCCATGCTGATGATGACGCACTTATTATACCAAAAGTGATTAAAAGCCACTCCACTCGCCGTATCCTAACCTTGACCGAGGAGCTGGGTGAACCTCTAAGTGTCGCCGCTACTTGGGATAATGAAGTCAAACAAAAAATCGCTACCCGTCTGTTTCATTTTAGCGCAGGTCAACTATTTGAGCTGTATCGTATGCATTGTGACCCTCACCCAGGTAACTTTGCCTTTCGCCCAGATGGTAGCGTGATTGCTTATGATTTTGGCGGAATACGTGCTTATAGTCATCAAGAAATCGAGCTGTTCCGACGCTTTGCTAAGCATGCGCTACGTGGTGATGTGACTGCCTTAGAGCAAGATTTGGTCGCACTTGATATTCGCCGCGAAGATGAGGTTCTTATCCCAGGATCATTTTATGAAGAGTGGCTTAAAATCGGACTAAGCCCATTGTCTATCGCCCCGTACCATACTGGCGCTTTTAATTTTGCTACCAGCCAAGTACACCATCAGGCTATCCAACAAGCCAAGCAAGGGCTAAAATATTTTAAACAATTTCAACCCTCAGCCCTCACCATGATGGTAGATCGCACTATATCTGGCCAGTATTGGAACTTGGTGAATCTTGGGGTTGAGATTGATTTAAGCCCCTTGGTTAAGCACTATATCGACTATTAATAATTAGCCATTATCCCTCTCACCTAAACACAAAATATCGCTAGCAATGGACACACAGTTGATTGGGCACAGGGTTGATGTTAGTTAACTGAGCTAAGTGCTATTGTTTTAATGCCAATCTAGTCACAAGCACGCCTCAGAACCTCTAAATAAGATACTCTAAACACCCGCAGCACACACAGGACACTGCTTATCTTGCCGATAACGCAATTTGTGTTGACTCATACGACCGCCATCCCATATTAACAATTCACCTGCCAGCGGATTGTGTGCCAAGCCCAAAAACTGTAATGCTGCATTGGCTTGTAAATTCCCCATCACAGTAGTCGTACTAGCAAGCACACCAGAGTTACTACAATTGCGAGTATCCGCCGCATCCTCGCCTGATTCAGTAGCGACACTGTCCCCAAAAACACAATGATAACAACCACTTCGCTTAGCAGGCTCATATAGTGCAAGCTGACCTGTCATCGCAATAGCAGAGGCTGATAATAAAGGAAGCCGATAGCGAACACTCATTTGATTTAGTATCTCACGCGCAGCAAAGTTATCAGTACAATCTAATAATAAAAAAGGTGCTTCTGATTGCTGCGTGTCCATATGTTCAACTAACAGTAGCTTGGCAGCGTTATCCATAGTTAGCCGCTGATCTGCATAGCTCAAACTAACGTGTGGATTGATACTATGCAGTGCTTCACAAGCCGTTTTGGCTTTGTTTTTGCCAATATCTTCGTGAGTAAATAGTGTTTGGCGCTGTAAATTACTAGCTTCAATCAGGTCATCATCAATCAGATGGATATGCCCCACGCCAGCGCGTGCTAACGTCTCAGAAACCGGACATCCCAATCCACCAGCACCCAAGATGACAACTTGGCTGGATTTTAAACGTAGCTGTGCATCTAAATCCCAGCTGGGCAATAGTATCTGACGTGAATAGCGCATCAGCTCAGCGTCAGTAAGGGTTAATTCATGTGGCACTTGGTTTCTCACTTAAGTTATTTAAAATCGAGTGGTTAGTTGTTTATAAAAGCTAAACCCAAATCTCAACTCTTGGCGTAAATACAAGACCAGCATCTGTCATAAAATTTATTCTTTAGCTTAGCTAAAATTACCAGCCATGCACATGCTAATAAGTTGAGAGTGGGGAAAAAGCTAAGTAATTTATAGGTACTTTGTTGTTTATATTCTAGGATCTATTAAGTTGTATATATTCTAGGATCTATTAAATAGTCATCTTCGTAGCAAAAAATTGAGCTTGTGTTTACACGAAAATGAAGTTTTTCTTTAGACCTAGATTGCTATTGAGCACATGTGGTGAAAGCTCAACAGACTCTAATACCTTATCTGAAAAACAACCTATCTTTGTCAAACTCGCCAAACCTACTACTTGTAGCGTTTGCACTGGTTTTCCTCGATATCTTAATTTTCAGATTTGGTATAATTAAAAAACATACCCTCATTAATTAACGTCATTATACCAAGCTTTACTAACCTAGCTAACAAGACTAAATCACAGGACCAGCCAATACGCTTAATAACGATAATGATTATTGTTTACTTATAAAAACTTGTCTGATATAATAAATCTCGTAACAAAGAAAGCAGGGTCTGTTGAACAATCATCTTCTTAGGAAAAACAGTCATCTTCGTAGGAAAAATGAGATAAATTTGTTTTAGACCCTTATAAACATAATAATAACAAAGTACGACTTTTCTCCTGCCCTCGCTAACTTAGCTTTTAGCGGGGGTTTGTTTTATTATTGATGTAAATTTATTGACACATCAAGGCTTTTTTGCCTTCTCTAACAAACACAGCTTTTGGTAACCTTTATAGCAACTTAACCTCTAGCAAACATACCTATTGATAGTCTAAAGCAGTAAAACAGCAATTTACCCACCCTCAATTCACCACATTGTCCCTGTTAAATCGGCTCAAAATAGATTACAATAAAACATTCATTTTAAATATATCTTTATATTAATAAATTAGGATCGAGGTATACTATGCTTCAGATTCAACCAGCCAGCAAACCACCCCACTCACCATATCCTATTTTAAACTTAGGATTTCGTATCTTTTTTAGTGGAGGTGCCTTATTTGCCATAGTCACTATGTTACTATGGTCTGCTATTTTTATGGGAAAAACAGCACTCAATGTCACCCAGATTAACCCTTTTTATTGGCATGCCCATGAGATGCTTTATGGCTATGCGATGGCCATCATCGCTGGATTTTTATTAACTGCGGTCAAAACCTGGACTGGCATCATGATGCCTTATGGCTATCGATTAGCAGGTATATTTGGCTTCTGGCTCATCGCCCGTATCTGCTGGTTAATCCTTGGTCTCGGTACTGATAGCATTGGTTTTTGGTTATTTGCTGCCCTCTTAGCAGACATACTATTTATGCTGACCAATGCTGGCGCTGTCATCAAAGCAGTAATGGCTGTCAAACAGTACAAACAAATGGGCATCATCTCCAAACTGGTGCTATTAACGCTAGGCAATGGGCTATATTATTGGGGTACGCTCACAGCAGAGCAAGATTATCAACGCATTGGTATTTATTTAGGTCTTTATTTGGTGATGGGCATTGTGCTGACCATTGGTCGCCGAGTGATGCCTTTTTTTATTGAAAGAGGGCTGAGTTACGACAGTGATACTGAGGTTAAAGTTAATAACAGTGCTGTGTTAGATGGCTTGAGCTTGCTGTTCTTTTTAATCTTTATGCTGGCGGATATCTTTTATCCAAACCCCTACCTAGTTAGTCTCAGTGCTGGTGTGGTAGCCTTGGTTAATGGTATTCGTTTGGCCGGATGGTATCAGCATCGTTTGTGGCAAAAGCCTTTGCTGTGGTCATTATTTATCGCTTTTTTGGGTATGTGCTTAAGCTTTGTACTGTTTGCTTTGCAGCCTTGGTCTGTCTTTCGCCAGTTAGGGATTAGCCATAGTATTGCGGTTCATGCTTTGACTTTATCTGGGATTGGCTTGATGACAGTAGCCATGATGACTCGAGTGTCTTTAGGCCATACGGGTCGTAGCATTCACGCACCACCGAAGACGGTAACTGCGATGTTTGTGTTTATGATTTTGGCATTTGTATTCCGAGTACTATTACCTCTGGTGGCTTTTGAGCATTACACCCTGTGGATCACGCTTGCTCAAACGGCGTGGATTGGCTGTTTTGTTTTATTTTGCTTTAGTTATTTACCCGTATTGGCAAAGCCAAGAGTTGACGGCCTGTTTGGCTAATACGTCTAATGATTAACCAGTTAGACCAGTACGAAATAACGAACCAACCACGACAAACCCAACCGATATCAAAGTAATTGCAACTATATGTACAGCAAAAACATTCAAGCTTTGCGTTGATAAGGTTGGAATAACTCGGAATCTGGCATGTAATGCAATGATCAAAGTTAATGCAAGCAAACACACCTTACTGGAAACCAAAATACTAATATCATTATCCCAGCGAAACCAACTGGCGAAATCTGGTAACATACGATAAGCCATCCACAGACCAGTGACTATCTGTAATCCTAACGCAGGCATGCCTATTTTTTCAAGTTGTGACTCAAACGTTAGCAAGCCTGCAACACGACAAAACAAATATATTCAAAGTTTTTTAATAGAGTATCTAATATGCGACTTACAAATTATAGTGATTACGCCTTGCGCACCTTAATGTATCTGGCAGTTAGATCTGAGCAAGAGACACTAGCGACCATCACAGAGATTGCCAACAGCTATCAGATATCAAGAAGTCATTTGACCAAGATTATCCATCAATTGGCACAACTTGGATACATTGAAAGTATTCGCGGAAAAAATGGGGGTGTCAGGTTAGCCAAAGCCCCGCAAGATATTGTTTTAGGTGAGGTATTGCGTCATACAGAGCCTGACTTTTATTTGGTACCCTGCTTCCCTGCGCCATCAAGCACAACGACGGCTAAATCTTCACAGACCTTAGATAAGCCATCTTCAATACATAATCAGCCAAACCCTGCCACAGAGACCATTTCGTTAAACACACACACAGGGGCGACGAGAGCTACACCATTAGAGTCTTGCTCTATTGCCCCTGTTTGCCAGCTAAAGTCAGTATTTGCTGAAGCGACGCTCGCTTTTTTACAAGTGTTGGACGCCTACACTTTGGCTGATATCATAACCAATAATGGACAACTTTGGCAGATACTTAAACTGGCAAACACCAAACCTAGTAAATACTAAACCTGACCTAGCAGATACTAAAAACTAGCCTTTAATAACCATTAAGCGCAACTCACCCATATCTTCAATAGCATATTTTACGCCTTCACGGCCAAAGCCTGAATCTTTGACACCGCCATAAGGCATATTGTCAACACGGAAGGTCGGAACATCATTAATGATTACTCCACCTGCTTCGATCTCATCCCAAGCCTGTAATGCCTTATTAATATTGGCTGTATATACCCCAACCTGCAATCCAAAGCGACTATCATTTGCCAATGCGACACCTGACTCAAAGTCATCATAAGCTTCTAGTATCATCACTGGGCCAAAGGCTTCATCCTTATATAACTTGGCATCATGAACAACGTTTTCTAAGATAGTCGCATTGAGCATAACACCGTCAGCATCACCACCGCACAATAGTGTCGCACCGCCCTCTACTGCCTCATCAATCCACTGTTTTAATCGCTCTACTTCGCCTTCACTGATCATAGGTCCTATGAGTACATCACCCATACTTGGATCACCCGTCTTAACTTCCTTGGCCAAATTGACCAACTTTTGCTTAACTTCTGAGTAAATATCTTTATGAATTAAAACCCGCTGCACACTAATACAGACTTGGCCGGCTTGGCTAAAACCACCAGTAATAATACGCGGTAGTGCAACTTCTAAATCTGCATCAGGCTCAAGCATTACCGCCGCATTACCACCCAACTCTAACACTACTTTTTTCTTACCAGCACGGGCTTTCATATCCCAACCAACTTTGTCAGAACCCGTAAAAGACAGCAGATTAATACGCTCATCTGTGACTAGAACATCTGCCACATCTGACGACATGGGTAGGATTGAGAACGCACCTTCTGGTAAGTCAGTTTCCGCCAAAACCTCAGCCACTAACAAGGCGCTTATTGGGGTATAACTGGCTGGCTTTAGAATAAATGGACAGCCAGCAGCAATCGCAGGTGCAATCTTATGAGCCACTAAGTTTAATGGAAAATTAAAGGGTGAAATAAACCCACATAGCCCAATTGGCACTCGTTTGCTAAAACCACGATAACCTGAACTTGCCTCTGTCACATCTAGTGCGATTACCTCACCTTCTGACAAGGCGGTTACTGCATCTGCTGCAAACTGAAAGGTGCTAATTAATCGCTCAACCTCAGTGGCGGCAGCACTTCTTGGTTTACCACCCTCGGCAACCAGTGCTTCAGTAAACTCATCAAAGCGCTCATTAAACTTTGCAACACACTGTAATAAAATACGCTGTCTTTCATAAGGCTTTAACGCCCTCATAGCGGGTAAGGCTTGAACACCTGCCTCAATAGCCTGCTCAAGTAGATCACTATCAGCGCGAGCTACTTCAGCAACCATATCTTGACTGTATTTATTAATAACTTCTAATGCATCTTCTGAACCTTCATGAGCCTTATTGGCTAAATACATCGGATAAAAATTTTGCATAATATTACCTTCTTACTTATTGTCGCTTTATTATATTGTCACTTTTTTAATAAAAGCATTAGTGAGATTTAGATACTAAAAAATCTGAGCTAAAGCATGAATTACAACCAATCATAAAGCCGTAACAAATCATATAAATAGAATAGCAATACTAAAACTAGAGAACGTTGCTTTTTGTTATGTAAGTGCTAAAAGATGTGTTTAGTGACAAACAGCGTGCCAAAACTTAGCTACTTTTAATAAGCCATATTAAAAAACTCTCAAAATGACCTAAATTATTTTGAGAGTCCTTTAATAACCTAGCACCTCACACTTTTAAATATGACAAGTACTAGGGCAAGTCTACAATCCAGCAATAGCGTTTCAGTGCGCTAAAAAATAGTTTCTGTCAGTTCTGTAAATAAAATCTATACAGAACCCAAACCTTAATAGCGTGCATCCCTCGGCTTTTTACCACTTGGCAATCATTGACCTTACCAGTGAAATAAGGACGTGGCTGTACTTTCCAATTTCTTCATTAGCATCATCACTCTGGTGCCGCACGCTCTACTGGCTTAGGAGCAGAGCATGCGCTGACACTAGCAACTAAGCAGCAAGTTGCAGAAATGATGACCAAGTTAAAGCCGTTGATCGCATAGAAGAAGCGAACAGCAATTGCTCGTGTCAAATTGATCCAAAAGCAAATCAAAGCACTAAAAGATGATATAGGTAGCTTTGACCCACTTGTCAATCAGGGGACAGCACCAAACATTACCATTAAGATGCCTGATGAATCTACCTTCCCAGATAATGAGTTGGGCACTGCTATTCGCCGTGGACTTTTTTTAGTCAACAATAGCTATGAAGAGTTGCCTGACAATGTAGGTAACCGATTAAACTGTACTAGCTGCCATTTAGAAAATGGCTCTGAAGCTTATGCAGCGCCTTGGGATGGATTAACTGGGCTATTTCCTTTATAACACTTTCATGGTGCTCAAGTTAACTCACTGTAAGAACGTATTAATGGATACTCTGAGCGCTCAATGAATGGAACAGCACAGATCCAACATCAGATGATATGAATGCAATCTTGGCTTACATGAGTTGGTCGTCACAAGGCATCCCTGTTGGCACATCACCAGAAGGTCAAGGATTTGTCAATGTAAATACAGATATTGAACCAAATCTTGATAATGGAAAAAATTATTTGCTGAAAAATGTAGCCTAGGTCATGATAATAGTAAGGGACAATATCAAGAAGATTGTAATTATATTTATCCAGCAGTAGCAGGTCCAGACTTATTTAATGATGGAGCGGGTATGGCGCGTACTTATACCAAATCTGAAAATTAAGATATCGAGGAAAAAGAGTGCAAACGCTACAAGTAGTAGGTTTAGCGAGTTTGACAAAGATAGGTTATTTTTCAGAAAAGGTATTATTATTCAAAGCTTGCTGTATTAATCTAAACTATTGGGTTCTGTTTATTTAGCATGAATAAATTAAGCATCCTTAATTTTGTAACCATAAAGCAAAAAAAAGAGCCTATATTATAATATAGGCTCTTTTTTTTGCTTTAGAATATTCACACTTAGTATGAATATACTTCACTGTCTATTTGGCTATACTTAAATAGCAGTAATACCATGTGCTTGTGGGCCTTTAGCACCTTGAGTTACTGTGAACTCAACTTCTTGGCCTTCCGCTAAAGTTTTAAAACCTGAACTTTGAATCTCGCTGTAATGAGCGAAAACGTCTGGGCCTGATTCTGGAGCAATAAAGCCAAAACCTTTAGCTTCGTTAAACCACTTTACTGTACCTTTAATAGCTTCTGACATAATTATAATCCTAATTTTTAAACATAATAACCAATTTTTGGTCTCGATGCTTATGAGGGCTGTACGGTAAATCTTAAAACGAAGGATTATAACAATCAAAAGAAGGTCATAACTTTACTACGAGGTAATGATTTTCTGCAGTGCTTCTCTTAAGCAGACGTTTAGTATATGCCTCCCACTCCAGTTAAGCAAGGTTTATTTTTAAATATTACTTTCAATTGATATCGTTTTTTTATTTAGTCTAAAGAAACAACTTTAATTCACTCCTTATATGAAATTCACTCCTTATATGATTATTAAACAGCTCTTTATATAACAACAATACCTTGTTCGATATAGACATCATGACTTTCATCAGTTGCTCGAGAGTTGTGATAAACATCATAACTGACACCATCAAGTGTCGTGGTATCTGACTTACTCCAAGTACCTCCTGTTATATCTTTCCACTGCGCTTTTTCGGCACCATCACTATTCCAATTAGTTGAGCCAAGATCCACTTTAGCGTTGCTATTACCTTGGATATATAAAGCACCGTCACGACCACTGTCTTGTATTAAGTCATTAAAACGAACATCAAAGGCATTCATTCCGTTTAACTCTACCACCTCTATACCAGTAATATTCTTGGTGGATAAGTTGGTTTCGTGCGTACATTTGCTAACCAAACTGTTATCATCTTTGAAAGTCATTTGTATTGTATCTTGACCTTCTCCACCATCAATTACACCACGCATCAAACCACCATTGAAGATAATAACATCACTACCTTCACCTGCTTGTACAGCAACATGATGATAGTAGGTATAGGTGCTGAACGAATCACCTAAGTCGATCACATCATCGCCTGTACCAGTCTTAATACTGGCATACTGATGCATACCGCCAACACTAATATGGTCGTTACCATCCCCTAAATTAATATGTGATCTATGATACATTTTTCCAGCAATCGTGACACTATCATCGCCAGCGCCAAGTTCAACATATGCTTTATTCCAAGTTGAGCCACCAGCTACCAACACATCATCTCCGCTTCCAGCCCTAATACTAGAATAGTCTTCTAAAGCATCATGAATCTTGATCTGATTGTTACCATTACCAAGATAAATAGAAGAAGTATCCTCAATATCATCTCCAATCATAACAACATCATCACCTGAGCCTGTGATAACTTGGCTATTACAATCAACATCATCACCAGTTTGCAATGTATTATTACCATTTCCTAATCGAATAACGGCATTTCCGGCAGTAACATAACCAATCTGCACATGGTCATCACCATTACCTGCTGTGATGCTAGTATTTCCAAGCATACTTTTACCAATAGTAATATCATTATCGCCATGACCTAAGTCAACAGTAGCATAATTGGTCAAATGATGACCGATGCTAAGACTATCATTGCCGCTACCAGCTTTAATACGACTATGGTCTTCTATTTGACTATGTACATCAATAATATTATCACCATCACCTAAGTCAACTGATGAGTAATCTTCGGTATCATCACCGATATATAGTGTATCAGCGCCACTACCAGTTATCACTTTGGCTTGACCGTCGAGGTCATCACCAATAGTTACAGTATTGCTACCTTCACCAAGATTAATTTCACTCGCACCTTCAACATAAGTACCAATGTTAACCTTGTCATCACCTGCACCACCGAAGATATGACCAAAGTCGTATAGACCAGCTTCACCTAGATTTTTACTGATGCTGACATTATTTATTTCACCAGCTATATCAACTGTATTGGCAAAGTTGGCATCATTATAACCAGCATAGTCTGTGCGACCTGAACCTAAGTCAATCACACCACCATCATCCATTTCACCATAGACAGTGACATTGTCATTACCTTTTCCAGTAAATATACGACCCCCGTCAATCCCCCAGCCTGTCACGCAACCATCACCATTCCCACCAACGACAACATTATCATTACCAGTTTCGGTATAAATAAAGCTACGTGCATCTGTATTGGCTTTAGCGCGTAGTAAGTCTGAATCTAAAGCACCTTGTACATAATAAGTGTCATCACCTGAGCCAAGCTTCGCAACGGTATAGGCATTTTGATCTTCACGAATTTGAACAAAATCATGACCTGCATAAGTCTGCATCGTCCAAACGACATGTCCATCACCACAATCACGTTCAAAATCGCCATCCCAAGGAGATACAACTAAATTACCGTTGCTATTATGACCTGTATAGCCTATATAAATGGCGTCATTTAGATTACCAGTTTCGTAGTTCACTTCATTACCATAACAGCCTCCGAATTTACCACGTGCATCTGATGGACCTTCAGTATTGTTTAGGTTAGCACCTAGATGCCATAAGTAAATAGGATCAGCATCGGGTATGGTCAAATCAACGGTAGCTGTATCATTACTAGTTGTTGAAATATTGCCTGCTTTGTCAATAACTAAAGCCTCTACTTTGACTACAGCACCATCAACAGTTGGTAATGTGCCATTATAGCCGTTATCTAAAATTTCCTGTGTTACCGCTATTTCCATACCATTAACTATTAGCGTATCGCCAACTTCAGTATTGTTTGCAACCGTAACTAGATAGTCAATATCCCCTTCACTTTCAAGATATTCAATGACTCCATTATTATTTGAATCCTCTGTAATAACAACAATAGGTGCATCTGGACCATTGGTGTCAAGCGCTAGTGTTTCTTGTGCGGTGTTTGATTGGTTACCTGCAGGGTCTTTAACAAAGGCTTCTGCGGTGATTTGGGTCGTGCTGTCTGTGACAGGTGCGTCCACTTCAACATAACCGTCTGCTAAGGCTTGGGCGGTGACTTCAATCTCTTGTGCTTGACCGTTGTTGATGCTGATAACGACGGTGTCGCCCGCTTCGGTGTTCGCCGGTATGCTAACGCGTACTGGGGTGCTGTCTGT
>NZ_KB907634.1:0-37506 GCF_000382145.1 Psychrobacter lutiphocae DSM 21542
CCTTGTATGCCTTCGGCGTCATAACGGTTGAGCCAATTGTATACGCTTTGAATGTTGGTGTCGGTTATTTGTGCGATGTCTTTGGCTATTCTGCCATCACTTTTTAGCAGTATAATGTGACAACGTTTTCGATAACTGGCTGTTTTTCCGTGTTTATACCCGTGGTCTAGTGCTTTACGCTCGACATCGGTTAGTTCTACTTGTCTTATCTTCATGATGGCTTTTTATGTCTGTTATGGAAAATTGCTATTATAATGTATTTCTGTTCGATTACTTATCTAATTATTAAATAAGGATTCTAAGTGAAAATTAGTACACTAATCAATCAGCCTTTTTTAAATTCACAGCTTACTGCAACCTTATCTGATGAGCATTTTGTTACAGCAATGTTGAATTTTGAACTGGCTATACTAGCAGTAAGAGAGCATCATAGCTTGATTCCTCAAGGTATTCTAGAGAAATCTAAAAAACACTTGTTAATCAATAATTTTGATCTAGAGAGTATTGCTCAAGCAACGCACCTTGGTGGCAATCCAGCGATACCCTTTGTTGCCCAAGCAAAGCAATTATTGCCTGACAATCTAAAACCGTATTTTCATCAAACAGTCACCAGTCAGGATGTCGTAGATACGGCAATGATGATGGTAATAAAGACGGGGTTGACTACGGTTAATAAAGACTTAATTGCTATTTTGAATGGCTTGAGTTTACTGGTTATCAAGCATCGTCATACACCGATGATAGGTAGAACTTTGTTACAGCATGCCTTGCCTATCACTTTTGGTGTCAAAGTGGCGCAATGGGCATCAGCATTGATGTTTGCCATAGACAATTTAATAAAATTACAGCAGTCAGGACTATTTTTACAGTGGGGTGGTCCAGTTGGGATGAGTAGTATTGAAAATGAAAGCTTACATATTCCTCAAAAAGTCGCACAGTTATTAGGGCTGTCCTATCCTATATTACCTTGGCATACCAATCGGCAGCCTATTCATAATATTGGTGCAACATTAGATGCATTAGCGTCAGCTTTAGAGAAGATAGCAACAGATGTGGCATTGATGGCACAAAGTGAGCTTGGTGAGGTTTCAGAGCCACTGATTGAGGGTATGGGAGGATCCTCCTCGATGCCGCATAAAAGAAACCCAGTATTATGTGCACTGATTAAAGCGGCTGCTATTAGAATGCATGGACATTTAACAGTAATAAGTAATACGACAGCACAGCCGTTTGAAAGATCTTTAGGGGAGTGGCATGCATCATGGATGCCTTTGATGGAAGGGTTGGCTTTAGTTGCAGGTGCAACAGGTAATATGAAAGTGTTAATTGAAGGGTTACAGGTTTATCCATCACGTATGGCGGATAACTTAGATTTAAATAGTGATGCTTATCTGATAGCGCCTTTGAAACAGTTTTTTGAGAATGAAACAGAGATTATAAAGGCGATTGATATTGCAAGTGAACAAGCACATCGCAATCATACTGGATTTGTGAAGACTTTTTTAGCCTGTATAGAACAGATGGGATTAGGTATTGATACTAACTCAAGTGCGGTAAGTACCATTTTAGATCCATTAAGTTATAGTCAGACGGCTATTAGTCAGTGTGAGATCGCACAAAGAGCAGTGCAAGATATGATTGAGTCATTAAGTGAGCTTTGATAAAGCTAAATCAACTTGATAGATATTAATGACAGACTCTCTAATTGTATTCTAATATCTCAATTCTATACTGTTGCTATTGACAGAGAGCATTATAAAAGATATGTTGGTTTACTATACGAACAACCGTTCTCATAATGAACAAAATGCATCTTTGGTTGTCAGTATTGTAGTAGCTTTTATTAAGATATAGCAATTTGAGTATGTCACTACCCTAAAATTTTAAAACAAAGTCATCAAAAGGGATTTTATGATGAGAAAGTTTTTAGCAAGCAGTCTTGCATTAATCGCTACCCTAAGTCTAGCAGGCTGCTCTCAATCTTCAGATACCTCGAATACTGAGACTTCAGATACTTCAGAGACTGTCACACTACGCTTTGCACATTTTTGGCCAGCGTCTTCAGCGACGCATACCGATATATTTGAACCTTGGGCAAAAAAAATAGAAGCGGAGTCCGATGGCAGGATTAGAGTTGAAATATTTCCTTCTGCAACATTAGCAAAAGCGGATATGACTTATGATGCTGTTGCAAAAGGTACGGTAGATATAGGCTCGCAATTGCAAGGCTATTCCAACGGCCGTTTTCCATTAACTCAAGTAGCAGAGCTACCAGGTTTATCCAACTCGGCGACACAAATGAACTGTATGCTTCAGACTCTTTATGATGCCGGTGATATTTCTAGTGAATATGAAGACACGCATGTTCTATTTATGATGGGTACTGGACCAGGTGGTTTTCATACTGTTGATAAACCAATCAAACAGCCTGATGATTTAAAAGGATTAAGATTTCGTAGGCCATCAGCAATTGCTGGAGATATTATCGAAGCGGCAGGTGGGACACCCGTAGGTTTGCCAGCAACCGATATCTATACTTCTTTACAGCGTGGTGTGCTAGATGGTATTAGCTTACCTTGGGATGCAACAGGCTCATTCAAGCTCATTGAGTTGACCAACGCTCATACTAATATTCCTTTTTATAGCTCAGCTATTGTTGTGACAATGAATAAAGATAAGTACGCATCTTTACCAGAAGATTTACAACAGGTTATTGATAGTAACTCTGGTAAAGCAATGGCAGAGGTGGCAGGCAAAGTGTTTGATGCTGAAGATGATAGATTTATGGCAGAAGCACAAGCTAAGGGCGATGTCATGGTTGATATTGTGGACCCGCTTAATGACCCTGAGTGGAAAGTGCCTCTTGAAGCTGGAACCAATAAATATCTTAATGATATCAAAAGCTTGGGTTTAGATGCTGACGGTGTTTACCAAAAAGTGAAGCAGGTTAGTGCTGCGTGTAATGGCTAGGCTACTTGTAGCTATATGCCATGATGTAACAGCTAAATTGGCCATTTTTAATTGATAGGGAACATCAAGTTTAAAGGATTAAATTTATGAAAAAAATAACACACCCGACCGGACTTTTTGATAATAGTGCCAAAGATTATAAATATATTACAGCGATCCCCTTAGCAGCAGCAATGGGTGCTGAAATTCAAGGCGTAGATCTAAGTAATATTAGTGATGAGGCGATAGAAGAAATTAAGGATGCACTGTTTAGACACAAGCTGATATATTTTAGAGACCAGGAGATCACATTTGAAGATCATGAAAATCTCACATTAAAGTTTGGTGAGTTTGGTACAGATGCTTATACAAAAGGTGTACCTGGTCATGAGAATATCCAACCTGTAATTAAGGAAGCTGGCGTTGCGACCAAAATGGTGTTTGGCAGTGGTTGGCATACAGATTCCGCATTTTTAGAACAACCGCCTTCAATTGCTATTAACTATGGTAAAGACATGCCCCCGTATGGCGGTGATACGCTTTTTGCAAACTCTGTTTTGGCCTATAAAGCACTCAGCCCAGCCATGAAAAAAATGATTGAGCCTCTTAAAGTCTGGATGAGTGCTAGAAATGTTGTCGCCTCAATGCAAGCTGAGCAAGCTGAAAAAAATGGTGAAATTGCAAAGCTTGGTAGTATGGAACTAGATGTTGAAACGCAGAAGATGATAGAGGGCTATTATCATCCGTTAGTGAGAACACATCCAGTCACTGGTGAGAAGTCTTTGTATGTGGATAAAACCTATGCCTGTGGTATTGAGGGTATGACAGAAGAAGAATCAAAACCATTAATTGATTTTTTATCAAGCTTTGCAACTCAAGAGTCGTTTTGCTGTCGTTTAAAGTGGTACAGTAAAACGTTAATTATGTGGGATAACAGAGTATGTCTACATCAGGCATTTAATGACTATGATGGCTTTAGACGTGAGATGTATCGAGCGGTAGTGATGGGTGAAAAGCCAGAGTAAGGAGGGAGGTTATGCAAGATGTTTTTAAATCGCAAGATGTTTTTAAATCACAAGATGTTTTTAAATCAATAGTAACGCCAGCAGGATATAGTGATACTGAGTGGAAGGCTCGTATTGAGTTAGCGTTATGTTATCGGATGGCTGACTATTATGGTTGGACAACACAAGTTTATAATCATATATCTTATCGTATACCTGGTACCGATCACTTATTAATTAATGCTTTTGGACTGTTATATAGTGAAATAACGCCGTCCAATTTAGTAAAGATTGATATGGATGGTAATAAACTGGATGAGACGCCGTATCCCATTAATCAAGCAGGTAATGTCATTCATACAGCTATTCATAAAGGTCGTCCCGATATACATTGTGTTATGCATACGCACAATGCCGATGTTCAGGCGGTGAGTGCATTAGAGTGTGGTTTTATCCCTTTGTTTCAAGAAGCCTATATGTTTCACGAGCGCATTGGTTATCATCCATTTGAAGGTATTGTACTAGATGCTGAAGAGCAGCAAAGACTGGTCGAGTCTCTAGGTAAAAGCAATCATACTTTGATGCTTAACAATCATGGTGTCATTACCACAGGCCCTGATGTATCTTGGGCATTTATGCGAATGTATCAGATAATTCAAGGCTGTCAGGTGCAACTAAAGGCAATGGCGTCAGGCGCTAAACTGTTACAGGCGAGTGACGAGGCTATGATTCGAACGAGGGAGCAGTTTGAAGGCGGTGATGCCCAAGCTGGTGCTCAAGTACGACTTCCCGAATGGCCTGCCTATTATCGATTAATGAATCGTGTAGATCCTAACTGGATTAGATAATGATATTTGGCAACTCAACTGCATCTGTTTAAATTAAATCGAAAGAGCCTACTATTTAGTAGGCTTTTTTTATTTCTATATACAGGCTGCACTTAATCCTGTAATGGTTATAGTCACAGCCATATAAAAGAGTTACAGCGTTAACCTCGTTTAGCCTACTTTAGTAGTACTTGCACTCGGTTGCCTTGTAATACCTTTTCTGAAAAATAACCTATCTTTGTCAAACTCGCTAAACCTACTACTTGTAGCGTTTGCACTCTTTTTCCTCGATATCTTAATTTTCAGATTTGGTATAACTCATTTATCTGACTACAATTATAGTTAGGCTTTATTAAAAATAAAAATTAAATTTACAAAATAAAAATCCTTCATTGACAGCAAGAGTAAAAGAGTATAAGTTAATTCATTATACGAACAATTATTCTTTGTAAGAACAACTGTTGCTGAATACAAGGATGTAATCAGGAGATTAAAGCATGGAAGCGGTTTATATATGTTATCCAAAGAGATCGGCTGTGGGTCGTTATGGAGGCGCCTTAGCTGATATCCGCCCTGATGACTTACTCGCACAAGTTATCAAGTCAGTCTTAAATGATGCCCCTAACTTTGATCATGAAGCCATTGATGATGTATTTATTGGCTGTGCGAATCAAAGCGGAGAAGATAACCGTAACGTTGCACGTATGAGTACGTTATTGTCTGGCTTATCCGAAAAGGTGCCAGCAACAACAATCAATCGTCTTTGTGGCTCTGGCTTAGATGCTGTCGGAACAGCATTTCGCGCCATTGTTTCCGGTGAGATAAAGTTAGCAATTGCTGGTGGTGTTGAGTCGATGACCAGAGCACCCTTTGTATTAGGTAAGTCAAATAAGGCTTTTGATAGAAGTCCAAAGCTACAAGATACAACAATGGGCTGGCGATTTATCAATAAAAAGCTAGATGCAATGTATGGTACTGAAGCAATGCCACAGACAGCAGAAAATCTGGCTAGACAGTTTAGCATCTCTCGAGAAGATCAAGATCAATTTGCCTTATGGTCACAACAAAAAGCTGCCAAAGCACAGCAAGCAGGCCTATTGGCGGCTGAAATCACACCAATAATTATTGAACGCCGTAAACAACAGCCATTAGTCGTTGAGACTGATGAGCATCCTCGCCCTAATTCAAACATAGAAGCATTAGCTAAGCTTCGCCCAATCTATGAAAATGGAACCATAACCGCTGGAAATGCCTCTGGAATTAACGATGGCGCAGCTGCCATGCTTATCGCTAGTGAATCAACCGTTAAAAAGTATGGCCTAAAACCCATGGCCAAAATTGAAGGCATGGCAACGGTAGGTGTGTTACCAACCATTATGGGGATAGGTCCTGTTCCTGCTACCCAAAAACTGTTAAAACGATTGAATTTAACATTAGACGATATAGATGTTATTGAACTAAACGAAGCCTTTGCATCTCAGGCTTTAGCTTGTTTACGAGAGCTTGGACTAGATGATCAAGATGAGCGAGTCAATCCAAGAGGAGGTGCAATCGCGCTAGGTCATCCCTTAGGGGCATCAGGCGCGAGAATTTTAATATCTGCCATACATGAGCTACAACGGACAAAACAACAACGTGCTCTATGTACGATGTGTATTGGTGTTGGACAAGGCATTGCTTTGGTTGTTTCGAGAGTTGGGGAATAAAAATGGCGTTTATACAAACTAAGTTTCATTTGATTGCGTATCAAGATAGTGGCGAAAGCTATCTGCCAGCATTATTTATGGCACACCCACTAGGCATGAGTCGTGATGTTTGGGATAAGGTGTGTGATCTATTGCATGGGCATTATCGCTGTATCCGCTGGGACTTGCCAGGACATGGCAGTAGCTCGTCTGCAGTGGAAGGTATTTCTATTGAGACAATCACCAAAGATATGCTTCAAATAGCAGATGCTTTAGGTATCGAGACATTCAGCTTTATTGGTACTTCAATCGGTGGCGTTATCGGACAAGAATTGTGTCAATTAGCGCCTGAACGGCTAGAGCAAGTTTGGTTAACAAATACGGGTGCGGTTATTGGTACTAAGGCTGCATGGGATGAGCGTGCTCAAAGTGTCAGGCAACAAGGTTTGGGTAAGGTGGCAGGAGGTATTGTGCCACGTTGGTTTTCTTCTAAGAGCACTGAGGTAAACACAGAGCTGTCTAAAGGTTGGATTATTCAATTAGGCCGTAATGACAGTGATAGTTACGCCAAGCTGTGCGAGGCATTGTCTGAAGTTGATAATACCAACAAGCTTAAAGGCTTTAACCGTCGTATCACATTAATTGGGGGTAAAGATGATGTTTCTACGCCACCTGAAACTTTACAAGCGTTACAGGCGGAGTTCACCAATGCAAAACTTATCATTGTTGAAGATGTTGGACATGTACCATCTATTGAAGCGCCCAATCAGTTAGTAGAGATTATTCAGTCTAATGCAACACGTCAGCAACCTGGAGAAATTGGCGTTTCCTATAATGATGGTCTTGTGACTCGTAAGCAAATTTTGGGAAGTGATCATGTAGAAAAATCAATCCAAAACGCAACAACTTTAGATTTCCCCTTTCAACAGTTTATTACTAGAAATGCATGGGGTGAGTTATGGGGTGATGGCAGCTTGACAGTCCAGCAAAGAAGCATGATAACCACTGGTATTTTGGCTGCTTTAGGGAGAGATGGAGAGCTTGAGCTACATTTGAGAGCGGCCAAGAGGTTAGGTATTAGTGAACAACAGCTGCGTCAAGTACTCATGCATGTTGCCATTTATGCTGGTGTCCCTGCATCGAATCATGCCTTTGCTTTGGCTAAAAAAAATGGATGGGGTGAAGCGTTATCTTAATAGGAATTAGTCTAACCGAGTTAATTAGTAGACTTTTAATCAATGGAGAGTGAAACATGAGTAAATCGTATCCTTATTTTCTTGCTCGTGATAGAGCATGGCAGCCAGCACAATATACGCCCAGATATAAGACATCTATTACGAGATCACCAAAGCAAGCGTTAGTTAGCATTCAAAGAGCAACGCCATCTGAGCGTAGCGGTCCTGTGTTTAGTGGCTTAGAAATTGGCCCCCATGACAATGATTTGTTAATGAATTTTAGAACAGATGGTGTTCGACCAAGTTTGCCTATTGGAGAGAGGATAGTTATGCATGGTCGAGTGATTGATCAGTTTGGTAAGCCAGTACCAAATACATTGGTTGAGATGTGGCAGGCCAATGCTGGTGGGCGATATCGTCACAAAAAAGATGGATATTTAGCGCCACTAGACCCAAACTTTGGTGGCGTTGGTCGTTGCATTACTGACACTGAAGGTCGTTATACATTCCGTACAGTACGTCCAGGCCCTTATCCATGGCCGAATGATATTAATACATGGCGGCCTGCTCATATTCATGTTTCTGTTATGGGGCCTTCAATCTCGACCCGATTAATTACTCAAATGTATTTTGAAGGAGATCCTTTAATTCCACTGTGCCCAATTGTGCAAGTATTAAAAGACCCTGATGCCGTCGAAACTATGATTGCAAGATTAGATATGGCGAGAAGCAAGTCGATGGATTATCTGGCATATCGATTTGATATCGTTGTACGCGGTGCATTACAAACATATTTTGAGGAGTAGAAGGATGTATAGCCAATATAAATTACAGGATGATACAGGTGTGTTACGTGAAACGGCCTCTCAGACAGCAGGTCCTTATGTGCATATTGGATTGGCATTAGAAGTTGCAGGCTTTGCATCACGTGATGATGAAATTTGGGAAAACTTAGCCAAAGAAGGTGCTG
The DNA here is from genome assembly GCF_000382145.1 of Psychrobacter lutiphocae DSM 21542. Classification (GTDB taxonomy): domain Bacteria; phylum Pseudomonadota; class Gammaproteobacteria; order Pseudomonadales; family Moraxellaceae; genus Psychrobacter; species Psychrobacter lutiphocae. Next base: position 8,611 of record NZ_KB907634.1, read on the forward strand.
AAGGTCAGCATATTGAATTAATTGGTGCAGTCTATGATGGCAATGGAGACTTGGTTCGTGATGCTTTAATTGAAATTTGGCAGGCCGATAGTCAGGGTGAATACATTGCTGAATTCGATAACAAAAAGCCATTTAGTGGCTTTGGTCGTAGTGCTTGTGCTACGGATGGTCATTATCACTTTTATACTATCAAACCAGGCCGAGTAGATTTTGATCACCAAAAAATGGCACCACATATCAATGTCGCAGTGTTTGCTCGTGGGATTAATATACATTTACAGACACGTGCTTATTTTGATGACGAGCAAGAAGCGAATAGCGAGTGTCCTATTTTGAGCCGTATTATATCACCAGAGCGTCAAAATACCTTGATCGCTGTTAAAGAAGATACAGAAGAAAAACCTAGATACCGCTTTGACATATATTTGCAAGGTAATAATGAAACTGTATTTTTTGATTTTTAAAATTTTAACAAAATAACGAGTATGCAGTAACGCCATAATAGATAGGTTTAATAAAAATAAATGAGAGGGATTTCATGGATACCAAAACACAAGTAGCAATTATTGGTGCAGGACCATCAGGCTTATTATTAGGGCAATTACTGACCAATGCAGGTATTGACAATATTATTTTAGAAAGAAAATCTGGTGACTATGTCCTCAGTCGAATTCGTGCTGGTGTACTTGAGCAAGGTACAGCTGACTTGTTGCGTGAAGCGGGCGTTGGTGAGCGTATGGACGAAGAGGGTATTGTCCATACAGGCACGGACTTTAGTTTTCAAGGTGAGCATCATCATTTAGATCTTGAAAAATATAGCGGTGGAAAGCAAGTGGTTGTTTATGGTCAGACGGAGGTAACAAGAGACTTGATGGAGGCACGAAAAAAGTCTGGTGCAACAACTGTTTATGAAGCTGATAACGTGAAGTTACATGATATTGAATCAGATAGTCCTTATGTTACCTATTATCATAATGAAGAGACTTTTCGCCTCGACTGTGACTATATTGCAGGCTGTGATGGTTATCATGGTGTATCACGCAAATCAATTCCTAAAGATAAGTTGGTCGAGTATGAGAAGGTATATCCTTTTGGTTGGCTTGGCTTATTGAGTGATACGCCGCCAGTGCATGATGAGCTAATCTATTGTGCGCATGAGCGTGGATTTGCGTTATGTTCAATGCGTTCAAAAACACGCAGTCGCTATTATTTACAAGTTCCAGATACAGATACGCTAGATAACTGGAATGAAGAGAAATTTTGGGCAGAGTTGAAGCGTCGTATTCCAAAGAAAATGGCCGATAAATTAGTAACAGGTCCAGCGTTAGAAATGTCTATTGCGCCACTTAGATCCTATGTCTGTGAAACCATGCAATATGGGAAACTATTTTTATTAGGTGATGCAGCGCATATTGTGCCGCCGACAGGCGCTAAGGGCTTAAATCTAGCGGCAAGTGATGTTGAAACAGCGTTTCGCTTATTTGTTAAGATTTATAAAGAAGATCGGACGGATCTGATACCACGTTATCAGGAAATTTCAGTAGCTAGAGCATGGAAAGCAGTTCGGTTCTCTTGGTGGATGACCATGTTCTTACATCGCTTTGAGAGTGCAGGCAGGTTTGATTTCCGTGTACAACAAGCTGAGTTTGATTATTTTATTCATTCAGAAGCAGGCAAGGCAACTATTGCGGAAAATTATGTTGGGCTACCATTTGAAGAGTTAGAGTGACACTATTTGTTGTGAGTTAGCAGGTTTGTTTCGATAATTGGATTGGATAGGATTTCTAAATGTTAAATAAAGTGAAAGATTCAGCGCTTGCTGCTGTTAGTCAGATTTGGGATGGTTCGACTGTGTTAATTGGTGGGTTTGGTTTGGCAGGTCAGCCAACTGAGTTAATTGATGCCTTAATTGAGCATAAAGCCAGAGACCTTACCATTGTTAGCAATAATGCTGGGAATGGTGAAACTGGTTTGGCCTTATTGTTAAAAGAAGGTTGTGTAAAAAAAATAATCTGTTCTTTTCCAAGACAGCATGACTCATATATATTTGATGAGCTATATCGAGCTGGAAAAATAGAGCTAGAGGTTGTGCCGCAAGGCACTTTGGCGGCACGTATTCAAGCAGGTGGTAGTGGTCTTGGTGCGATTTATACCCCAACAGCTTATGGTACCTTGCTAGCTGAAGGCAAAGAGACACGCACCATAGATGGTATAAACTACGTTTTAGAGTATCCGATTAAAGCAGATTTTGCATTAATTAAAGCTTATAAAGGTGATCGTTGGGGCAACTTGATCTATAACAAAGCAGCGCGTAACTTTGGTCCTATTATGGCGACCGCATCGAGCCATACCATTGCACAGGTCTCTGAAGTCGTTGAGCTTGGCGAGCTTGATCCAGAGCATATAGTAACGCCGGGTATTTTTGTACATGATGTTGTTAAGATTGGAGCTGAGTAATGAATACTAATTATAAACCGTGGACAGTAGATGATATAGCTCAGAAAGTGGCAGCAAGTATCGATGAAGGTATGTATGTCAATCTTGGTATAGGACAGCCTACCAAAATAGCTGACTACTTGCCTGATGATAAGGATGTTTTTTTACATAGTGAGAATGGTCTTCTAGGTATGGGGCCTGCGCCTGATAAAGGTCAAGAAGATGGTGACTTAATCAATGCTGGTAAACAGTATGTTACTTTAATCAAGGGTGGGTGTTATTTTCATCATGGTGATTCGTTTGCAATGATACGTGGTGGTCATATAGATCTGTGCGTATTAGGTGCTTTTGAAGTTGCAGAAAATGGTGATATTGCCAATTGGTTTTTAGGTCGTCCTCAAGATATACCTGCTGTTGGCGGAGCCATGGATCTTGCTGTTGGTGCAAAACAGGTTTACGTTATGATGGATCATGTTAGTAAAAAAGGTGAGCCTAAAATTGTTGAGAAACTCAGTTTACCTATAACAGGAAAGCAATGTGTAAATAGAGTCTATACTGATCTGGCTGTTATAGAGATTACAGATGCTGGGCTAGTAGTTCGAGAAATGGTTGAGGGCTTATCGTTCGATGAGTTACAGGCAAAAACTGGGGCAAGATTGATTCAAAAAAGCTCAGTCTAATGTATGGCTATACAACGGATAAGCGACAAGGTTATCCTTGTTAGGCTTATTTGATTTGTATAGTGATACTTGTACTGGGTTGCTTTGTGTCTCAGATCTTTGGTTACACAAGATGTTTTTTATCTTCTTTTTTTATGTTTACTTCTTTTTTATGCTTAATAGATAAATAGTATCGAGTAGTTTAATAAATAGTATCGAGTAGTTTAATAAATAGTAGCGAGTAGTTTAATAAATAGTAGCGAGGCTGCTTCTCTATCAGACAAAGGTAGTGTAGCGGACTATGATTATTGTTGACTTATAACCATTTTAGAGCCCTTTGATTATATTACATTACCAAAAAATATAGAAATAATACTTTAGCAATTATATAGAATTAGGAAAGATTTGGAAAATGCGGTATAATTAAAAACATATGTATTTTTAGACAAGCTTTAGATTATCAAAACGTTATATTGGTTATATAACGTTTTTTTAAACCATAACGTGACACGTTTTTTAAAAAACGTGTCACCAGTTGGGCAGGATGAGCACTTATGACAGACTCGACATTAAAAAGATTTGGTGTATCCATGGATGAGGACCTGCTAAAAAAATTTGATAAGTTAGTCGCTCTTAAAGGCTATCATAACCGATCTGAAGCATTTCGTGACTTAGTGCGTAAGTCGATTATGCAACATATATATGAAGACAGTGAACAGATTATCGCTGGCAGTATCTTATTATTTTATAACCATGATCAAAGAAAGCTAGTTGAGCAAATGACGAAAATTCAGCATGAGCATCATCACTTGATTTTGGCGACAACCCATTTTCATATCAGTGAAGAAAACTGCCTTGAGCTTATTGTCGTAAAAGGCAAAGTAAAGGAGGTACAACAACTTAGTCATGAGTTAACCACATTAAAAGGGGTGAGTCATGGTGATTTTTCAATTGCACCAGCTGAATAGTTGTCAGCTGCTTTTGATAACCATTTTATTTTAATTGTTTAATTAAGAGTATAAATATATGAATAAAAAATATATAGGGGCTTTTGGGTTACTGACACTATTAGTAGTACTAATAGTAGCCTGTTCATCACCGACCAATGATGCAGGTAACAAGACCGCAAATAATACAGCAGCTCAAGAGGTTAGAGATGAGCTAGTGGTAGCATTTGGTTCAGAGCCAGATGCTGGATTTGATCCGATTACAGGGTGGGGACGTTATGGCTCGCCTCTGTTTCAGAGCACTTTGCTTGCTAGAGATGATGATCTTAACATCGTTAATGACCTAGCGACAGGCTATGAGGTTAATGATGATGGTACGGTATGGACAGTGACTATCCGTGATGATGTGAAGTTTTCTGATGGTGAGCCTTTGACCGCTGAAGATGTAAAATTTACCTTTGATAAGGCTGCCAATAGTGCCTCAGTGGTAGATTTAAATATTCTTGAAAAAGTGGAAGTGCTCGATGATACGACTATTCAGTTTACTTTAAGTAGTCCACAGTCAACCTTTGTCAATAGCTTGGTTGCGACAGCTATTGTGCCGCAGCATGCGTATGATGAAAGCTATGCTGAAAAGCCTTTAGGTTCAGGTCCATATAAGTTAGTTCAATGGGATAAAGGACAGCAGCTGATTGTTGAAGCCAATCCTGAGTACTATGGCAAACAGCCTTATTTTAAAAAGCTTACCTTTTTATTTTTAAGTGAAGACGCTGCCTTTGCTGCAGCTCAAGCAGGTACAGTTGATATTACTTATATTCCAGCTGCCTTTAGCAATAAAAAAGTACCTGGCATGAAGATTGAAACGGTTAAAACAGTTGATAACCGTGGTATTGCCTTTCCTGTTGTTAAAGCGGGTGCAGTGACAAGAGAAGATGGCTTGCCAGTAGGTAATGATGTTACCGCAGATCCAGCGATTCGCCATGCCATTGATATTGCTGTAGATCGTAAAGCGTTAATTGATGGTGTGCTAGAAGGGTATGGTTCGCCTGCCTATACTTCAGCAGATGGTTTGCCTTGGTGGAATCCAGAGACTGTTATTGCCGATGCTGACATGGATGGTGCGCGCAAATTATTAGCTGATGCTGGCTGGAAGGATGAAGATGGTGATGGTGTTCTTGATAAAGGCTCGTTAAAAGCTGAGTTCACCTTAAACTATCCTGCCAATGATGTGATTAGACAGTCACTTGCTATTGCTGTGGCCGATATGGTGAAGCCATTGGGTATTAAGATCAATATCGAAGGCGGAAGCTGGGATGTCATCACTAACAAGATGCATTCTGAAGCAGTATTAATGGGTTGGGGTAGTCATAACCCTTATGAAATGATCAATATTTATGGCAGTGAAAATGCAGGTATTGATTTTAACAATACAGGTTATTACAGCAATAAGACTGTTGATGATTATTTCCAAAAAGCCTTACATGCTAAGAGTGAAGAAGACGCACTAGAGTTTTGGAAAAAAGCTCAGTGGGATGGAACGACTGGCTTTACCAGCAAAGGTGATGCGGCTTGGGCATGGTTAGTAAATATCGACCATCTATACTTGCTAAAAGACAATCTAGATATTGGTAAGCAAAGAATCCATGTGCATGGTCATGGTTGGCCAGCAACAGACAATATTGTTGACTGGAAATGGAGTGAATAATGTCCGGAAATCCAATATCCGGAAGGCAAAATTTGAATAAAGCATGTGAGGGAAAGGTAGGCGTTTATCTTGTCTTCAAAGGCTTACGAATGGCTTCCTTATTAATCGCTATTAGCTTTATTTCATTTATGTTAATGAAAAACTCTCCCATAGACCCTGTTCAGGCTTACATTGGTGCCGATATGCTTAATGTTGGTCCTGAACAGCGTCAACAAATTGCTGAATACTGGGGGCTGAATGATCCAATTTTGGTGCAGTTTGCGAACTGGGGTTCCGCTGTACTCAAAGGTGATCTAGGGGTCTCCATGATTTATCGTCGTCCAGTGATTGATATTATCAGTGAGCGTTTTGTCAGCTCACTGGCATTGATGCTAGTTGCTTGGATTTTGTCTGGCACGATGGGCTTTGTGCTTGGTGTGGTTGCTGCCATGAAAAAAGGCACTTTGATAGATCGTGCCATCCAATGGTATTGCTATACTTTGGCCTCTACGCCTACCTTTTGGATGGGGTTATTGGTACTGATTGTCTTTGCTGTCTGGCTAGGTTGGTTCCCAATAGGGTTGGGTGTACCAGCAGGGGTATTAGCAGAAGATGTGGTATTTAGTGATCGAATTAAACATCTGGTATTGCCAGCACTAACTTTAAGTATCCTAGGCGTTGCCAACGTTGCACTTCATACTCGGCAAAAGCTGGTTGAGGTGTTGGCAAGTGACTATGTTTTATTTGCTAGAGCGCGTGGAGAGAAAGGTTTTTCGTTATTTTGGCGACATGGTTTGCGCAATATTGCGCTACCAGCAATTACCTTGCAATTTGCTGCCTTTAGTGAGTTGTTTGGAGGTGCTATTTTAGCTGAGCAAGTGTTTTCTTATCCAGGGCTTGGGCAAGCAACAGTAGAAGCAGGTTTGAGGGGGGATGTGCCTCTTTTATTGGGCATTGTTTTGTTTAGTACGATCTTTGTCTTCGCTGGTAATTTGATTGCTGATCTAATTTACTACATCGTCGATCCAAGGACGAGAGAAAGTAGAATGATATGATGTCAAGCAACCGTAATTTAGATAAAAGTAGCTTAAATAACATGGTAAACAAACACGTTAATAAAGAAAATAACGGGTTTCAACTATTCTCACTAAACCTTAGACAGCGCACGTTGCTGATTATCCTGCTTGCAGGTATTTTTTTGATAAGTGTTGTACTCGGCGGTCTTTTTATGGATGAGGCAAATATCGCTACAAATTTAACTCATCGCAATCAACCACCTTCATTGCAGCATTTTTTTGGTACTGATTGGCTAGGTCGCGATATGTTTACGCGAACTATTATGGGTCTAACTCTGAGTATGGGTGTTGGACTGATGGGGGCGGTTGGTAGTGCATTTATTGCATTGGTTTTGGGTATGGCTGCTGCCACCATGGGTAAGACTGCCGATCGGGTGATCACCTGGTTGATAGATCTATTTATGAGTGTGCCACACCTAGTGACCCTAATTTTAATATCCTTTATGCTAGGTGGCGGCTTCAAAGGTATTGTTACTGGCTTAATGTTGACCCATTGGCCAAGTTTGGCACGTGTCATACGAGCAGAAGTGATGCAAGTGCGCTCTGCTGATTATGTACAAGTTTCACAACAAATGGGAAAATCACGCTGGTGGATTGCTAGTAACCATATCTTTCCACACCTTATCTCGCAGCTATTAGTTGGGTTTATGTTGATGTTTCCGCACGTTATATTACATGAAGCTTCGGTGACATTTTTAGGGTTTGGCTTATCACCACATGAGCCAGCAATTGGCATTATCTTATCAGAATCAATGAAGTACTTATCATCAGGGCTTTGGTGGTTGGCCTTTTTTCCAGGTATCTCTTTACTTATCGTGGTGCGTATATTTGAGACGATGGGTGAGAGTTTAAGAAAACTGATAGATCCAACAGAAGCAAATCAGTAAATTTTATTCAATAATCGATTAAATAAAATGGCCAAGCCAAGTCCGTAAAGCCATTAAATCTAGGGACTGTATAGAGTTGATATGTTAGTGATATTTATTAATGCTATCTAGTTCCTAATTAAAAGATTCCGTAGATAAGGGGGCGAGGATGTCGATTTTAGAAGTTAATGATTTATCGATATCATTTAGTCAATATACAGGTGGGTTAAGGAAAAGGCAGCTTCAAGTCATTTCAGGATTAGATGTCAGCGTAAACCAAGGAGAGATTCTGGCGATTGTCGGTGCAAGTGGTTCAGGAAAGAGTCTGCTTGCGCATTCAGTTTTAGGAATACTGCCAGCGAATGCAACTGTCAGTGGTAGTATAAAATATAAAGGTGAGCGCTTAACCGCTCAGCGTCAAGAAGTGTTACGATCTAGTGAAATCGCTCTAATTCCACAATCAGTAAACTTTTTAAATCCCTTGATGCCTGTCGGTAAGCAAGTTAGATCTGCTGTCAATGACAAAGCAACGATAACAGCCCAAAAAAAAGTGTTTGAGCGGCTACACTTGCAGCCAGAAGTTGAAAGTATGTATCCGTTTCAGCTGTCAGGAGGTATGGCGCGTAGAGTGCTATTGTCCACTGCTATTATCAGAGATGCACAGTTAATTATTGCTGATGAGCCAACACCTGGGCTAGATCCTTTGGTGATTAAAGAGGTACTTCAAAGCTTTCGAGAGCTTGCCGATGAAGGCCGAGCAATTATGCTCATTACCCATGACATTGAAGCTGCATTACAAATTGCAGATCGGATCGCTGTATTTTATGCTGGTACCACGCTAGAAGTGGCCTCGGTTGATGACTTTACTGGAAATGGTGAAAAGCTACGTCATCCTTATACCAGAGCCTTATGGCGTGCATTACCACAAAATGACTTTATCGCGATTCCTGGATCACAGCCAAAGGCCACAGATCTGCCATCTGGATGTTTGTTTGCACCACGTTGTTTTTGTGCGCAGTCGGAGTGTGAGCAAGCACAACCTAAGATGCGTGATCTTCGTGATGGAAGAGTGAGGTGTACGCATGCGACTTGAAGCTAAAAATATTGGATTTCATTACGAAAGTGGGCCTTGGCTATTTCGAGGGGTTGATCTCTGTATCGAGCCAGGTGAAATCATCGGATTAGTAGGGCGTAGTGGTTCAGGAAAAACAACCCTTTGTCGTATTTTATCTGGTTATCAGCAACCATTGGAGGGAAGTGTCACCTTAAATGGGGCACCGATAATTAATAAGGGTTGTCATCCAGTGCAGTTGGTATTTCAACACCCTGAAAAAGCTGTTAACCCACGTTGGAAAATGCGAAAAGTGCTCAATGAAGGCTGGCAGCCGAACAAAGAGCTACTAGACTTGTTAGGGATTGATAAAGAGTGGATGAACCGTTGGCCCAGTGAGTTATCAGGCGGTGAGCTGCAACGATTTTGTGTGGCACGAGCACTTGGACCTAAGACTAAATTCTTGATTGCGGATGAAATGACCACCATGCTAGATGCTATTACCCAAGCACAGATTTGGCAAGCAGTACTAGAGCGATTTGAGCAAAGCAGAGTAGGGATTTTGGTTGTCAGTCATGATCCTGCTTTGGTGAAGCGATTGTGTCATCGGGTGATTGATTTGAGGGCATTTGAAGAAGGTTGTTAAGTGAGCAGTACTAGGGACTATTGTAGATTTACCACAGGTAAGCAGTAGCAATCCAGGGCTAAAGAAAGCTTTATTTTCGTGAAAAAACAGGCGAAATTTATTTACTAGTGAAGCTGATGAAATAAATAGTAAACGTGTCGCCTTGATGACCGTAATAGGTACACTAAACAGTAAGTTTCAATAAGATAATTATCTACAAGCAACGTTGTTTATTACTAGTGAGGATATCAAGAAAAGTCAGGCTTGGCAGGTAAGCTGTAAGTTATTAAGCCTTATATTACACGAGTGAGTAACTTGGTAGTGGTGCGGTGATGCCAAGTCAAAAACATAAAAGGTCATTTGAAGAGTAAATATTTGATGTAAAAAGGCTTGCAAAGCTAAAAAAACTTGCTATAATGTGCGACCTATACAGGCGTATAGCTCAGTTGGTTAGAGCGCTACCTTGACATGGTAGAGGTCGCTAGTTCGAATCTAGTTACGCCTACCAGCATTTAGTAAGAACAGGAAAGCCCCAATCTTTATGATTGGGGCTTTTTTGTGCTCATTTTATAAGGGCTGGCGATAAAAGCTCTTATTCATAGCGCTTTACAATGGCCTTATTTTGATTGTCTTCATTGCTTCTAAAAAAGCTCAGTGACCACATGGTGACCAAAACGTGACCAGCTTAAAATTTCACTATCCTACATACGCTGAGGTTTGACCTCTACTCCAAATTTTCTGTACCACCTATTTTTCTTCTTCAAGTGGCTCATTAGGAACATAAGTAAAAAGGTCTCCCACATCCACATCAAGTGCCTCACAGATTTTATCCATGGTTTCGAAATCAATCCGCGAAGTTTGCTCATTGTAGATTTGTGGAGACATACCAGTGACTAGGAATAAGATGTTTTTCATTTTAAATCCAGTGATTTATAGGTCTTAAGCTAATTAAAGATTGTTCTAAATGTTAAGTTAACACGATTACCTTTGACTCTTTTTTGCTTAGGAACGCTATGCTGCCAGTGGTGTTGAATCGCTCCTGCCATAACTAGCAAACTGCCATGATGTAATGGTAACTCTATTTTACGGCTATGATCTTCTTTTAACCTGAGTAGAAATCGACGACTTTCACCAAAATTAACTGAGGCTATCATGGGATTAATACCTAATTCAGGTTCATCATCAGCGTGCCAACTAATGTAGTCTTCACCTGTACGGTACCAATTTAGAAGTACACTATTAAAACGTCTTTTGCATATAACTTCTAGCTCATCTCTTAGCCAGTTCAGCTTACTAGTCCAAGGGTTAGGGTTAAGCTGTATCCCAGAGTATAGATAGCTTTTATCTTCATCACCATACCAAGCGGAGATGCGTGGCAACTTATGCTCTTTACCAAACATTTTGATGGTATCATGTTGCCAGTTAATATGATCGAATTCTAAACTGGATATATCTATCTCTGAATGCCAGTCATGGCTTTTCCAATCAACATCTTGACAGCTTAAAAGATAATCTAACGTTTCATCACTTATTTTGGTATCGAAAAAATAAGGAGCATAATAGAGTCGGCCATTATCAATCTCTATCACAATGCCTTTGCTATCTTGATGTAAGTGTGCTGGATAGTCAGTATCCAAATACTTACCATTCTTGATCAGGCTTTGTACCACAGATTCAGTATCCTGTAAGTCACTAAATAAATCTAACATGCAAGCTCCTATCTTAAGCGGCTAAATCTATACACTCAGAATCTACTTCATTGTTATTCCAGTAAGCGTAGAGCTGGCTAGACTTAGGATATCGCGTCTCCCAGCAATCGCTTACTATTGAATACATATTAGTATTAAGAGTTCTGTTCTTTTGGATAATTGAGTCTGAAAAACTTATATGTTTTTCAAAAATATTGTTACCTTTCCAGCTACCTGGGTAACAAGGACTGGTAGCGAACAAAAAGTTTTTGCCACCTATCTCTTTCATGCCTGAAGATATAGTTGGGATGCTGTTTTGAACATCTTCTATATCTAGGATATTGCTCAGTAAGTGCACTGTTTCAGTACAGTCACTATCTTTGAAAAATATAGGCTTATCAAGAGATTGCTGATAAGTATGTATTGATAACCTTAATCCATAAATATCAGCCAACTTCTCAATTAGATTTTGAGCGATACTTAGAGTCACAGATGATGGTTCTATAAGGTGAACCTCAAACTCACTCTCGGCCGCAACATTATGTGCAACCAAGTACTCTAAGTAAGCTATAGTGGCAATCCCTTGACCACAGCCATAATCTATTACTCTGATTTTATCAGCTATATCAGATGTCACATCAATAACAGAGAGGAAATTCTGCATTGTTTGATAGTGTTGCCAGCTGTAAGCAACTGCATAGAATATGGCCTCTTTAGCACAAGTAAGAGGGTTAGTAGCACGATTAGTGCGATTACAAAAATCAGTGTGTGTGAGGTTGCTACTGTGGTGTAGCTGATAGTACTCGACCATGCTCTCATAGTAGTCTGAGAAACCTACTTCGATTGAGTTGATTGCAGTTTCAATCTGTAATTCAGTTTTCATAGTCTTTTTCCAATCAGCAAGGGTATTTGTTGTTAACGCTATTATCAGATAAGCAGAGTTGAGATGATTAAAACCACAAGCTTGTGAGCTTCTCTATGTTTATCTGAGATAACTAACTTGTTGATTGGTATATTAGAGGAATGTAGATCTTAATTTGTAAAGTCACAAGCTTGCCAAAACAATCTAAATAAAAAAATTAAGTGATAATAGACCTCATTCGATGACCTCAATCGGTTACAGGTATCATCATCGTTTATGACCCTATTTTGGCGTCTTTATAATGTTAATCAGTTTATCGCGTGTTAAACGTAAATGATTAAATGCAAGTTATGAGATATCTAGATGTGCAAAGATTTTGGCAAGCTTGCCAAAACAGATGAATCAGAAAATTTGGTTAATAATTTAATAATAGAGTCCGGTTAAGACAGATGCTGGTTAATGACAGTTAAGCGTTATGGAGACTGACCATGAAGATTGAAAAGGAGTGGTCCTTAATGTTGCAGGCGGTTGGCTGTATTACGTTCTTAACGACTTTAGCACTGCTATTAGGGATGCTTATTTGGGCCATCTATTGGCATGTCAAAATGTAGGTTATAACGACCATGACGGTAAGGTTAAATCTTGGCGTGAGCCAGTGAATCAAATTAATGTTTTGTACGATTTAGATTTATAGGTAATCACAATCGATTATCTATGTCTTAAATCATAATCTTAAAGTGAGAAAAAGGGTATTTATTATGGATAGATTAAAAGTAGGTACACATATTAAAGTCAACCGTCTAGGTTATACCCATCATGGTATTTATATCGGTGACGGGCAGGTTGTTCATTATTCAGGTTTTTCTGAGATGTTCAAAAAAGGTGAGATAGCACTCACTACTCTAGATGACTTTTTGGGCAATCAAGAGCGCTTTTATATTGTTGAATATTCTAGCAGTGAGGTTGTCTATTCTCCAGATGAGATAGTAGAGAGAGCGCTCAGTCGTGTTGGCGAAGATGACTATAACCTGATGTTTAACAACTGCGAGCATTTTGCCTGCTGGTGTGTCACTGGTAAGCACAAAAGCAAGCAGGTTGATAGTGTGATGGTGAATGCTACTACCACTGCGATGCTCTACTCCTCCTATCAGGCCTATAAAACGGCAGATACCACAAAAAACGCCATGTATGCGGCGTCTGCGCTAACGGGTATAAATACTGGTAGACAAGTAGCCAACTGTGCTAAAGGGGCAGTTACAGGGGCAGCGATAGGTAGTGCGCTAGCTGGATCAGCAACTACTGTTGGCTTAACCACAGCAGTAGCGGCTACCGCACCAGTCTCTTTACCTGTCGTAGCTGTTGTGGGCGTAGGTGCAGTTGTGGGTAGTTTACTGGGTGGTCTATTCGACTAAAAGCTAGGAGATGCTAAATCTTACCCACAATATTGCAAGCAGGTTAGGGCGTGTTGAATGTTTCCCACTGATTTGTATCCAGACATGCCCTAGATTGATAACGCTTAATATCTTAAGGAAAAAAAACGTTATGCATAATCATAATAAGATTGCTAATAAAGAATTGGTCGTTAATTGGCATATTACAGAAGCTTGCAACTATCGCTGTGGTTATTGTTTTGCCAAATGGGGTAAGCAAAAAGGTGAGCTCATTCAAGATGTCGCAAGCATAAGTCAACTTATGGATGCCATCAGTGGCTTACCTGCCGTTTTAAATCAAATGCATGCAGCGAATTTTGAAGGGGTACGTTTAAACTTAGTTGGCGGTGAGACTTTCTTAAATTATAGAAAAATTAAAGAGGTGGTGAAACAGGCAAAAAAAAGAGGCTTAAAATTATCAGCGATTACTAATGGCAGTCGCATAAACAATGACTTTATCAACCTGATTGCGAATAACTTTGCAAGCATTGGATTTAGTGTCGACTCTGTTGATAATAGCACCAATCTTAATATTGGTAGGGTTGAGAAAAATGCCGTAATGAATCCTGAAAAAATCATCCATACTATCGCCAGCATCAGAGCCATTAATCCAAAGATAGAGATTAAAGTGAATACTGTGGTGAGTGATCTAAATAAGTCTGAAGATCTGAGCGACTTTATTGGACAAGTTATGCCCAATAAATGGAAAATCTTTAAAGTGTTACCTGTGGTCGCCAATCATCATCTGATAAGTGAAGAACAGTTCACTCGATTTTTACGTCGCCATCAGAGATTTGGGGAAATTATTTATGCTGAGGATAACACTGAAATGGTGGACTCTTATATAATGATAGATCCTATTGGCAGATTCTTTCAGAACTCTGACTTTAACAATGGATATTATTATAGTCGTCCTATCTTGCAGGTCGGTATCCATCAAGCATTTAATGAGATAAATTTTAACGCGAATAAGTTTTATTCCCGTTATAAAAGAGCGTCACTCAATTAGGGCGCTACGGCAATCTATAAACGAAAAGTACAATCTATAAGCTAAACCTATAATCTAAAAGTAAAAGTAAAAGTAAAAGTAAAAGTTATGTTCTAAACGTACAGTTTGTTAAGTCAAAAGCAGTATAACCGCAAGCCTCCCAAGTGCGTATTAAATATGCTTATCTGTTACAGTAGAACTTATCAGCAGTAAGAAATTCACTAACTATATCTTTAACCGCTATTGTCGAGATAAGTATTTTATGAAAACTTTATTTGTCACAGCCACAGGTCAAACAGAAGCAAACTACTATACCATTTGGCATCTATTTCGAAGCCAAACTAATATTGAAAAGATTGTTGTTTTAAGTACAGATTTTACAAGGAAAAAGAATCTATTAAGCAACTTGATGGAGCTTCTTAATCTACTAGATACAGGGATTCATGTTGAAGAGTTACACTTACCTGATGGCATTGAAGAAAAGAGTATTTCAGACATCAAAGCTGTGATTTATCAATGGATTGATAATAACCAGCCAAAAGAAATTATTTTTAACGTCACTGGGGGCACTAAGCTTATCAGCTTTGCCCAAGACCAAATTGCAGCCAACAACCCTAATTATAGTTGTGTGTACCAAAGCTGGAGCAATAATCAGCTGGTTTGGTACAACACACCTGATAAACCGCTAGAAGATATTATCCTACCAGAAAATATTGCTGTTCGGCTAAAAGGGCATGGCTATGATCAAATCAGTAGCGAAACCGCATTCTTAGATTTGCCCATTGAGCAGTATCACTATATTGCGCAACTATATAAACTTATCAAAATAGATTTTACAAAAGCACAAAGATTGGTCTCTTATTTAAACTATCTTGTTTCAAGCTTTGATCAAAAAGCGGTGAGTTACCCCTATTGTTTTGAGATTAAAAAAGAAGGCAGTTTTTTGTCTTTAGCTGGCTGGATCAAAACATTAGCGCAAGCAGCTAAGCCATTTATTCAGCTTGAAAGCCTTGATGACCAAAAGAGCAAAATAACCTTTATGTCCAAAGAGGCGGCTGAGTTTATCGGAGGCAAATGGTTTGAGGTATTGGTTGGATTTTTGATAACTGCGTATTATCAAAAAAAGCAAACGCTGGTAAATATCCAGATAGGATTGACGTTTGCTAAAAGCAGTGACGGTAATGAGATAGACGTGGCTTATTTGCTAAAAGGTCATTTTTATTGGATGGAGTGTAAGACTGTTAATTGGCTGAAAAAAAATGCGCCAACGACTGAGGTTAATAATAACTTGCATAAGTTATCTTCTATCTCGCAAGGTGCTGGTCTTAACTCACATAAGTTTTTTGTCAGCTTATATGACATATCCGAGCAGTCTAGAAAGGTAGCAGAAGACTTAGGTGTTATTGTCATTGCAGGCACAGACTTATTTAAGTTTGATCGCTTTTTAGGAGAGGTAGCCTAAGGGACACTGTGATGGAGTGATTCTTACTTTTTCACAAGCTTGTGAAAAATTACTTTTGAATTATTTTTAAGTTATTCTAGTGGTATATATTTATTCACTATCGAAATACGAGGAAGTTATGAAAAACATTTTATTTTTAGTAACGGGCATGACACCACAAATTATCACTGAAACTGTTTGGGCACTGGCTTGTGCTCCAGACGTGCCTGAGCCATGGATTCCTGATGAGATTCATGTATTGAGTACAGCCAGTGGCTTAAATCAGATTAAAAAGCGTTTATTTGAAGATGGTGTTTTTAAACAAATGCAGCAGGACTATCCAAGCCTTGCTCATATTAACTTTAAAGCAACGGATGATTACTTACATCACATTGATAATAATGGTGAAGTTTTAAACGACCTAAAAACACCAGAAGAAAATGAAAAAGCAGCTGATGCTATTTATGAAAAAATACGTCAGTTTACTTCAGACGATAATATCGTGCTACACGTATCAATTGCGGGTGGTCGTAAGACGATGGGTTTTTATGCAGGCTATGCATTGTCGTTATTCGGGCGTGCACAAGATAGTATGTCGCATGTCTTGGTTGGAGAAGAATTTGAAAAGGCAGTTGATTTCTTTTATCCCACGCCAAATAGCTATTTAGTTTCTGATAGAGATAAAAAGGTCGTTGGTGATGCTAAGGATGCGCCAGTATGGTTAGCTAAAGTTAATTTTATTCGTATGAAAGAGGCGATTAAAGCACGTCATCAGTTAAATACAGATGATAGCTTTAGTGATGTGGTTCAAAAGATAGATGAGTCATTTAAGGATGTTAAATTAACAATTAATGTGCATAATAAGTCTGTTGTTGTTAACGATACAATGGTAGTTGAAGGTATCCCTGCTAGAGAGTTTGCTTTTTTACATTGGTTTGCGGATAGAAAAGTCAATGGAAAGCCAGGTGTGTTAAAGCCTAAGCATAAAATGACTCAGCAGAATATCCCTAAAGAAAGTATTGATTATATAGCACAATTGACTAAAGAGTTTGCCCCCTACTATTTGGAACATAAAATAGAAGAAAATCCTGATATTAGTATGGATATGGGTTCTTTTGAAGGTGCTCAAAGCCTTCTACATAAGCGATTACAGGAGTCATTAGGGCTGGAGTTGGCAGCGAAAATCACTATATCGCAAAATGCTAAAAACCAACCTTATCAATTAACATTAGCGCCTGAGGCAATACAGATAGTCGATTTATTCAGTAAGTAGCTTTATATGCTTACTTTAATTACCCCACTCTCAACTCATTATAAGATATTGATAATTAAAGGCTTATAAAGGTAAGACCTTACAACTAAATATTTTAAGCCTTTTAAAATCAAGGGGTAAGGAAAAAGAGTTAAGATTTGGGTTTTAATTGATATTATTTATATTGGCGGTTAAAGATAATAAAGGCAGATATATGGCGATTAAAGTGTCACCTTATATCTGCCAATTTACTATAAGGAAGTTTTATGAGCATAAGGTTAAAATGCCAGAGTAGTTATCAAACATGAGAGTTGTGGTCAAACCGTATTAAAAGTTGCGATTAAATTGAAAAAGGCTTTGGCTCAGTGGCTGATGAAGAAAAAGCAGTAATTCAAAAGTTTGATAGTAGTAGATATGAACTGAGCTTGCCTACAAAGAATGTGTTGATTAATAGCTAGAATCTATGGATGAAAATCATCTCAAAAGGAGAGAATTAAGTGAACTTACCAGAATTTAAAAACCCACCAAGTTTGCTAAAAGCGACTTACTTTATTAATACACCCATGTTTGCTGCTGGTGGGAATACGCAAGAGGCAGAACTTACTCCAACAACATTTAAGGGTGTATTGAGGTTTTGGTGGCGAGCACTTAATTGGTCAAAGATACGTTTAATAAGCCAAGATGATACAGAGGCGTTAAAAGAGCTACATAGGCAAGAGTCTAAGCTGTTTGGTGTAGCGGCTAATAATGATCGCAAAGGTCAAGGTCAAGGTGCGTGCTTAATTAACTCATTAACGCTATCAACAACAAAGAGCTGGCCGTATGAGGGTAGACAGTTTGGTTTAAACTATCTAATGGGGCAAGGGTTATTTCATTTTAAAGATGGACTTACTCGAGAAGCTATTAGACATAATCAAGAATTTAATATTGAATTAACTGTAGATATACAGTATCACCAAGCTATTATAGATGTGCTTAAGCTCATTGGATTGTTAGGTGGATTTGGATCGCGCTCTCGTCATGGGTTAGGGTCTGTAACATTGACAGATGTGGCTGTAAAAGCACAGGAACAAGAGTACCACTCGCTTAATATAGATATTAGCGATATTGTCAGTTCACTTAGTGAGATTCTAGATAAATATAAGTGCAAAGATAACAGTAATTTACCGCCTATTACTGCTTTTTATGCGGGCACTAGAATCGATGTATTAAATAGCTATAAAAAAGATACTATCGAGTTATTAAATGAGCTAGGCGAAGAGGAGCAGTTATATCGTAGCTATGGTCGTAATGGTCAGGTTAATGGAAATAAGGTAGCTGAAAAGAACTTCAGAGATGATCATGACCTTATCTTAAGTCTGGCTGATAATACTTATCATGGTCGTCCGACACATCCAAGACGTGCTGTATTTGGTTTACCACATAACTATTTTTATTCAAGTAACTCTCTCAAAGCAGATGTGGATTCTACGACAGGAAGACGATCATCACCTTTGTTTTTTCATGTACACAAAAAAGGAGAAGGTCATTATCAAGTTATTTTGTGCTTAATGAAAAGTAAGTTTTTGCCAGAGGGTGAAAAAATCCAGTTTTCTACGAAACGTAAATCTATTGATATTGAGCCCAATATTGACTGGAGTGTAATTACTGATTTTATGGATAGACAAAATAAGGAAACTTTGTAATGAGCCAAGAAAAACAATACTTTCACTTTACTTTAGGTCCAGTTCAAGGCTTTGTTGCCCAAGCACGGCGTACTCGTGATTTTTGGGCAGGATCATTTTTGTTGTCTTGGTTGTCAGCTGTTGCAATCAAGGCGGTTCAGGCTCAGGGAGGAAATATTATATTTCCAATTCCTGATAAGAGTTTTTTGGCTGCTGTATCGGGTGATGCCGTTGAGACATTACCAGAGCAAGGTGGTATTCCAAACCGTTTTATGGCAGATGTGAGTGACTGTAATGGCTTTGATGCTCAAGTGATTACTGATGCAGTACAGCAAGCTTGGCAAGCGGTTTGTCATCAGGTTTGGGAACATGATAGGGCTGCATTAACACAGCCTCATAAGCAAGTAGTAGATCAGGCAGAAATTACTCGTCATATTTGGGATAGGCAAATCTCTCATTTTTGGGATATGAACTGGGTTATTACCGAAGGTAAAGATCCCAGTGCGTTAGATAAGCGAAAAAATCTACGGACGCATATTCCTTCAGTTGAAGATGGTTATAAATGTATGGTGATGGAGGGGTATCAAGAGCTTAGTGGTGCTAGCGGGAAGAGAAGTGGTAGTAAAAGACGTGAGTTTTGGCTCAATATATCTAGTTATGAACGAATGGGTTTAGATTTAAAAGAAGATGAGCAATTAAGTGCTATTGCGTATGTCAAACGGCGTTTTGTACATTCTTTCCATAAAGTTAAACTTAAAATCGACTCGGTAGGAAATAGCTTTACCATACAGGGCTGGAAATTATCAAAGAATGTTCCGTCAGTTGGCTATATGGCGAGTGTGCCTTGGTTGAAGCGAGTTTTGCAAGCGCAAGAGAACATACATGAACAGCTAATAGACTTTAATGGTCATATAGGTAGCGTACATGATCATAATCCCAGCATTGGTATCACATCAGAGCGTAGAAACCATGTTGATGGTATCAAAAAAGCACTTAATTGTAATCCTTCACTTAGCCTTGAAGATATTAGTATTGATGGGCAGTTGTATTTTAAAAGTTTTTGGGAAAACTTGAATAACTTATACCCAGACAAGCGACATAAATATAGCAAGATAGAGGAAGCGGCAGGTAACGCAAAACGAAGTTTGCTTAAGTTATATGATTTGATGGATCAGCGGCCATCACCTTACTATGCAATTTTATTGATGGATGGCGATAGCTTAGGGAAACAAATGAGTCATGAAGAGCGCCAACCCATTATTAGTCATGCGTTAAATAAATTCACAAAGAAGGTTTCTAGTATTGTCAAAGCACATGATGGGTTTTTAGTATATGCCGGTGGTGATGATGTATTGGCTATTCTTAGTTTAGACGATGCCTTGCCAGCTGCAGTTGCATTACAGCAAAGTTATAAAGATTGTTTTGAGCAAGCTTCGTTAGAAAATGGAACAGGTGTTCAAGTTCACTCGAGCTTGTCAGGTGCTATTAATTACTGCCATATCGGTACGCCCTTGACTCAAGTATTAAGTGATAGCCATGATCTATTAGATAATGTGGCTAAAGAAGGCACCGGAAGAAATGCCTTAGCAGTTCGTATTTGGAAGCCTTCTGGATTAGCAACGCAATGGTCTCTGCCATGGAGCAAGGTGCTTGATAAAGATGCAATAGCTAAGCTTAATCAGTGTTTTCAAGTGAATATAGAAGAAAATACACCGGTTATTAGTGCCTTGGCGGAAGTAATGGCATATCAAAAGACCACGGACAGTAATATCTCAGTGTTCTCTTCTGGCTTCTTCTATAAGACGCGTGAGCTTATGAAGAGAGTAAGTAGTATGCAACAGTCGGGAATGATTAATACAGAGCAAGTGGTCGGGTTGTTATTGGCTGAGTATTATCAGTCAGGTCAATTTGGAAAAATGAGTCATGCGCAAAGAGAACAGCTTACTGAAGTGTTTAAGATCTTAATTGAGCAAAGCAAAGACTTTCGTAGTGAGATTGTTGACGGCCAAGCCTTTATTGATAAGACATCTGGTAAGAACTTATCTGGCGAAGCGGGTATATTTTTAAGATTATTAGGCCAAAAAGGGCTTGGCAAGGGAGATCTAGACTAATGATATCAGGTAATCAACCAAATAAGTTGGCTGTATTTAAACAGATAGATAGCTGGTTTTTTCGAGAGTCACGTCCTCATGGCAGCTTTGGTGCGAATGCACTCAACTCAGTATTTCCACCACCCACTCGAACTTTAATGGGTGCGATTAGAAGTCATATTGGTAATGAGTATTTTCGCTTAAATCCTCATTGCTCATGGGATAATTTAGATAGGCTAAAAGAGTTAAATACAGTTATTGGCAACTCAAATAACTTAGGAAACCTTAGGCCGATGGGTGTCTTTTTATTACAGCATGACCAGCCTTATCAGACAAAGATAAGTGCAACTAGTGTGTGCTACTATCCATCACCGGTTAATATTTGCCGTAAGGTTCAAGTAGATGAGAAGACAGGAGAAGAGAAAGCTCACTACTTTGCATTACAGCTATCACAGTCAGCTTATCAAACAGATGCAGGCAATATCCGACTACCTACTTTGCCTGAAACAGTTGCTGGCTTAAGTGACACAAGAGGAGCAAAGCCTTTAGAAGGTGCTTGGTTAAGTAAGGCCAGCTGGGAAGCTGTGCTGTCTGGGAATATGCAACAGCTTAATACAGATAGACAAAGTGTCAAAAATAATGATGATTTTATTAATAATGAATATCGTCTAGGTATACAGGTCAATAGTAAGCATAGGAGTGTGGTAGAAGGTCAGCTATATCAAACCAGTCATATTCGATTAGATCCGACAGTTAATATTGTTATGCCATTGAGAGCAAATAATCAAAGCTTGTCACAAGTAGTTGACGAGGGTTTTTTAGAGCAGCCTAGTCTTTTAAGATTAGGGGGTGAAGGGCGTATGGCCCATTTAAGTGTCATTAATAACGATAGTGATAGTCTAAGCCTTCCTAAAGCACCGCAACAATTGCTAATAAAGGCAGAAAATAATAAACAGCGTTTTATTATTTACTTACTGACTAAGCTGAAAATGGGTGAGCAGTCTTGGTTACCAAATGGTTTTTTAAGATCTGAGACTGGCTGGCAAGGTGATATTCGAGGTGTTCCTGTCAACTTAGTATCTGCTTGTATTGGTAAGGCGCAGCGTGAAGGTGGTTGGGATCAAAAGCAACATAAACCTAGAGCCATTGAAAACTATCTACCAGCAGGCAGTGCGTTTTTTGTTGAGGTAGAGGCAGGCATTACCAATGAAGACCTTATCTCCAAGTTACATGGACAAACTATGTTTTGTGACGATGAGTGGGGAGAAGGCTTGATGTTGTTAGGTAGATGGCCAGTTTAATTTAGTTTGAATTGTAATTAGGAATATTTATATTAACGTTGTCAGTTTTAAGGAAAATATTATGAACAATATGATTATGTCAATGGTTGCTCAGACGTCTATTCATGCTGGATCTGGACAGGCATTAAGTGTTATTGACTTACCTATACAGCGAGAAGGGCACACTCAACATCCAGTGATATTTGGTTCTAGTCTTAAAGGTGCATTACGGTATCGTGCCAGTCAGGTCATGGCTACTAGTCATGATGAGGAAAGTGAAGATAAGGTTGATAAAAATTTATTTTTTGCTGCATTTGGTCCAGATACTGAAGGTGCTCAAGATAACGCGCATGCTGGGGCGATTATGGTCAGTGATGCACGCTTGTTATTATTGCCTATTCGTTCATTAAACGGCTATTTTAAATGGGTAACTTGTCCTGCGTTACTGCGTCGTTATGACAATGATCGAGATAGAGCAGGATTAGATAAGTTATCGTTAGAAATAGAATCGTTCAAAGATGATGAGGTTTTGGTCGCTTTAGCCAATGAAAGCACTTTGTTTTTAGAAGAATTTGCTTTAACACCTAAGGCGGCTGAAATTATGGATAAGTGGATTGAGGTATTGGCTCAAGATACACAATTGCCTGAGCAAGTATTAACTGAACAATTAGTGGTCGTCACCGATGATATGTTTAGCTTCTTAGCACAAAATGCAACACAAGTTAATGCACATATTGCCTTAGATGAAAATAAAACTGTAAAAAAAGGGGCGCTTTGGTATGAAGAGACTTTGCCACCTGAAACGGTTATGTACAGCTTAATTATGTGTACTAACTCGCGTCGTAGTGATACGACTATGAGTAGCGCAGAGATGGCTCAAGTTTTAACTGAGCAAGTACTACCTGAATCTAACCGCTATTTACAAGTCGGTGGTAATGAAACGGTAGGCATGGGATGGTTTCAGGTGAGCTTTATTTCATCGAATCAGGATTAATGTTATCAATCAGGAGTACTTAAATCATGCTTATACAGTCACGTGACCAACAAAGAGCTGCGCATGCAATTAAATGTATTGAGAAAATTCAACAAGAAAAACAGCTAAAAAGCAGACCTATAAAAAGTGCTATTAATGACCTGCCAGCCATGATTCATATGAATGGTTTAGGCCATGCCTTTGCCTTTTTTTTAACAGACCCAAAAAGCTATCCTGAGCGTCAGGCCATTGTAGAGATGGTATTTGATTGGTTAAAAAATGGAAGTCACGTTTATGATAATTTATCTGAGCATAGTCGTTTAACAGCCCTAAAAGCCGTTACTTTATCGGATTTAAAGACCCACCAAGTTGCACAGCAAGAAGCTCAGGCTTATTTGTTATGGCTTAAAAAGTTTGCACGAGCCTTGTTAGTCGATGAAGAAAGCAACTAGGTGTTAGGGTATTTTTCCTTTTAGGAGTGTTTTGTTATGCTACAACCAATTTATAATCAAGAAGTTACGGGTAGATTAGCCTTTCAAGTATTTGATAATAATTCAGAGAGTCACTCAGGCTTATGGTTTGATCGATTTTATACTTATGAAAGATATGATAAGCAGGGCGAGCTACTATCAAACAGTCAGCTAAAAGATGCGAAAATAACTGAAAAGAAGAGTTTTTGGCGTGATTTCCAAGGCGTTAACGGTGTTAGGCGTTGCGGTAATATAGACATGCTTAAAAAACATGCGTTACGACAATATGCTTTATGTGAAGCGCAAGGTGGTCAAAGTAAGGTATATGCAAATGACTGGTTAATGGCGATAGGGTTAGGTAATAGTCATCCGTTAGAAAACGGACTGTTATGGCACCCCACGCTGGGCGTGCCTTACTTTCAGGGCAGTACTGTTAAGGGTCTAGCCAAAGCTTTAATGGAGAAGTGGGGCGCAGATCCTGAATTAATTAAGCGCTGGTTTGGCTCTGTTAATCTACTCACATCACCAAATCTTGAGCAACAACCAGATCTTTTTGTTAAATACTTTGATACTCAACTAACAGAAAAATTAAAAGAAACTTTATCATTACAAAGTACGGGCGCTTTTATTTTTTTAGATGCTATACCTGTCGAGCCTGTGATGATTAAAGAGGCTATGGTAACCCCGCATTATGGTAAGTGGTATGAAGAAGGGGATAGTAACCCCACAGGTAGTGATAACATTCCTGGTGACTGGCATTCTCCTGTACCAGTTGAGTTTTTGGCTGTTGAAAATGCGGTTATGCAGTTTGGTGTCATGCCAAGGTTAGGTGCTAAGATTAAAGAAGGTGAAATTGAGCAAGTTTGTAATGTGATAGAACTTGCACTACAGCATCTAGGTATTGGTGCAAAAACAGCCACAGGCTTTGGTCGCATGCATGAAAATGAGAGACTGCAAAAAGGGCTGGTTGCTGATTTTGAAGTTGCGCAACAAGAAGCGGCTGAGCAAAAAGCATTGAATGCAGAGTTAGAAGGTGCCAGTGAGCTTAAACAACAGCTGGTTATTCAGATGATTGATGAGAACTGGAAGGAAGAAAACGACACGGCTAAAACGGAATTTACAAAAGCAGTTGATGAGTGGTTGGATAAGCTAGAAGCTAATCCAGATGATAAAGATGCCATTGAATTAATGATTGAGGTTTTTAAGATTCATTATGCAACTCAGTTTAAAAAACCAAATAAAATCAAAAAAGAACGCCAAAAGGTGTGGGTGGAACGACTAAAAGCACTGCAGCAATCTTCTTAAATCAAGATATATATGAAGGCACCTCATGACCTACCAAACTCAAGAAATAGTCGCTCACGCTACCCGTTTATACCAAGCTGGCATGGAAAAGGATTTAAAGCATTTTATTCAGCAACAAGCGGTAACTGCCAAGGCGCCAGAGGTGCTGCCTTAGTTAAAGCAACTTGCCTTGTTGCCCATGACGGATGAAGAACAATCTGGTCTACCTGTTGGATCGCTCGCAGCGTACTTGGGTATTTTTGGATACGTGGGTAAAAGGTGAGGTAAACAATATGAGGTAAACAATAAAGGCGGCTATCAGAAGTCTGAAGGCATTAAGCTGATGTGCAATAGCTGTGTTATCTATGCCAATCGTGAAGGTGTGTGGGTCGATGATAAGCAGGTATTTAGCAGTGATCGTGAGTGGCACGAAGCGATGGTGCAACAGTTATCAGACTTTGTACTGCGTATGGATACCAATAACTGGGACGATGATGTGATTTGGAATCAGCTGCCAGCGATGCTAAAGATACAGCAGTCTTATGCTCTGTCAAATCAGTATTAACACGAAAAAGCGCACAACTTAGAAGCTGTGCGCTTTAGAGCCACTCAAAGGGTTAATGGTGATTTAAAATACGAAAGTCACGATTGCGGAACATAGTCAGTATCGCGCCCTCGATTGAGGTGACAACGTGCATGCCGTTCATTTGCTTCAGCTGTGGTGATTCCTTAGCGTATTGATCAATCTCTTTGCGGCCTACGCTATAGTATATCGCACCTGCTTGATAGCGCTTACGACCATAACGCAAGATAGTGGCAACTTGCTTGGCACTAAAGCCACGCTGCGCAGCACGCACATGGGCATGGTGAGTATAACCAAGTTTGATCGCATTTTGATTCATCATCTGCATTCTCCTTAATCCAAACCATTTAAGCGAGTATGTCGGTGTTGATATTAAGTATGCAGCAAATAGTTAAAACTGGCTGATTTGGCAAGCTTGTTGGGATTGTAGTTCGTTTTGTGAAAAAAAGCGCAAAAAAGTAAAAAAAGCGTTAGTGACCTATGGTATACTCAAGACTTGACAGACTTTCGAAATCCGACATCCCTAATTTTGTCCTCTGGACGCTATATGTGGTGTGGCTTTGAAAATGGCAGGGTTCTGCACTATGCAGAGGTACGTACCGATTAAGACTTCAATTTTACTTGAAACATCCTTCTTAGGGTTCTGCACTATGCAGAGGTACGTACCGATTAAGACTCTGTTGAAGTGTTTACTGTGCGCGTATTAAGTTCTGCACTATGCAGAGGTACGTACCGATTAAGACTTTTATGGTATCGAGACCGTGTAACACGGTCACACGTTCTGCACTATGCAGAGGTACGTACCGATTAAGACATAATAGTAGAGTGCATTTTCCTCTACAACCTGTTCTGCACTATGCAGAGGTACGTACCGATTAAGACATATGTGATGTGCCACCAAACGCACGGTTCAGTAGGTTCTGCACTATGCAGAGGTACGTACCGATTAAGACCCATGTTGCTCTCGTCGATGCCGAGTGCTTCCGGTTCTGCACTATGCAGAGGTACGTACCGATTAAGACAGTATTTTTCAAAGTAAATAATATCTATAAGCTTGTTCTGCACTATGCAGAGGTACGTACCGATTAAGACGTGCCAACCGACGACAGACCCTATGGCAATGGGTTCTGCACTATGCAGAGGTACGTACCGATTAAGACATCGTTGTGAAGTCCTCCAACG
The DNA here is from genome assembly GCF_000382145.1 of Psychrobacter lutiphocae DSM 21542. GTDB lineage: Bacteria > Pseudomonadota > Gammaproteobacteria > Pseudomonadales > Moraxellaceae > Psychrobacter > Psychrobacter lutiphocae. The sequence goes on from NZ_KB907634.1 coordinate 35,142, forward strand.
TCCAGTGGACATTGTTCTGCACTATGCAGAGGTACGTACCGATTAAGACATTCTAGTTCCGTCAAATACGTAAATATTTGACAGTTCTGCACTATGCAGAGGTACGTACCGATTAAGACCATAAGAGTTTAGACGAGCATTATTATATACGTGTTCTGCACTATGCAGAGGTACGTACCGATTAAGACAATAACTTGTTCTGGTATTGCGCTTTAATTGTTCTGCACTATGCAGAGGTACGTACCGATTAAGACGAAAGAGCTACTAAATCACCTTTGTCTAGAGTGTTCTGCACTATGCAGAGGTACGTACCGATTAAGACTCAAATATAAACATAGTTGTTGCATTTATGTTAGGGTTCTGCACTATGCAGAGGTACGTACCGATTAAGACGATTTTTTCAACTAAACTGCTTTTATTCATAAAAGTTCTGCACTATGCATGAGAACAGAAATAGCAAAGCACTGCTTTGCCTGTTCGCAAGGGGAGAGCTGTGCTCGAGTTGTACGTACCGATTAAGACCTTAATTTGACGCTCAATGTCGTCAACACTAAGCGTTCTGCACTATGCATGAGAACAGAAATAGCAAAGCACTGCTTTGCCTGTTCGCAAGGGGAGAGCTGTGCTCGAGTTGTACGTACAGATTAAGGTATGAACACATTTGCATAGTGTGATGGTTTGTCTGTCATGCAGTACACATCAACTAAAGCGGGGTCTGATTTATCAGGTTCCGCTTTTTATTGGCTAAGACTTGTTCATTTTGAGGTGATAGAGAGTTTAATATTATACCTTTTCTGAAAAATAACCTATCTTTGTCAAACTCGCTAAATCTACTACTTGTAGCATTTGCACTCGTTTTCCTCGATATCTTAATTTTCAGATTTGGTATTAGTTAAGCAGCTCAGACAGGTAAGTGCTAAGATTAAGGTTTATAAGATATTTTATTCTAGCTAAAGCAGCTGGGTTTATTCTCACGATTTACAGCAGCTAGCACCCTAATGGACTGGAGATATGTATGACGACGCTAATTAGTTTTTTGGGTAAAGGACAAGACGGTAGAGGTTATCGAGACGCCAATTACCATTTCCCAGATGGTGAACTGGCAAGCAATCAAAAATATATAGGACTGGCTCTGGCCGATAAGTATCAACCCAGCAAAATTGTACTGCTTGGTACGGCCGGCAGTATGTGGGACGTGTTCTTAGAGCAAATCAGTTCAGGTCTAGAGGAAGAGTGGGTTGAGTTAAGCGACTCTGTAAAAGAGCAAAGTGTTACCAAGGATCAGTTACAGCCGTTTGAGCAGTTTTTGTCACAAAGGCTGTCAGCAGAAGTGCATTGTATTTTGATTCCTTTTGCAAAAGATACGCTAGAGCAAATGAATATTTTGTCTGTGTTATCTGATAGCTTGGATGACGGTGAGTCCATCATACTTGATGTTACTCACGGCTTTCGTCATTTACCTATGTTAGCGCTGGTCGCTGCTCGCTTTTTGAAAAAGACCAAGTCGATTGATACAGAGCATATCTACTATGGTGCTTTGGACATGACGCAAAATAATGAAACACCGGTTCTACTATTAGATGGTTTGCTGGGTATGTTGGACTGGGTAGATGCCTTAACAACGTTTGATAAAGACGGGGATTATAAGGTGTTTGAGCCACTGCTGATTGATGCGGGGCTGGATAGTAATGATGCTAAGGCTTTGGCAGATGCTGCGTTCTATGAGCGTAATATTAATGCATCTGATGCTGGGCGTAAGCTACAGCAGGTCATGCCAAAGCTTGAAGCGCTTAATAAGGATAGTACAGGATTATATAACTTATTCCATGAGCAGTTATCGAAGCGCCTTGATTGGTTCAGGCGCTCATCACTGGGTCTGCAAGAGCAGGGGCTGGCTGAGAAATACCTAAAAAGAGGCGATTATCTGCGCACTGTTATCTATGCAATGGAGGGTCTGATATCACGCAAGGTTGAACAGGATTATAGTAACTCTAAGCTGCATGACTATGATACACGCCAAGAGGCCTACCAAGAGCTAAGAGATGACACTTCATTTAATTTGTTTAAAGACTTCCGCAATAGTATGGTGCATGGCACTGCCTCAACCAAAAAAAACGTCAAAACAATATTAAAAGATCCCAATAGACTTGAGCAATCGATAAAAGACAGGGTTGTGCATTTATTCAAAAAAAGTTAAATTTAAAGGTATTGATGCCAACATCAAAAAAGTAAAAAAAGCGTTAGTGACCTATGGTATACTCAAGACTTGCCAGACTTTCGAAATCCGACATCCCTAATTTTGTCCTCTGGACGCTATATGTGGTGTGGCTTTGAAAATGGCAGGGTTCTGCACTATGCAGAGGTA
>NZ_KB907634.1:37770-42753 GCF_000382145.1 Psychrobacter lutiphocae DSM 21542
GTTGTGGAAAGTTCTGCACTATGCAGAGGTACGTACCGATTAAGACTAAGTAGCCATATCATTGATGGTTAGTATATTCTCGTTCTGCACTATGCAGAGGTACGTACCGATTAAGACTAGAGATGTTATGTGCCGAGAGCATTTCTATAAGTTCTGCACTATGCAGAGGTACGTACCGATTAAGACGCAAAGTCGTTTCCTTGATAGTTTATATGGGTTCTGCACTATGCATGAGAGCGGATAAAGTGAAACACTGTTTCACCCGCTCGCAAGGGGAGAGCTGTGCTCGAGTTGTACGTACCGATTAAGACGTAGGAGCTTTATGTGTTTTACCAGAATTGAATCGTTCTGCACTATGCATGAGAGCGGATAAAGTGAAACACTGTTTCACCCGCTCGCAAGGGGAGAGCTGTGCTCGAGTTGTACGTACCGACTAAGAGCTAAGGAATGTTTCTTTGGTACTCTCGATAAGTTCAGCGATATGCATAAAACCTATAAGCAATACCAAAACCGGAATCTGATAGAATCAGACTCCGGTTTTTTTGTTTTTGGCAAGCTTGCCGAACTGACGCTGTTAAAAGGAATGCTTTAATATAGTCACCAGAAACAAAAAACTTATCTGCCTAGTGGAGAAATTATTATGGTAACCTATTTAGTAAGCCGTCATATGGGCGCTGTAGAGTGGATGACACATATGGGGCATCACTATGACAAACACCTGACACATCTTGAAAATTATGATGGTCTAAACCCAGGTGACACCCTTGTTGGCTCACTACCCATCAACATAGTGGCAGACCTAAATGAGATGGGTGTGCGTTATGTGCATCTGAGCTTGTATATCCCTGAGTCGCTCAGAGGAATGGAGCTATCAGCTGCGCAATTGTCTGAGCTAGATGCTAAGCTTGAAGCCTATGAGGTTAAAAGAATAGACAACAACCGTTATGGATAAAAAATACTATGGTTACAGCCTCACATACTCTAGATTGGCAGTCTGCAGATTGCCAATTGATTTGGCATTCTGACACAACACACCGTAAGCCTGAGAATATCTATATTCGCTTGTGGGGATTGATACAGACCATCAATACAACTGAAGATCAGTATCTAGAGCAGTTGCATCGATGTCGTGATGAGCATAAAAAAAACATCATTATTCAGCACTTAGAGGCCAAAAAACAGTATTTTAACCATCCCAACTTTCCCTTGATTGCCTTCCATCCAACACAAACTTCCTATCACAAAGTTTCGCTAAAAAAAGGCGAGATTATTCCCATTTCCCTTGTGTTTGGGGGGAAGTATAGCCATTTAGCCCAAGCGTGGTTAGACTGGTTTGCAGTACGTTTGACCCTTGAAAACACAGGCTTTAGCTTGGCAAATATCCCCAGTCTAAAGCCACATCAGATTCAGCTACCACCGTTGACAGCAAATAAGCTTGCCAAATGCCAAATTGCAAATAAGCAGGCAAAGGCGCCAATAGATGCGCAAGAGCTAGAGACAGCGCCTGTCCAAGGCAGCCCTCAAGAGATGACCATCTTAATTGACACGCCAGCGAACTTTAGTCTAAATAAAACCCAGCAAAAACAAGTCAGTAACCTTTCTACGGCAGATATCCTTAAATATGCCTTTATTCATAATAGCCAAAAAAGGCTGTGCCAGTGGTTTCCTCAGCAAAATAAAGTGATTGAAAGCTGGTTTAAACAGTGGACGCCTTTGCTATTAAAAAGCCCCTTGTCGACTTATCAACTGCATGAGCGTCATGAGATTAAAACCGTATCTAAATCCAGCAGTGCCAGATCTCAATCAAAAATACAGTTTCATAAAGGTCATGCTGGCTGGTTAACCTTCAAAGGGGCTTGGCTAGAAGTCGATGAGTTGTTAACGGTGCTGTCTAGTATTCACCTATTGGGTCAGCGTATGCACATTAATGGTCTGGGCTACTTTTTGACCCAACAGCAGCTTGAACATTCTGCACCGACTTTGTGGCAACGGCATCTGATGGATAAGCATAAAATTAAGCATGCCATCGAAGAGGTGCTTGAGCGCCATGAGCTTGAGCCTGTGGTGGATGATAAGGGCAGGATTATGCAAGTCGATGCCTTAACAGAGCTGATCTATACTCAGCTGTCGACTGGAGTGTATGCACCTAAGCCGACACGTGCCATCTTTGTACCCAAGCCCAAAGGCGGTAAGCGCTGTATTGAGGAGCTTGAGCAAGTCGATATGATGGTACATCGGTTGGTATTTAACAGTATTGCTAAGACGATAGAGAGTTATCAGTCGCCGCTGTCATTAGGCTATCGTAAAGGTTACTCAAGACAGATGGCACGTGACAAGGTGCAGGCGCTGATTGACTCGGGATTTGGCTGGGTGGTTGAGGCCGATATTGAGTCCTTTTTTGACAATGTGCCTTTTGAGCGTCTCTGGCAACGTCTGGCAACCATACTGCCGCAACGTGAACTGCAAACCATAGCCCTGATTAAGAAACTGATGCAGGTTGGCTATACAGTAAGCAATGCCAGTGGTACGGTAGTAAAAGAGCACCTAAGGTTTAAAGGTCTGATGCAAGGTAGCCCGCTGTCACCGGTATTGGCCAACTTGTATTTGGCCATGCTTGATGAGCAGATTAATGCAGAGCACTTTGCCTTTGTGCGTTATGCTGATGATGTGCTGATGTTCTGTCGTAGTGAGGCTGATGCCAATACTACGCTAGCGTGGCTAGATCAGCATTTATCAGAGCTTGGTCTTAATTTGTCACTTTCTAAGACAGCGATTACAGCGGTTAATAATGGTTTTGAGTTTTTGGGTTATCGATTTGACAAAGAGGGCAGTGATGACAAATCGATTGTGCCAGTGCTGCGTCAGCGTAAGCCGATTATGATAACGGGCAGTCGCAAATATTTGGGTATCAATGGCGGTGCGCTTGAAGTACGTCAAAAGCAGGCTCGCAAGCAGCCTGGCAGAAGTCTTAGCACTTCACCCTTGAGTAATCAGCTGGTACAAGTCATACCGCTTAGGCGCATCAGTCAACTGGTAGTCATGGGTAACCATAGCTTATCTAGCCCATTACTTACGGCGTGTGCCAAGCATCATATTAGCGTGCATTTGGTCAATCAGTGGGGGTTTCAGGTGGGTACCTTTAAGCCAAGCCATGCTGAATATTATGCAGTAAGTGCAGAGCAATATCAGCGTCATCAACAGCTAAAGCCAAGTGAGCGCATGGCGATAGCGGCAGACTTGGTATTGGCGAAGATTAACAATTACCAAACTTGGATAATCAATAGCTACCGCAAAGGCGATGCTCAGGTTAACAAACAACTCGATCAAATCGCTAATCAGGCAAGCAGTGCCACAACCATCGAAGCCTTGATGGGATATGAGGGGCAGGCCGCTAAGATCTGCTTTCAGCGCTTGCAAAGTGTGATGATTGGCGATCAACAAGCAGCGTTTTCGAGTAAGCGGCGTAGTCGTGGTGGCCCAGATCGGCTAAATAGCATGCTTAATTTTGGCTACTATTGGTTGTTTACTCGGATTAGTGGCTTGTTGCACAGCCATGGATTAAACCCGTATCTTAGCTTTTTGCATGAGCCAGAGCAGAATTATGAGACGCTAGTGTATGACATCATGGAGCTGTTCCGAGTGCAGGTCGACAAGACGGTGCTGCGTTTGATTAACCGTAAGCAAATACAGGCAGACAGCTTTCATTTAGATGCCAAAAAAGGCTGGAAGCTGAATAATGATGCGCTGCACCTATTGAGTAATCAGTTGCAATCGACATTTGCCAGTAAGATCAATCAGACCTTTTTAGAAGACATTATATTAATACAAGTGCGTACCTTATTACATTGGGCGACTCAGCAGCAATCCTTGGTGTGGTTTTATTGGTATGCAGACAAAGATAATGTGCAATTTAGCTTGCCTGATGAATCGCCTCAAACATTGATTATCGATAATATAGAGAGCCAATAACGGATAGCAAACCGTTGAACATGAGCCAACAAGGAGGTGAGCGATGTCAAACGTAACCAAACAGCAAGCACCGTTATATGTCTTTGTCTATGATATTAGTAATGATAAAGAGCGCAGCAAGGTAGATGGTGTGCTGCGTGATTATGGCTTTCGGGTGCAAAAGAGCGTCTATGAATGTCATCTAACCCGAGGCGACAAAAAAAGGCTGCTCGATAAGCTAGAGTCTTTGACTATCGAAACGGGGCACATACGCTGCTATGGGGTTAATAGCAAAGTGATAAAGATTGGTGCGCCACCTGAAGATTTAGATGAAGAGTATATTTACTTTATTGAATAGCGGCGTATCTTGTGACCTATTTTGTATAAACTATTTTTTAATCAACAATCAAAAAAGTGAAAAATCCATTGGCGACCTATGATATACTTAACCTCGAACAGCCTTTTGAAATTCGACATCGCTAATTTTGTCCTCTGGACGCTATATGTGGTGTGGCTTTGAAAATGGCAGGGTTCTGCACTATGCAGAGGTACGTACCGATTAAGACTATTAGAGCTAATTTCTGGGCATTAGTGGCTTGTTCTGCACTATGCAGAGGTACGTACCGATTAAGACTATTGCTCAAGGTACGCACGATTGTATTCGGCTAGGTTCTGCACTATGCAGAGGTACGTACCGATTAAGACTAAACGCTCTTGTTATTTGCTAATTAAACCTGTTCTGCACTATGCAGAGGTACGTACCGATTAAGACAGTAATACAGTTATATTAGTTTTAGTTATTTAAGTGTTCTGCACTATGCAGAGGTACGTACCGATTAAGACTAATATTTATTGTTTTTTCAACCTTTCTTAAGTTCTGCACTATGCAGAGGTACGTACCGATTAAGACTTTTGAAATAGACAATGTCTATTGTCTTTTCGTTCTGCACTATGCATGAGAACAGAAATAGCAAAGCACTGCTTTGCCTGTTCGCAAGGGGAGAGCTGTGCTCGAGTTGTACGTACCGATTAAGA
>NZ_KB907634.1:42988-77887 GCF_000382145.1 Psychrobacter lutiphocae DSM 21542
GTTCTGCACTATGCATGAGAACAGAAATAGCAAAGCACTGCTTTGCCTGTTCGCAAGGGGAGAGCTGTGCTCGAGTTAGATGTATCGATAAAAAATTAGTCACAAAAAACGGAGCCTGATTTATCAGACTCCGTTTTTTACAATAAAAATTAGTAAAAAAAAATAGCATTTATACTAGGCGCTACGACGCTCAAGGCCACGTTGGTACCAGTCACGACCTTTTTTACCGCAATTGTCACGTATATACAGCTTTAGCTCACGAGTTTTTTTATTGAGCTCACGTAACTCAAATAATAGCGTCTCCTTTTGCTGCTTCATATTTGCACGCTCAAGCTTCGCTTCCTGAAAAAAGCCACGTATTACATTCAGCTGCTGACGAATCTCAGCCTTCTTAGCGCCTTTTGCCACATCACGTTGCTTTTTAAGCGCAATGATTTGCTTCACAAAGCCATCGATACGCTGATTCAACATAGTCAGCATTTGCTTTTGAGCATCATAGAGCGCAAAGGCTTCATTAGCAGTAAGCACCGAGTTATGGTGCAAGTCAATGTGCTTATAATAGTCACGGGCTGCTTGATTGGCCTGGCGATAGCTATTTAACTGGCCTTGGCGCTGTTCTATCTCACGTGATAGACGACGTGCGCTGCTATGATAGCTGTTCATCGCTGATTGTTCAGCGCTAGATAACCATGCATAAGCAATAACACCAACGGCGGCTGCACCTAAGACATATAACATAAGATACTCCTATAACCAATCTTATTACAATCAGGATAATAAAAACACGACTGACAACCAAAAGCCTCACTGCCAGTGATGAGCAAAAGATCAATGGCTAAGGCTTTTCGCACCCAGCAAGCGACTCCTAGCTTGAGCCCACATCAGTAAAGGTGCGTGGGCCCTCAAAATTTGCATCGCAGCTGTGTATAAATGCCGAATGGTTTTGGCTGTTGAGCTGATTCTGCGCCTCGTAAAGCTGGGCTTTATTCGCATGTAAGCGTTGCAGTTCTTGTGTAAATAAGGTTTTATCCTCAATGCCATATTCAGGTTGCATCATCGCTGTCAGCAGCTTTGCTTCTAGCTGTTCTAGGTGAGTGAAGCGTTGCTCAATTATAGCTAACGACTGCTGGTTGGCTTGCATGACCTGCTTATAGTTTTCACCCATTTGGTTTATCTTCTCCATTTGTTGTGTATGAGCATCTGCTGCCACTTGTTTTGCTAGTTCGGTTTCACGCAGCATCTTTTCATACTCTAAGGCAATCTCTTCACTTTTTTGTTGAATCTGCTGCATGGTGATACGTGCTTTGACGCACTCAGTAACCAACTGCACGGCATGAGGTGATACGCCAACCATCAGATCATGGGTCGCCTGACGTTTCTGTTTTTCAAGCTCTATAGCCGCCTGTTTATTGGCGTTACGCATATCAACCGTTTTTGATACGATAGGTGCAAGTGTAGTTATGGCTTGAACTGCGACAGCGTATGACATAGTCAATCTCCTCTATAATTTATAAATCGTTTGTACGTCGTGCTAAGTTATTTGTTTATCTTTCAGTGGTTACCATAATAACCTAAGGTGTCTTTTTTTGAGCTTATGGCAAGCTTACCGACTCTCATAAGACACGTCCTAGTTGATATCAGTAAAAATATTTGGCTCGTCACGCATCTGATCGCACATGTGCGCATAGGCGGTCAATGACTGCTGGGCAATGCCATAGTGGTTTTTTGTCAGGTGCGACAGTTCGGTGCTAATGGCTTGATAAGTCTCTAGCATGAGCATTTTTACCTCATTGGGTAGGTTAGGCTGTGAAATATTGGCCATAATTTGATTGGCTCTGTCATTGGCTGCTTTGTACATCTGCATCGTGTCTTGTGATGCGCTGCGGTTATGTGCCAAGGTCAGGTTAAAGTTGGCACTTATTTGCTGCATCTTTTGCATTTTTAGGGCGTGCTGATTTTTCTCTTGCTGCATGGCCAGATCTGCTTGGCGATGCATTTGTTGACGTTGCATTTCAATCTGTATGGTGGCATGACGATATTCCATGATTGCGCTGCAAAGCTGTAAGCCTTCTTTGACAAGCTCTATGGCATGTGGGGCTGCTACAATTAATGCTCTTGACATACCGTTTCTCCATTTATTTTAGTGACTATTATCTTAGTAGCTATTATCTTAAGGACTGTCATCATCGTTATATAGAAGAGGTAGGGTGGTAACCTCAAATATCTGATGCCGACTATATATAACTTCTGAGTCAGTCCTGAGTTAGTTTTGATTGTCTAGCTATCTAACAATCTAAAGGCTCTAATCAGCACACCTTAGATAGGTTGTAAAGGTGGTGATTCCTGCTTGGTTAGGCGATTAAGGCTTTACGGGCGATAAAGCCAAAGAGCCCTCCAGCTACTGCTAACTTAGGAGCGCGTAAGGTTGCGATCACACCTACAATCAGAGTTAGATTGTTCACTTGCTGGCTTTTGTGCGTATCTTCAATGCACCAGTTAACAAAATGCTCGCAGTTGTTAAACAACAGATGATATTTATCTTCATTTAAACGAGATTTTGCACGCTCAATAATGTGCTTGGCAGAGTATTTGCGCTTCGGATGCGATAGCACATAGGTTGGCTTTTGTTGGGAGAACTTTTCAAAGCTGGTGATTTCAACTTTGCCAGCTTTAAAGCCTTCACAGAAGCCTGCGTAATGGATGACTTTATTACGGCCAAGATAGATACCATGATGGGTATAGCCTAGGCGTTTGGTCACTAAGTGATCACCTACTTTGATATCTTTTAATTGAGTTTGAGTTGTCATCCAGCACACTCCTGTTAACCAAAACCAATTTAGGGCTTATTTTATTTATAGAGCTGATGCCAAGGTGACATCACAAGTTTGTCGAGTTGTCTATAAATTAGGTGTCACGTTTTTAATTAGTAACTAGCAATTAGTGATTGGTAATTAGCGATTAATAGTTATCATTTATTACTTATAAGTTAATAATTATTAATGAATAGTTAGTAAGTTAACGTTTGACAATTAAGGTTTGGATAAAAGAGTTGTTATTGAGTGCGTGGTGTATTTGTTTGCTTATAGGGTGTTGCTGTTTTGATTGTTGAGTTAAGGGTTTGTGTTATCAGATTAGTAAGTGCTCCAAATCAATATAGCGACCTGCTTTTTTATTAATGTCTCAGATGATTTTAGATTTGGGCTTTAACAGTGCTTGTTGACTTTCTATGAGTGTATAGTACAAAAAGTTGGAGTTTTTAGGGTGGGTTGGCAAGCTTGCGGTAAAATTTCAAAAAGTGAAAAAAGCGTTGGCGACCTATGATATGCTAGGCTTCTGCCAGCGTTTTGAAATTTGACATCGCTAATTTTGTCCTCTGGATACTATATGCGGTGTGGCTTTGAAAATGGCAGGTTCTGCACTATGCATGAGAACAGAAGTAGCAAAGCACTGCTTTGCCTGTTCGCAAGGGGAAAGATGTGCTCGAGTGGCGGCTGATGCTAAAATCGCCCTAGACAGTATTACAAATCTAGCTAAGGTCTAGACATTATCTAGATTTGCGCCTAGTTTAGAACAATTTTAGCTATCAGCAGTGCTAATGTTTGAATATTCAACACACCCTAAGCAAAGCGAGTAAAGTTTTTTATTTGATCAATACCAAAGCTATCAGCGAAAGATGTATAAAAGTCTTTAAGGTTTTTGCAGGTTGCAAGTATATTGATATATTCATCCCATTTTTTAAAAAATGGTGTTTAAAAGCGTCACTACTGTTTTGTTCGTCTGGCGTCAACGCCAAAATTATATTTTTAGAACCTGCAATTAATTGGACTCTATCAATTTTTTTAATATTATTGATCAACGATATTTGCTTTGCTTACTGGTTGCAACTTGGCATTTGTTTTTAAAAACACCTGCCCGGTGACAGTCTTATATAAAGCACACACCATAATTACCATGCCCAGTAGCCCTAGTGCAGGATAGAGAACGTTAATTAAAGTACTAAATGGGAGTAATGAAGCTAACAGTGACAAAGCAACTAAGCTAATAGTCAAGGTACGAAACTTGACAGGATGATGCTTAGAGTCATAAAAACGAATCACACAGCCATACAAGTTAGTCACTGCTGTGGTAAACACTGCAATGACCAATACCAGGCTAAATAAAATACCAACTAAAGGACTAATATTTTGTGCAATTTGCAAAAAAGGAATCTGGTATTCAATCACATTGTTTAAATCTGATAAAAGCGCCAAGGTGATAAATAGTAAACACATACCTAAGGCAACGCCACCGATAATGCCTGCTTTACGCAATACTTTTAAGCTAGGCTCCTTGCCACCAATGGCAGTCAAGGTTGATGTCGCCAAGCTGACATTATACGATACATAGACCACTGCCGATGTCCACCACAGAGGGGTGGCTAAGGTTGGTGTTAGGTTTTGTAAGCTGTTATCAACTGTTGCCAACTGATCATAATGTTCATTTAAGGTAACCAAAGAGATGGCAATCACACTAAAGATAATAACAGGAGAGACAATCCCCAAAGCTCGCACCGAAGATGAAAAACCAAAGACAACTGTGGCCAAAGTCATAGCAGCAATAATGAGCTTCCCTGTCATCACTGACAACCCCCAGTATTCATTAATCGCCGCCCCACCACCTGAAAACATGATACTGACACAACCAAACATAAAAAATAGCAGCACATAGTCACCGATAAAGGCCAGTTTTTTGCCACACAAATACTCCAATACGTCTCTATGGCTACAAGTTTGTAAACGATTGCCAAGCTCCATAAAGACTGAGCCATACCAGATAAACATCAAAGTTGTAATAATGGCGCCAACAATGCCAATCAGACCATAACCAGAAAAAAACTGCATGACCTCTTGGCCGCTTGCATAACCTGCTCCAATGACAGCACCGACATATACGCCTGCGTAACTGAATGCCTTAATAGCTGGGTTTTTTATTTCCATCATCATATCCCTATTTTGATTATTAGTAGAGTTTTTGTGAAAACAAACAAGTCTGTTGTAAGCTGTTGTAAGTTGCGACTGATTAAAAAACCGTTTTAACGTTCTTTGGTTACCTTTAACGTTCTTTGGTTAAACTGTATTAGGGGCTATATTAGCAGTAACTATGAATAAAACAAGGCACGCATTGAGGTTGCTTTATATTTGACCGTATAATACCTTTTCTGAAAAATAACCTATCTTTGTCAAATTCGCTAAACTGACTACTTGTAGCGCTTGCACTCATTTCTCTTGATATCTTAATTTTTAGATTTGGGTGTAAGTTTGGGGTTGCCATAACAAAGCGCCAGTTAGAATCTTATCTATCTGGCGCTTTATTGCTTTTTGTTTGTCACTTTTAGTTGTCTGTCACTTTTAGCACTTAGTTTTTGTCTATCTGGTTTCGGTGTTTATCTATCTGGAATGAGCTCACCAGTAATTACAATAGGTACATTGGTGCCAAAGACTCTTGGGAAAGCAGTCACTCCATAGTCATGACGATTAACTTGTCCAGTGGCGGTAAATTTTAATACTGGCTGTTTGGTCACATTGTTATAGGCATCGGTCAATTTTACTTTGACCGTCAGCGGTTTGCTTTGACCTAAGGCAATAAAGTTACCTGATAAAGTGCCTTCTCTTGGTGAGGTTAAATTAACTTTGGAGGATACAAATCGTAACGTTGGATACTGCTTGGTATTTAGCAGTTCTTTGCGACGGATAAAATAATCACGTGCTTTAAGCTCTGTATCTATACTCTCAGTTTGTACCACAAAGTTAACTTTGGTATTTTGTGGGTTATTTTCATCAAAGTTAATACTACCTTCTATTTCATTAAATCTGCCTTTTAAGGTGGAGTTTCTAAGGTAGCTAACAGAGAAGTTGACTTTAGTTTTTGAGGCATCAAGCTTCCACTTTTGTGGTGGTGGTGAGGCCATCGCTTGATGGCTACCAGCACTCATTACTATGAAGGGTAGGCTAACAACTAAGCTGGTAAATATTGTTTTTTTCAAGGATCTTGTTTTTCTAAAATTCAAGGATCTTGTTTTTCTAAAAATAGGTAGTGCAATCACAGTCTTTGATGTGGCAGTAAAGGTTATCATTGGTGAGAGTTCCATTGCATTAGGTATTAGGTATTAGTTATTAGGTATTAGTTATTAGGTATTAATTGTGGGTATCTATTGTTGGACTGTTGCTTTTTGTTTGGGCATTGCTGTTGAGTTTGATGCAAGTTTATTTTTAAAGGTGAAAAAAGATTATTCTAGCACAGCAAAGGTAAAGGCAATGCTACTAGGCTGTAATAATTTGCTATAAGTAAATGGTGGTTATGCTTAACCTGGTACTGATTGACAGCGTTGTATAGTCACAGCATAAAAGAGTTACAGCGTTAACCTCGCTAAGCCTACATTTGTAGTACTTACGCTCGGTTGCCTTGTAACTTAATTATCTGACTGCGACTATATCTGACTACAACTATAACTAACATTTGCCGAGAAGTTTTAATTTTTATATGAATTTAATATAAATGTTATGTTATAATATATCATTTAGTGCTATTAACCTATCTGTTGGTATAGTCATTGTTTGTATTTAATCTTACTGTATTTAATCTCACTATATTTTATCTAAAGCTCCACTCAATCTGAGTAGGGGTGACTCAGTCTTTTTAGCATATCTATCTTATTTTGTTATTTGTGACTGAATATAACTGGAAAAAATTTCATGAAAATTAACCCACAGTACAAGAAGCAATCTATTGCAGCTTCTTGCCTATTATGTGCATCCTATGCTTTTGCAAATGAGACATTAACTGGACTACCCTCGGTCACACTTGACCCCATTACTGTCAAGGCCTCTCGTGACACAAAGATGGTGTTTTCAGGAGCCAGTACAACCTTAACAAAAAACAGTACTTCTTTTTTGAATGATCTAAAGCCACAGCAAGCTGTTTCTCTGGGGCAAACTGTAGAAAAGATTAGTGGAGTGCAAAATAATAGCTTTGGGCCAAATAATGGCATACCCCAAATTCGAAGTTTTACTGGATCGAGAGTGCAAATTACAGAAAATGATTTGGATATTTCTGGTGTTGCGGCCATTAGTGGGCATTTACCAATTAATATAAACCCTGCATTAGCAGAGGGCATCAGTGTTGATAAGTCATCAGCATCTGTATTGTATGGTGGTCATGCCATTGGCGGGGTGGTCAATGTCCAAAACGGGCAGATTCCCTCTAAGCTACCAGAAGAAGACTTGACCGGTACGGTAGAGGTGAGTGGTGGAAAAAATGCAACCACAGACATTGTATTTGGCTTAAATGGTAAGGTCGGCAGTTATGCCTGGCATTTAAGTGGATTAGATAGCAAGATATCTGGCTATGACATTCCAGGTCATAGTAAAGCAAGTGTCTGCTATGACCCTGATGAAATACGCGAAGGTAAAAATAGCTTACTGTTAGCGAGTTGTCAGATGATTGCAAAAACTGAAGACTTTTTTAATAAAGAATATTTTCCATATGTCGATAGTGCATACTTAGACAGTGGTAAAGCCTATTTAACAGAAAATGGCTTAAGCTTAGGTGATGTTTATTATGAGCATAAGCCTAACTCTCTATTTAGCAGTCATATTGTTGACAATCCTGACTATGATCCAGCGGTTACAGAAAGCAAGGGTACTCGATTTTTAGGAACAGAAGATATCGTGCCGACTACCTACGGAAAAATGACCAATAGTCATATACATCGCCAAAATATTTCCACAGGTGTAAGTTATATTGGAGATAAAGGATTTGTAGGAGCTGGTATCAGTCATCATAAAAATGAATATGGCATGCCAGGTTATGCGTCCTTAACTACTTGGACGGATAGCCAAAACGCCTTACAACCAGTCAATATTGATAGTAAACAAACTCGGGTATCGCTTGCAGCTGAGTATCAGCCAGAAATATATAATATTGATAAATTAACTGCAAAAATAGCCTATACCGATTCTGATAATGATGAGCTTTTGGGAAGTACTTTGGTTAGTCGTTTAAATAGTAAGCAGTTACAATCACGTTTTGAGCTTTCTAGTCATTTAAATGAGTTTATAACAGGTATTATTGGTGTGGATTTTAAAAACCAAGATATCGATGGTGAAGGAGAAGATAGATTTTTACCAGATACAAAATCAGATCAAATAGGTTTGTTTTTGCTACAAAATATTAACTGGGGAAAGTTGATGGCTAACTTTGGCTATCGCTATGAAAATGTCAAACATAATGCTTATTTTAATGATGATTATGAAGCCAGTCAGCATAACGAAATTAATACACGTTTTCAAAAGCGTAATACCAGCTTTAATTTAAATGATGGCTTTGTTGGATTTAGCTATCAACCATTAGATTTTATGACCTTAAAAACACGTTATAGCTATTCACAAAGAGCACCAAATGTGAATGAGTTATTTGCCAGTAACCGTCATTTTGCCATTTTAGTCGATGAGCACGGGGATCCCAATTTAAAAAAAGAGACTGCAAAAACCTGGGAAATAGGTACTGAGTTGGATTGGATGAATACCCTTTTATCTGCCAATTATTTTTTAACAGATTATGATGATTATATTTATTTGGGTCACTCTGGTACGACTAGCTCAGGAACCAATTTAAATAAAAAATATTGGCGACAAGCAGATACCAAAGTTAGTGGTTGGGAGCTTGAGTTAAGGAAATACTTTAATACTAATGGTTTTGGCGATATTGATTTCCGCTTATTTGCAGATTTGGTTAAAAACTATCCCTCAGATAAATTTGATACAGCACCAGATCCTAGTGATATCAAGCAGTGGAATAAATATACTCGTTATAAAAATGATGGTGAGTATATGCCTAATATGCCAACATCACGATATGGAATCGGTCTTGGTTGGGATGTTAGTAACTGGCGTCTGGGTGCAAGCTTAACTCATTATAAAAAACAAAAGTATCTAGCAAGCAATGTTAACAAAGAACCACAGTTACCAAGTTATAATATTTTGGATGCTTACGCAGGCTATAAATTTGAACCATCAAAATATGGTGATTATGAATGGTTTCTAGATGTTCGTAACTTAACAAATGAGGATGCTCATCCAAATAACTCTCCTATTAAGTATTTAACGCCTTTGGTTGGTCGTTCTGTTAGAACGGGTCTGCGTTGGTCGTTTTAAACACAGTCGTTTTAAATACGCACGTAACAAGTTAGCTTATCTCAAGCTTAACTCTTGATGTAGGTTATGTCTTTAGCCCAGAATTTTTTATAAAAAGCTTATGTTATTCTGGGTTAAAGGCATTGTATTTAATTAAAACTTAATGGGTCTATGGGTGAGTAATGGGTCTATGGGAGTTTAATGGGTTTAGTTTAACAGAATTGGTATTCTTTAATTTCAACTATTCTGACTGCGAGGATAGCTGCCTATCTTATATAACTTAAACCAATTCTTATGTAACATAAAACAATATACATGATTACAAATAATAATAATTCTTATTTACATTTAACATTAAATCATTATAATATACATCAATAACTTGAGCCTATATTATTGAAAAATTATTGAACAAAAACCAATTAACAAACTATAAATTAATTAATTATTAATTATATATATAGTTAGAAGCTGTGTGTTTATAACACTGAATAATCTGATTTGACTTTATTATGAATACATCACTAAATGACAGTTTAAGCTTTAATGTCACAAACACTCAAAAAGTGAAGTTGACTGTACTTTTGGTCGTTGTGACTATGCATGCAGCTCTTGCACTCCTATTGTCAACAATTGACGTACCGTTAAAACAAGAAAATAAGAAAATAGAGCCGATACAGATACAGCTGTTGTCATTAGCCCCAGAAGTAGAGGTGGAAACACTACCTCCTGAGGTTATCAAGCAAACCACACCTCAATCAGCTAAAACAGTCAAATCTCAGTCTAATTCAACTCCTGTTGTTGCCGATAGAGAACCAACAGTAGTACCAACGCCTAAGCCAGAAGTAGTACCGAAGGTTGAACCTAATACCCAGCCTAAACTTGAGCCAAAAAATGAGCCAAAAGTAACCTCTAAGGTTAAGCCTACAAAAACACCTGAGACAAAACTTGATAACCCACCAAAACCTGCCGAGACTGTGACACCAACGACACCAATAGAAACATCCTCTTTACCAAAAGCAGTGACGGTCGATAATAGCTCTAGAACCACAACTGTAATTTCTGCAAATGGATCAGATCAGGATAAGTCACATACGGCATCCAAAAATGCCGGTGGCGTAGAAAGCAAAGCATCACAACCTGTGGCAACCAACAATACAACTGGCTCAGCTAGTGCCACAAGCTCAAATGCAGGGGATACCTCTGGTAGTAGCTCAAATCCAGGGGAGTCAGGAGCAGTAGCATCAGGTCCAATACAAATTTCTGCGTCTCGAGCTAATGCCAGTTGGGTAAGTCAGCCACGATTTGAGCTACCTGATAGGGTGAATACTCCTAGAAATTCAGGCAAGGTTTTTTCGGTTATCTTGAAGCTTACCGTTGATAAGCAAGGTAAGATTACAAAGGCAGAGTTGGCTTCACCGTCAGGTAATAGGATCATTGATAGAGCGGCGCTTAGTGCTGTTAAGAGTGGGAGGTTTAGGCCTTTTAAGGAAAATAATGTTCCTGTGGTTGGTTTGGTTTATTTGCCTGTTGACTACCCAGTGCCCTAGTTCTAAGTATTGGGTATCAAAACCTTTGAATACAAAGTATTTGACGTAATTAAACGATAATTCAAAGAAAAACAATAAGTCAAAGAAAAAATAATTCAAAGAAAAACAATAACTCAAAGAATATTTAGACTGAATCGAGATTGATTGGATTTAGTATTGATTAAGAGTTAAATATATTCAAGTAAAATGAAGGATTTATTTATGGATTTTACAGCTTATTGGCAATACACTGATATCGTTACCAAGTTTTTATTTTTTAGCTTACTTGTGTTGTCCATTGCCTCTTGGGTAATTGGTTTGTTGCGTATTTATTATAGTAAACAACAAAAAAATAAAGTAGCCGATGAGTTGACTCAGGCCGTTAATGCTCAGCATACTAGCCTAGTAAGTCTCTCAAGTACCGAGCGAAAAACTGTTGTTGAACAAACCTTAATGCAAGAAATTGGGCGTGTTCGCTTTGAGGGTGAAAAAGGTATGGCAGTACTGGGAACGACTGCTGCCATTGCCCCTTTTATTGGCTTATTTGGTACTGTATGGGGGATTTTTCATGCGCTGCATAATATTGGTGAGACAGGACAGGCAGGCTTAGGACAAGTAGCAGGACCAGTTGGTGAGGCACTGATTATGACGGGTTTAGGTCTGGCAGTGGCGATACCAGCTGTTATCTTTTATAACATAGGACTGCGTATCAATCGCAAAACAATGTTTGCTGCTCATGATACCGCCTATGGTTTGCTTGGAGCAACGGCTAAGGGTATCAATGCACAGGAACCGACACAAACCATAAGCGCACAAAGTGCTAAACAAGTTTCCGCTCAGACAAATAATAATAGCTTGAATACTTCAACTGCCAATTCGTAATCTTGCAACCTTTCAAGGTGTGTGCTGATTAACATAGGAGTAATATATGGCGTTTCAGCTCGGTGATGATGACATGCAAGGCATGAATGAGATGAACCTCATTCCTTTGATTGATATCATGTTGGTGTTGATGATTATTTTTTTGGTGACAGCAACTGTCTTGAATCCGACAGTAGCATTAGATTTACCAAAAACCAGTGCTAGTGTCCAAGAACAACCACCTAAGATAATACAGATTAGTGTAGATGAAGATGCTGGTGTATTTTGGGAAAGTGAGCCTATTACGCTAGAGCAGCTACAAGCTCGTTTGGCCAGCGAAGGAAAGGGAGATAACCAACCCTCGATCTATTTGCGAGCAGACAAGGATGCACGCTATGAAACAGTTGCGCAGATTTTGGCGTTGGCTAGTGAGGCGCAGTTAACGAAGATTGCCTTTGTAAATGAGTAGGATCTGTTGAGTTTTTACCACATTCTTCTACGAAGATGACTGCTAAACAAGTACTAATAATATATATAAATAAGTAGTGATATACGTGAATATTTATAAGAAACAAGCCCATGTATGTATGGGCTTGTTTTTTTATAATATATGTAGTCAGCAATAATCTTTACTAATAGTCATCAATAAATCACCATTAGGCTATCAATAAGTATTTAATAAGTCCTTACAGCTTTAATTTTTTTGATGCTTCGAGTAGATTTTCAAGCTCTACTTTGCGAGCTAAGATTTCAGCTTTTTTATCATCAGCTTCAAGGATTATTTTTTCAGCATCTTCGACATCCTTTTCAATAGCTTTAATCAGCTTATCTGTATTCTTAATTTCATCTCGTAAGCCTTGGATAACCGCAGTCATATCAGAAGCAACCGATTCTGTCTTATTTTTACGCATTTTTTTGTTATATTGAGTACGCCAACTAGAGATAGTACCTTCATTTAAGTTATGGACTGTCGCCAAATCTGCAATGCTGACATTTAAGCTGTCATCAAGCAGTTGCTCAATGATTTTGTCACGATATTCTGGAGCATATTTGCTCTTACCTTGCAAGGTTTTGGTTTCTAATGCTGGAAAGGTAGGGATGTTTTTTGGATTTGATGTATTCATAATATCTATTCTCGATATAAGTTTAAGGTGGGTTTGTTACTCATTGCCTGACTTGATACTTATAGCATTTAGTATATTTAGCATTTTGTTTGTGGGTTAGCTTGTTTTTAATACAATTCATATTTTTGGTGAACAAAATAAAAAAATATATTTAAAATAACCCCCATCTTTTAGCTTGATTTAGGTTTGTAAACAATATTATTTTATGTGCTATAAAAATATTGTATAACAAGTATCTAATAAATCAAGTCAATGCTGTGCAAGCTCATTTTAATACGAATTATGTTTGATGCAAGAGCTGGTTTTATCATAGTTTGTATTAAAAATATTACAACAAGACTAGATCTAAGCATGATATCGCTGTAATCTTCACCTCTTACTTCTTATACCTTTTCTAAAAAACAACCTATCTTTGTCAAACTCGTTGAACCTACTATATGTAGCGTTTGCACTCGTTTTCCTCGATAGCTTAATTTTTAGATTTGGTATTATTACTTCTTTCCTCGATATTTTTGCTGTGGTAATTTTTATTAAAAAATACTGACAAAAAAGATATGTGTGTTGTGCTGTTTTTTGAATTATAGGGATTAACAGTCTCTCTCTTTTTTTAATGTTTTTATCTTTTAATAAGTATTATGTTTAAATAAAAAGACGTACTTATGCTCTTTATAGAGCCTTATATGCCTTATATGCCTTTTAGTCTGATGGTGTCGTTACTTGCAGATTGAAAGTAGCCTATAATATAAAAAGTAGCTTATAATATAAATAGTAATACCTTTTCTGAAAAATAACTTATCTTCGTTACACTCGCTAAACCTACTACTTATAGCGTTTGCACTCGCTTTCCTCGATATCTTAATTTTCAGATTTGGTATAAATAATTCGATAGAACACAAAAAAAAGAACGCCTATGGTTAAAGCGTTCTTTTTGAGTATGTTGTTGAGTATGAGTATGTTATTGAGTATTTTTACTGTTTAATCTATTGTCATAAATAGCATGTCATTTGCAACATAAGTACAAGAGTTAAGACTCAAGCTTAGCTATTAACTCATCACGGCCAAGTAGCTGCTTTTCACCATCAAGACGGCTAACATATTCATACTTATCTTCTGCTAAGTTACGATCAGATACTACGATACGATGTGGCACGCCGATCAGCTCAAGGTCTGCAAACTTCACCCCAGGGCGCTCATTGCGATCATCAAGCAATACGTTTAGACCTTTGGCCTTAAGCTCTTCATATAAGGCTTCAGCGGTGTTCATTACCGTATCTTCTTTGGACTTCATTGGCACAATGGCAATATCAAATGGTGCAATAGAGTCTTTGGCATCGGGTGTTTTTGCCCAGATAATACCATTGTCATCGTGATTTTGCTCAATCGCAGCAGCAATAATACGGCTCACACCGATACCATAACAGCCCATCATAGGTGTGACTGGCTTGCCGTCTTCGCCCATGACCGTACAGTTTAGCGCTTTTGAATATTTGTCGCCCAGCTGGAAGATATGACCAACTTCAATACCACGTTTGATGCTAAGCGTGCCTTTACCATCTGGTGACGGATCGCCATCGACTACGTTACGGATATCGACCACTTTGGTAATCTGTGCATCACGCTCCCAGTTCATGCCTGTGGTGTGCATGTCATACTCATTGGCGCCTGACACGAAGTCTGCCATAGCAGCAGCGGCACGGTCTACAAACACAGGAATGTCTAAATCAACACTGATATAGCCTTTTTTTAGACCAGCAGCCTTCATCTCTTCTTCGGTAGCGAAGGTCAGTGGTGTATCTACTTCGGCGATTTTTTCAGCTTTAATTTCGTTTAAGGTATGGTCGCCACGTACTACTAGGGCGATTAATTGTGGCTCACCTTGTGTGCCATCCTCATTGATCTGATGACCTTTTACAATCAAGGTTTTAACCGTTTTTTGTAGTGGAATGTCCAAAAACTTGGCCAAGTCTTCATTGGTTTCCACTTTTGGGGTAGAGACGTTGGCTTTTTCTTCAGAAGGTGCGGGACGCTCTTGAGTCCAAATGGCTTCAGCCAGCTCAACGTTGGCGGCAAAATCAGAGCCATCAGAGAAAGCAATCGCATCTTCACCACTGCCTGCTAATACATGAAACTCATGCGATGCCGAACCACCGATAGAACCGGTGTCTGCCAATACCGCACGGAAAGTTAGCCCTAAGCGGTTAAAGATACGGGTATAAGCGTCATACATCTCTTGATATGTTGCCTCTAATGATGCTTGGTCAATGTGAAATGAGTAGGCATCTTTCATGGTGAATTCACGAGCACGCATGATACCAAAGCGTGGACGAATCTCGTCACGGAATTTGCTTTGAATTTGGAAGAAAGTCATTGGCAACTGTTTGTAGCTGCGCAATTCGCCACGGGCTAGGTCGGTGATAACCTCTTCATGAGTTGGGCCTAGGACAAAATCACGGTTATGACGGTCTTTAAAGCGTAGTAGCTCAGGACCATAATCCTCAAAACGACCAGACTCTTCCCACAGCTCGGCTGGCTGAGTCATTGGCATATAGACTTCTTGTGCACCGATATTTTGCATCTCTTCACGCACAATTTTCTCTACTTTTTGCAATACTTTAAGACCCATAGGCAACCATACATATAGGCCAGAGGCAAGCTTACGGATAAGCCCAGCTCTTAGCATCAGCTGGCTTGAGACGATGTCTGCATCACTTGGATTTTCTTTTAACGTGGCAAATAAAAATTGACTGGCTCTCATAATGAACTCGACTTGTTGTAGTAAAGTGACATCCTGACTTTATTTGGTCATTTGTGTCAGTGTTAGTTAAAGTTAGCGATTGACACCATCTTTTTTATCAAATCGCTAGTACCTAGGTATAAGTGGTATAAGTTAAGTGGTATAAGTAAAGTAGCCTTTGTCAGTGGGACTTATCAGTTTTATATAACCCCTAAACACAAAGACAATTGGTTGCTCTTGCTATTTGTTCTATTTGACCTAATTATAATATATAAATACTGCTATCAAGTCGAAAGCAGTCTCAAATTTAGATAACCGCTAATTATAACCTTAATGATGATAAATTATGAATAACAAAACACAAAAAGTGGCAAAAACCGCAAAAACCAATGGTATTTTTTTAAAACTAATCCTTCTACTGGTTATTATTGTGTTAAGTGTCTTGCTATGGCAGCAGTTTAACAAAGGTAACAACACTCAAGTTCAAACCCTTAGCCGTGAGGGTGTGGTCAGTCGTATTCAACAGCTTAATCGACTAGAGACAGTGGCGTATAATGTTGATACGGTCATTACCAGTCAGCAACAAGGCTCGTGGCAGCGTTTGTGGCAAGACGAGCAAAAGGGGCTGTTTATTGCTCGTGGTCGTGTGGTCGCTGGAGTCGATTTAAGTACATTAAGTCCAGAAATGGTACAAGTATCTGAACCAACAGCGCAACAAATCGAAAATGCCAAGCAACAAGCGGTCGCAGACGGCAGAGAAGGAGGTACTTTAACCTTGATGCCGAATGTGATGATTACGGTGCCACCAGTGGAAGTGTTCACTGTGTATCTAGATGATGTCGAAGTCTATGACTGGCAAGCGGGCGGGTTTTTTGGCATGAGTAAGGCTGAGCCTGAGATTTTAGCACAAGCACAAGCCAGCGCTAAGCAAGAGGTGCTAAAACGTGCCTGTGCTGATGGGGTAATGCAACAAGCGGAAAGCAATGCCAAAACCGCAGTTGAGCAATTGTTTGCGATGACAGGTGCAGAAGTTACTGTCGCTACGCAAGGCTCAGGGGCGTGTCAGCCAGTGGATTAAGACGCACTGTTTTAAAGCCTTTCTTTCCTTAGGTTTAGCTGGTTATTTAGGTTTAGCTGACTATTTAGGTTTAGCTAACTATTTAGGTTAAGCTGGCTATACGTCTAGCTGACTGTTAAGTCAGGCACTACTTGCCAGCTTTAAACTGCCCAATGGCATACAGCCTCGCTTGCTTATGCTCAACCATAGGGGTAGGGTAGTTCACATTGTTATATGCGCCTTGAGGGCTAAGCGCCTGACGTAGCTTGTGTTCATCATGTAATATATTGGCAGGTATTTGAGCAAGCTCTGGCAGCCAAGTTTTTATAAATAATGCGTCTTTGTCATGCGTTTTGGCTTGGCTAAATGGATTCATAATCCGAAAATAGGGCGCAGCATCTGTGCCGACAGAAGCGCTCCATTGCCACCCCCCATTATTAGAGGCAAAATCTCCATCAATTAAGCGCTGCATAAAGTATCTTTCTCCCCAGCGCCAATCGATAAATAAATCTTTGGTTAAGAACATGGCGGTTACCATACGTAAGCGATTGTGCATAAAGCCAGTCTGATTGAGGCAGCGCATGGCAGCATCGACTAAGGGTACGCCAGTTCTTCCTTGACACCAGACTTGAAAGTCGTCCATATCATAAGACCAAATGACTTTTTTATCGGCTTGTTTGTTGTAGGCTGTTCCTTTTACAATATCTGGTCTATCCACGATAACATGACGATAAAAATCACGCCAAGCCAATTCGCTTATCCAGCGCTTCACATCGGTAGCTGATGCGTCACCACTTTGGTTTTGACTAAGTTGCTTACTTGCCATGTGATAGCACAGTCTTGCGCTCAGGCTACCGACAGTTAAATACGCAGACAGATGGCTGGTTGAGTTGTCAGCAGGCTTGTCACGGGCAGTATCGTAGTTTGTTATATCCTTTTTAATAAAGCTTTTTAGTCGTTTTTTGGCTGTGTACTCACCTGCAGGGTAGTCTGTATTGGCTTGTTTGAGTAGTGTGTCTAGCGTGGATTGTGCTAGTGTGTAGTGCTGTTTAAACAGCACTAGTGTTTGTTGATGATAATCATCGATTTGTGTTAATAACCTGTCTAAATTATCTGTACTATTAGGTTTAGAGTCACTATTAGGTTTAGAGTTACTATTTCTTGATCTGGTTATTGATCCAGTTATTGAGCTGGGCGCCTCATATACTTCAACTGGACTTGCCGTTAAGATAGACTGCCATTTTTTATAAAAAGGGGTAAATACTTTATACAAAGTATCGTCATTGGTTTTGACCGTATTTGGAGGTAGGATACATTGATCGTGAAAGAGGTTAAATTCAATGTCTTGTACTGCCAGCTGTGCTGTTAATCGTTGATCACGATGCTGTTCATTGATTTCGTATTCGATATTGGCAAATACTTGTGTGATATCATGGTCGTTACAAAACTGCACAATCTCATTAATACTGCTAGCAAAGCTGTCAGAGTAGATGAGGTGTAGGTAAACTTCTAGTTCATTAGCGAGGGTAGTGGCGAGCTGTTTTAATGTCCTAAAAATAAAATCCATTTGTAGCACTGACATACCCTGATTAAGCCACTGCTTAGGGGTTAGGGTGTATAATGCTAAGACTTTTGGTACTGGTAGATCGTTCGTTTTATTTTTATGCTTTTCGTGTAACGCATCTTTTAGCTTATCAAACAGTACCGATAGCGCTGTATTATCATGAATGCGCAGGTCACGGCGAAACCACATTAAATAACTTGTGGGTTGATAACGATTAGAAACTGACATAAATTAACCTTAATCCTTAATGGTAACTGTAACTTTTAACTGCTCAAATTATGCTAGGATTGCATTTTGAAGGCTATTGAATTTTGTAAAAGCCAAACCTAATAAGGGAAATTAAAGCCATGCAAGTTAAATTTTGTGGATTAACCCAAAGTGAAGATGTAAAAAATGCGGTTGCGCTGGGTATAGATGCACTTGGATTTGTTTTTTATCCACCCAGTCCACGAGCTGTGAGCGCTGAGCAGGCAAGCGAGTTGATTAAGCAGGTTCCTGCCTTTATTAGTGTGGTGGCGCTGGTCGTTAATATCGAAAAAGAGGCTTTGGTCGCATTGGCGCAAAGCACCCCTTTTGATGTGATTCAGTTTCATGGTGACGAAACGCCTATGCAGTGTCAAAGCTTGGCTAAAGCGGTTAATAAGCGCTGGATTAAAGCACTACGAATTAACAAAGATAAAGACACATCTGATTCGATACGAGCGCAAGTTGCTGAGTTTGCTGATGCTGGTGCTAGTAGCATTTTGCTTGATGCCTATCACAAACAGGCTTATGGGGGGACTGGTGAGCGTTTTGATTGGTCATTGATACCAGATAATGTCAGTTTGCCAATTATTTTGGCAGGTGGGTTAACGGCTGATAATGTTAGTGATACACTAAAGCTACCTGTTTATGCGGTGGATGTGAGTGGTGGTATTGAGTCGGCTAAAGGTATTAAAGATGTGGATAAGATGAGCGCGTTTATTAAAGCAGTGAAATAGCTCATTTGCCATGTCATTCTGATAAAAGTTATGGTGTATTTGGAGCTAATCTCGCTTTGCGCTACTATCTGCCAGTGGTGGCAATGCGTTTGCTTAGGTTTGACGTGTCGCTTGCTCACCGCGTCGCCACGACAAAAACCTAGCAACGCAGTTTGCCAACCCTAGCAGGATATCCGCTACAATCGAGGCTAAACCGCTTTTAGGGCAACGTTCTAAAGTCAATAAAATACGCCTATTTTAACGTAACTGATGACTAAGTAGTGGGTGCTTTAAACTTAGCTAGTTTAATAATTCTACCAAAAGCTGTGATAAAGCCATAGCCTACGTCAAAAGTTGAGATTAACGTATAAATAGTAAGTTCAAGAATTAAGTTTTAGTTTTTGTACGAACTATAAGGAAGGTGGGAGAAGTCTGCAATACCCAATAGCTTGGATGTATAGTAAATATGGAACATAAGTATGTTTGCTTGGTATAAAAGATTATTCGCACTTCAAGTCGGAACAAAAGGGTCAAAGGACTTAGAAGTGAATGCTTTAGAAACTCTTGCATTGGCCGAAGAAAATGAAAATATACCTGTTAATCAAGCACCCCCAGGCTATGAATGGATGGCAGGTTTTGGTTATAAGGTAAACTGGTATATGATTCCTGAATATGAATTAAAGGATAAGGGCTGGACGATTCAAAACCTCGCTGATGCCATTGGGTTGCAAAATCAACAAAAAATGTCGTGGAATGATGGGGTTGAATTTGGCTATAAATCTTTGTCATCTAATGAGAGTCAGGTTTATATTTCATCGCCTTTTGATGGTTGGGTCTTCATTATTAATGAAGCTGATGAAAAGTTAGATTTACTTGACGATGTTGTCGCAAATTATTATGCCTTTGGCAGCTATCGTGTAGTGGATTATGTCGGTTGGAAGTATGTTCAAGATAATAAAGTAGTCAGATATTTCGTTTTTAGTTGTGGTGATATATGGAAAAATATAGGAGATCAAACAGTTGATGAGAGCTGTTTAAACTTTGTTGATTTATCTGGACTAGATACTGACGACGCTATTGATAAAATTTGTAGTGATGATATTGTCGATAATGAAAATATTATATCCATATTTGATGAAGATCATGTCATTGAGATTTGTAAAGCGTGGACGGGTGTAAATCCTTGTGATTTTGATGCGCAATCGGTGCCAATTGAAAAGTTGCCAAGTTTAGGTATTGGTGGACGATTGATAAAAGCTTGATCATGCAATTATGCAAAATTTTGGATGATATTTAGGTTGGGCGGAGTCTGCGATACTCAACAATATAACTTTAAAACAATATAGCTTTAAAATGTAGGGTCTTGTACTTCGGTGCTAACCTACAACTTGCTGCTAATTGATAGACTAGTTTAGAGTAAGTTGATAGTTTTAGAATGAGAGTAAGTAGGCTGGTGCTTTTAGCCCAGCGAAATTCATTTTTTAGCTAAATATGTCGGGCTAAAGTTACAGCCTACGCAAAGCGTTGAGAGTGACGTATTTATTTGAAAAATATAAGAAGGTATTCGTAATTATGGTAACCTTGATGAAGGCAGTGAATCAAGACCGATGGCAATCTTGTGTCTGACAATGAAATCAGAAGATGGCAGTGAAATCAGAAGATGGCAGTGAAATCAGATGATGACAGTGAAATCAGAAGATGGCAGTGAAGTCAGAAGACAATAGTTAGTAACGCCTTATTAATTTAAAGTATTAGAGTAAAAATATGAATAATTTTAACAATCTAGCGCATAATGATGACGTGGACAATGTTACTGATTTTGATCAGTATCCAGATGCAAGGGGTCACTTTGGTATTCATGGCGGACGTTTTGTATCAGAAACATTGATGGCGGCATTAGAAGAGCTTGAAACCTTGTACTATCAAGTTAAGCAGGATCCACAGTTTTGGCAAGAGTATCATAATGATTTGATCAATTATGTCGGTCGCCCAACGCCCTTATATCATGCGAAGCGTTTGAGTGATGAGATAGGTGGTGCTCAAATCTACTTTAAACGTGAAGACCTAAATCACACGGGTGCGCACAAGGTTAATAACACCATTGGTCAAGCATTATTGGCAAAAATGAGTGGTAAAAAACGAATTATTGCTGAAACTGGTGCAGGCCAGCATGGTGTGGCAACGGCGACTATTGCTGCTCGTTTAGGTCTTGAGTGTGTGATTTATATGGGGGCAGACGATGTAGAGCGTCAAAAGATGAACGTCTATCGTATGCGTCTATTGGGTGCAACAGTCGTTGCGGTAGAGTCTGGATCACGTACTTTAAAAGATGCGATGAATGAGGCGATGCGTGATTGGGTGACCAATGTTGATACCACCTATTATATTATTGGTACAGTGGCTGGCCCACACCCATATCCGTTATTGGTACGTGACTTTCAGGCAATAATTGGTAAAGAAGCACGTATTCAGCATTTGGAAAAAACGGGCAAATTACCAGATGCTCTGGTGGCTTGTGTTGGCGGTGGTTCTAATGCTATTGGTTTATTCCATGAGTTTTTAAATGATTCTGATGTCAAAATGTATGGTGTGGAAGCCACAGGTGATGGTATTGAAACAGGTCGTCACTCAGCACCCCTGGCAGCGGGTCGTGTCGGTGTGCTGCATGGCAACCGTACCTATTTGATGGCAGATGACGAAGGTCAAATATTAGAAACGCACTCAATCTCTGCTGGACTTGACTATCCAGGTGTT
Source organism: Psychrobacter lutiphocae DSM 21542 (assembly GCF_000382145.1). GTDB lineage: Bacteria > Pseudomonadota > Gammaproteobacteria > Pseudomonadales > Moraxellaceae > Psychrobacter > Psychrobacter lutiphocae. Next base: position 64,741 of record NZ_KB907634.1, read on the forward strand.
GGACCAGAGCACAGTTTCTTAAAAGATGTTGAGCGTGTTGAATATGTTGGGTGTACCGATAAAGAGGCCCTACATGGCTTTCATGAAGTGACTCGTAAAGAAGGTATTCTTCCTGCGCTTGAGTCTTCGCATGCGGTAGCCTATGGCTTAAAGCTTGCGGCAACCATGAGTCCTGAGCAGAGCATAATTGTTAATATGTCAGGACGTGGTGACAAAGACTTGCACTCTGTCATGAAGGCTGAAGGTATAGAGTTATAACCTAACGATAGTAATTTAACCATATAGAATGTACCCGCTATATAGAATCAACCATAAGTCTTTTTGCTAAACTGAATTATTACCAGTATATGTATCAAAGGAATATCATGACCCGAATTGAATCAGCATTTAAAAATTTAAAACAACAGAATAAAAAAGCCCTCATTCCTTATGTGATGGCTGGAGATCCATCGCCCGATAGTTTTGTCGGCTTGTTGCATGGCCTAGTAGAGCATGGTGCAGATATGATCGAGGTTGGTCTGCCGTTTTCAGATCCGATGGCAGATGGCCCGACGGTTGCCTTGGCTGGCGAGCGTGCCTTAGCTGGTGGTACTAGTACTTTTAATGCGATTGCGATGGTCAAAAAATTTCGTGAAAACAATACCACCACGCCAATTATTTTAATGGGTTATTTAAACCCAGTTGAGATTATTGGTTATGATAAATTTATTAGTATCTGCCAAGATGCTGGTGTTGATGGGGTGTTGATTGTTGACTTACCACCAGCAGAGTCAGGTGATTTTGTTCAGCGCTTGGCTGAGCATGATATGAATGAGATTTTTTTATTAGCACCAACCACACTGCCCGAGCGCCGTAAGCAAGTGATGACCTATTGTGGTGGTTATATATATTATGTATCGCTAAAAGGGGTAACAGGATCGGCAAGCTTGGATACTACGGCGGTAGGAGAGCAAGTACAAGCCATCAAGCAAGAAACAGATCTGCCGATTTGTGTTGGCTTTGGTATTCGTGATAGCCAGTCAGCCGCTGCCATCGGTCGTTACGCTGATGGAGTGATTGTCGGTAGTGAGTTGGTAAAAAACTTTGCTGGGTTAGATAGCCAGTCAAGTCCAGATCAAGTTGCAGCAGCACAAGCCAAGGTTATGAGTAAGATGGATGAGCTGCGCCAGGCACTTGATGCATTATAGCCCCTTGTTTTATAGAAATACTCACTTGTCGTACGGTTTTTTAGAAGATCTTGATGCATCCAAGCTGGATGTATTAAGATTTAGCCCTATATGTTATGGTCAATTTGCTTGAAAGCTGTTACGCTGTTGACTGTTGCAGATGTCGCTGCAATAGATTAGGCATTATCTGTGGAATATTGCCGTATGAGAGTCAATGCAATAGAGTATAACTGAAGCAGTTATACAAAGTGATTAACTATAAGATAAGTGACTAACTATAAGATAAGTGACTAACTATAAGATAAGTGACTAACTATAAGATAAGTGACTAACTATAAGATAAGTGATTATAAGATAAAAAGGGACTATAAAAAAAGACAATCAGTGATAAAAAGATAATAAGTGAACAATAACAGGAGTAATTGTCGCTTAAAAAAAGCGGTTGTCGTTAAATAACTAGCCCCGAACTTGCCAATATATAATGATAATATAAAGAGAAGACTATGGAAAATAACGACAGTAAGGACACCCTAACTTTAGACAAAAAAGAGCATCAATGTGGTACTTGGCTATCACGACCAGTGCCAAGAGTACAGCGTCACAGCTTACCTCAGTTGACTGCTGTGGAAACAGAGCCGTCAACTCAATGTCCTCAGTGTCATTCGATGACTACCAATACCGCACTGATTTTTAATTGTTATGTCTGTCCGCATTGTGATTTTCATCTGGCAATGACAGCTCGTGAGCGTTTGCAGGGATTTTTAGATCAGGTTGATGTTGAGCTTGGTCAGGAGTTTCAAAGTAAAGATCCGCTACACTTTACCGACAGTAAGCCTTATACTCAACGTATGCAGCAGATGCAGGACAAAACAGGAGAAACAGAAGCGCTTATTGTCTTAAAAGGTAAGATACGTGATCTAGATGTAATTAGCTGCGCTTTTGACTTCCGTTTTATGGGCGGCTCTATGGGATCTGTGGTTGGTGATCGCTTTGTACAAGCAGCTGAGATGGCGCTTGAGCAGAGAGTGCCCTTGGTCTGTTTTGCCGCCTCAGGTGGAGCTCGGATGCAGGAAGGCTTATTGTCATTAATGCAGATGGCACGTACTGGTGCTGCTGTTGAGCGTCTTCGTTTGGCAGGTATTCCCTATATTGTGGTATTAACCAATCCTGTTTATGGTGGTGTGACGGCGTCATTGGCGATGCTTGGAGATATTCATTTAGCCGAGCCTAAGGCAATGATAGGTTTTGCTGGTAAGCGGGTGATTGAGCAGACAGTACGTGAAACGCTAGAAGAGCCATTTCAGCGTGCTGAGTACTTGCTTGAACATGGAGTTATAGATCAGGTAGTACATCGCCATCAGTTAAATGATACCATTTATCGCATGCTTGCTAAATTACTACATATACCTGCGTAACAACATATACCTGCGTAACAACATATACCTGATATACTTGCTTAATAGGTATGTTGCTCAGGTTATGTGACAGTTAGTTTTTATATTTTCTAAGAGATGTGACGTCCGTGAAGCTTTCTAAAACCATTCCAGGTGCAACCGCTATTCCCACCCAATCCAGTTCGTTGTCGGACTGGATTTATTATATGCAACACATTCATGTATCAGCAATTGATATGGGATTGTCTAGGGTATTACCAGTTGCTGAGCGTTTGGGTCTATTACAATCTGCCAAAGACGATGCCTATGTATTTACCGTAGCAGGTACTAATGGTAAAGGCTCTACCACCGCAGTCATCAGTGAGATATGCCAACAGGCAGGCTACAAAACGGCCTTATATCAATCTCCGCATTTAATTGATTTCAATGAGCGGGTGCGTATCGATAGTCAACCTGTGGGAGATCAGTGTTTAGTTGATGCTTTTTATCAAGTTGAACAAGCACGGTTGGCTTGTGATTTAACCTTATCTTTTTTTGAGATGACCACGTTAGCTGCAATGCTTATTTTTGTGCAAGCAAAATGTGATGTGTGGGTATTAGAAGTCGGCTTAGGTGGTCGCCTAGATGTGGTAAATATTATAGATCCAAATTTTGCAGTCATTACTAACATTGGCATAGATCATGTGGATTGGTTAGGGGAGACTCGTGAGCAAATAGGCTATGAAAAGGTAGGTATATTGCGTGAAAATATCCCACTAGTTTATGGTGAGTCAGATATGCCAAACTCGGTGGCACAGCGTATTGATGAACTGGACTGCTTAGTGTATCAGCTAGGGCAAGATTATGATTATGTGCAACGGCTGGATGCTCCACATGTGTGGCAGTTTAGCTGTGCTTATGTCACTTTGCAGTTACCCACACCTAAGCTGTCACTGCTAAATACTGCCAATGCAGTTGCAGCTGTATTGTCCAGTGACTTAAATATTAATAGTCATCATATAGATCAAGCATTATCCAAAGTTAAACTAGCTGGCCGATTTGATCAACGTCAATTAGCAGATAGATGCTGGCTCTTTGATGTGGCCCACAATGAGCGTGGAGTTAGTTTTTTATTATCGCAGTTATTACCTTTATGGCAATCGCATCAAGCCAAATATCCACAGGCGAAATTGAAATTGGTGTTTTCAATGCTAGCTGATAAAGATATTGAGCAAGTAGTGCAACTGATGGTTGACTCAAAGTTACCGATTGCACAGTGGTATATTGGTGAAATAGATCATCCACGTGCAGCCAAAATAGAACAGTTAACCACCATAGTGCGGCATCAGAAGCAAGTGGTGAGTAGTTATTCTAGCCTTGCGCAAGCAGGACAGGCAGTGATTGCAAATAGTAGTACACAAGATTTAATCTTGGTGTTTGGCTCATTTCATACGATAGGTGAGATATTGAAGTCACTATCACAATAACTTGTGTTATTTGGTCATGGCATAGCTTAACTAAGGTTGTATAGAGTTTATTTGCATAGACGACCACTGATAGATAGTGCACTTTAATGAGCACTTATAATGAGTACGATTTATCTTATTGTTATCACTATTTTTAAAATGAAGGCACGCCCTAGTTATAAGTGTATTAAATAGTAGTTTTAAACTTATTTATAAAAAAAATACCAAAAGCTTTAAAATATTCGGCACATTGAGCATTCATATTGATATAATATGGAAACATTACCGTAAGTAAATGTGTCACAATCCATCTCATAGTTGCCTTACTGTTACAAAACAGCTATGTTTGCTACTGCCCCTCAATCAATAAGTTAATACATTATGATGTTTCGTCCAAAAAAATTTAAAAATAAACTGCTACTGGCCATGGCGCTGATAACAGGTGCAAGCTTGCCAAGCTATGCCAATACAGTCATCACTGATGTACAGATTAACTCATTAATATCTCAGGCTATTGAAACACATCCACTTGTAGGTTCTGCCCGCGCTGAGCGTGAAGCAACCACTGAAGGCATCAGCGCCGCAAAGCTGAGCTTGCTACCGACACCGAGTGTGACCACCAGCTATAATGACAATAATGATCTGGTTTCTGAGCTTGGGGTTCGCCAGCCTTTATGGACAGGTGGACGACTAACTGCCAATGTCAATCAAGCGATTTTTGATGATAAGGCTGCAGTTGAAAATATCTATGCTCAACAAAACCAAGTGGCCAAGACCACTATTGAAGCTTGGCAAACTTATGTCAATGCTGTTGCTCAGCAGCGAGTCCATCTCGAAAACCTTACTCAGCTACGCAACTTTGAAGCTATGATGCAACGTCGTGTCAGCCAAGGTGTATCTGCCCGTATCGAGCTGGACTTGGTGACTAACCGTATCTTACAAGAAACCAATGCTTATGAAGCAGCACGTGAACAACAGCATATTGCAGAGGCGCGCTTACAACAAATTACAGGTCAGCCTTTACCAGTAGGTAGTGAGCATAGTGTACCTAATTTAAGTGTACTAGTTGAGCAGGCTAAAGTGGCATCGGCAGGCTTTGAGCGTATGGCCTTTGATGATGCCAGCTTTTATAATCCATCTGTAGTCAAAGAGCTTTTCCAAATTGAATCTGCCAAACAAGAAGTTAGAGCGCAAAATGCTGCTAAATATCCCACATTGTTTGCAGAGTATAAACATACCTTTGATCATGATAATAATGAAGATGATGGAAAATTCTTTGTTGGTCTAAACTATCAGCCAGGTGCAGGTTTTTCAAACTTTGCATTAACCCGAGCATCTGAGGCGCGGGTGAAAAGCTTAATTCAAAGTAAAGATGCGGCTCAGCGTGGTGTAATGGAAGATATTCAAGTGCAATATCAACAGTTTGCTAGTGCAAAAAGCCGTGAGTTGTCTTTAGTTTCTGCAGTTGCTGGAGCACAAATTGTACTTGAGTCCTATCAGCGTCAGTTTATCGCTGGTCGCAAAAGCTGGCTAGAAGTACTCAATGCGGTGCGTGAGCTAAGTGACTATCAAATAATGTTGGTGCAGACGCGGTCTAATATTTTGGGCGCTTTTTATAAACTGCAGGTTGATTTTAGCTTGATGTCTTGGCAGCAACGCTTTGGTCACAACCGTCAACCAGTGAAGATGTTTAGTGTGACTGATCCAGTAAAAGATTGGATGAGTAAGCAGCCTAACACTGTGGATAGCAGTCACTTCGGCTATAATCAAGGCGCAACAACCAGTCTAAATAACGGTGGTATTAGTAGCCCTAGCTTTACTCAGACAGGAGTGAGTAACGTTAACTTAACCACGACAGGGTTAAATGGTTCTAATTTAAACGATCCTATAAACAATCTTGGTTTAAGCAATCCTAATAGCACTCAAACTGATCTAAGTAGTGACGATGAATATATTCATATCGCACTGCCAGCCTCTGCTGAAAGTCAGCTAGAAGATGGCTCTTATATCATGATTGATGAGCAAGGTCAGCCAGTAGTGGTAACTTTAGACTCAGACTCTGTTGAGGTTGTCGAGGCTACAGATGTTGTTACTGTATCAGGGTCAGCTTCTGAAGGCCTAGGCTTAGTAGAAAATGTGGATAATATGGTGATGACTTCCAAAACAACGACTGAGCCAGAAGTAGAGGATGCAACCATTGCGACACCTACTCAGCCAGCAGAGCCTGTATTTCCAGGTATTCAAAAACCCAAATCCGAATTTCCTCCAGAAATAGAATCTCAGTCGGTAGCAGCAGTAGAAGAATCGGTTTTTGCAGACATTGCTACTGGATTAGACTCAGAGCTGTCTGAAAATGAAGAGGCATCAGACCTACCTACTGACAAGCATCAAGGCTAATCCTTATTCAGTAACTTAGTGCAAGCGCAAGTTAAAAGTGCAAGCGCAAGTCAAAATTTTATTAATTAAGTGGTCATTATGAGTAATAACCAACATTCATCAGGTAACAAAACCACAGATAGTTCAGAGTTACATGGCGAGTTAGTCCCAACCCATGAGCTATCAACCGCAGAGTCGTTACGTGATGCGTTAAAACATATTTTAAGCCAACAAGGCTATCCTATTGATAATATTCGCCTACAAGATGTCATTAGAAAGCATGACAATCAAAGAGCAATAGATCAAGGCCGAGGTATTAATACTTTAGGCGGTGTGGTTGGTGTCCTTGCCGGATTGGGCATTGAAGAGGCGCCTGAGATTTTAGAGCAGCCCGATGCTGCCTTCTTACCTTTGTTGGCCTATCATGCCCGCTATGGCTGGGGTGTGATTGACGGTCAAACCCCTCAAGGCTTATGGAAGTTGCGCCAAGATCAGCAAACGCGTGCCATTGGTTTGGATGAAATAAAAATTATATTGCGTCTGCGTTTACAAGATGACCATGTCAAAAAGCGCAATGCCAGCTTTACTGATTTATTAAAAACTGATTTGTTTAGATACAAAGGCGTGGTGGTTGAAGCGGTTATTGCCTCATTTTTAATTAACTTTTTGGCATTGGCAGTGTCTTTATTCTCACTGCAAGTTTATGACCGGGTTATTCCGACTCGAGCCGTCAGTACGCTGGTTATTCTTGCCAGTGGTGTGGCTTTATTCATTATCTTTGAAGCCTTTATGAAGTTTGCCCGCTCCAAAATTATGGATAAAGTGGTGGTGGGCTTAGACCAATATTTATCACGTGAAGTGTTTCAGCGCTTATTAAGAGTGCGTATTGACCAGATGCCAGGGTCAGTGGGTTCAATGGCAGCCCAGTTGCGTGGCTACGAGCAGGTTCGAAGCTTCTTTACAGCCAGTACTTTATTTGGTCTAGTTGACTTACCAATGACCATTATCTTCTTATCACTGATCGCTTATATTGGTTCGCCTTTAGTAGCATTAGTACCCATTGTTGCATCTTTAATAGCTATTACTATGGGTTTATTTGCACGTAAGCGTATTGATGCTATTGCAGCTGAAGGTGCCGCTGCCTCATATTACAAAACTGGACTGTTGGTTGAAACTGTTGAAGGTGTAGAGACCATTAAAGCAGGTGCAGGTAGCTGGAAGTTTTTGTCACGCTGGTTAGATGTGATGAATATTACGATCAAAAATGATCTAGATATGAAACATGCCAACGATTATTTGAGCTACTTTACCCAAATGCTACAACAGACCAGTTATGTTGGTATTGTCATTACTGGTGCATTTGTAGTAATGAGTGGTGAAATGACAATGGGTGGGTTGATTGCCTGTTCTATCTTAGGTGGTCGCGTATTAGCACCTGTTATGGCAATTCCAAATCTGTTGGTTCAGTACTCCCACGCCAAAGCGGCAAAAGGGATGATTGAATCTATTTTTGCGCTAGAGCAAGATAACCATGGTGTTAACTATCCGCTATCACCGACCAAGATTCGTGGTCACTATCAATGTGATGACTTAGTATTTAATTATATGGACAATGACCGTCCAGCAGTGTCCATCAAAAAGTTGGTAATTCAGCCCGGTGAACGTATTGCTATTTTAGGCCCGATTGGATCTGGTAAATCAACATTGTTAAAACTGCTATCTGGTCTTTATGCGCCTACATCGGGTCGTATCTTATTAGATGGGCTAGATATTCAGCAAATTAGCCGAGAAGCGTTAAGTGAGCAAGTCGGTTATTTGCAACAGGATCATCGCTTATTTCAAGGTACGTTACGTGAAAACTTATTAATTGGTATGCCAGCGCCAGATGATGATGTGCTACATGATGCGCTACAAAAAACAGGGCTAATAAACCTAGTCGCCAACCACTCAAGTGGCTTAGATTTGCCAATTAGTGAAGGTGGGCGTGGTCTCTCAGGTGGTCAAAAGCAACTGGTCGCTTTTACACGTTTATTGTTAACCAAACCCTCAGTATTGCTAATCGATGAGCCAACAGCATCGATGGATAACCGTCAAGAGCAACGCTGTTTGCAAGTGTTGCGTGATGAATTAAAAGATGGACAAACCTTGGTAGTATCAACTCACAAAACTGCGCTACTAGAGTTGGTAGATCGTATTATTATCATGGATAACCATCAAATTGTAATGGATGGTGCCAAAGAGGCAGTATTAAAACAGCTAATGCAAAATGAGCAGGCCAAGCGTCAAGGTGGTGTTGAGCAATTAACACAACAAGCCAAACCTGCATTAAAAGCAGCACCACAAGAGCCAAAAGGCCCTCAAGATCCTAATACACCAAAACCTAACTCACCAAAATCAGGTGGTCCAGCAACACCAACAGGTTCTCAACCACAACAATCAAAAGATCAGCAACCATCACGAAATAAGCCACAGATTGTGATTAAGCCAGCATCAGAAGCTAGTGGTACACAGCAAGGTAGTAATATAAAAAATCAGGGTCAAGTGGCTGATGCTCAAGCCAATAAACATCAAGGTGATAGCTTAGAAAATAATGCAGGACACACAGCTGATCAAAGTACAGCACAAACTACGGGTAAAGCAAAGCCCAATACCATTATCATTAATCCCATATCTGAAGAGAAGTAAGCATGTCTGATTATCGTTATACTCCCACTAAACCAAAAGTTGGTCGTGCTCGTCTCACTGTCTGGATTGCCCTTGCGGGAATAGTAATATTGCTAGTGTGGGCATATTTTGCCAAGATTGACCAAGTAACTCGTGCCAAAGCAACCGTCATCGCCAGTGCTCGTACTCAAGAGATTCAAGCCTCCGAAGGTGGAGTATTGACCGAAATTTTGGTAGCAGAAGGTGATGATGTCAAAAAGGGACAACTGTTAGTCGTGCTCGAAGAAGAGCGTGCTAAAGCAGCCTATGACAACTCAGCGACCAAGACAGCGGCACTACAAGCTAAACTTGCGCGTTTAAATGCTGAGATTTTTAATAGACCTTTGGTGTTTCCAGATAGCGTGGCTAAATATCCAGAATATATTTCAAACCAAACTAACTTGTACAATCGCCGTAAGCAAGCGATTGAGGAAGAAGTATCTTCTTTAGAACAAATGCTAGTATTGGCTAAGCAAGAGCTGAGCATGAACGAGCCATTATTACAGTACGGTGATGTGAGCCAGGCTGATGTCATTCGGTTGCGCCGTCAAGTAGCAGATATAGAAGCTCAGATTAATAATAAGCGTAATAAGTACTTCGAAGAAGCACAAGCAGAGATGACTAAAGCGCAAGAAGAGCTTGATAGTGAGCTTGAGCAACTACGCGATCGAACACAAGTACTGGAAGAAAAGCGTTTATTATCGCCACAAGACGGTAAAGTAAATAATATTAATATTACTACCATTGGTGGGGTTGTGAAGCCAGGTGAAGTGATTATGGAGCTTTTACCTACGACTAGTGATTTAATTGTTGAGGCCAAAGTTAGTCCAGCGGATATTGCTTATGTAAAAGAAGGACAAGCGGCATCAGTAAAACTAGATGCCTATGACTTCTCAATTTTTGGTGCAATGAATGGTACGGTAACCTATATCAGTCCTGACACCTTAATTGAAAAAACACCAAAAGGAGAAGAGCCTTATTATCGAGTGTTAATTCAAATTGGTGAAGCAGAGTTTGCTGGTCGTGGTGATGAGATTGTGATTAAGCCGGGTATGACTGCCAGCGTAGATATTAAGGCGATGGAGCGTACAGTGCTATCTTACTTAACCAAACCAATTACAAAAACCTTATCAGAAGGCCTTGGTGAGCGTTAATAGGAGGGTTAATAACAGGTTGGACAAGCAAGCATTACATTAGGTGGGTGAGTATTATTAGAAGTTAGAAAGTTACTAGCCATAACTAGTCAAAATTTTAGCTAAGTATAATTTAATTTATAACTTATGCGCTAGTAAAAGTAACCCAAGGCTCTAAAATCTGTAACTTTTTAAAAATACCACATTTTTTTTAAAAAAAAACAAAAAAAAGTTTGACACACAGATTAAAATCTATATAATACACATCCACAGCAAGCGAGCTTAGTTATAAAAACCAGTTATAATAATTAAGATCCAAGCAAGTTTTAACTGTATCAGTATTTATAGAATAAATATAGTTAGAAATAGGGTGATTAGCTCAGTTGGTAGAGCGTCTGCCTTACACGCAGAATGTCGGCAGTTCGAGCCTGTCATCACCCACCACTTATTGTGTTTTTTAAAGCGCTTAAAGTGCAGAGTGGCTAAACAATGCATTACGACCTAAGCAGCGGTAGTTCAGTTGGTTAGAATACCGGCCTGTCACGCCGGGGGTCGCGGGTTCGAGTCCCGTCCGCTGCGCCATATTTTAAAAACTTGATGATTTTTAATAGCTTAATAGTTTTACCCCGCTACATAATATGTAGCGGGGTTTTTTGTGCGTGTTGAATTTTCAAAATATTAGAGATAGCTAAAATATTGGAAATAGCCTAAGCACGGTCGGTTTAATTTAAACTTTTACCTTTTCTGAAAAATAACCTATCTTTGTCAAATGATTTGGGGAAGAGGTTAAATAGAGCAGATTGTGTGTAATTTGTTACCTGCCTGCGTGGCAAATCGACTATTAGGAAACTTGAATGATTCCTTAATCATTGTAATCCATTTTGTGAAAAATCATAAATATCAAGCTATTTCTATTTCTTAATTATATCCAAATGTAATTTTTTGTAATTTGTTATTTTGTAATACTTAATCTTAGTCTTTGTTATAGCTCAGAATAGCTCATCTTAACTAACACATGGCTAGTATTATTCAATTCATTGTGGGCAATTTTTTATTGATATATAGTTAGTTTTTATATATATTGAACAAAAATTCAGGAATAGTTAAGTTTAACTATATTTATTAAAAGGTATATATTTTTTATATTGTTTAGAAATATTTTTTTATATAATTATTTATTAAACAATGCATATGGTTAATTTAATAAATAATGTTAAAAAATTGTTTAATATTAAAGTATAAGTACTAGGGCATGTCATCAGTTCGTACAATGATATTTATATGGGCTAAATATAGCTAAATGTTGTTATATAGTGTCAAATAACTGGTTAATGTAATGATATTATCTGCGTTATCTTCCTAGTTTGACTGCGATTTATCTTATTATTATTACCATTTTTAAAATGAAGATACGCCCTAGTTAATTAAAACATATCTATTTATTCTTCAACTTAATATTTGCTCCTCAACTTATTCTGCTGTTTAAAATAATTTAGCTCAATCACATCAATTGGTGTTATTCAACTGATGTATTCACTACCTTTACTTCTAGCAAATTAGTATTTAGTAATCTACTTATTTAAGTGATAAGCAACCAGTTTAAGTAATCAATCAATAAATAACTACTTATTATGGTAATTATTTGGACTGAGCCAGTATCAGTGCATTGATATATGCGATTGATACAGCTTTGAAGTTTAAAACAGATTACCAGTTACCTATTTTAAAGCGGAATTAAGAAATAATACCTAAAGGAATACCCATGAAAACTGTCATTGTAAAAGTAAATAACACCACTCAGATTATTGCTGAGCATCAACTGATTACTCAAGACGGTCAACCCACCGTTATTCAAGCAACCAAAAAAGTTAATTATGAGCTGATAGACCAAGCAACTGGTCATGCACCAGATCACCTTATCACTAAGCGTGTAGGTAAAGATTTACATGTATCGGTAGAAGAAGATGGTCAAGAAAGCGATCTTATCATCGAAGGCTATTATGATGATGTAGATAGTGCGCTAATTGGTATGGCTGAAGATGGTAGTTATTACTACTATGTGCCAGACACCGGTGAAGTGGCTGATTATGTGACTGAGCTTGCTCCTGGTGATATCGAAGGTCAAGCATTAGGTGGTAATGCATATCAAACCCCCTATTGGGTAGGTGCGGCTGAAGAGGGTGGTTTTGCATGGCTGCCTTGGCTGGTAGGTCTTGCCGGTGTTGGCGCCTTGATTGCGGCTCTTGACGATGATGACGATGATGATAGTGCCCCACCAGATCAAGGTCCCGGAGATGCAATACCGAATTTAAACGAAGCACCAGTAATTAAAATTCCAGAAGCAGTAGATGGTATCAATAATGAGGAGCTATCGGATGGTGTTCAAACAGAAGTTTCTATTCCTGAGGGAACACAAGTAGGTGATAAGTTAACGATAACTGTAACTGATCCAAACAATAAAACTAAAACTGTTGAGCACATTGTAACTCAAGAAGATATAACTCAAGGTGTCGCTAATATTACCATCGGTAAAGATAAAATTCCTGAAGATGGTACATATACTGCTCAGGCTAAAATAACGGGGGATAATGGCAATAATTCAGAGACTAGCGAACCCGTTGATTTTATTGTAGACTCTACCGTGCCAGGAGATGTAGATGGAGACAGTGATCCCTCAACAGGCGATGCTGATGGTGACGGCAAAGATGACACCACCGGCGGGGACACAACAGACACAGATACAAACACCCTAAACGGTGGACCACGTATCACCTTCCTAGAAGATACCATGGGTAAAAAGGATGCTGCCGGTAATGATATAAGTGACGGTTACTTAAATGCCAGTGAAAACCTGGCAGATGGTGACCCAGATACGACCTCAGTACACATCTCAATCCCAGAAGGTGCACAAGCAGGCGACACCCTATACA
>NZ_KB907635.1 GCF_000382145.1 Psychrobacter lutiphocae DSM 21542
CGGTGGTGGTAATGGACGGTGCATTATGGCATCAACCAAGCTTGAATCAGGGGAATGTCACTATGCTTAAATTACCACCGTATTCACCTGAGCTTAACCCCTCTGAGAACGTATGGCAGTACCTGAAGCAAAATGAGTTATCTAATCGCTGTTATGAAAGCTATGAAGCTATTGTTGATGCCGCTTGTTTGGCTTGGAATAATCTGCTCAAACAGCCACAAAGAATTCGCACTTTAACCACTCGTGCTTGGGCTCAACTTTAATTATTGGGTTTGGTATAATAATATTGCCAAGTACGTCAATCACTCCATACTGAAGTTTAAAAGTAAAAAACAGGCAAAGCTCAAAGAGGAATCATTAAAAAATAATTTAGTTGCATAAATTTTAAAGAAGTTTTTATTGTTATTAATTTTAGTTTTTCTAAAATAATATGGTGTCGCTTACAATTTAATTGGAATTATTGTGTTCAAAGTCACTTAATTGATGTAAATTATTGTATACTTTATGAATAGTAATGTATTTGTTACTTGCAAAAAAAAGTAATTTATTCTTCCTTAAACTGTTCATGCTCATGTCGTAATGTACAGAATCACCCATTTTTCTATCAAAAACAAAACCTTAGCTTAGCGACTAATTGTGATTTATTACGCTCAATTAAACGCTTACTTTGACATTGTACCAGTTAATAGTATTAAGAATCATCTAAGTCGAGTAGAAATAGAATTAGAAATAAAAATAGAGGGTGGGAAAGTAGGTAATAGGATAGATTAGAAAATAGGCAATAAACTAAGCACTAAACAGGTCAGAAACTTGGCAGACAAGACGAACAGTCAAGCAGCCGTAACATCAGAATCAAGTGACACGCTGATGATGTTTAAGCTGGTTGGCTACACTGCATAAAAGGATTTTTTTATGCCATTATATGAGCAACAAACCACAGCCCTGCTTGACCAAATTGACGAACTTACATTGGTTCGCATCGTGTATGTCAGTAGTTTAAGCCTCACCAATCGCCTTCAATCCAAAGTTTTTGAAGCCATTCAACATGATGCCCGTCATTATAATAAGGTGCATGGTATTACAGGGACACTTTGCTATGGCAACGGCTGCTTTTTACAATGTGTTGAAGGTGAAAAAATGGATTTGCTGCCAGTTTTGCAGAGTCTATTTGATGATAAGCGTCATAACACTACCAAGATATTGTTGATTAAGCCCATAAAAGAACGCTTGTTTTCTAACTGGGGTGTGCGCTTATTGTTTTTAGAACGCTGGCTTTGGTCACCAGATACCAAAAAACAAGCAATTAGCCTAGCAGAGTTTATACCGCTGCGTCCTTATGACTGGAGTATTGAGTATACGGAACGCTTTTTAGTAACCGTGCGACAGCTAACTTCACCAGCACACGCGCGTACCAATGGCATCCAGCTCAATGCCATTGGCAATCTGATGCGACACGTCTTGGGGCCGCATCAGGTGTTTATTTTCGTTCAAGGACTGCTCAGTATTTTGGCTATCATCTCCGTCTATTGCTTGTATACTAGTTTTTACATGTAAGCCAAGTTTTACGTATAAGCCAAGTTTTACGTGTAAGCCAACGCCCTAAAGATCAAAGATTTTGCCACGGTTCATGATGCCGTTCGGATCAAATACCTGCTTAATCTGTTTTAAATATTCAATCTCAGTCTCGCTACGGCTATAAGCTAGGTAGGGCTTTTTGGTCATACCGACACCGTGTTCTGCTGAGACCGAACCGCCGTATTTTTGTACGGTTTGGAAAACCAGGTCGTTAACGCTTTGGCATTTTTCAAAGAACTCATCTTTGCTTAAGTTGTCAGGCTTTAAGATATTAAGATGTAAGTTGCCATCACCGATGTGACCAAACCAGCAGATTTCAAAGTCTGGATAATTGGTGGTAACCACTTGTTCGATGTCTTTAATAAAATCAGGGACATAGCTAATAAGCACTGACACATCATTTTTGTATGGGGTAAAGACAGAGATGGTCTCTGAAATATACTCACGCAGCTTCCACAGCTCAGCGGCTTGTGCTAAGTTTTGGCTCATGACACCATCGACAAGCCAGCCGCTTTCCATACACTGTTCAAATATAGCCATCGCCTTGTCCATGATAGGCTCATAAGGGGCTTCAAGCTCAAGTAGGGCATAGTATTTAGTACGGGTTTCAAATGGCTCTTGCACATGACCGGTGGCCATCAGCTTCTCAATAGCGACTTCATCAAAGAATTCAAAAGCGGTCAAATCAAGCTGAGACTGGAAAGCAGACAGTACATTCATCACATGCTCAAACTCTTCCATGCCAAATACCATGACGGTTAAATCTTGTGGTGGACGATCAAGCTTGATCTGGGCTTTGGTGACGATACCAAGCGTGCCCTCAGCGCCAATAAATAGTTGGCGTAAGTCGTAGCCAGTAGCGTTTTTAATCATGCCACGATTTAGCTCGAGGATATCACCTTTACCAGTGACTACGGTCAGACCTAGCACCCAGTTGCGAGTCATACCGTAGCGAATCACTTTAATACCGCCAGCATTGGTACCGATGTTACCACCAATTTGGCTTGAGCCAGCTGAGGCAAAATCAACTGGATAATATAAGCCTTTGTCCTCAGCAAATTGTTGTAGCTGTTCGGTGATGACACCAGCCTCAATCTCAACCAGTCTGTCGGCAGGGAAAAACTCACCGATTTTGTTCATTTTATCCAAGCTCACCACGATTTCACCATTACTGGCGACAGCACCAGCAGACAAACCGGTGCGTCCGCCACTTGGGGTCACCACTATATTGTGTTGGTTGGCAAGTTGGACAATCGCTTGAACTTGCTCGGTAGATTTAGGAAACACAATAGCAGAAGGTGCTGGTGCAAAGTGTTTGGTCCAGTCTGCTCCCCAATATTGCAAGCTGTCGTCATCTGTCTTAATTTGGCTGTCATCAAAGCCGTGTTGCTCACTTAGCGTTTGTAATAAAGCGTTTAGTTGAGCTGGCTTAGTAGCGACAGATGCAAGCTGTGGGGTGTTTATATCGGCTTGATGTGCGCCATGAGCCAATTCATGTGCTGGGGTGGTGTTGGGAGTTGCGTTTGATGCAGTCATGGAAGCCTCTAATAAAAAACCAGATAAATAACAAAATAAGTGGTGATGGCCATCACAGTACGATGGTAACAGATAATGCAGCCAGTCTAAGCTAGGCTAATTTATATTAATTAAAAATAGCGGTAGCTCATTTTTTATTATATATCCATCTATTATAGCCATAATTGACGTATAGTCATAATGGACATGCGCTTATTCACAATTTATTGTGCCAAAACCATTTAATTTGTTATAAGATAGTCGTATTACGATACCTTTGATAATGCGGTCTAAGCATGGTGGTTTGGGTCTAAGCATGGTGGTTTGGAAGGTATGTCTTAGTAATACTGAGGCTAAAGGGCAGTATTACAAAATGTTAAACTGTCTGTTAATTTTTGCGCATATCCTTTAAGCTAGCATTTTGTCAGTGAATTGCTGACATGCGAAAGCCAGCATCCTGCTATCTTATGCTGCAAGTATAAGATAGCAGTCGGCGCAGGTAGGTTTGTAATTTTATTAAATAAATAAGTCTTAAAAAGGGCATAGATATGGCGTTATCGCTTGGAAAAGATAAGATTCGTTTTTTATTACTAGAAGGCGTGCATGACAATGCGCTAAAAGTATTAAATGCCGCAGGTTATACCAATATTGAGTATTTGTCTCATGCGCTAGATCCAGATGATCTGGTCGAAAAAATTAAAGATGCGCACTTTATTGGTATTCGTTCACGCACCCAGTTAACCCGTGACGTGCTTGAAAAAGCAGAAAAACTGATTGCGATTGGCTGTTTTTGTATTGGTACCAACCAAGTTGACTTAGAAGCCGCTCGTGAATTTGGTATTCCTGTATTTAACGCACCTTACTCAAACACCCGTTCAGTGGCTGAGCTGGTATTGGCTGAAGCTATCATGCTGTACCGTGGAATCCCTGAAAAAAATGCGGTCGTTCATCGTGGCGGCTGGGGTAAATCTGCGAAAAACTCACACGAAGTCCGTGGTAAAGTGATGGGTATCGTCGGCTATGGTTCAATCGGCTCGCAGCTGTCTGTGTTGGCAGAAGGCTTAGGTATGAAGGTCATTTACCATGATGTCGTCACCAAACTGCCTTTAGGTAATGCGGTACAAGTAGGTAGCCTTGAAGAGTTGCTACAACAGTCTGACATCGTCACTTTACACGTGCCAGATGTGCCAAGTACCCGTTATATGATGAAAAAAGAGCAATTTGATCAGATGAAAGAAGGTAGTTATTTTATCAATGCTGCACGTGGCACTTGTGTTGAGATTGATGATTTAGCTGCGGCACTTGAATCTGGTAAGCTGTTAGGTGCTGCGGTAGATGTGTTTCCAAAAGAGCCAAAATCTGCAGATGAAGAATTTGAGTCGCCCCTGCGTAAGTTTGACAATGTTATCTTGACCCCACATATTGGTGGCTCAACCCAAGAAGCACAAGCTAACATTGGTCTAGAAGTGGCTGAGAAATTTGTGAAGTACTCAGATGCGGGTGATACCACAACATCGGTGAACTTCCCTGAAGTCAGCATCCCTGTAAAAGAAGGCTCACACCGTCTATTACACATTCACAAAAACGTACCAGGCGTGTTGTCGCAAATTAATAACTCATTTGCTTCAGCTGGTATTAACATTTTAGCGCAAAGCTTAATGACTGAAGGTGAAGTGGGTTACTTAGTGATGGATGTAGACAACCGTAACTCAAAAGAAGCGCTGGATAAGCTAAGAGATATTAAAGAGACAATTCGAGTGCGTGTGTTGTTCTAGTTGACCCGTTTGGTCAAAAATTATGAAGTGAATAAGCGTTAAACTAAGCATTAAACTAAGCATTAAACAAAGCGTTAAACAAAGCGTTAAACAAAGCGTTAAACAAAGCGTTAAACAAAGCGTTAAACAAAGCGTTAAATGAAAGAAAAGCTGGCCGTGTGCCAGCTTTTTTATGGCTAACTTTTTATTACTGGTATTTTTTACCACTAATAATAAACTCATAATAAATAGTGTTGCGAATAATAATGTTACTATGCGCCAATCTCAACTTAAAATACAGTCGGTGGCTTATGCGGGATTTGACTCCCTTCCTTTTCTTTAGCCAAGCACAGCTTGGCTCTTGCGAAGCTAAAAAGCTCCCCCAGAGCTTTTCTTAACGCTTCTCAGGGCTGGGGATGGATTCTCAACGGGCATCAAAAAATCCCCCTTTGAGAAAGGGGGACTTGCCCTCTGTTTTAATATATTGCAATAAATAAGCTAAAGAGACAGCTAATAAATCAGTTATTAATGTTGTCAGCTATTTATGTTGAGATTGGGGTATCACTATATTTTTTTATATAATAATATAAGAACAAAATATATTAATAATGAATAATGAATAAAAGGAGCAATAGGCTATGTGTGCCATGCAAGTAACCTCTTTTTTGCATCAAGATACCGAGACCTACACCCATGTACTAACAGATACTGATAACCAGCTTTGTGCCATTATAGATCCTGTTCTGGACTATGACTTTAAGTCTGGACATACGGCAACAGATTCAGCTGATGAGGTGGTTGACTTTGTACGTCATCAAGATTTAACGGTGAGGTATATTATTGAGACCCATGCCCACGCAGATCACCTGTCTGCTGCCCAGTATCTAAAACACGCTTTGGGTGGTGAGTTGGTGATAGGTAAGCACATCATGCAAGTTCAAAAAATGTTCAAAGATGTGTTTAATCTGGATATGAGCTTTAAGACAGATGCCAGTCAATTTGATATGCTGACCGAAGACGGCTCGCAGTTTATGTTAGGCGATATTGAACTGACAGTCATGCATGTACCAGGGCATACACCAGCAGATATGGCTTATATTGCAAGGCAGACAGCGTCAGATACAGGTATAGATAATAGAGATAACAGTGACATACCGTTAGCTATTTTTGTTGGCGACACTTTATTTGCCCCCGATGTGGGTACTGCCAGATGTGACTTTCCTGGTGGTGATGCACATCAGATGTATCACTCTATTCAAAAGATTTTATCGTTGCCAGATAATACGCAGATATATCTGTGCCATGACTATCCACCTGAAGGGCGCACACACTCTGCCATCACGACAGTGGCTGATCAGAAGCGGCATAATATTCATGTGAAACAAGGAATCAGTGAGGCGGAGTTTGTGAAGATGCGCACGCAGCGTGATGCCACTTTGGATATGCCAAGACTGATCATCCCTTCGGTACAAGTAAATATTCGAGCAGGCAAGATGCCTGAACCAGAGAGTAACGGAGTGCGCTATTTAAAAGTTCCGTTAAACACGCTGCGCTAATGATTTAACATAAATCATCGTATCTTCTATCTTTAAGCTACTGCTAAGATTTTCTCAGATGATTTTAATAATCTGTAAGGTATTGACCTTAACCAACTTAGATTTTTACTCAGTCTGAGATGATTTTAGCTATTAGTAGTAGTCACGTATCAACTATAAACCGCTCCTAATTTTGTAAAACATTTAAAGCTAGTGATGATGGTGATGCCCATGTGAGTGATTGCCTCGCTTCGCATCTTCTAATGAGCAGACAATGGCTTCAAGTCGGTTGTGGGGGTGCTCAACAGATTCCACCTGTATGGTGGTATGGCTAATACCCAGCTTTTCCAAGCTTAATTCTAGGCTATGAATCAATTCACTGGCTTCCAAAATGCGCATGTCACTATCGACCACCACGTGACACGATAAGGCGTGCAAGCCACTGGTAATACTCCAAACGTGTAAATCGTGCACCGCAATAATGTCTTTATGACCCAAAATAGTTTGCTCTACTTCTGATAAAGATATCTCTTCAGGAGTTCCTTCCATTAAAATATGAGCTGAGGCTTTAACCACACGATAGCCACTAACTAAGATTAAAACTGCTACAATGATGGAGGCTACTGGATCAGCCCACCACCAGTCCATCCAAATCATAGCTAATGCCGCAACGATGGCAGCAACCGAGCCTAGCAGATCACCCAATACATGCAGATAGGCACTGTGCATATTGAGGTTTTTTTCATCGGATAAGGGATCATCGTGATGATGGTGATTGCTACCACTATGAAGTAGCCACGCCACCACTAAGTTGACAATTAACCCTATCGTGGCGATGATTAACATCCCATGAGATGCGACCTCAGGTGGTGAGGTAAAGCGATCTATGGCTTCCCAGACAATCATTACCGAAATAATAATTAAAGTCGCGCCATTAGCACCAGCGACTAAGATTTCGAAGCGTTTGTAGCCAAAGGTTTTTTCGTCACTGGCTTGCTTTTCACCGATCTTAAATGCCAATAAGGTTGCGCCTAAGGCAGCTGCATCTGAGAGCATATGACCGGCATCCGAGAGCAAGGCCAAGCTATGGGTGAGTAAGCCACCGATAGCCTCAACTAACATAAAGAATGTAATTAATAAAAAAGATATTAACAAGAGACGTTTTTCTTTACTTAGATCTCTAATTTCTGGATCGTCATGAAAGTGAGGCGGATCATGCTCTATGAGTGGATCTGCTGTGTGATCTTGATGTGAGTGATTAGCGGACATAAACTCTCTATACCTCCCAATAAGTTTTAGGGCGTGTTTGCATTTCGTGCAATGACATTAAAATGGGCTAAACATAGCTAAATCTCATCATACAGCGTCAAATAACAGATTAATATCATGATATTATCTGCGTTATTTTCTTCGTCTGACTGCGGCTTATCTTATTGTTATCACTATTTTCAAAATGAAGCTACGCCCTAGTTACCAGCCGATAGGATCTATATCTAATGTTAACTTTAAATATTTCGCTGATGGTAATTGTAATACTTGCGGCCACCATCCTCTCAGGACCTGATGTAGCTGTGGACGTTGCTTAGCCAATAATAACAGCTGACTGTGATAACGGTTGTTCTTCATCTTCATTGGCGCATCGATAGGCCCTAGAATAGCGAGATCATGTGCTGGCAAGATGGCTTGTGCGTCTTTTAACGCTTGAGTGGCTCGCTCCAATGTCTTGCCCTCGCAGCGAACTAAGGCGGCATGAGTATAAGGAGGAAGTCCAAGCATTTTGCGCTCTTTTAACAATTCAAGAGCAAAGGGATAATAACCATCACGTACCAGTTTCTGCAATAAAGGATTTTCAGGTTGTAGGGTTTGTATTAATACTGTGCCAGGCTTGCTACCACGACCAGCACGTCCCGCCACTTGTACAATAAGTTGCGCTGTATGTTCAGGTGAGCGAAAATCTGGAGATAAAAACCCCCGATCTGCATTGGGTAAGCACACCAAGGTCACATCAGGAAAGTGATGGCCTTTGGCAACCATTTGGGTGCCGACCAAGATGGCAGGGTTGCCGCTTTGTATGCGTCGATAAATGTTTTCCCAGCTGTCTTTGCGCCGGGTCGTATCTCTATCTATTTGAATGATGGGGTAGGTTCTTTTGCTGGTTTGAGGGTTAGAAAACAGCGCATGCAAGCTTTCGGTTAAGCGTGTGGTTCCCATGCCTACCGCATTTAAGTTAACGCTACCACATTCAGGACACGCGGTTGGAATGTCTGCTTGCCAGTCACAATGATGGCATTTTAGATAGCTGGGTTGGCGGCTATTGAGTTGACTGTGATGCACTGTCATATGTGCTTCACAGCGTACACAGTTGGCCTGCCATCCACAGGAATCACATAATAAAATAGGTGCATAGCCACGACGATTTAAAAATACCAGCACTTGTTCACCAGCTTCTAATGTACGGCGAATGGCTTGAATGGTGGCATCAGTTAGTCCCGTATTTTGGGTACTGTGCAGATTGGGTAATAAAGAAGGCTGCGTTGTGGTGGTATTGGCTTGATTTTGGCTAGAATTTTGGTTGGATCCACTGCTTTGAAGTTGAGTATTTTCAAATTGAGATGCTTGAGACTGATTGCCTTGGGGTTGGGCGCTTTGAGATTGGGCGTTTTGAGACTGAGTAGCGCCATCGGTTTGCTTACCCTCAGCATGCTTTATGGGCAAATTGCTATAAGCGGTCGGTGTGTCACGAGCATCAACCAGATGCATCTGTGCAACAGTGGCAACGCCAGCGCGCTGGGTTAGATTCAGCTCAGTCAGCTTGCCGTCTTCTACCAGTTTTAAATGCTCAAGTGACGGGGTTGCTGTACCAAGTATCACAGGAATGCCTGACTGATAGCCACGATACAAGGCCACATCCGCTGCATGATAGCGCAACGTATCTTGTTGCTTATAAGACTGATCATGTGACTCATCGACCACAATTAAGCCTAAATTTGCAAAAGGATACAGAACAGAAGATCGGGTTCCGATAATAATTTGCGCACGCCCTTGTCGGCAATCTTCCCAGCCATGCATCCGCTGGGTATTGTTTAAATTAGAATGTAGCAGCAAAATATGGGCGGCAAAGCGCTCGGCAAATCGGGCTCTAGTTTGCGGGGTTAGCCCAATTTCAGGTACCAATACCAGCACTTGTTTGCCTGCCTCCAATACCGGCTGCATGGCCTGTAAATAAACTTCGGTTTTGCCGCTGCCAGTGACGCCATTGAGCAAAAACCCGGTGTATTTTTTGGCATCTAGGCTCTCGGTAATGGCAGTAACGGCCTGCGCTTGTTGTTCATTGAGTTGCAGTGGCATTTTTGCTAATGAGACTGGCGCAGGGTCAGGTTTACACTCCACATAGCTTTCAATTAAGCCTTTTTGTTGTAGCCGTTTTAAAAAAGGACGCTGCACGCCTTGTAGCAGCAAGGTATCTTCGCTGGCACCTTTATGACCATGCAATTGTAGCATCGCAAATTGCTGTTTTTGTTTGTGCGCATTGGCTGGAATATCGGCATCGGTGACCTGTGGCAAAATACGCCAGTGGGTGACCAGTAGGTCTAATGGCTTACCTTGTCGAATTAAGGTTGGTAGCATCACCGACAGTACATCACCTAAAGGATAGTGGTAATAACGCGCCAGCCAGTGTGCCAGTGCCAGCATTTTCTCATTTAAAATGGGATCTTGATCCAGTACGGCTTGAATATGCTTGAGCTTGCTGGCTGGTATCTCACTTTGGCTAAGCTCAATATGATCAACAACAATACCGATTAATCTTTGACGACCAAATGAGACCTGCACTCGGCTACCTATGGCAGGTAAGTTAAGGCTGGCAAGTAAATCTGGTGTTGTGGCGGCTAAATTAGATGACGGAGTGGCCGAGGGTGTTGCAGCAGTAGTTGTTAATTCAGAGGCGATGGTGCCAGGAGGCAGGTAGTCGAACTCACGATATAAGGGAACTGGTAGGGCAACTCGAACAAGCATTTTGGGTGGTACTCCCTACGAAAACCATGTATCGAATATATTTATCCAAAATTAAAACAATACAGGTCACTCTCAACTTTCAATAGAGGACTGTTTTAAGATTTAAACAGATACTAAAAAAAGTGAGAATGACGCTTGTTTGAATCTTGAGAGTCTAATCGTTCAAATTAGCCTTCAATTAAATCAGTCTTTTAAGAAATTAGTCTTCAATAAATAAGATAGATTCAATCTCTACCACTCCGCCTTTAGGTAGCGCAGCGACTTGTACAGCTGCACGTGCAGGAAAAGGCTCTTCTAAACGCTCGGCGAAGATGTCGTTTAATGCCGCAAAGTCATTGAGATCAGTCAAGGACACATTAAACTTGACCACATCGCTAAGCTTACCACCAGCAGCTTCACAAATGGCTTCGATATTATCCATCACCTTTGCAGCTTGTGCTTTAAAACCCTCTGCCAATTGCATCGTTTCTGGATCAAAACCAAGCTGACCTGAGATATAAACGAGGCTACCACCAGCAGATGGGATTTTTACTGCTTGTGAGTAAGCGCCAACAGCGGCAGGTGCTTTGTCTGTATGAATGGTTTGACGAGTCATAATAAATTCCTTTGTGTAAAATTACATTTGGGTATTGTTATTACATTTAAGTATTGTTATAAGCGGTAAAGGCGTCTGATACTACCAAAACCAACATGCGGACGCAGTGCCTCAATACCCTCTAATACATGGCTACGGCTACGAACAATGACATGAATTATAGTCGAGTCTGAGCGAATATCTACCTTTTCGATACCAATACTCAGTTGTCGTAGAGTATATAGCACATGCGAGACTTGTTCATCATTTAAGGCTAAGTTAATTTTTAAATAGGCGGTAAAATGAGGACGCTCACTTGGGTGCTTAATGTGTTTTTCAACCTCTTCTTCACTATACCAATTAAGCTGCACAAGTTCATACGGTTTTTCGGCATATTTATTAATAATAGAATAACAACGATGGCGATGTAGTACCAAACCGTGCTTGGTTAAGTGACCGATAATGGGATCTCCAAAGATAGGGCGACAGCAACCAGCAAAGTGTACTTCCACACCGTTGGCATTGGAGAGTAATTGGTTGGGGCGATCAAAGCCAGTTTCGTGTGCTTCATGGTGTAGCTTGGTTACATCATCACTAAATAGGCGAGATACCACCAGTTGTGGCAATAGTGCACCAGCACTCATGCTTCGATATAGATCTTCTTTACTGCTTGCATTTTGCCATTGTAATAAGTCTTCCCAATCAGAATCAGTGACATCGGCAAGTGATTTATCATAAGTTTGTAAGGCTCTGTCTAGTGCCTGTTTACCATGTTGTTGTTGTTCTTCAATAGATAAGTTACTAAACCAACGCTTTAAGGTGCGCTGGGCTTTACTAGTAACCACAATCCCTAGCCATTCTGCTTTGGGTTTTGCGTCTTTATCTACTTCGATCTCTACGGTTTGTCCTGCTTGTAAGATAGAGCCAAGCTTTGCATTCTCATCATTAATTTTGGCACCAGTTGCAATGTTACCAACCTTCGGTCCTACTGCATACGCAAAGTCTAATGCCGTTGCACCTCTTGGCAGTTCATAGGCACGACCTTTTGGACTGTAACACACAATTTTACGGCTGTTTAAATAAGCTATAAGATCATCAATTGTTTCTACAATCTCATCATAATCGTCATCCACTTGATCTGTGTGTTGATGATCTTCATCTTCATCTTCATGCTTGATGTCAATCAGCTCTTTCATATTGCGCAGTGATGCTTTAATCACAGAACGACTTAGGTCGGAGGCTTGCTCAGCACCAATCACGCCTAAGCGTGAAGCTGCTTGCATTTTGCGAGTAAGCAAGGTTACCTTGATAGTATCATTATCACGGATATAGGTAAGCGTCAGCGATTGGTTACCACCTGGCAAGGGATGACGGATATTGTCTTCGATCAAGCTTGCTGGGATTCGATATTTTTTGATTAAGTATTGCGACAGGGAGTCACAGTCCTCAATGGTATTGGTAACAATTTCAAAGGCATAGTGGCGTAATAAGTCCTCCATTTCTCCTCGGTTACGGAAAAATTGGCGATACATAACAACCTGATTATCAATTACACGCACATGACCTGTAATTGCATGCTTATAGAGGACATAGTTAAGATATTGCTCAATAGACTCTTTTTGATATTTACGTCCTAGCCCATGTTGTAGCAGCTTATCAGCCATTTTGGTGTACATGACAGGATCTAGGTTACGATAACATAAGATTTCGATATAATCTGCAATGTCATTAAGCCCCATCAAACGTGCAAATGGCACATAAAACTGTAAAGTCTCGGTAGCCGTAGAACGTTGTTTTTCAGGGCGAACAGCACCCAAAGTTGACATATTGTGTAAGCGATCAGCCAGCTTAATAATCAATACACGAGGATCATCCAAGGTGGCGGTCATAATCTTATGGAAAGTAGCCGCTTTGTTTTGCTGTTTATTATGACTGGAAGACTTTAGTTTGGTTACGCCATCGACCAAACGGGCAACATTAGCACCATAGCGCTCACGGATCTCTTCAGAGGTGACCTCTGTATCTTCTACTGTATCATGCAAGATGGCAGCTATGATGGTGTCTCGATCTAGTCTAAAACCAGCCAAAATCTCTGCCACCGCAATAGGATGGGTAATATAAGGCTCACCAGATTTGCGCCTGTCTTTAATATGTGCTTTATCACCAAAGGCGCAAGCATCAAGCACATCTTGCTTTTCAGTATCGTTCAGGTAAGCGACCGCACGCATCAAATTGCGCTGTGCTTCATCGACTAAATGGTGACTAAGTTTTGGTAGATGTTGCAAGTAACGACTTTGTTGGTGATATAGGTCATCTTCAGTTGAGTCAGGTAAAGCAACATCTGAGCTAATGGAGGTATCTATTACGTTGTCATCACGGGCAATATTATTAATGACGTTGCCATCAATATCAGTATTTAAATCAATTTTAGTATTTAAACTATTTAACATATCTGTTTTAGAGTCTGATGAATCTGATGAGTGAGTGCTAGCCTGAGTGATGGGCATGGAGCGTGTATTAGGGACTGTCATGTTTAATCATCCTTCAGCTAGGCAACAGTTATAGTCATATAAGTAATAAATATACAAGAGTGACTATGGTTCTATTTCTATATGGTTCTATTTCTTAATATAGTCTATTAGCCTTATTAGGCTAACAACTTATAGCTTAACAATATTTAATCCATTAAAAAATATCTAATCAATTTAAAAAAACAATATTATTTAAAAATGTCATTTACAACAGAAAAAATAGTTAAAGCTATTATATTATATGGGGATATTTACCTTTAAAAAAAAGATCTATACAGCCCCTAGGCTATAAAAAAACCACGACAGGCTAAAAGCATATCGTGGTTTTGCTGCAGATAGCACTCAATGAATAATTAGTCATTTGTGCTGCAGCTAGAATATAGCTATTAAATGAGCATATTAGCTCTAAATCTAATAAGCATGGTGCTTAAATTAGAATCCTTGACCACTGCTTAAAACCAAGTCTAATGAGTTGGTCGCAAAGTGATGGTCTGGCTGGTCTAGAATATCTTTGGTAACTAGGCCAGAGGCAATTTCACGTAACGCTAATACAGTGGGTTTGTCATTGTCCACATCAACCAATGGCTCAGCGATGCCCTTGGCTAGCTGTTGGGCGCGCTTGCTGGCAACCAATACCAGCTCAAAGCGATTATCTACTGCATGTAAGCAGTCTTCTACGGTTACACGTGCCATAACGTCCTCTTGTTTATCACAGCTTGGTGATAGGTGTTCATATGAATGTTAATCGTCCATTATATCAAATTTTAGTTAATAAGTGGTGGACTTTTATAAAATTAATCTTTAATCAGGTCAGCAATGGTCTCGCTGTAACGGGATTGTTGGCGCTCAGTAGTTTGACGCTTGGCGACAATAATGGCTTTTAATTCGCTTAAAGCGGCTTCAAACTGATCATTAATGACTACATAATCAAAGTGTACATACTGTTTCATTTCAGTGACAGCACCAGCCAAGCGCTTTTCAATAACCTCTTGCGAGTCTTGTCCACGTGAAGATAGGCGTTGACGTAAGGTGGCTTTGCTTGGAGGTAGAATAAAAATCATGGTCACATCATCATACTGTTCTTTAACTTGTAAAGCGCCTTGCCAGTCAATTTCTAAGATCACATCAATACCTGAGTTTAGTTGCTGATTGACACTTTGTTTTGAGGTGCCGTAGTAGTTATCAAATACTTGTGCATGCTCTAAAAACTCACCAGATGCAATGCCTTCGATAAATTTAGACCTTTTGGTAAAGTGATAGTGTTGACCATCAATTTCACCAGGACGTGGCTCACGGGTAGTATGCGAGATGCTTACTGCCAAGTCGTTGGTGGTAGCGATGAGTTGCTTCACCAGTGAAGTTTTGCCAGTACCTGAGGCAGCAGTAACAATAAAAAGTGAACCTTTCATAAATAACGTCTCTTAGTAATAATAAACATAAGTAGTAATAAAGATAAAGAGTAATAAAATAAAAAAGAATGTGAAAAATAAGTGATTATTGTTGCAAAATAGCAGTGGTTTTTCCTGCTATTTTAGCGGATATGTTATAGTAGTCGCACAACCAAATGGTGCCATTAGCCATATTTTAATTCCCTGATTATCTATTGTGAAGAACTGTTATGCAAATTTATCTTGCCAATCCGCGTGGATTTTGTGCGGGTGTTGACCGTGCCATTGCTATTGTTAATGAAGCTTTATTGCGTTTTGAACCGCCTATTTATGTGCGTCATGAAGTGGTGCACAATAAGTTTGTGGTTTCAGATCTAGCCAATAGAGGGGCAGTATTTGTGGAGGAGCTCGATGAAGTTCCTGATGGTTCAATTGTGATATTTTCTGCGCATGGAGTATCCAAAGCAGTAGAAGATGAGGCAGATCGCCGCGACTTAACCGTATTTGATGCGACCTGCCCACTAGTAACCAAGGTGCATATCGAAGTATCCAAGTTTGCTCGTGAAAATATGGACGCAGTATTAATTGGTCACCAAGGTCATCCAGAAGTGGAGGGTACCATGGGACGCTTTAGTAAGCAGTATGGCGGTGAAATTCATCTGGTAGAAAATGAAGCCGATGTGGCAAGACTTGAGGTCAATGATCCAGACCGCTTAGCCTTTGTGACCCAAACAACCTTGTCTATGGATGATACCGCTGTGGTCATTGATGCCTTGCGTCAGCGTTTTCCAAACATTCAAGGGCCACGCAAAGACGATATTTGCTATGCTACCCAAAACCGTCAAGATGCAGTAAAAGATTTGGCAGAGCGTTGTGAAGTAGTGCTGGTCGTGGGCTCACCCAACTCGTCAAACTCGAACCGTCTGCGTGAACTCGCAGAACGTATGAACTGCCGTGCTTATCTAATTGACAATGCTGGTGAGATGCAACAAGATTGGTTTGAAGGTGTAGAGGCAGTCGGGGTGACTGCGGGAGCATCAGCACCAGAGATCCTAATTCAAGAAGTGCTTGAACAGCTTCAAGAATGGGGTGGTGCTATGCCAGATGAGCTAAAAGGTATCGAAGAAAATGTTACCTTTAGCTTGCCAAAAGAGTTGCGTATTCCAGTCAAGCAAGTGTAGTTGTGATGGATAAGCTTTGTATTCTTAGCCATACAAAGCGTTTTAAGCTACAACAGTGTTCTAAGCTATAACTGTACCTCAATCTTAACTCTTGCCGTAGGCTGTGGCGTTAGCCCAATATCCATAATAATAAGCTATATTTTTCTGGGCTAAAAGTAGCAGTTTACATTGAGCTCTAATACGTTGAGAGTGGGGTGGTCTTATTTTAAGTTATGACAGTTTTAGATTAACTGTTTTAGCTGGTTATGGCTGGGACATAGAACTAGGATTTGGCGCATAGAGTGTATAGAGTGTATAGAGCTATTTACAGATATGTATTGGCTTAGTATTTAATAATGCCAACACTTCATCATGGTCAGGCTGGCTATCAAAGCGTAGCCATTGTTGATTAATTAACAGCTCAATAGGAGTATAGTCTGTTTTATAGCGCATCTTTTTGACACTGGGAATCCAGTAACCCAAGTAGGCATAAGATAGGCCCAACATTTTGGCAGTCTCTATTTGTTGTAAGATACAAAACACGCCAAGGCTACGTGAGTGATAACTAGGTTCTGGATCAAAAAAAGTATAGACACTCGATAACCCATCACTGAGCTTATCGGTGACAGCCACCGCCACAAGCTTTTTGCTAGGCTCGCGAAACTCAATAAATACAGTATCTGCGGGACTATCAATCAAAAACTGCTCAAAGGTATGTAGGCTTGGAGGATACATATCGCCATCGGCATGACGAATACAAATATATTTTTGGTACAAGGCATAATGCTCTTGGGTAGCTTGATTGGCACTTATAATGCTCATTGTTAGTTGAGTATTGCGCTTGAGTACACGCCGATAGCGTCGAGAGGGCACAAAATCATTGACCACCACTCGACTAGAGATGCACTGTCGGCACTGCTGGCAGTGTGGACGGTAAATGGCTTTACCACTACGACGAAAACCTTGATGGCTGAGATGGGTATAAAGATTAGACTCTATTTGTACGCTTTCTGGAAGTAGCATAAAAGTTAGCTGTGATGCTCTATCGGGAAGATAGCTACATAGGCTAGGTGGTGATAAGTAAAAAGCGTGTTGCTGATGTGACTCTGTGTTTTGAGCCTCATCGATAGACTGTTGCATTTAAGATTCTCTATCAGTGGTTGAAGTGGTGGTCGTTACCCCTAAGCTGTGCCAGTATTGAGTGCTTAACGGTAAGCAGCTTACAGGAAATTTGTAAGTGCTAAAGGTGTGCCAGTCAAGACTGCTATTCTGTATCAATCTCTTTAGATGCGTTAAAAACTCTGAGCGTGGCATGATGCTTGCTCCTAAGCTTTGCAAATGTGGGTTGGGCAGTTGACAGTCAATGAGAGCAACTTGGCTGTGTTGGCAAAATTCATTGAGCGCCCAAAAGGCTATTTTTGAGGCATTGCTTTGATGATGGAACATAGATTCACCAAAGTACAGTTGTCCAGTTTTTAAGCCGTAGAGACCGCCAATTAAGATTGAGTTATCCCATACTTCGATGCTGTGCGCAAACCCAAGCTGATGCAACTGGGTGTAAGCTTCTATCATCTCATCATGAATCCAAGTGTCATCAGCATAGCTGCGCGGTAGACTACACGCATGAATAACCTCTTCAAAGGCACGGTTAACCGTCCAATGCCATGTGGATTTTTTGGCTTGGCGTTTGAGAGATTTGCTCGGCTTAAAGGTAGTAGGATCTAGGACACAGCGTGGCTCTGGGCACCACCAAGCAATGGGCTCATCTTCGTTAAACCAAGGAAATAACCCTTGTGAGTAGGCGTCAAGCAGGGTCTGCGGTGCCAAATCTCCACCAATGGCAATAAGGCCATGACCTTCAGGATCGGTAATGCCTGGCTCTGGAAAGAGGTAGTTGCTGGTAAAGGGGGTAGGCATGTCTGTTTGATGATCGGCATCGGTTGCGGCGTGTTGCTGCGGTTGATCCTGATCAAAGCGAGTTTGCTGATTTGTTGGCACGTAGGTATCCATTTGATAGTCAATCAGGCACAAAAATTGGTAGGCTTTAAACTATCACAAACGCCGGCGCTGATAAAGGGGTGATTAGATACCGTTAACTGTTTCGCTACTTGAGTTTGATTTGGTGTTTGGCGTAGGGTAGGGTTAGTGAGCATAAAGGCTCGCAGAGCACTTTACGCGAGCGTAACCCACCGTACCAATTTTTGGTTTGGGGTAGCCATCCACACCCAAAACATATTGGAGCCAATACCGCCATCCGCTCATATCTTGATCACCCACTGGCGCAGTGACTATTGGCTAGGTGCGTTCCAACATACGAGCGACCACTCCTAGCCAAGTCACTGCAAGCCAGTGGTCGTCCAAGGATACCCGCTACTGTCGGGGCTACACCGCATCCCAAGGCCACATTCAAGGCGTGAAAAACAAATCCATCCCCAGCCCTGAGAAGCGTTAAGAAAAGCTCTGGGGGAGCTTTTTAGCTTCGCAAGAGCCAAGCTGTGCTTGGCTAAAGAAAAGGAAGGGAGTCTTTTGGTTACGAAGGTTTATTCCAGCAATGAAAAAGAGCCATGGCACAGTGTTGGCAATGGCTCTTTTGGGTGACTCTGATGTTTGTTCTGCTGTTTATGGCAGCGCAGCTCTTTATTTAGGAGCTTTAGGCGTTGCTGTCAGAGTCAGCAGTTAAGGTAGACTCGTAGGTGTGGTCGCTGGCAGTGGCAGCACCGATAGAGTCTAAAAACTTCTCAGCATCTAGCGCAGCCATACAGCCAGTGCCAGCTGAGGTAATGGCTTGACGGTAAACGTTGTCAGCGACATCACCCGCAGCAAACACGCCTTCGATACTGGTCTGGGTGGCATTGCCCTGAGTGCCGCTATTGACCGTAATGTAACCATCTTGCATTTCTAGCTGATCGACAAACATTTGAGTATTTGGCTTGTGACCG
Source organism: Psychrobacter lutiphocae DSM 21542 (assembly GCF_000382145.1). GTDB lineage: Bacteria > Pseudomonadota > Gammaproteobacteria > Pseudomonadales > Moraxellaceae > Psychrobacter > Psychrobacter lutiphocae. The sequence goes on from NZ_KB907635.1 coordinate 18,986, forward strand.
ATGGCGACAAATAAACCGTGCACATCAATTTGCTTGCTGCTGTCATCTTGGGTAGATTCAATAAGCAGTCCGGTAACCCCCATCTCATCACCAAGTACTTCTTTAACTTGGTGATTCCACTCAATGGTGATGTTGCCGTTTTTGGCTTTTTCAAACAGTTTGTCTTGTAAGATTTTCTCGGCACGAAGACTGTCACGGCGATGAATTAATACCACTTCTTTGGCAATATTAGATAAGTAGAGTGCTTCTTCAACAGCCGTGTTACCGCCGCCAACAACGGCAACTTTTTGGTTTTTGTAGAAGAATCCATCACAAGTGGCACATGCTGAGACACCTAAACCTCTGAACTTCTGTTCAGACTCTAGTTGTAAGTATTGGGCAGAAGCGCCAGTTGCAATAATTAGAGCATCACAGGTATAGCTGCCAGCGTTGCCTTCTAAGGTAAAGGGGCGTTTTCTTAAGTCAACGGTGTTGATGTGGTCGCTGACAATTTCAGTACCAAAGCGCTCAGCATGGGCTTTCATGCGCTGCATTAAGTCTGGACCCGTTAAGCCTTCAGCATCTCCTGGCCAGTTGTCAACATCTGTGGTGGTGGTCAGCTGACCGCCAAGCTGCATACCTGAGATGATAATAGGATTTAGATTGGCACGAGCCGCATATACAGCCGCTGAATATCCAGCAGGGCCTGAGCCTAAAATAATGAGCTTTTCGTGACGTGGTGTATTGACATTTTGAGTCATGAAATATCCTTAGTTGTGTTTATCGTAACTGTATTAAAAAAAAGATTTATAATTATTTATAATGAGTACCTCACTCTCAACTCTTTGCGTAGGCTGTGGCTTTAGCCCAGCATATTTGGTTAAAAGATACGTTTTGCTGGGCTAAAAGCACCAGCCTACAATGGATTGTAATAAGTTGAGATTGAGGTAATGAGTAGGTCTTTATATCATGAGGGTGCTAAATACAAATAGCAATGTTAAATAGCCTTTGACCTGATTAAATGACCGTGACCTGCTCTTAATTAACTGTTTTTAATAAAAAAATGAGTAAAGTTTAAGCGATGATATTGATTAATTCAATAAATAAGGCAATAGGCGCTCGAAAATAGAGTGTAATTTGCTATTATAGAGGGTTACACAGTATGACTCTTGCTTTGATAAAACTGAGCGTGAGTTTGGCTTAATATATCACAAGCTCATTGATTCGACTTACAGTCATTATCTTGTCATCTTTGTGGTCATTCTTTTCTTTTTCTACTTTTTCTACTTTTTTTCGTTTTTTGAGTTTTTATCAGTTTTATACGCTAGGAAAAATTAATGATAACGGCACCTCTTATTCATAGTTTTAAAAAAGTCTTTTTTACCCTGCTTGCCGTCTTAGTGTCTGCGTTTTTGTTTGTTATCTTACTGACCTATACGCCAAATGATCCTAGTTGGTCACGTATCAGTAGTGATATGGGACAGATTAGTAATATGGGTGGCGCTATTGGCGCATGGCTATCAGACTTATTGTATACCTTTTTGGGTTGGTCAGCTTGGTGGCTAATTGTATTCCTAGCTTATGAAGCCATGAGCATTTGGTGGAAACGTAATCAGGCGATTGGACCACTACGGGTGATTGGCTATGTATTTTTGTTGCTATCTAGCTGTGCCTTAGTAGCCATAGTACCGCAGCTTTTTGGCATCTTTGAGGTAAGTAATGCTCGCAGTGGTGGCATTTTGGGAGCAGAGGTAGCCTCTCAGTTAACAGGCTTGCTAACTATTTATGGTGCCAGTACCTTTTTATTGGTATTTGTACTATTGACAGCAACTTTTGTATTTGATGTGCACTGGCGTCAGGTATTTGTCTCATTAGTTAATCTTTCTTGGCTTGGTACTGGTGTGCGTGACAAAAAGACAAAGTCATCACAGCAGCAACTGACAGATGCGCAGGTAGGGGATGCCAGTGTTAATGACGCAATAAAAGATAATGCACAAGTTATGGAGTCATCTTCTGAGCAAAGGCAGCGTGATGAGGACACTGACTCAGAGCAGTCTCCTTTATTTCAGCAGTTAAAGTTAAATCTAGATCGCCAGCAGGCACAACAAGAGGTGAGTGTTGAAAATGCTGAGCAAACCCAAGCTAAAAATCCAGCTTGGAACAATGCGCTGGATGAGTTTTTGGTGACCTCTGGTTTGACAGAAACTATTTTGACTTTACGTGAGCAGCGAAAACAAGAAGCACAAGCACAACGTGAGCAACGGGCAAGAGGCAGCATGCAATCGCAGCAAGCGAGCGAGGAGCAGTTAACGGTAAAGCAGGAGCCGAGCTTTGCTTGGAATGATCCTGATGTCATTGATGAGCTGCTATATGAGCCATCTTCTTCACAGCAGTCTCAGCCGCTTACTACCCTAGAACAAGCAAATATAGAGTCCGCACAGCCACTAGATTCAATACAGCAAGTAGTGGCTCCAGAGCAAGTTGTTAACTCAGACACAGGCAGTAACAAAGCTGGACAAGCTGAAGACATTACAGAGACTAAAGAGTATAAACCTAGTCTTGAGTCAAAGCTAGAGCCTAGCGATACTATGTTTAACGATACTATGTTTAACGATACTATGTCTAGCGATACTGATACTATGGTTGACTTGACACCAACTAACACCCCACCTGCTAATCCAAGAGAACCGCATAAGCTAGAAGATAAGCCGACTACAGCACAGCCTGCAACTCCAATCATTCGTTTTGCGACACCAGAAGGCGATGCCAATCATATTGAGGATATGGTGCCAGAGGAGGATGTTGAAGAGGTGACGTTACCTGAGATTCATGATGATACTGCCTTTACAACCAGTAGTCGTGCGATGCAAACCGCAAAATATCGAGAAAGTTTAACCCCCATTCCAGAGCTGTCAATACTGGATAAGCCAGATCCAGATCGTAAGCCAAGCTATACCCAAGAGGAGCTGACCCAGTTATCTGAGCTATTAGAGATTAAATTACAAGAATTTAACGTCAAAGCCGAGGTAGTTAACGCCATTCCTGGACCTGTGGTCACTCGCTTTGAAGTTGACCTTGCGGCTGGAGTTAAGGCCAGTAAGGTAACTGGCATCTCTCGTGACTTAGCGCGCTCATTGTCCATGGCATCATTGCGTGTGGTTGAGGTCATTCCTGGTAAACCGTATATTGGTATTGAAGTGCCGAATAAAAAACGGGAGATGGTGCGTTTGATCGAGCTGCTCGAAACTGCAGATTATAAAGATCCAAAAGCACAAATTAGTATGGCAATGGGGAAGGATATTGGTGGTAAGCCTATTATTACTGACCTTGCTCGTGCGCCTCATATGTTGGTAGCAGGTACCACAGGCTCAGGTAAGTCTGTTCTAGTCAACGCCATGCTACTATCGATGCTATTGAAATATAAACCAGCAGATTTGCGTCTAATTTTGATAGACCCTAAGCAGTTAGAGCTTGCCAACTATAACGACATTCCGCATCTACTAACCCCAGTAGTGACTGATATGAATGAAGCCGCTAGCAGCTTGTCTTGGTGTGTGGCGGAGATGGAGCGTCGTTATCAGCTAATGAGCTTGCTAAAGGTGCGTAAGTTAAAAGAATTTAATAAAAAAGTTGTTGCAGCTGAGAAGGCAGGGCATCCTATTTTAGATCCCTTGTGGCGACCTAATGACAGCGTCAGTATTGATAAAGCACCAAAGTTAAAGACACTACCAATGATTGTCATTGTGGCCGATGAGTTTGCCGATATGATTATGCAGGTGGGTAAGCAGGCAGAAGAGCTTATTACTCGTTTGGCACAAAAGTCACGGGCAGCTGGAATCCACTTAATGCTTGCGACTCAGCGCCCCTCAGTAGATGTCATTACTGGTCTTATTAAAGCAAACATTCCAGTGCGAGCGGCACTGCGTGTAAACTCTAAGGTGGATTCACGTACTATCTTGGATGCTGGTGGCGCAGAGGACATGCTAGGTAATGGTGACATGCTGTTCTTAGGCCCAGGTCAGATTGAACCAGAGCGTGTGCATGGTGCTTATGTCAGTGATGAAGAGGTAAACCGAGTTTGTGATGCGTGGCGTGAGCGTGGTGCACCAGATTATATTGATAATATGGCCAGTAACTTTGAGTTAACCAGCCCAAGTGGTGCAGGTAATACATCTGGCGAGGATGATGCCTTGTATGATGAGGCAGTTGCTTTTGTGCTTGAAACTCGCAAAGTTTCTGCATCGAGTATTCAACGTAAATTTAGTATTGGTTATAACCGAGCTGCTCGTATTGTCGACTCGATGGAAGAGGCTGGCTTGGTTAGTCCGATGGGCAAAAGTGGTAAGCGTGAGCTATTGATGTAGATTTATCTGATAGCCGCTATGATTTCTGAGCAGAGCTTAAGTGTCCATTTAGTAGAATTGAGATTAGTTACACACTTAAACCAAAGTTAACAATAGACTATATTGATTAAGCTCAGGTTGATGATATAATAGCCTCGTTAAAAGCAAATAGACTAAAATTAGAATAGACCATAATTAATAAGGATTAATACTATGAGAACTATTATTCACAGAGCAGATACTCGTGGCGATGCAAACCATGGCTGGCTAAAAAGCAAACACACCTTTAGCTTTGCAAACTACTATGATCCATCACGCATGGGCTTTGGCGCACTACGTGTAATCAACGATGACCATGTTGAAGGCGGCAAAGGCTTTGGTACACACCCTCACCGCGATATGGAGATTATCTCAATTCCAACCGCTGGTAAATTGGCACACAAAGATACAATCGGTACTAATGGCATTATTGAAAGTGGTGAAATCCAAGTCATGTCAGCTGGTACAGGTATTGCCCACAGTGAAATGAATGGTAACGCTGATGAGCCAGTGAAATTCTTCCAAATTTGGGTATTACCAAACAAACAAAGTGTTGAGCCACGTTATCAGCAGTTAAAAATCGCTGACTTGGTAAAACAAAATGAGTTTAGCCAAATCTTGTCACCAAACCCAGATGATGCTGGTGTCTGGATTCACCAAGATGCTTGGTTTAATATGGGTCACCTAGATAAAGGCGTGACTGCAAAATATAAACTAAATGGTACATTCCACGGTGTTTATGCCTTTGTTATCGAAGGTAAAGTCAAAATTGGTGATGAGATACTTGACAGACGTGATGGTATGGGCATTATCGATGTGACTGAGTTTGATGTAGAGGCACTAGAAGACTCACAGGTATTGCTAATGGAAGTACCTATTCAGTAACTTAAACTTAATTAGTGCACTCATTTAATCAGTCATCAAACCAGCAGTGCAAACTTCAACTAACTCAGTAAAGATGTATCTGCTTATACAGTCACTAAGAAATATACAGTCACTAAGAAAAGTGGTAAAAAAAAGCCAAGCCTAATTCAGGTTTGGCTTTTTTTGTGTCTTTAGTATAAGCTAGCTTTGATATATATGATAACCCTTGATATATCGTTATACCTTTTCTGAAAAATAACAACCTATCTTTGTCAAACTCGCTAAACCTACTACTTGTAGCGTTTGCCCTCGTTTTCCTCGATATTTTAATTTTCAGATTTGGTATTATTTATCCTAAAAATACCACTATCCTAAAAATACCACACTTAACACAAGCAGAGGACGCTATGTTCAAAGAATATCCACAATATGATGCCATTGGATTGGCCCAGCTTATCAAAGCAGGTGACATTAGTGCCAAGCAAGCGTTAGAAGCTGCTATTTTTCAAGCCAATAAACGCAATCCTAAACTCAATGCCATTATCCACCGCTTTGATGAGCGTGCGTTTGCAGCTGCACAACAGGGTCTGCCTAATGGTGTGTTTAGCGGTGTGCCTTATTTATTAAAAGATTTAAACTTTTTGTTTGCCGGTGAACCACTAAAAATGGGCAGTCGCAGCGTGAATATCACGCCAGAACAAGACAGTGAGTTGGTCAGACGCATGCGAGCCACAGGGGTGAATACCTTTGGCAAAACCAATACGCCTGAGTTTGGACTGATTATTACCACTGAGCCTAAGTCTTTTGGCCCAACTCACAATCCATTTAAAAAAGGTTACAGTAGTGGCGGCTCATCAGGCGGTAGTGCCGCAGCAGTCAGCGCAGGTATTGTGCCGATGGCAGGTGCAGGTGATGGTGGTGGCTCGATTCGTTTTCCAGCAGCTTGGTGTGGTGTATTTGGCTTGAAGCCAAGTCGTGGACGCAACCCCAGTGGTCCATTATATGCAGAAGGTTGGGAAGGGGCGGTGGTCGATCATGTGATCACTCGGAGCGTCCGTGATAGTGCTGCCATGCTTGATGCCACAGCAGGTCGTGAAGTGGGATCGGCTTTTGTGACCGAAGTCTCTGCAAAAGATAGCTTTTTACAGGCGACAAAGCAGCCCAGTAAGCCGTTAAAGATTGCCATTATGCGTGAGCCTTTGTTCCCAGGTACGATTTTGGATAAAGAGGTATTGGCAGTATTGGACAAAACTTGTCAGCAGTTGGAGGATATGGGGCATACCCTAGATTATGCACAGCCACGAATTAACATTGATAGTATGTGGCGGGATTTTTTTACGGTGGTGTGTGCACATACCGCCTTTTTTGTTGATGACTTGGCACAGCGTCATGGCATACAGCAGGTGGCAAATTTGGAGCCACAAACCCGTAATATGGCGATGATAGGGCGCTCATTAAGTGTGCTTGATTTACTCAAAGCCAAGCAAGGCTGGCATGATGTGCAGTATCAAACTGGGCTGGTGCTTGAGCAATACGATATGATTTTGTGCCCGACAGTACCAACGCCAGCGGTTAAGCATGGGGTGTTGCCGCCAAGCCGTATTGATGAGCTATTGCTGAGTGTCACCGATGTGATTGAACGTGGCATCAATGTGGGCAAATGGATTTATAACTCAAGCTTGGTCGAGAAGCTCAGTGCACCTGTGCTCAGTAAGATGGCATTTACGACTTTGGGTAATGTCACAGGCTTGCCTTGTATGTCACTGCCGATGGGTATAAGTAGTAAAGGGCTGCCAATAGGTATGCAAGTGATTGGACGTATGAATGATGAGGCTGGCTTGTTTAGCTTGGCGGCAGATATTGAGCGTGCGGGGCTTTTTACGGAGCCAGCGATTTAATTTTGAATAATCAGATTTTAGGTTTAGAAATATTTAGATGGTCTGTCATACTAAATTTTAAAAAAGTGTGACAGACTTAATAGCAGAATATAGAACACCAGGTTGATATTGGTTTTTGATAATAATACCTAAACCACCTCACCACACGCCTTGCCACTGGCCCACGCCCACTGAAAGTTATAGCCGCCAAGCCAGCCAGTGACATCAAGCACCTCGCCGATAAAATACAAATTAGGCTGCAATTTACTCTCAAAGGTTTTCGATGATACAACATCGGTTGCCACACCGCCTCGAGTCACTTCCGCAGTGCGATAACCTTCTGTACCTGAAGGCTTGAGCGTCCAGTTATTAATATGATCGCCAATAGAGGACAGATCGTCATCTTTGATATTGGCAAGCTCCATATCCTTGAAAGCTGCCCAGTGTAAATCTTGTAATGCCAATAATAGTTTTTTCGGGAAGTATTCGGCTAAGACACTGCGTACTTTTTGCTTTGGATGTTCTGCCTTGGCTGATATTAATAAGCCTGTAACGTCTATATTTGGGATTAGATTGATATGAATGTTTTCGCCCACTTCCCAGTAGTTAGATAACTGCAACATGGCAGGGCCAGACAAGCCTCGGTGGGTAAATAACATTGGACGTGCAAAAGCTATACGCTCATTAAAGGCTAGCACATCCAAGCTAATCCCTGCTAAAGAAGCAATAACTTCACCAACCTTATCAGTAAAGGTAAAAGGTACCAAGCCTGCTGATGTCGGATATATCTTATGACCAAACTGTTCTGCAACCTCATAACCAAACCCAGTCGCGCCCATGGTAGGAATAGATAGACCTCCAGTAGCGATAACCAGCGAGTGGCATTGGATTATGCCTTTTGAGGTCTCTACAATAAATCTTGATGCATTATTATTTTGTGGATTTTGTGACAAAGGTTTGATGGCTGTGATGCTTGTTTTTAATTGAATCTTAACCCCAGCTTGAGTACACTCTTCAAGCAATACATTTAGAATATCTTTTGAGGAATTGTCACAAAACAGCTGTCCATAATCCCGCTCATGATAAGCGACACTGTATTTTTCAATCAAACCGATAAATTCCCATGGGTTATAACGGATCAAAGCGGACTTGCAGAAGTGTGTATTATTGCCGATAAAGTTTTCGGGCTCGACGACATAGTTAGTAAAGTTACAGCGACCGCCACCAGACATTAGAATTTTTTTTCCAGGCTTATTGGCATGGTCAATGACCAATACTGAGCGGCCACGCTGTCCAGCAGTAAAGGCACAATATAATCCTGATGCACCAGCGCCTATGATGAGAACATCGACAGTGTTTACTGGGTGCTTATTTTTGATTGCTGATTGTGAGTGATGTGACGTTAAGCTGTTACTAGTGTTTAAGTTATGACTACTGTTTAAGTTATGACTACTGTTTAAGCTTTGACTACTGTTTAAGTTATGACTACTGTTTAAGCTATGACTAATAAGGGTTGAGTGGTTTGAGTTTGAGTGCTGTTTTGGCATATTTATATTGCTTACTAAAGATGTGTATTATGGTTTGTGAGGATTGAATTGATTAGGATATCTAGGTTTAAAGAAAAATTTATCTCAATTTTTCTTACGAAGATGACTGTTCAACATACCCTAATGGGCTGTATTTTTTTATTTACAGGCTATTTGTCTCTGCTTTAGAAGCTGTTGGAGATTGAGCCAATCAGAATATTGCTAAGATGGGCGATAGTTGAAGACAAAACAACCGTTTACAAGAGTATTAAAATTTAGTACAACTAATATTGAGCTATCAATAAATAGATAACCATCACAAAGCAAGGGTATGCTGCGTATTCTATTATATCTATACCTTTTCTGAAAAATAATCTATCTTTGTCAAACTCGCTAAACCTACTACTTGTAGCGTTTGCACACGTTTTCCTCGATATCTTAGTTTTCAGATTTGGTATTAGCTAGGTAGCTAGGGATAGGTTCAGGTTAGTTATTAGCTATTAAGTTAGCTATTAGGTGTTAAGGTTAGCAGTAGCAACTTTGTCGAATTACTTTTGTCATGGCGTTATTGATAGTTATGCTGTTATTGATAGTTATCACTTGTCATATGATACCACTGATTGGCAGAAGTTACAGTTAAGCAACGCCTGAATCAACACTTAGTGTTAACAGTGAGCAGTAGTAACGCTTAGAGTAAAAGACGTAATCATCATAAAAAGGACTTTATGTTATGAAAAGATATCCAATTAGCCGTGAATTTTCCACGCAAGCCAATACCACCGCTGAACGGTATTTACAAACCTATCAACAGTCAATCGAGTCACCAGAAGCAAATGAGGTCTTTTGGGCGCAGCGTGCTGAGTTGATTGATTGGATCAAAAAGCCAACTAAGATCAAAAATGTCAACTATGATTTAGATGACTTTACCATCAAATGGTATGAAGATGGTGAGCTTAATGTTTCTGTGAATTGCTTAGATCGTCATCTGCGTAATAATCCGTATAAACCAGCCATTATCTGGGAGGGTGATCATCCCTCACTACACAAAATTATATCTTTTAAGGCATTACACGCTGAAGTATGTCGTCTAGGTAATGCCATGCGTAAAATTGGTATTGGTAAAGGTGATCGGGTGGTGCTGTATTTGCCTATGGTGCCTGAAGCGGTGGTATCTATGCTCGCTTGTGCCCGTATCGGCGCTATTCATACGGTAGTATTTGGTGGGTTTTCAGCAGAGAGCTTGGCCAGTCGTATTGTTGATAGTCAGGCTAAGTTGATTATTACTGCTGATGAGGGCGTACGTGGCGGTAAGTATAGTCCTTTAAAGGTCAATGTTGATCGGGCATTGGATGTGGATGGTACTCATTGCGTGGAGCGAGTGATTGTGGTACACCGTACTGGTAACTCTGTGCCGATGAGTGGGCGCCGTGATGTATGGTATCACAGTCTGATTGATAACTCGCATGAAGACTGTCCACCTGAGCCAATGAATGCTGAAGATCCTTTATTTTTATTATATACCTCAGGGTCCACTGGTAAGCCAAAAGGAGTGGTGCATAGCACAGGAGGCTATATTACCTATGTGTTATCAAGCTTCATTGATGTGTTTGATGTCAAAGAGGAAGATGTGTTTTGGTGTACTGCCGATGTTGGCTGGATTACTGGACATAGCTATGTTACCTACGGGCCATTGGCCAATGGTACGACGACACTGATATTTGAAGGTGTGCCACAATATCCAACTTGGGCTCGTATTGGTCAAATAGTCGATAAGCACAATGTCAGTATTTTATATACAGCGCCAACAGCGATTCGAGCGATGATGAAAGAAGGTGATGCTTATGTACGTCAGTCAAATCGCTCAAGTCTACGTTTACTGGGAACGGTGGGTGAACCAATTAACCCTGAAGCATGGGATTGGTATTATCAGGTTGTTGGTGAAGGTCGCTGTCCAATTGTCGATACCTGGTGGCAGACAGAGACAGGTGGCATCTTAATGGCACCATTACCCAATACGGTAGAGATGAAACCAGGCGCAGCGATGAACCCTCTGTATGGTATCAAGCCAGCGATTGTTGACTCTGATGGTCATGCGCTAGAAGATGCTGCTGCCGGAAACTTAATCATCACCGAGGGGTGGCCTGGACAGATGCGTACCATTTATGGTGATCATCAACGTTTTTTAGAGACCTATTACACCACATATCCTGGTAGCTACTTTACTGGGGATGGTGCATTAAGAGATGAAGATGGTCATTACTGGATTACTGGGCGTGTTGATGATGTATTAAATGTCTCAGGTCATCGTATTGGTACTGCTGAGATTGAAAGCGCTTTGGTTTCACATCCTGCTGCTGCAGAGACCGCCATCGTAGGTATGCCGCATGACTTAAAAGGCGAGGGCGTTTGTGCCTATGTTATATTAAAGCATGGTGAAGAGGATAGTGCCAGATTGCGTGCCGCCTTAAATCTGCATGTGCGTCATGAGATTGGACCGATTGCAAACTTGGATGCTATCTATATTGTAGAGGCACTGCCTAAGACCCGTTCTGGTAAGATTATGCGACGCATTTTACGTAAGTTGGCTGCGGGCGAGTTTGATGGACTCGGCGATTTATCTACCTTAGCTGATGATAGTGTGATTGAACAACTGATTGCTAGGGTTAAGCTGGAGCAAGCAAGCCAGTGACTGTTTTTACCATCCGTGACAGCACTCTCAACTTATGAGAGATTGGGTTAGACTCGCTAAGCCTACCTCTAGACTAGAGAGCGCTTACGGATTAAAGAGCACTAGGCTTTGCTTGGTGCTCTAGTCTGGCTTGGTATCGATACGGATACTAGTGCGCCAAGCGATCAAATCCTGCACATCCTGTCTAATGCCAGCTTTTAGTGCTTCTAGCCCATCATATTTTCGTTCAGGATGCAAATGGTGCAAAAACCTGACGCTTAGCGTTTTGCCATATAAATTGCCTGAAAACTGTGGAAAAAACACCTCAAGACGCCACTCATGTGGCTTATCAATGGTAGGGCGGATGCCAATATTAGCAGTACCAAAAAGGCTTGAGGGTCGTAGGCCTGCAATGCCATATTGCTCATCTTGTGCTATTTGTTGAAAGCTATCTTTAACTGTTTTTCCATCTTCATCCAAGATCACTACATCCACACCAAACACCCCATGTAGAGCAGGGCGGACGCGATTAATCTCAATATTGGCGGTTGGGAAGTCTAAAGTACGACCAATTTTATCGCCACCAACTACCTTGCCTGTCATGCTGTAATCTCGGTTAAGTAATCGATTGGCATTGGCCAAGTCACCTACTGCGAGTAGCTCGCGGATACGGGTTGAACTGATGCGGTTATCTATTTGTTCTGCTTGGTTAGAAATGCTATCGTTTTTGGCTGTATCTGTGTTTTTGGCTGTATCTGTAATGGTATGCAAGTTGGTCACTGGTAACCCATAACCCCGTAAAAACTCACTGTCACCAGTTCGGTCATGACCAAACTTAAAATCATCACCGAGTACTAAGGATCTGACATTAAGCTTGGTCGTGAGCAAATCTGCAAACTCAGTAGCAGATAGTGAGCGAAATGCCTCATCAAACTTAGCGACAATAACAGTATCTATGCCAAGTTCGGCAAATAAAGCCAACTTCTCGTCTTGAGATGTCAGGCGAGCAGGCGCCAGCTGTGGTTCTCCCTTTAGCTGTGCAAAATACTCACGTGGCTGAGGCTCAAAAATCATTATCATGGCTGCCAAGTTTTGTTCATTAGCCGTGATTTGAAGTTGCTTTAGCATGGCTTGATGACCTAGATGTACACCATCAAAGTTTCCTATTGTCAGGGCGCTGGCTTGATTCAGTGCGTCATGAGTTGCGAGCGTATTAAGTTGGTTTAAGTCTAAAAATATTGTTTTCATAAAGCCTTGTTTATAAACATCATAAAGGGGTATAGAAAAGGGTATAAGGATGTATGGTTGTCTGGATTCGCCAGTCTATGCTAGGACGTGTCTTTAATTCATGCAATGACCTTAAAGTGGATAAGCTAATAAATAGCAAAATCATGTTATACGACATTAACTAAATAGGTTAATTCTATACAGCCTCTATTTGTCATTTATCCTTGTTGATCATAAGGTATGAATTATAGCGATAAAATAAGCCTATTATAATGTAAAATGAGCAATAACGATGCCCAAAATCATAACCGCCCGCTTTATTAGGAAATAAAACTGATGTCACTAGGCGATGAGCAAGACAATAAACAAGACAATAGAACTCAGTTCAAGGGTAAAAAGTCCACAACTAAAATGTATAGAGCGAAAATAGTTAGTGGAACAAAATATAGTATTGTCAAAGCACAGGCTCTGGATCTCGAGCAGATAGTAAAGATTTATAACCAAAGTATCTTGACAAAAAAAGCCACCGCTGATTTAACACCAGTGAGTATCAAAGATAGACAGGTCTGGTTTGATACACATCAGCAACGCCCAGAGCGTCCTATTTATGTCATCAAAAATCAAGATGATCAGGTGATGGCTTGGGGCTGTTTTAGTGATGTCAAAGATCGCTCTGCTTATCATATTAGTGCTGAGATCAGCATCTATGTACATTCAAGCTTTCAGCGTCGTGGCTTGGCCAGTCATTTATTACAATGGATGTTGGATCAAGCGCCTGAGCTGGGTATCTATAATATTCTGGCGCTAATCTTTGCTCATAATGAACCGAGCCTTGCTTTATTTAGCAATTTTGGATTCACCATTTGGGGTAAGCTACCACAAGTATGCGATATGCAAACCTTTATTGCCGATATTGTCATTATGGGTAAGCAACTTGCCGCATCCACAAATATCGTAGATGCAGAGGGTGTTGAGCCCATTAATCATTAGACTTTTTTGGATTATCTTCTTCTGTAATTAAGGGTTGGTTGTGGTGGTGTGACAAAATACCGCTAAACAGTCCAGTTTTTTTATTTTCTTTTGTTTTTTCCTCAGTTTTAGGCGCTATGGTTGGTTCTGAGTGAGGCGATGTTAAGTCTGCGTCTGAAGGAATAATCGCTTCTTTATTACTGTTATCAGTGACCACTTTTTCTTTGGCATCAAAGGATTCTGCTGAAGTCTGGTCATGATTTTCATTACTGTCTTTGGTTGCAGTTGATTTTTTATTATCAATCACCTTGTTAGCGACACTAAGTTCAGACTTGCTATTAGCATTAGCTTGGTCATTATTAGCAAATAAGCTATGGTGTTCACCTGTGGCATGACTTTGATTAAAAATAGTCGCCAATGGGATATCCAGCTCTTGACGTACATAGGCTTCTGTATGCTCTAGGCGAGTTAGTAGCTGCTGCAATCCAGGTTGGGTGGCATTTAGTTTAATATCGTCTAACTCATTTTTGATCGGTAGCGGGTAAGGTAGAGTGCGATAAAAGTCCCATAAAGTTAGATTATGCAAGTCTTTTTTTAGGACATACTCACCGTTAGCCGTCACAGTTATCAAGTCGCATTGGCGCAAATAATTTAAGTAAGTAAACCATTTAGGTAGCTCTTTGCGACCCAATACATCTCGTAGCTCTTGCTCCTTGGTACATTGACCTTGCTGATAACGTTCATGTAACAAATTAAGCATGTCTAGCAGACTGATTAAAGGATGACGAGGATGTACTTCACTACTGGCAAAGATGGTCAAAGTATAGCTAATCTCAACACCCAATAAAATCAGGTTCCATGACATATAGATCCACAATAGTAGGATAGGGAAGGCAGCAAACGCACCATAGATGGCCTCATAACTGGTGAAATTACTCATCACCACACCAAATACGTGTCTTAATAATTCAAATACGACTGCGACAAACACCCCTGCAATGGCCGCTGTTTTTACTGGTACCCTTGCTTTGGGAATAAACCAGTACATACCGATAAAACCAGCAACGGTCACTGCAAAAGAGATAAGTTGTACCCAAAATGACCAGTCAATGCCATAGCCAGCAACTTGTTTATTTAGTAAGCTTAAGCTTTGTACTGTGCTTGAAGCAATAAAGGCAGTACCTAAAACTAAAGGACCTAAAGTAATGATGGTCCAATAACGCAAAATACTTTTTAGTCCACCTGAGCGCTCCTCAACACGCCAGATTTGGTTAAACGCCCGCTCAATGGTAGTTAAGGTCATGATGGTAGTCACAAAAAGCACCATCGCGCCAATGGCAGTTAAGTTGCTTGATTTTTCTGCAAAGTTATTTAGATACTCACTGACTTGCAAGCTAGATTGGGGCAGTAAGTTTGAATAAATAATTTGAGATATCTGTTCACGCACAGACTCTAGTGCAGGCACGGAAGATAAGATCATCAGTAGCACTGTTAAGATCGGCACGATAGATAGCATGGTGGTATAGGTCAAGGATGCCGCTTTCTGCTGACAGTTGTCCTCTAAAAAATGACGTACCAAAAAGCGTAAAAAACTAAACCAAGTCTGGTCGTAAAAAGGAAGTTTTTTGAGTAATTTTTCCATAGTGGCTAGATGTGAGTTATGAAAAGAAACGTTAGTTTAACAAAAATTGTCATACTAATTGTGATGTTTGTTTGTGTCAAAGTGATATGATAAGGGTCATATGCTAACAATGAGTGGCAAACACGCAGATTGTGCTAGCTGTTAAGTCGTCTTAAGAGGTATTGACGCCTTAGATTATTATTAGTCATGAATAAAGTCATAAAGCAGCCATTCAGATTAAGTACTAGGGACAATACGCCCCTCAAATTTTATCCATTTTTATCAATGTCTAACTTGGAGATAGTAAGTCGATGACAGCTCAAACGGTAAGTTCAACCTCGAATTCATCAAATTATGTACTGGTATTGTATTACTCTCAACATGGTACCACTAAAGAATTGGCATACGCCATTGCTCAAGGGATTGAAGATACGGGTATGATTGCCCGTATTCGCACAGTGCCTACCATAGCGACTGAGACCACAGAGATTAAGCCTGTCATACCTGATGAAGGCGACTTATATTGTACCATGGCGGACTTAAAAAACTGTGCAGGCTTAGCACTAGGTAGTCCTACCCATTTTGGCAATATGGCGGGTGCTATGAAACATTTTTGGGATAATACGGTCACTTTATGGCTGGCTGGTAATTTACAAAACAAACCAGCCTGTGTGTTTACCAGTACGGGCTCGATGCACGGCGGTCAAGAAACGACCTTGTTTACAATGATGATCCCTCTATTGCACCATGGAATGATGATAGTAGGCTTACCCTATGCCAATCCAGAGTTGGGTCGTACCAATCGTGGTGGCACTCCTTATGGCGCAACGCATGTTAGTGGCACAGCTCATGACCACCCCATGAGTCAAGATGAGCGCGCCTTAGCGGTTGCCCAAGGTAAGCGTATTGCTCAAGCTGCCAAAGCACTGTCCCAGACCAAGTGGTCTTAGATTATGGCAAAAAAACAAAAAATAGATAGGCATAGCCCAGAGAATCTAACAGCCATCACGCAAATGCAATCTAAGCTGCGTCTGGGTTGGCTGTTATGGCTATGTTACCGAGGTTTTGGCTTGCCTATTTTATTAAGCTTATTCCTGCCAACGGCACCTGATGTTGTGGGCGGAGTAGCTTGGCATCTGCTGTGGTTGATACCTGCATTGGTTGTTAGTCCTTGGATGCTCATGGGTAGATCTGCTTATGCGCTATTGATAAGCAGTATGTTGACCTTGGTGTATTTGGGCGCCAGTGGTGTGACCTTATTTGCTAGGTTGTATGACAGTGGTATTAGTGTGCTGTGGGTCTATTTGTTGGATACTGCCTTATTACTATTGACCAATGTGTGGTTGTTTAAGTTGTTAAAACGCTTGCCATCAATGAATGGCTAGCAACCAATCTTTCACAAGATAGCTATTTTTACACAAAAATGAAATTTTCTTTAAACTTAGATTACTATTCAACACATGAAGTGAATTTTCAATAGCTCTTTGTCAAGATAAATGTGGACTTGTGTATAAAATTATCATAATATAGGTAGATTGAAACTAATTGTTATTAATTGTATCTTTTATTATATCAAGTTATATTTATTTATATTAAGTATTTATATCAAGGTATATGAGGTCCAGTCTTGTTTTACCTTATCAAGCAAGATATTGAACTGGCTGAATGGATGCGACAGCGTTAATAATCTAATCACAGGCAACTTAGTTTTTTGTTTTTTATATTCAAATTAAGTTCAAGATTTGACCAACTAGGATGGTTTTCCATGAAATTACTTCCCTCATTAACTGCAATGGCGCTTGGCCTTTGCGTAATCACTGGCTGTTCACAATCAACTGACGAAACTGCAAAAGGCGGCGACGCAGCCGCTGGTGCAACTAAGTTTATGACCATAGGCACAGGTGGGGTGACTGGAACTTATTATCCCACTGGCGGTGCTATCTGTCGTATGGTAAAAGCAGCCGAGTCTCCTATTCGTTGTTCAGTTGAGTCAACAGGTGGCTCTGTCTATAACGTCAATACCATTAAAGCTGGTGAGTTAGATTTTGGTATTAGTCAAAGCGATACCGCCTACCAAGCCTTTAAAGGTGAAGGTAAATTCAGCGACGCACCTGTGCCAGAGTTGCGCAGTGTTTTGGCTATTTATCCAGAGCTACTATCACTCATTGTTCGCAAAGATGCTGGTATCGAAAAGCTTGAAGATGTGAAAGGCAAAAGAATTAACGTAGATGTACCAGGAAGTGGCAACCGTATGACTGCCGAAGCGGTCTTTGCAGCAAGTGGTATAAGTCTAGATGATCTAGCTTTTGCAAATGAGTTGAAGGCATCTGAAGGCCCAACCATGCTAAAAGATAAAAAAGTAGATGGTTATTTTTATATGGTAGGACACCCAACTGCTAATATTAAAGATGCTGCTAATTCAGTAGCAATTAACCTAGTGCCAATCGAGGGCGCTGGTGTTGATAAGCTCGTTGCAGAAAATCCATATTACGCCAAAGGCACTATTTTAGCTGAATATTACGAAGGCGTGGAGCAAGATATTCCAAGCATTGGTGTTAAGGCGGTGTTGGTTACCCGTGAAGATATGGCAGAGGATGCGGTAACTACTATTACCAAAGCAGTACTTGATAATTTTGATGAGTTCAAAGAGTCACATCCTGCTTATAAAAATATTACCAAAGAGTCATTGCTTGAAGGCTTAGCTGTACCTCAGCATCCAGCTGCTGCTGCGGTATTTGAAGAAGCTGGTATTGTTGCAGCCAATGCACAATAGTCTATAAAAATAAATGGCTTGTGAGCAAATGAGTTGATAAATAATGATAAGCACAGGTTGATTAACTTGTGCTTATTTTTTTGCAGTGACAAGTTTATTTTTATGCGTGCCGATGTTGTAGAACAATAGACTGCTTTAAGGAGAATTTCAATGACTAATAAGACTAATGTTAAGGATAATAACTCACCGCCAGATCCAGATTTTATTCCAGAAATGGGTAATGTTGATAGCGCAGATGTATTGGAGGGTAAGCGGGTATTACCAGTCAATTCATTTGGATATAAACTTATTGGCTTGATTGCTTTTTTTTGGTCTTTTTTCCAATTGTATGTGGTGCTACTGCCAGTTAATGATGTCTTTGTGCGCTCAATTCACTTAGCTTTTGCGCTGGTATTGACCTTCTTTATGTATCCTATGTTCCGTACCAAGCGTACCATGAGTAGTATCCCACTGTGGAACTATGCACTGGCAATTGTCGCAGCGGTAACGTCTTTGTACATCTTTATTTTTTATGATGCGCTTAATGCGCGTTCTGGTGCTTGGTTACCGATAGATGTTTGGGCAGCCATTGTTGGCATTATTTTATTGTTAATGGCATCACGCCGAGCACTGGGCCCAGCATTAGCTATTATTGCTATTATCTTCCTGGGGTATGTGAAATTTGGTCAGTTAATGCCTGATATGATATCTCACCAAGGCGCCAGTATTAATAAGATGATGGGTCAGATGTTCTTGACCACAGAGGGTATCTTTGGGGTGCCACTTGGAGTAAGTGCCAGCTATGTTTTTTTATTTGTGCTGTTTGGTGCATTATTAGAACGTGCTGGTGCGGGGAAGTATTTTATTGATTTGGCCTATGCCGCTTTAGGACGTTATGATGGTGGACCAGCAAAAGCCTCAGTGGCTGCCTCAGGGATGATGGGTATCATCTCTGGATCCTCTATCGCTAACACAGTAACCACTGGTACCTTTACCATTCCATTAATGAAGCGCCTTGGCTTTCCAGGGCATAAGGCAGCATCTGTCGAAGTGGCAGCCTCTACCAATGGACAGTTGATGCCACCGATCATGGGGGCAGCTGCTTTTATTATCGCTGAGTTTTTGGGAATGGATTATGCGGGGGTAATTATGGCTGCCGCTATTCCTGCCTTTGTCAGCTATATTGCGCTATTTTATATTGTTCACTTAGAAGCTAAAAAACTTGGCATTAAGGGCGAAGCCAAAGATAGACTACCAAAAGTGTGGTCAGTATTCGTAAGTGGGTTACACTTTTTGTTGCCAGTATTTTATTTGATGTACACTTTGGTTGTATTGCGCATGTCGCCACAGAGAGCGGCGTTTAACGGCATTATGGTATTGATGGCGATTATGATAGTGCAGCCTTTTATTAAGTCGCTTTATGCCAAGCAAGGACTAAATCCGATTCACAATGTGCAAACAGCCATTAGTGATATTGGTGCTGGTATGATTAATGGTGCCAAAAATATGGTACCTATTGCCGTAGCAACTGGTGTGGCTGGTATCGTGGTCGGGTCGGTTACCATTACTGGTATTGGACTTATCTTAGCAGATGTGATTGAGGTGCTATCGGGTGGCTACATCTTTGCAGTGTTAGCATTAACTGCTGTGGTATCGTTAGTCTTAGGTATGGGGCTGCCAACCACGGCTAACTATATCGTTATGGCTTCTTTGACAGCGCCTGTTATCCTTGGTTTAAGTGGTGATTTAGGCTACTTAGTACCAGCAATTGCAGCACACTTATTTGTCTTTTATTTTGGTATCTTAGCTGATGATACCCCCCCTGTTGGTATGGCTGCTTATGCCGCTGCGGGTATTGCTAAGTCGGATCCTATAAAGACGGGGTTACAAGGTTTTGCCTATGATATTCGAACCGCTATATTACCGTTTATGTTCTTTTTTAATAGTAAGCTGTTGTTAATTGAGGGTGTGGATCCAAGTAATCCAAAAGATCCCTCGGGCTGGCAGTGGATTAGTAACCCATTAGAAATCGTATTAATTTTTGCAACAGCCGTATTAGGGATGTTGGCATTTTCTTCTGCTACCCAGCGCTGGATACGGGTCAAAACCAATTGGCTAGAAGTGGTGCTACTGATTATTGTTACTGTGTTTTTGATGGTTCCAAACTTGGTTCAAGGTTGGTTGCATTTGCCGCATGAGTATGTCAGTTATGCTATTGGAATCAGTTTGTATGCGGTTATTTATTGGTGGCAGATACAACGTCAAAATAAGCAAAGCCTGGGTAATAAGCTGGCAGCTTAAAGTAGCTGGTGTTTTAACTGAGGCTTTGACTTATGTCTAGACCGAAGCTTTGTCTGATGTTTTGAATGATTCAATTGCTAAACTGATATAAACCCATATAGAAACCTCATTCAGTCATAAACTGAATGAGGTTGTTTTTTGGACTAAGCGTTTTTAACGAACTTTAGTTAATGCCATCTCAATCACTTTACCATCATCATCTTGTACCATCTTAATTGGTAGATAGTTTAGGCTCGGTGCTAACCAAAAGCTAGTCTTACGATCTTTGTCATCGTGGACTCGATCGACACGAACTGTATCATAAGTACCTGCAGGAACCGTTATTTTGACATTGCCCACGCGTCTAAATGGTGTTTTTTCAATTTTATCTTTTTTGACCATGTAATAGTTGCCAGTAAACTTACCTGTTAACAAATCTTGCCTGATTTGAGCTTCTAAACTCAAGTCATCATAAGCAACTGCTGATGAGGATAAATTATGAGTTTTACCGCGATAAGTACTGGACACTCGTTTGCCTGAATTGCTAAAGCTCATATCGTGGGTACGACCGATACCAAACAAGCGATATGATGTACTGGCTTTGCTTGGAATAATGGTATTGCCACTTAATGAAAAAATACTGCTTTGATTGGCGGTAGCCACACCAGCAACACGAGCATTGACTTTATAGGTCCAGTTATTACCTGACTTGGTTAAAGTGCGGGTACCTGTTCCTTTGTATTTGTTTTCAACAGTGAAGGTATAGTCAGCAGTAGAGGGCGCTAGTGCCGTAGATGCTAGAGAAACACTTGACGCAACAGTCGCTGCCGCGGCAAGTCCAATACCAGTCGCTATCTTTGAGCTTTTAATATTTTTTAACATATTTAACATGATAGGTATTCCTTAATTTATTCATTAAATGTCGTATTTTTTAGGATGGTTTTAGGGTTTGTTGAATAGTCATCTTCGGATAAAAAATTTAGCCTTTTTTTCGTGTAAAAATAAATAAACGAAAATGAAACTTTTCTTTAAGTCTAAATGGCTATTAATCATATGTGATGAATGTTCAATAGATCCTATATTTAGTTTTATATATTTTACTCGCAACTGTTAGCATCGGCTGTGGCTTTAGCCCAACATACTTGGTTAAAAGATACGATTTTCTGGGCTAAAACGCAGCCGATATTGTGTTTTAATAAAATGAAGACACGTCCTAGCCATTATGTAACGATTATTTAGTCATTTAACTATTTATAATAACTATTTATAAACAACTAACTATTTATAAACAGCAACATAGCGACTGACATCATTTGTTTGTTAGCCGCTACTATACCTTATATATGGTCATACTTTGTTACATTTCCAAGGGTGGTCTTGAAGGTGTTTTGTTAGTAATTCTTTCTAACAGGCTGAGTTAGGACAAGCTTAGTTACATAACTTGTTTCTCAAGTGACTTTTGTATTAGGGCAGTGTTAATTCAAAAAATAGGGTGAATAAAAAAAGACAACCGAAGCTGTCTTTTTACGAATGAGTTATGAGAGATTCATTACTAACTCACTCATTAACTAACTCACTCACTAACGAATAATAGTATGACTGTTAATGGCCACCACCGTTAATTGTTCGCACCATCTCTTCCACCATTTTTTTGGCATCACCAAAGATCATCATGGTCTTGTCTAAATAAAATAGTGGGTTATCAAGTCCAGCATAGCCAGTGCTCATTGAGCGCTTGATAACCATAACGGTTTGTGCTTTCGAAGCCTCTAAAATAGGCATCCCAAAAATCGGTGAGGTTGGGTCGTCTTTGGCAGATGGGTTGACCACATCGTTTGCGCCAATGACTAGTACCACATCTGTACTTGGAAAGTCTGAGTTGATCTCATCCATTTCCAAAATATCATCATAAGGCACATCCGCTTCTGCTAATAGAACGTTCATATGACCTGGCATACGACCCGCCACAGGATGAATCGCAAAGCGCACGTTAACACCCTCTGATTTTAATAGCTCATACAGCTCTTTTACTGCATTTTGCGCACGACCTTGTGCCATACCATAACCTGGAACGATGATGACGTCGCTGGCATTGCTCATCAAGAAGCCTGCATCTTCGGCAGAGCCTGATTTGTAGGTCTTAGGCGCACCATCATCATCACCTGAAGCAGCGGCTGCAGTTCCCATACCACCAAATAGTACATTGATCAAAGAGCGGTTCATCGCTTTACACATAATATAAGATAGGATGGCACCAGATGAGCCCACTAATGAGCCAGCAATGATGAGCATCGAGTTACCAAGTGTAAATCCGATACCAGCTGCTGCCCAACCAGAAAATGAATTTAGTAAGGATACAACGACTGGCATATCGCCACCACCGATAGGGGCAATCCACATCCAGCCAAATATAACAGCAAGAACGGTCATGGCGTAAAACGCTGGCATAGATTCAGTGGTAAAGTAAATGCCACCAAAGGCAATCATGGCGACAAACAAGATCAGTTGTACAGGCTTAACCCAGCCACCAGTGACGGTTTTCGCCCATTTTTTGGCTGCAAGTTTACCAAAGGCAAACACAGACGCTGAGAAGGTAATGGCACCAATAAAGCAGCCGATAAACAGCTCGATACGGGCAATGGTACTATGTTCATGACCTGTATGTAACACAGTTGCTAGCGCAATCGCTACTGCGGCTAGACCGACAAAAGAGTGCATTAACGCAACTGTTTCTGGCATTTGAGTCATAGCAACGGTTTTTGCTTTCCACATTCCGACAATAGCGCCTAAAGCCATTGCGCCTATGATCAGCCACAGTACAGGGCCTTCAGCTAAGAAGAAAGTAGTCAATACGGCAATCGCCATCGCTGCCATACCAAAGCGGTTACCACGAATTGCAGTTTTTGGGCTAGACAGTCCACGTAGGGTTAGAATAAATAAAATCGCACCAATCAAATAAAACCAGTCAGCATGTGCGGCAATCCAATTCATTTGTGCTAAATCTGTTACCTCGTTCATGCGTCTTCTCCTTCTGATTTAGCAACTGGTTTGGCTTTTTTTTCCTTCGGTTTAAACATAGCGAGCATACGTTCGGTCACCGCAAAACCACCAAAAATATTGATACTGGCTAAAAATACGGCAAAAGCACCGAGTACACTAGTGACAGAAATGGCGCTACCATCAATATGAGTGGTCTGTAACATAGCACCGACAATAACAATACTAGACAAGGCATTGGTAACTGCCATTAAGGGCGTGTGTAGGGCAGGGGTAACGCCCCAAACCACATAGTAGCCGACAAAGATGGCGAGTACAAAAATGGTAAATATTGCCACAAATGGTGTGCCACCTGTGACGGCCACCCCTAAAGGGGCCGTTGCTAATACAGTAGCAAGCATAGTTTTCTCCTAATTTCTTTCTTAAATATCTTTATGTAAGCGTTTGGTATGACAGTGATAAAGCGTAATGAGTCATCCGTAAATACATTAGTTACGCTGCAAACGCACGTCACCATTGTGAGTTACCGCCAGTGCCCCTTGGATTTCATCGTCAAGATTGATGGCTAGGGTATTGTTGTTTTCTGCATCAAAGAGAGTAGTGATAAAGTTGACTAAGTTGTTGGCATATAAATCTGAAGATTGGGCTGCCAAAGTGGCAGGGATATTGGCTGCGCCTACGATACGTACTTTATTATCAGTAACGATAGTCTCTCCTGCGACAGTGCCTTCAACATTTCCTCCTGAGCTGGCTGCCATATCGATCAGTACTGAGCCAGCTTTCATCTTGTCTAATGTAGTTTTGTGAATAAGGCGAGGTGCATTGCGACCAGGTACTTGAGCCGTAGTGATCACAATATCAGCATTTGACACCGCTTTATCTACCACTGCAGCTTGATCTTTCATGTACTGTTCTGACGGTGTCCAAGCATAGCCCCCTGTTGATTTGGCCTTTTCTTTTTCCTCATCGCTCATGGGAACATCAAGCCACTTACCGCCTAATGACTCTACCTGCTCTTTTGCCGCAGGGCGTAAGTCACTGGCTTCGACCACAGCACCTAACCGTTTTGCCGTTGCAATAGCTTGTAGGCCTGCTACACCGACACCAAGTATCACGACTTTGGCTGGCTTGACCGTACCAGCTGAGGTCATAAACATTGGAAAAGGGCGGGCATATTCGTTGGCTGCCATTAACACAGCTTTATAGCCTGCAAGGTTTGCTTGTGATGACAACACGTCCATATTCTGAGCACGTGATAAGGTTCGAGGTAACAACTCCATCGCAAAGGCAGTGACGCCCTGTTTAGCATAGTTTTCAAGTTGATCATTGCGATAAGGATCTAGCATACCGATGACGATACTCGCTGCTGATAGCTGAGATATCTGCTCAGCTGTCAGATTTTGTACCACACAAATTATGTTTGCTTGAGAAAGGACTTCAGCTTCACTGGCAATTTTAGCACCAGCATTAACATAGGCGGTGTCATCGTAATAGGCATGTTGACCTGCACCAGACTCAATAATCACCTCATGCCCAAGTTTGGTTAATTTTTTTACCGAATCTGGCGTAATAGCAACGCGGCCTTCATATGCCTGCTTGGCTTGTATTGTGCCTATTATCATTTTCGCTCCTAGCTTGTTCAGTTGAGTAAAACCATAATCTGGTTTATATCCATTCTTTAAGCGCAGTTATGTTTTCTGTTAAAAAACCTCTGGTTAGTGTATTTAAAACCAAAGGTTATCAATATATAAAATGGTCGTTTGAAAACCATTCTTAGAATTTATTATAAGAATATAAATTAATAAAAATCATTGTAGAAAGATGACCAACCAGTTAAATTTAATAAAAACTTAAATTTATAGGATTTTCTAATAGAAGTATAACAGATAACATAAGGTTATCTATATAATGATATTTGCTATCTACATCATACTTATTATTATGTGTATAATTACAAAGTTTGGCTATCATCACCGAAGCAACAAGAGTGCATTGAAATGCTCAATAGATACAGGCTATGATGTTCTTTTAAGCTTCCGTAGTTATCAATTCGCTAATTAGCAAGTAACCGATAAACCAATTATAGATAAACCAACTTACTGAGTTAATATAACCGAATCAATTAATATAAAAGGATAATAAGCTCATGTATTTCTTACTATCTCCTGCAAAGAGTCTCAATGAGAGTGATGGTGTGCCAATCAATGTAGGCAACTATTACAGTCAGCCTGAGCTTATCGAGCATGCCCAGCAACTGATGAAAATTTTAAAAGACAAAGAGCCGATAGACCTACAAGAGTTAATGGGTATCTCTGATGACTTAGCGCAACTAAATGCTCAGCGCAACCAGCAATGGGCGTGGAGTGAGGACGCTCCGTTCACCGATGCCAATGCCAAAGCAGCGGGTTATCTGTTTGATGGCGATGTCTATACTGGGCTTGATATGTATAACCTAGATAAAGACACCGTAATTTATCTCAATGAGCATTTGGGTATTTTGTCTGGTTTGTATGGCGTTTTAAAACCACTAGATTTAATTCAGCCATACCGATTAGAGATGGGTACCAAGCTTAAAAATGAGCGTGGTGATAATTTATACCAGTTCTGGGGAGATGCGATTACTGAAGTTATTAATCAGCGTATGGCTGACTCCGAAGCTCAAGGCGAGGATAATGTACTGATTAACTTGGCGTCTAATGAATATTTCAAGTCAGTAAAAAAGAAAAATTTAGAAGCGGATATTATCACCCCACGTTTTGAAGATGAAAAAAATGGCAAATATAAAGTGATTGCTTTTTATGCCAAAAAAGCACGTGGATTAATGGTTAATTTTGCGGCGGTTAACAAAATAACTAAGGCAGAACAGTTAAAAGACTTTAATCTTGCGGGTTATTATTATGTTGATGAGTTATCCGATGAGAAGACTTGGACGTTTAGACGGGATGAATCTAGCCAATAAGCCGAAATGACCTTTTATGGCTAATGAATTGAATAAAGTGAATGAATTAAATTAAGCGAATGAGTTGAAATAAATTAGACAACCAAAAACCCCGATAAGCGATTGCCTATCGGGGTTTTTATTTTTGCTATAAACAGCATCTAATTGTAACGTGTAAAGTCAAGTAGACTAAAATGTGACAAGGCAACCGAGCGTTAGTACTACTAAGGTAGGCTTAGCGAGGTTAACACCGTCACAGTTTAGTTCTACGCAGACTAGACTACATCATGCCGCCCATACCGCCCATACCACCAGCGCCACCCATACCAGCCATTGGGTCAGCAGCTTCAGGCTTGTCAGTGATCATCGCTTCTGTCGTTAGCATTAAGCCTGCAACAGATGCTGCATGCTCAAGTGCTGAACGTGATACTTTGGCAGGGTCAAGAATACCCATTTCAAGCATATCACCATACTCACCAGTGGCAGCATTATAGCCATAGTTACCAGAGCCAGCTTTTACTTCATTTACTACAACAGAAGCTTCGTCACCTGCGTTGCTCACGATTTGACGTAATGGGGCTTCCATTGCGCGGCGTAAAATATTGATACCCGCATTTTGATCATCGTTGTCGCCAGTTAAATCTTTGATAGCGATTAAGGCGCGTATTAGTGCAACACCACCACCTGGAACCACCCCTTCTTCAACGGCAGCACGAGTCGCATGTAGTGCGTCATCGACACGGTCTTTTTTCTCTTTCATCGCTGTTTCAGTTGCTGCACCGACCTTAATAACTGCAACACCGCCTGAAAGCTTAGCAACACGCTCTTGTAGTTTTTCTTTGTCATAATCTGAAGTTGACTCTTCGATTTGACGGTTGATAGACTCAACACGAGCAGTGATATCTTCTTTTGAACCCGCACCATCAACGATAACGGTATTTTCTTTGCCGACAGTAACTTTTTTAGCAGTACCCAAGTGATCAAGGGTCGCAGTCTCTAGGCTAAGACCTACTTCTTCAGAGATAACCGTACCACCTGTTAAGATGGCGATATCTTGTAGCATCGCTTTACGGCGATCACCAAAACCAGGCGCTTTTACTGCACAAGTTTTTAAGCCACCACGCATATTGTTTACTACTAATGTTGCTAATGCTTCGTTTTCAACATCTTCAGCGATGATTAATAGTGGCTTACTTTGTTGCATAACTTGCTCAAGTAAAGGCACAATTTCGCGGATATTGCTGATTTTTTTATCAACCAATAGGATAAATGGATTTTCAAACTCAGCCGTTAAGCTATCTTGTTTATTTGCAAAGTAGGGGCTGATATAGCCACGGTCAAACTGCATACCTTCAACGACCTCTAAGGCATCTTCAAAGCCTGAGCCTTCCTCAACTGTAATAACCCCTTTTTTGCCTACTTTCTCCATTGCTTCAGAGATTAGCTCACCGATTTTGGTATCAGAGTTAGCAGAGATAGAGCCTACTTGGGCAATGGCCTTGTGGTCATCAGCAGGTGTTGCTAACTTATGAATTTCTTCAACAGAGGCTTTCACTGCTTTATCAATACCACGTTTTAGATCCATTGGGTTCATACCCGCAGCAACAGACTTCATGCCTTCTTGCAAGATAGACTGAGCCAATACCGTTGCCGTTGTTGTACCATCACCAGCCACATCATTGGTTTTGCTAGCAACTTCACGTACAAGCTGAGCACCCATATTTTCAAACTTATTTTCAAGTTCAATTTCTTTTGCTACTGACACACCATCTTTAGTGATTGACGGTGCACCAAAAGACTTATCAATAACCACGTTACGTCCTTTAGGACCAAGAGTTACTTTGACAGCGTCTGCTAGGATATTAACGCCATCCATCATTTGCGTACGAGCGTCAATGCCAAACTTTACATCTTTAGCCATGAGAATACTCTCCAATTATTTTTGTTAATGAGTGTTTGTTTATATTTATAAAAAAGTAGTCTATAAAAGGGCTTAGAAGCCTTAGACATTTTATTTTTGTTCTAAGCCAGCTTACATATTAAATAAAGATGAATAAGCTATCTATCGGTAAACTAACCTTCAAGCACACCTAAAACATCAGACTCCTTCATAATCAATAACTCTTCGCCGTCAACCTTAACCGTTTGACCTGCATACTGACCGAATAAAATCTTATCACCAACTTTTACGTCTAACGCACGCACCTCACCATTATCACGAATTTGACCATTACCAACAGCTAAGATTTCACCTTGAGATGGTTTCTCTTGAGCTGAACCAGGCAATAAAATACCACCAGCAGTTTTTTGCTCTTCTTCCACACGGCGGACAACGATGCGGTCATGTAAAGGGCGAATATTCATTGTTCACTCCATTAAAAAAAGTTCAGTTACAGTTAATGTATAGGGGGGTACCCATATCACTCATTAAAATATTGTTATTGAGCTATGGGGTTGTAATGAAAGTGGGGTTTCATAGTGAAAGTTTCAAGTTCAAGCCGATAAAATTTTTTTCTAATCCTAAGATGACAAGGGTAATAGGCAGGTATAGACTAGGCTTGCCTTAATTGATTGATTTATGTAACCATTATTAAAGCCAGTGCTAAAATCAATACCCGTCTTGGTAATAAAAGACTGAACAGCCAGTATCGAAACCCAACCCAACCAAACCAAACATCCAAACATCCAAACATAGCAACTGTCACTCTGTATGGAAAATTTAAAAATAAGCAAAGGACACCGCCACCATGAACATGATCATTCGTTTTGCTATTTTGCTTAATTTGCTCAGACAGCAACAAGCCAAAGATGACGCCATTAATCTTGAGCGATTAAAAGCCCCCTTTAGTCGTCACTACCGAGTATTGCCGCACGATATGGGCTTTCGCAATCACCTACCAAACTACCGCTACCTCTCCTTTATCGAGCTCAATGTCACCGGTTGGCTATATCAAATACTAAAACAGCAAGGTAAGGGCGGACTAAGCCTCAATTGGATTATCTCGATGCAAGAGATGGTGTATCTGAAAGAGGTTAAATTTTTGGACAAACTGACCGTGACCAGCACCTTAGAAGGCTGGGATAACAAGTATTTGTATTTTCAGCATCACTTTTATGTCAAAAATAAATTAATGGCGATTGGCCTAACCAAGTTTCTTTTAGTTAATAAAAAAGGCAAACAAAGCCCAGAAGTAATAGGCTTACAAGGTAAGCAGTTGACTGAGGTAATTACCACTTGGAATGCCAATCAAACCGCCATAAAAAACCAGTAACACCCCCAATCTCGACTTAAAAAATCGATATAGGCTGAAGCTTATAGCCCAGATAAACCTACTTTTTCGTAAAAATTCTGGACAAAAACCACAGCCGATACAAAAAGTTGAGAACGAAGTAGCAACATAAACATACCAAGGAGTCAACCCTGCTTTTCGCTGCTATCTTGGTACACACAGGCGCAGGCACTAAGGCCA
The DNA here is from genome assembly GCF_000382145.1 of Psychrobacter lutiphocae DSM 21542. Taxonomy (GTDB): domain Bacteria; phylum Pseudomonadota; class Gammaproteobacteria; order Pseudomonadales; family Moraxellaceae; genus Psychrobacter; species Psychrobacter lutiphocae. Next base: position 48,536 of record NZ_KB907635.1, read on the forward strand.
GAGGCGTTCCTGACCCAGCGATACCACCTCTAGCCAAGCGCCTGCAAGCCTGTGCTTAACCAAGTATATCCGCTTCAATCAGGACTAAAAAGCCTTATTAAGGCCACCCACACCCACTTACTTACCCCAACAAACGTAAACCAACCAGATAAAGTCAGCGAAGTTAGCGAAGCGTGAGTCACCCATGTATAATAACTACAACTAATTTTAATTTAATCGTGGCAGATCACGTTTTTAATACTATCTTCAAGCGCAATAAAAAACGAACACCACCCTGCGCCAGATAGCCACTCTCAACCTAACAAATCAACTCTCAACCTAATAAATCAACTCTCAACCTAATAAATCAACTCTCAACCTAATAAAAAGGACAACCCAATGAACCAAAAACTAAAATGGACCGACAGCCTAGACATCGCCATCGAGCTTTATGAGAAGTTTCCAGACACCGACCCACAATACATCCGCTTTACCGACTTACATCGCTGGGTAACTGAGCTGGAAAATTTTGATGATGACCCTCAAAAATCAAACGAAGGTATCTTAGAAGCCATCCAAATGAACTGGATTGACGAAGCGGATTAACTGGATATCAAATCTCGATAAAAAAAAGCCAGTCCTTTGTATCAAAAAGAAAAAAAGGGCTGGCTTTTTGACAACAAAACAAATAAATAGGGTGGTTATCAAGTAGTGTAGTATTAATTTTATTAAGCAATAAAAAACCTGCTCAAAGGCAGGTTCTATATAGGTGTGAGAGCAATCAACTAACCGCTAAAAATGGTGGGGATGGAGAGACTCGAACTCTCACACCTCTCGGCGCCAGAACCTAAATCTGGTGCGTCTACCAATTCCGCCACATCCCCGTTTTTAACTGGGTCAGTGTGTCTCAGTGGTTGTGTATTATATAGATTTAAAACTGATTGGCAAGCCTTTTTTTTAGTTAAAGAGTGAATTATGGGTCAATACTGATACCACATTGGCTTGGCTTTGGATCAAGATTAGCTACTACCAAGATTAACTACTACCAAGATTAACTACTACCAAGATTAACTACTACATAGAAAATAGCTGGTCAATCTATGATTCTGTTTCACGGTACACAAAAGCCTTTACAGTTACCGTTCACCGCAAAGCCTTTATTTATGGGCGTTTACTAGCCCTATCGCAATATACGCAAGCAAAGTCTCAGCCCACATCTATTTCACGTACCAAAATCACAAACACAAAAAAAACCCGCTCAAAGGCAGGTTCTATATAGGGTTGAGAACAATCAACTAACCGCTAAAAATGGTGGGGATGGAGAGACTCGAACTCTCACACCTCTCGGCGCCAGAACCTAAATCTGGTGCGTCTACCAATTCCGCCACATCCCCGTTTTTAACTGGGTCAGTGTGTCTCAGTGGTTGTGTATTATATAGATTTAATTTGAGTTGGCAAGTATTTTTTTTAGAAAATTGCGATTTGTTACGTGATAGGAATAGTACATCAAAATTTTGGAAAGGAAGGTGAAAGTATTTTGTAGTATGGTTTGCTCTGTTTTAAGTTTGGTGCTAGGCAGTTCAATTCATTGTTTGAATGAGAGTACACCTAGTTAAGATAGCTTCGTTCTTGTATTTGCCATAGCCATAGCGCTACCATCCCTGCAAAGTCAACCCACCAGCGTAGATACAAGTGTAGGTTAGCGAAACGTTAATAAAACGGCAAGATAGGATAAGGTGGGCTAGTTTGTTATCTGTACCTTTTTTTTATTTTGATTAAGTATTAATAGCCTAAGCAAATCAAGCTAATTCAAAATACTTTTTGGTGTGATTATAGTTATACCTTTTCTAAAAAACAACCTATCTTTGTCAAACTCGTTGAACCTACTATATGTAGCGTTTGCACTCGTTTTCCTCGATAGCTTAATTTTTAGATTTGGTATTATTATCGTGACTGTAATAGCTGATACAGATCATTCCACACCGCATCCATACACTGATAGCGATTTGATATCTGCTTTGCCAATAATTTGTCGATGATGGTTTGTAATGCTGGATACTGTTCTTGCAACTGTGCCGAAAGCAAAGGCACCGGCTGCTGGCAATGTAGCTGTGCCCAGCCCTGCAAATCATCTAGGTTATCGAGTATAAACGGTCTTTTTCCCATCACTATCTCATATAGAGTAATACCAAACGCATAAATGTCACTTTGCTGATTTTTTAGTTGACCTTGCCAGCATTCAGGCGCGAGATAAGCGGGTGTGCCTGACAGCAAAGTGGTGGTTAATGCGACATTATCGCCAGGTTGAAGTGCGCAGGATAAGTCGCTAAGATATGTTGTAATTTTACTGTCTGTGCGAGACAACAAAAAATTGCTCGGTTTAATATCGCCATGTATCCAGCCCAAGCCATGTAGCTGTTTCAAGCTACTTGCCATCGCTTGCGCTAGGTCAAGCTTGTGGCATATGTTTAGGCTTTGGTTATCGCCATCGTTTCTGGCTAAATAATCTTTAATACTAGCTTCAAACAAATAAGGCATGATAAAGCCAACACATTGCCATTTTTGGTCGCTGTCAGTGATTGTGATTATCTCATCGTAACAAGCTATAACTGGAACTGTTGGTGGGATAGGTGAGGCTGATTCTGTAATGTGCTGTTGAATAAGCTGCAAATTTTTAATTTCATGACATAAGCTAAAATGCTGGTGCTGGTGCTGGTGCTGGTGCTGGCTTTGTGGTTTGTAGGGTGATAGTTGCCATTTATAAATACAGTAAGGACTAACGTGGGACTTTGCAGGTAGGCTGGAAGGTAGGTCAGAGGCTATGCTATCTGGGATAGACTGTGTCAGTAGAGTTAAGCCTTGATAATAGGCAGTGCCTGATAATTGATCTGACTGATAGTCTGCACTTAGGTTGTGGCTAGTATGACTATGCTGGCTAACAGCACGATACTGGCTAAGGCGTAGATGCTTGTTGACTTGATAGTTGTGCTTGGCCAAATGCCGAGTCAGCAGGGCGAGCAGGGAGCGCTGTTTCTGGCTGAAGCGGATTGAATGAAGATCATCAGGCTTATTTATCATCTATTATCTATTATCTATTATCTATTATCTATTATCTATTATCTATTATCTATTATCTATTATCTATTATCTATTATCTATTATCTATATTGTCGTTTAGACCCAGTAGTTTAATTTTACGAGTTAGGGTGTTGCGCCCCCAGCCTAACAGCTCAGAAGCGTCACCTTTGCGTCCTTTGCTGTGATTTAAGGCCACCTCAATTAATACCGTTTCAAACTCTGGGGCAGCCTGTTGTAAAATATCAGTTTGACCAGCATTAAGCGCATTGGTTGCCCAAGTGCGTAGTTGTTGCTGCCAGTTTTGTTGTGAGCTTTGAGTATTAATATCTGGCAGATGTTGAGCTTTTACGGAGCTTGGTGTATCAATAAAGGCTAGGTTTTTAGCTAGAGACTTAGTAGCATCTGTTTGGGCTGGTGTGGCTAGTATTTGGTTATTAAGATTATCAATAATAGTGGTGACATCACTATTATTGATACCACCATTATTATTAATAGCACTGTTATTAGTGACATCAATATCTCTAGCAGTATTGTTGTTGCTCTCACTTTGAGTTGCTATATGTTCCTGTTGAATCTGCTGGGTTAAATAACGTTTGGCAAATTCGGTTAAGTCAGGTGGTAAGTCTTCGATAGTCAGTAGGTCACCGGTGGCCATTACTGTTATCCAGCGACAGGCATTTTCAAGTTGGCGGACGTTGCCTGGCCAGTCAAAGGCTTGCATGATGTGCATGGCTTCTGTCGATAGCTGCTTTTTATCTGTATTCATCTCTTTTGCTGCTTTAGCCATAAAAAAATCAACCAGCTCAGCAATGTCATCAGGGCGATCACGTAGCGGTGGTAACGGCAGACGAATTACATTAAGTCGGTAAAACAAATCTTCTCGAAACTTACCCTCTTTCACCAACTGTTCAAGGTTTTGATGGGTGGCGGCAATGATGCGCACATCGACTTTAATAGGTTGTTGGCCACCAACACGAAAAAATTCACCATTGGCTAATACTCGCAAAAGACGGGTTTGGGTGCTAAACGGCATATCTCCAATTTCATCTAAGAATAGTGTTCCACCATTGGCTTGTTCAAATCGGCCTTGGCGCTGAGTAGTTGCTCCAGTAAAAGCGCCTTTTTCATGTCCAAATAACTCTGACTCTATAAGCTCTTGTGGAATGGCTGCCATATTTAACGCAATAAATGGTTTTTTGCTACGTGGTGAGTTTTGATGCAAAGCCCCCGCTACTAGCTCTTTACCAGTACCAGATTCGCCTGTGATTAATACTGTGATTGGAGAGGAGGCGAGGCGACCGATAGCACGAAATACGGTTTGCATCGCTACTGATTGACCGATAATTGGGGTGGTACTATCGGGCTGAATTTTGCTATTGTTGGTTTTTGATCGGTTGCTATTGGTTTTGCTAGGCTTATTAGTTTTATTGATTTGATTGGTATCGGCGGGTATGGCTATCGACTGAGCTTTATCCGTTGTAATTTTGGTCGTATCAGTTGGCGTTGTTTGAGTCGTATTTTGCTTAGCATTCTTACTTTGTTTGTTTGTATTTGGGATGCTGTCAGTACAACTTGCGACACTTGTTGTGGACAAGTGACTATCAGTTGGCTGTGAACCAGTCTGTGTTGTGGTTGGTGTAACTATTTTTTCGGCTTGAGTTTGCGCTGTGGCTTCCTTGCGAGCGGCTGGGTTTGATTGAATGGCTTTTTTTATTACCAATACCGCTTGGTCTAAATCAAAGGGTTTTGGCAGATACTCAAATGCACCTGTTTCATAGCTGTCCACCGCTGATTTTAAATCAGAGTGGGCGGTCATGATAATCACGGGTAGCTGGGGAAAGTTGTTTTGCATCCACTGGCTAAAAGATAGCCCATCCATCATTGGCATTCTAATATCTGTCAAAATGACATCTGGGAGGCTGTCGCTAGGTTGCTGTCCTTTGAGAACTTCATTGAGCTTAACCCATGCGCCTTTGGCATTAGAAAACGGGTGTACTGTCAATCCAGCATCACAAAAAGTATCTTCCAAGATCAAGCGTAATGCTGGGTCATCATCGATTAACCAAAGGCTATGTTGTGTTGTCATGAGTTTGGTTCCTTTGTGTATTAAAAATGACGCTGTATGAGTGACGTTTTATTTTACTATTCGTTTGTAAGCTGTTAGTGCGTCTGTGGTTCAGTTTGGCTAGATGTATGGGTTGTCATGATGTATGGGTTGTCATATTAAGGGGTAGATAAACGTTAAATTGGGTATCACCTGGTTGTGAAAATACTTCGATAGTGCCTTGATGACGATGGATAATCTCTTGCACCAATGCCAGCCCTAGCCCTGTGCCGTTTGCCCTTGCGGTCACTAACGGGAAGAAGATACGTCCGATAAGATCGTCACTAATCCCAACTCCGTTGTCATGTACGCTCACTTTAATCACTTGCTTATGATGTACTGTACCTATGGTGTATTGATGCTCAATACGGGTGCTGATTTTTAGTTGTGGTCGATAGTCAGGGTGCAATCGGCTAGTGTCTTGTTCGAGCATGGCTTCACAGGCGTTGTTAACGAGATTTAAAAACACTTGAATCAGTTGATCGTTATCTGCCATGAGCTCTGGTAAGGATAAGTCGTAATCTCGTTGGATGCGAACACTAGGATGCTGAGTTTGGGTCAGTAGTAGCACGTGCTCTAGTGGCTGATGTATATTAATAAGCTGAAAGTTTGGTGGCTGGTTAGAACCAAGTAATTGCTCTATTAACTTCGTTAAGCGATCAGTTTCACTGATGACAATGTTGGCGTAGGTGGTCAACCTCTTGGCATCTACTAAGATATTTGGATTGTCGTTGGCTTGTGCGGTGTCGGCAGTGGTTGCTAAGCTAGAACGAGTTTGTCGAATTAGGAGTTGGGCAGCACCACGGATACCAGCCAATGGATTTTTGACTTCATGTGCCACAGAGCGTAGCATTTCACGTGAGACATCATGTTGCTCTTGTAGTTGTTGCTCTTTATCCAATCTGCTACGGCGGTCACCTTGCCAGATCTCAATTAAAAAGTAAGGCTTACCGTCTTGCTCTACTGGTGTAACGCTATAATGAACATCTAACGGATGAGTAACACCACGAATGTTGCGGCTATATTCGATAAAAGGTTGTTGGTAATGTTGAGCATTATAAAACTGGGTTTTTAGCTTGTCATAAGCATCTAGCGCAGCTGGCAAGTTTGCATCTGAAGCCTGTGGATCTGTCATCTTTGAATGTACTGGTAATAACAAATCGATAATATTAAGTCCAATTAAGCGGGAGGCGCTGGCGGATAGGGTTTGTTCAGTTTGAGTATTGATCCATGCAATACGTAGGTCATGTGTGACCCAAATCACACCTGTATATAGGTTTTGCAGTAAGAGTAGGGGGTTGAGCACTGGCATGGCGTGTCTTTTTTATTATATTGTTGTTTGAGTGCGTTTAGTGATTTGCACGCGTTTAATTAAGTATTGAGTAACTGTTAAGTCAGTCAGCTAAGCAAGTTAAGTGTCGAGTCATTAGGGGGTGTTGCTCATTTTTATATTTTTATTACCATTTGCAAAATGATGCTGCCCCCTAGTTTAATAGTGAGCTGCAAGAATAGTACCAGCATTTGTAGCTAATACGATAGATTTCACCCCCTAAAAACAGTATGTCTTCGACAGATATAAAGGATAAAGTTGGCTAAATTGCACTATAATGGCTCTTAAATCTACTTGTATTAATATTATAATAGTGCAAATAACGGACTAGAGCACGTGTTATGTTCTATTTTAGTGCATTTTTTACAAAAGAGGGTGTTGATGATTGTTTTTGCGCCATGATTGATGAACTTTGATTTTTTTTGCTGGATAAACTAACAAGATGATATGGTTAACAGAGATGAAAATCTGATGAATCATGTTTTGATACTGGTATCATGCGGGCAAAATTCGTACAATGCACCACAATACAAGCAACTCTTGATAAAAATACATCTTGTGGTTTATTTTATCCTTCCTTATTTTTAAAAAAGTAATTTTTTATGCCAAGCAAATTGACTATGCCAAGCCAAATACCAGTGCCAAGCCAAACACCAGTGCCAAGCCAAACATCAAAAGACTCTGTTGTAGATCCTGTTTCTATCTATATACCCAATAGTAATGAACAAGACAGCATCAAGGCAGATGACAACGCCAAAAACAATAGCTTACAAAATAGCGACTCTCAACGTATCCGTACCAAAGCCAGTACTGGGGCTTATCACCATAAAGCTAATCACAACCAAAACCGTAGTGTTGGTGACAGTAGCCAACATGTCAGCCAGCAGTCTAATCTACAAGTCAATACAAGGGTGAGCGAGCAGCCAGCAGTGGCTCATCCTGAGCCACAAGTTGCGCCTAAAGTCGGCTTTGTTTCTTTAGGCTGTCCCAAAGCTTTGGTCGATAGTGAGCACATTATTACCGAGCTTACCCGTGATGGTTATCAGGTTGCATCAGACTATGATGGCGCTGATCTGGTGGTGGTGAATACTTGCGGCTTTATTGAGTCTGCGGTGCAAGAGTCCCTTGATGCCATTGGTGAGGCAATCAGTCAAAATGGCAAAGTGATAGTCACTGGCTGTTTGGGAAAAGATGCCGATAAGATTCGACAGATGCATCCAGCAGTATTATCAGTCACTGGTGCGCATGCGTACGATGAGGTGATTACTGCTGTATCAACCCACGCACCCATTGCTAAGTCCGCCAAAGAGCGCCGCTATGATCCTAAGATAGACTTGATTGATGATGCAGGTGTTAAGCTTACCCCAAGTCACTATGCGTATTTAAAGATATCTGAAGGCTGTAATCACAGATGTACCTTTTGTATCATTCCAAGCTTGCGTGGAGACCTAGTCTCTCGTCCGATAGATAGTGTGATGAATGAGGCGATGGCGCTCAAAAAGGCAGGTGTTAAAGAGTTGCTGATTATCTCGCAGGACACTTCCGCTTATGGCGTTGACCTAAAGTACAAAACCAGCTTTTGGAATGGGATGCCACTGAAGTCAAAATTCTTTGACCTTTGCCAAGCGCTAGCTAAGGTGGGTATTTGGGTACGCTTGCACTATGTCTATCCTTATCCGCATGTGGACAAGGTGGTTGAGTTAATGGCCAAGCCCACAGATCAAGGCGGTCTGCTGCCATATCTTGATATTCCCTTACAGCATGCCAGTCCAAGTGTATTAAAAGCAATGAAACGCCCAGCGCATAGCGAAAATACGTTGGCACGTATTCAAAAATGGCGTGAAATTAATCCAGATATCGTAATTCGCTCAACCTTTGTGGTTGGTTTTCCAGGTGAAACTGAAGCAGACTTTCAGTATTTATTAGACTGGCTTAAACAGGCCAGATTAGATCGCGTTGGCTGTTTTACTTATTCAGAAATTGAGGGCGCAGTTGCCAATGAGTTGCCCAACCCTGTGCCAGAAAAGGTCAAGCAGCAACGCTATGAGCGCTTTATGGCAGTACAGCAACAAATCTCAGAACAAAAGCTACAAGAGAAGGTCGGTAAACGCCTGATGGTACTGGTTGATGATATTGATGCCGAAGAAGAGATTGCTATTTGCCGTAGTTATGCTGATGCGCCTGAAATTGATGGGCATGTATATGTCGATAATATTGTACACAAGGGGCAGATAGTAGTCGCTATCGGAGATATGTTGCAGGTCACTATTGATGAGGCCAGTGAATATGATTTATTTGCATCATTAGTAAATTAGTGCTATAAGCCGTTAGCATTTTTTGGTAAACTTTACCGAATTTAGCTTTGTTTTTTAATTTTTTCAGCAATGAAGCGATTGCAAACCGTCAGTCCACTTGTCTTTCATTCGTTGATAGTTCATTCATTGATAGTTCGTTGTCTTTAAATTAGTTGAAATAAAAAAGGTGCCTTATGTCTGATAAAAATCCACAATTTTCTCGTATTTTACTTAAACTATCAGGCGAAGCCTTAGCGGGTGATCAGGGCATGGGGATTGATGCCTCGGTACTTGATAAGATGAGCTTGGCCATTGCCCATTTATGCGGTTTGGGCGTGCAAGTGGGTATCGTCGTTGGTGGTGGTAACTTATACCGTGGCAGTCAGCTTCAAAAAGAAGGCTTGGTGGGACGTGTCACTGGCGATCAAATGGGAATGCTTGCTACCGTGATGAATGGGTTGGCCATGCGTGATGCGTTAGAGCGCCGCAATATTAATACGCGCTTAATGTCTGCACTGCCTATTGGCGAGGTGACAGAAAGTTATAGCAGTCGCAATGCGATTCGTTACCTAAAAAATGGCGATGTATGCATTTTTGTTGCAGGGACAGGCAACCCATTTTTTACAACAGATACTGCCGCCTGTCTACGTGGCATCGAAATTGAAGCGGGTGTCATTCTAAAAGCGACCAAGGTAGATGGCGTATATGACAAAGATCCGAGTGTGCATGATGATGCGACCAAATACGATGCGCTGACCTTTGATGAGGTGCTAGAACAAAAGCTTGGCGTTATGGATTTGACTGCTATTGCCTTATGTCGTGATCACAATGTACCGCTGCAAGTATTTGATATGAATAAGCCTAACTCGTTATTAAATGTCATCATGGGTAAAAATGAAGGTACGCAAGTATTCCATTAGCTCATAAGCAGCCATTAGTCTATAAGCAGTTAGTTTTATGGATGCTGTTTGACAGTGCTTAAATGTGATGACTTGTGTAAACTTGCCTTTATGTAACGAATAAGTTTTATGTAACGAATAAGTTTTGTTAAATCAATTAAGAAGGAAAAAAAGATGATTAATGATATTAAAAAAGATGGTGAAGATCGTATGAAAAAAACCATCGAAGCCTTAGAAAATGCCTTTAGCAAAGTGCGTACAGGTCGTGCGCATCCTGGTATGTTATCTGGGGTAATGGTTAGCTACTATGGCGCTGATACACCATTAAACCAAGTTGCTAGTATCAACGTTGAAGATTCACGCACCTTATTGGTACAGCCGTTTGAACGCTCTATGGTGCAAGCGGTAGATAAAGCGATTCGTGAAGCAGACTTAGGCTTAAACCCAATGACTGCTGATGTGATTCGTGTGCCTATGCCAGCGTTAACTGAAGAAACGCGCCGTGATATGCAAAAGTTGGCTCGTGGTGATGCCGAAAACAGCCGCGTTTCTATCCGCAATATTCGCCGTGACTTGTTAAGTGATATCAAGGAACTTGAAAAAGAAAAAGAAATTAGTGAAGATGAAGAGCGTCGTGCCAGTGATGACATCCAAAAGCTAACTGATAAATATATCGGTATTATTGATGGTATGCTAGAGACAAAAGAAAAAGAGCTTATGGAGGTATAAGGTCTGTCTGTTGGACGTTGATGACGCATAAAAGCTATATGTGTGATAACTTGCAAGTTGCTGTAAAGCCATAACATGATAACTTGCAAGTTGCTGTAAAGCCATAACATGATAAATTCACGTTACTAAAATAAAGACTCACTAATAGGACTTACATAAAATACGATTTCAAGGCTTTAAAAGCGACTGGTTATTATTTATGGAGCGTCTGGCTCTACCTTCAAAGGATTCATAAATGATTACCAGTTGCCATCATATCTACTCGTGTGTAAGTCCTAACTAAAATAAAAAAAAGCCAAGCGTCCTATCCCTTTGTTCTAAACTTCTCTAACCCTGCAACTTATTAGATGCCTATTATGACCAAGCCTCACTCTAAGCAACCTAACCCCGCAACTCAGCAACAGCCCGAACTCTCAAGAGGTTCAGATGATGACTTAGCGACGCCTGCGATATTACCAAAACATATTGCCATTATTATGGATGGTAACAACCGTTATGGTAAAGCGCATGGTATGGCAAAAGGTCAAGGTCATGTCGCAGGAAAAGAAGCATTAGACCCCTTAGTTGAGTACTGTGTGGCAACTGGCATTGAGGTATTAACCGTATTTGCTTTTTCTAGTGAAAATTGGCAACGCCCACCCAATGAGGTGGCTTTGTTGATGCGTTTACTTTCTACTACCATCACTGAGCAAATGCCACGAATGAAAAAGTATCATATTCGCTTAAGATTTATCGGTGATAGAAGTCAGTTAAGCCCAGCGCTGCAACAGCAAATGGCCGATGCAGAAGCTGAGACTGCTAACAATGATGCCATGACACTGGTTATCGCCATTAGCTATGGTGGTCAGTGGGATATTGCCAATGCTGCTCGTATTTTGGCAACGCAAGTGGCAAAAGGTGAACTGCTTGCTGATCAGGTGAGTGTCGGTTTGCTAGATAAGCAGGTACAGTTGGCGGATGTTCCTGATGTGGATATGTTGATTCGTACTGGTGGTGAGTATCGGATTTCTAACTTTTTGTTATGGCAATCTGCGTATGCTGAGTTATTTTTTACTGATACTTTGTGGCCAGATTTTACGCCAAAAGAGTTAAATGCCTTGTTATTTGAGTTTTCGCAGCGCCAGCGCCGCTTTGGTAAGACCAGTGAACAGATTGAGCAAGGTCTAGAAAATGACAATGATGGGTAGTAGAGTAGTTAGCAGAAGGTAATTGCTAATTTATTGTGGCTAGTAAATTAGCAGTAGCGGTATCAATATATAGTAGCGGTATCAATATATAATGGATAAAAAGAAGGTGCTTTGGTATGTGGACACGCATTAAAACGGCTGTGGTATTGGTCATTATCGTTGGTATTGCACTGTTCGCAAGTGAAACACCTTATTTAATTGTACCCTTATTGGCTATCGGAGTAACCATTGCTGCTTATGAATGGACAAAATTGATGCCAAAATGGCATATCCCAATTTTGTTTGTATTGTTAGTATTGGCAATCACCTTAATAACCTTGCTAGCACCGCAATCTTGGCCAGCTTGGTGGGTGTTATCGACCTTAATCTGGTTAATGGCATTATACTGGGTCAGTCAGTTTCCACACTCGACACCTTGGCATGGTAAGCAGTTGTCTGTAATTGGACTGGTATTGTTAACTGGTGCAATTACCGCTATGTTTTATCTGTGGCAGTTCTCACCTTGGTGGTTATTGTATGTCTTTTTATTGGTATGGTGTGCCGACAGTGGTGCTTACTTTGTTGGGCGCAAATTTGGTCGACGCAAGATGGCGCCCAATGTGTCGCCTAATAAAAGCATGGAAGGGCTAGCAGGTGGTTTGGTGACTGGATTTGCGGTAGTACTTGCCATTAGTCTATTTAATTTGCAGTTAACAGGCACGACTTTGGTATTATTTGTGGGGCTGTCATTGATAACGATATTGTCTTCTGTATTAGGAGATCTATTGGAGTCTATGCTCAAGCGCAAAGCTGGTGTTAAAGATTCAGGCAATATCTTGCCTGGTCATGGCGGTATCTTGGATCGTATTGATTCGCTATTAGCAGCCACGCCGATTTTTGCACTAGGATTTTGGAGCATGCAACAGATGGGTTGGTTGGTGTTATAGTCCGTCTTTAAGCCCCTAATGATTTATAGTTAATGTTTTTGAAGGTAAGTTATGACCCAACGCATTGCCGTACTCGGTGCAACCGGCTCAATCGGTGACAGTACCCTGTCTATTTTGGCTGAACACCCTCAGTTGTATCAAGTTTATGCTTTATCAGGTCACGGTCGTCTCGATAAGTTATTGACACTGTGTCAGCAGTTTCAGCCTGTACGGGTAGCGGTGCCTAGCGAGAAGGTAGATGAGTTTGCTACTCGCTTACAACAGGCAGGCTTAAACTGTGATGTGGTTGGCGGTCAAGCAGGTCTTGATGATATTGCTGCCGACCCTGAGGTAGATACGGTGGTAGCAGCTATTGTTGGTGCCGCAGGTTTGTCTTCGACACTTACTGCGGCACGTGCTGGTAAGCGTATTTTGCTGGCTAACAAAGAGGCCTTGGTGATGGCGGGCAGCTTGATGATGCAAGCGGTCAAAGACAATGGTGCAACCTTATTGCCGTTAGACTCTGAGCATAATGCTATTTTTCAATGCTTACCGAATGAGGTTCAGCAAAATAATACTGCCATTCATGATGCTGGTCACGGAGTTAAAAAGCTATGGCTAACTGCTTCTGGAGGCCCGTTTTTACACAAAAGCTTACAGCAAATGCAAGCGGCAAGTGTTAGTGAGGCAGTAAAGCACCCTAACTGGTCGATGGGCAAAAAAATATCTGTGGATTCAGCCACTATGATGAATAAAGGTTTGGAGCTAATTGAAGCCTGCCATTTGTTTGATCTGGCTGAATCAGATATTCAAGTTGTTATCCATCCACAAAGTATTATCCATTCTATGGTTGAATATACAGATGGTAGTTTTTTGGCGCAGTTGGGTAGTCCTGATATGCGTACGCCAATAGCTCATGCGCTAGCTTATCCACAGCGTATTGCTACAAGTGTTGAGTCACTCGATTTATTTCAGCTGGCGGCGTTGGAGTTTGTTAAGCCAGATTTAGAAAAATTTGCTTGTCTAAAACTTGCTCGCCAAGCTATGCAAACAGGACAGTCAGCTACTATTGCACTTAATGCAGCCAATGAAGTGGCGGTAGAGGCTTTTATAAAACAGCAAGTTTTTTTAACCGATATCGCCTTGATTAATGCCAGAGTATTAGACAAGATGCTAGGCGGTGATGCAATACTAGCCAGTCAACATACTACTGGTATTGCTCAGAATGATACTGGATTAAGCCAGGGTATTAATCCAAACTTTTCCTTAAATATAAAACAGTTAGATGATATTTTGAATATTGATAAAATAGCTCGGTCTTTTGCTGAGCAAGTCATACAGGAGTGCCGCAGTTAATGTCATTTTTGCTAGTTGCTTTGGCGTTTATTGCCGTTTTGGGACCTTTAGTCGCTTTACATGAGTGGGGGCATTATATAGTTGCTCGCTTATGCGGAGTAAAAGTACTGACCTATTCTATTGGGTTTGGTCCGAAGCTGTATGGCTGGACTAGCAAAAAGTCTGGCATTGATTATCGTATTTCAGCCTTGCCTCTAGGCGGCTATGTAAAGATGCTTGATGAGCGTGAAGCAGATGTGGCGGATAGCGAAAAACATTTGGCGTTTAACAATCAACATCCGCTAAAAAAAATCGCCATTGTGGCCGCAGGGCCATTAATGAACTTTATTATTGCCATTGCATTATTTTGGGTATTATTTGTGGTGCCCAGTGAGCAGTTAAATACGCGCATTGGCTCGGTAATACCAGATAGTCCAGCGGCCAGTGTTAGCTTACCCGTTGGTGATAAAATTGTAGCGGTAGATGGTCATCCAGTCCAGACTTGGGAGGAGGTGAATTACCGTCTAGCAGACCGTATGGGAGAGACTGGAACGGTGCGTATTAGCGTACAGCCGATGACTCAGATAGTAGATACAGAGCGTCACCAAGATAGTGACAAACAACAAGGTATGAGTCAAGGATTAGAGCAGTTTTATGGGTCAACCCAGCAAGTTGAGGTGCCGATTACAAACTTTTTACAAGGTGAGCAATCAGGAATAGACACTTTATCGGGCTTGGGAGTATTGCCTTGGCAGCCACATATTGAGCCTGTGATAGCACATCTATCCGAAGATGGTGCCGCCATTCGTCAAGGTATGCAGGTGGGTGATAGAATTACTGCCATTGATGGTCATCCCATTGATGACTGGATAGATGCTACTCATTTAATTAGAGATAACCCAGAAAAGCTGCTCACCTTTCAGGTTTTGCGTCAAAATGATGCTGGCGAAATGCAGCAAGTTGAGCTAAAAGTTATGCCACAAGGCAAAAAAGGGACAGCAGGACAGCGTTATGGTCAAATTGGTGCTGGTGTAGATCCAGGACAGATAGTTGTACCTGATGAGTATAAAACAATGGTATCCTACGGGGCATTAACTGCGATTGGAAAGTCTTTTGCCAAAACTGGTCAGTTAGCCAACATGACTTTAAAGTCAATGGGTAAAATGGTCACAGGCAAGGTGGGGCTTGAAAACCTTTCAGGTCCTATCTCCATTGCTGTGGTGAGTAAGCAAAGCTTTGATATCAGTTGGAAGCAAGTGTTGGCAACCGCTGCTATTATCAGTTTGAGTCTTGCTGTACTTAACCTGCTGCCCATTCCTGTATTAGATGGCGGCCATTTAGTGTATTATATTATTGAGCTAATTCGTGGTAAGCCATTACCAGAGCATATGCAGGCAATAGGGTTGAATATAGGCTTTTTACTGCTAATAGGATTTATGATACTGGCCATTACCAATGACTTTAGTCGCTATTTTTAAAAAAACTGACTTTTATTAATTTTATAACCTCCAATAGTTTGTTATATTAAAAGCTTTCTAATCACCCTAAAATAAGCACCAAGACAAAATGTGCTTTGAATAAAAAAGTATTACCTCACCTTTAGCAAGTTCTCTGAATTACGGATTGTATGTATGCAAACGTCTTTATTAAAAAAAGCCCAACTAATCGCAGTGCCCGCCTTTGTCGCCATGATGGCTGTATCTACCCACGCTGCAGATGCAGTATTAACTGATATTGAGTTTGTTGGTCTTCATCGTTTAACTCCAGAAAGTCTATATCCCTTATTGACCACAGACGTTGGCAGTGTGGCGACAGATCAAGATTTAGCCAATAGCATTCAAGCGCTGTATGCCACAGGTGACTTTGCTAATATTCAAGCCAAGCAAGATGAGGGGCGCATAACATATTATGTTGTTGAGCGTCCGATTGTGGCAGAAGTAAACTTTGTTGGTAACAAGCTAATTCCAAAACAGGGACTAGAGGATGGCTTAAAATATGCTGGGATATCAGTTGGCGATGTGCTAAAGCAATCTACTGTCCAAAATGTCGCCAACGAATTACAGCAGCAATATATTAGCCAAGGCTATTACAACAGTGATATTGAAGTAGATCAAGAGCTGCTTGAAGGTAACCGCGCTAAGCTCACCATTCGCTTTATTGAAGGTAAAGCTGCAAAAGTGGTTGATATTAATATTATCGGTAATGAATACTTTAGCGAAGATGATATTAAAGATGTGTTTGCAGTGAAAGAGTCTGCTTGGAATCGCTTTTTTTCCAAATCAGATCGCTACGCTAAAGAAAAGCTGGCTGCAAGCTTAGAAAGCTTAAAAGCAATGTATTTAAACGAAGGTTTTGTTAACTTTAGTGTTGATAATGCCACGTTGAATATTAATGAAGAAAAAAATAAAGTTTATATTGAAGTGAGTGTCACTGAAGGTGAACAGTATCAATTTGGCGACATTAGCTTTTTAGGCAAGCCAAGCTATGATGCTGCTGAATTATCAGAGCAAATTCAGTTTGATACAGGAGAACGTTATTCACAAGCTAAGCTTGAAGCTTCGACCACAGCATTACAAGATCATTATGGCAATGACGGCTTTTATTTTGCACAAATTCGTCCAGTACCGCGCATTAATGAAGATACCAAAACCGTTGATATTGATTACTTTATAGATCCCTCACGACCAGTTTATGTGCGCCGCATTAACTTTAACGGTAATATTAAGACCGAAGATGAAGTATTGCGCCGTGAGCTACGTCAACTCGAAGGATCGCTTGCATCAAATGAAAAGATTCAAACCTCACGTGTGCGTTTGATGCGTACAGGCTTTTTTAAGACTGTAAATGTAGATATACGCCCAGTACCTAACACGCCAGACCAGATTGATGTTAACTTTACGGTAGAAGAGCAACCCTCTGGTAGTTCAACCATTGCCGCAGGTTACTCGCAAAGTGGTGGGGTAACCTTCCAGCTAGACTTTAGTCAGCGTAACTTTATGGGAACAGGTAACCGAGTCAATGCAGCTTTTTCACGTTCTCAAACTCGTGACTCTTATAGCTTAGGTTTTACTGACCCATACTTCACTGCTAACGGTGTCTCGCAAGGGGTAAGCGCCTATTATCGTAACACCAAATACGATGATCGTAACGTCAGTAACTATGTCCTGGATTCTTATGGAGCTACTTTAAGTTACAGCTATCCAATTGATGAAACTAAATATATTAGCGCCGGCTTTAACTTTGATAATACAGAAGTTAGTGGCGGTCGTTATATGGGTATCTCAAACGTCTCTGAGCTGTTAAAAGAAAAAGGCAAGATGCGGGCTTATACCAGAGATAGCTATGATAGTAATGGTCAGCTTATCGGTACTGATCCACTATATAATGCCAGCTTTAAAAATGACTATAACACCTATAACCTACTACTAGGTTGGGATTATAGCACCCTAGATCGCCCTATCTTCCCGACTAAAGGGATGAGCCATGATGTTAGCGCCACTCTAGGCTTTGGTGATCAGACGTATCAAAAACTAGTCTATCGCGGTAATATCTATTTTCCATTGGCTAAAGATTTTGTGCTACGTGGTTATACACGACTTGGTTATGGTAAGGACCTTCCTTTCTATGAAAACTTCTATGCAGGGGGTTATGGATCGGTACGTGGTTATGAGGCCTCAAGTTTAGGACCACGTTCACCTGTCTTTGACTATGCTGCCAATCAATATCCAAATGATTATTATGATGAAGAAGAAGTGGGTGGTAATGCTTTAGCAACTTTTGGTGCTGAGCTAATTTTACCGATGCCTTTTAAAGGTGATTGGGCAGATCAGGTGCGTCCAGTTGTGTTTGTTGAAGGTGGTCAGGTCTTTGACACCACCAGTAAGAAAAACGAAACCTTTATGTTAAAAGGTGAGTATGCAAGCTTAAATGAGCACTTAGAAAGAAAAAATCTACCATTATTAAGACGTGATAATGATCTACGTTATAGTGCAGGTGCAGGCATCACTTGGTATACGCCAATCGGTCCTATCTCTATCAGTTATGCTAAGCCATTTGGTGATAAAAAGGGTGACAAAACTGAAGAAGTACAATTCCAGATCGGTAGTACTTTTTAATAGTTGAGATTTTTTGCTGGGGTGCGTCTTCAATTTGTGCAGTGATATTTAAATGGGCTAAAAACAGCTAGATCTTGTTATACATCGTCAAATAACGGGTTAATATCATGATATTATCTGTGTTATTTTCCTAGTCTAACTGAGGTTTATCTTATTTTTGTTACTATTTTAAAATGAAGACACGCCCTAGGTTTAAAGATAGCTTTTATTTTGGTGCATCTATTTTTACACGAAAAAACTAAGCTAGACTTTTGCTATGAAGATGCATGTTCAACAGACCCTAGTCATTTTTAGCTTATCAATCTCCAGAGTAGCTATTGGAGACTTGCCGAGTAACAACTCATTTCATTTATAGAAGATGTCATTTATAGAAGATGTCATTTATAGAAGATGCTGTTACTCTAACTGTTCTAAAGGATATTGTTAACTCTCATGACCTCATTTGAACCACAAGTTAGCCTTGCCCAGATTATTGAAGCCATCAGCACCCGTCAGCCAGTCTTAAACCTGCGACAGTTGACTCAAGCGCAGCAGCAGACTTTGGTTACTGGTATTGGTAGTTTGGATGAGGCCAATGCACAGCAGTTAAGCTTTTTGGCGGATAAGGCTTACGCCTCAGTACTACCAGTAACACAGGCAGCAATTGTCTTATTATCCGAGCAGTTTGCTTCACAGATACCAACGACAAGTCTGGCTGTGGTAGTTGCCAATCCTTATGCAGCGTACGCTAGTGTGTCGCACTTATTTGAACCACAAACTAAAGCTCAGGCGATAGATGGGAGCTGTATTCATCCAAGTGCCCAAATAGCTGATACTGCTGTTATTGGTGATAACGTTTATATTGGGCCGTTTTGTGTGGTTGGTGAGCACGTACATATTGGTGATGGTAGCCAGCTTATTGCACACGTATATATTGAAGAAAATAGTCATCTTGGTAAAAACTGTGTCTGTTATCCGCAGGTGTTTATTGGTCATCATAGCCAAATCGGTGATCAAGTACGCCTGCATTCAGGCGCTAGTATTGGCTCTGAAGGTTTCGGCTTTGCACCGCTTGCAAATACCGCAACTGATGGCTGGGAACGTATTGTCCAGCTAGGCCGAGTTATCCTTGGCAATCAGGTGCGTGTCGGCAGTCAAACCTGTATTGATAGAGGTGCAATTGATGATACGGTCATTGATGATAACGTGATTATCGACAACCTAGTGCAAATTGGTCACAATGTGAAAATTGGTGCAGGTACTGCTATTGCTGGAAATGCAGGAATTGCTGGTAGCACCCGTATAGGAAAGCGCTGTATGATAGGGGGTAGTGTTGGTATCGCTGGTCACATCACCATTACTGATGATGTGGTATTGACTGGAATGGCGATGGTCACTAAGTCGATTAAACGTCCAGGCGTATATTCCTCTGGAGTGCCTGCCATGCCTGCAATGGATTGGCGCCGTATGGCAGTCAGAATGCGAGCTTTAGGTGAAAAAGAGCGTTGAGCCAATTTTGTCACAAAATTTGCAAGGCTTTTTAATTTTTTAATAGGGTGTTTAGGTTTAATAAGGTATATATGGTTTTGAGTGTTTTATTTTACTGTTATCAACCTTTTAAGTTGCAGACACGCCCTAATAAAACAGGATATACTAAAGTTTTTTAACCTTAATATCTGATGTAAGGATGAGCAATGAGCAAAAGTTCGGATAGTTTACGCCAGGCCGCATCGCCAGCAGCCCAGCCAAGAGGTTGGTCAGATGAGTGGCTGATGAGCGCTGAAGACGAGCAGTTTTTAACACAAACCTCAGTGCGTATGCCAATGGCGTTTGATCAGTTAAAAAGCTATTTACCGCATCGTTATCCTTTCATGTTGATAGATAGAGTCACAGCCTGCTGTCCAAATACTTGGATTACAGGTTATAAAAATGTTTCTTTTAACGAGCCGTTTTTTCAAGGCCACTTCCCTGAAGAGCCCATTATGCCTGGAGTATTGATTGTTGAGGCATTGGCACAGTTGTCTGGTATTTTAGCATTTATTTCAGAGGGTATTACTGCTGAAGACGGGCATTTGTTTTTATTTGCAGGGGTTGACAAAGTTCGTTTTAGAAATCCTGTAATACCAGGAGATAGGTTGACCTTAAAATCTGAGCTGTTGTTAGTCAAACGTAATATATATAAGTTTGATAGCCGTGCTTTTGTTGATGATACATTGGCTGCTAGTGCGCAGTTGATGATTATTCGCCAAGACAGAGTGCCCAGGATATAGGAGCTGTATGGAATTGATTTATAGTATTAATAAATGAACTCTATACAGCACCTAGTGTCGCACTTTAGGTAAATTAAATAAAGAGGAACAATAAGCTCAGAAAGACAAGCTTTAAAATTATTTTATATTCATAAACCCATTCTTAACATATTAAAGCTTCTTGTGAGTTGGTACTAGTAGTCTAGAAAAGTAGCACTTTTTATTAATACAAAGTACTAGGCTAAAGTCATAGCTTTCGTTATGAGTTAAGAATGAGGTATTCATTTTGACAGGTTACGTTAATGACACAAATTCACCCCACAGCTATCATTTCAGACAGTGCTGAAATACATGAGACAGCGGTAATAGGTCCATACTGTATCGTTGGGGACTATGTCACTATTGATGCTGGTACCGAATTGTTTCGCCATGTGGTGGTGACAAAAAATACCCGCATTGGTAAAAATAATAAAATATATCAATTTGCTAGCATCGGAGAAGACTGCCAAGACTTAAAGTATCAAGGCGAAGAAACGTGGCTGGAGATCGGAGATAATAATTTAATACGTGAATCCTGTAGCTTTCATCGAGGTACCATACAAGATAAAGGGGTAACCACGATAGGCAGTGGTAACTTGTTTATGGTTAATACTCATATTGCCCATGATTGTGTGATTGGTGATGACAATATATTAGCCAATAATGTCGGTGTCGCTGGTCATGTGCATATCGGTAATGGTGTCATTGTTGGTGGTCAAGCAGGCGTACATCAGTTTTGCCGTATTGATGATTATAGCTTGGTTGGCGGAGGTAGTGTTATCCTAAAAGATGTGGCTGCCATGACCTTAGTTTCTGGGAACCCTGCAAGTGCTCATGGATTAAATATTGAAGGTATGCGTCGTAAACAGTGGCCTAAGGAGACAATAAACACCTTACGCAGTGCTTATAAGTTGATATTTAGATCTGGTAAAACCACACAGCAGGTTATTGCCGAGCTGACTGATGAGTTTTTGCCACAAGAGCCAAAGGTACAATTGCTTATTGATTCGCTGGTTAATAGTACTCGTGGAATTACCAGATAGTATATAGATCAGCAATCTACTAGAGTGACTAAAGGGCTAGGGATCTAGCCTAGTTAAGCCTAATGTCGTAGTGCATATACTTGGCGTCTGGTAACCATATTAAAATTAGAGCGTTATGCCTGTGCAAATAGGGCTAAATTGAAAAAGCTAAATTGCTATTAAACACATGAGGTGAGTGTAAAACAGACCCAATATAAACTCAGCTAAACCACTTATTTTGAATGATATCATTAAGGCCATAACTAAAAGTTATGGCTTTTTTATTTTATAGTTTCTTGACTTTTACCGCTATATGAAACAGACTATTTTGTAATTAGATGTAAATTAATATTACAATCAAGTGACTTTTTTATTGTTCTTAATAAACAAGTTGCTTATTATCGTGTTAGTTCTATCCATATTCGATTGAAAGATAGGTCTTGTTTGGTTAAAAGATAGGTTATGTTTAACTGACAGACGGGCGCTGGATGAAGCGGTAATTAGGGTATGTTTTCAATTTATACGATGCTTTTTAAGGAAGTTGAAAATAGCTAAATGTTATTTTTTCTACCATTTTCAATATAAAGATATGCCCTAGATAACATCTAAAAATAAAATTAAGGTTTCATTTAATCTTGTTTGGCTCATTAAGCTAGCTAAGTATTGGTTTAATGAGCAAGCTTTTAATAATTAAGGAGTCTGATGTGTCTATGCAGTCAGAAAAAAGGGAAAACTGGTCTAGTCGATCAGGCTTTATTTTAGCAGCGGTAGGTTCTGCGGTAGGATTAGGAAATATTTGGCGTTTTCCTTATGTCGCTTATGAAAATGGTGGTGGTGCGTTCTTAATTCCCTATTTAATCGCATTGTTAACAGCAGGGTTGCCTTTATTATATTTGGACTATGTCATTGGTCAGCGTTTTAAAGGTGCACCACCAACAGCTTACAAGCGTTTAGTGAAGTCAGCAGAACCTATTGGTTGGTGGCAAGTATTGGTCGCCACTGTGATAGCCATTTATTACGCCAGTGTCTTAAACTGGGCGGGTAACTTCATGCTGTTCTCTTTTGGGCAACAGTGGGGTGAGAACCCTGAAGAGTTCTTCTTTAACGCTTATTTGCAAAATGCCGATGGGGTGCTATTTGAAGTTGTACCTCATCTATTTATTGGTTTGGTAATCGTCTGGGCTATTGCATTATTGATTTTATATGGTGGAGTAAAAAGAGGACTTGAAATAGC
This sequence comes from Psychrobacter lutiphocae DSM 21542, assembly GCF_000382145.1. Classification (GTDB taxonomy): domain Bacteria; phylum Pseudomonadota; class Gammaproteobacteria; order Pseudomonadales; family Moraxellaceae; genus Psychrobacter; species Psychrobacter lutiphocae. The sequence goes on from NZ_KB907635.1 coordinate 71,014, forward strand.
CAACAAGATATTTATTCCGTTATTAATGCTGACTTTTGTTTTACTGGTTATTCAAGCTGCCCGCTTACCAGGCGCTATTGATGGTTTAAATGCATTTTTTACCCCAAGCTGGTCAGCAATGAAGAGTCCAGAAGTTTGGTTGGCCGCTTATGGACATATCTTTTTCTCCTTGTCTATTGGCTTCGGTATTATGGTGACTTTCGCCTCTTACTTAAAGCGTAATGCCAACTTAACTGGATCTGGTTTGGTAGTTGGACTGGCTAACTCATCATTTGAGCTATTAGCGGGTATTGGTGTTTTTGCAGCGCTAGGTTATATGGCACATGCAACGGGCTCACCTATCTCTGAAGTAGTAGGCGGTGGTATTGGTTTGGCGTTCATTGCCTTTCCAAAACTAATCTCAACCTTAGGTTCAAAGGGTGATTTAGTTGGCTTCTTATTCTTTGGCTCATTAGTATTTGCTGGTATCAGCTCGATGGTCAGTATTTTAGAGGTGCCAATTGCTGCCTTTAAAGACAAATTTGGTTGGTCACGAAATAAGTCGGTTACTGTGGTTGGCGGTGTGAGTGCTATCATTTCTATCGCACTGTTTTCATCAAAAAGCGCCATTACCTTTGTTGATATCATTGATAATTTTGCTAACAATATTGGTATTGTGGTGGGTGCAATCTTATCTATTATCTGGATTACTTGGTTCAATCGCCGTTTAATTCCACAGCTGACCCAACATATTAACGCAATTTCGAGCTTAAAAGTAGGTAAGCTTTGGGTGTTCATGCTGTCTATTGTTACTCCATTATCTTTGATTGTTGCACTGGTAATGACGTTAAAATCATTATTAACAGAGGGCTATGGTGGCTACTCAGTGATGACCCAAATTATTTATGGTTGGGGTGTGGTCGCAGTCTTTGCCATCGGTGCCTTGCTATTTACCTTTATGAAAAGAAAAAAAGGAGAGTCTAAATGAGTTCATCAGCGATTGCGTTAATGATCTTTGCCATGTTAGCAATATGGGGAGGACTGATATTGGCTATCATTCATCTTATTAGACACCCTGATGTGCCGATGGATGATGTATCAGGTGAATATGTACAGGGTGATGAGCCAACACACTAACGAGCCAAGGTATTAGTGATTTGCTATATTCACAGCCATATAAAAGAGTTACAGTATAAAAGAGTTATAGTATAAAAGAGTTATAGTATAAAAGAGTTACAGCGTTAACCTCGTTTAGCCTACTTCAGTAGTACTTGAGTAGAACTTGCACTCGGTTGCCTTGCAACTCATTTATCTGACTACAACTATATACCGAGAGTTAATGACTCTATTGAGTATGGCAAAAGCCCCAACTGTTTAAAGCTGGGGCTTTCTTATTTTACAAAATGCTACTTAATACGCATCACAATAGGTGTGCTTTGAGCAAAAATTAATGCTGACTTTTTTGAATGATATTCAACATACGGCGCAATGGCTCAGCAGCGCCCCATAGAAGCTGATCACCAACTGTAAATGCACCTAAGTATTCAGGTCCCATATTTAGCTTACGTAACCGACCTAGGGCGACAGTCAATGTGCCTGTTACTGCAACAGGCGTTAGGCGCTGCAAGGTGGCTTCTTTGTCATCTTCAACAAAGTCTAACCACTCATTACCACTATTTTTTAGAGCTTGTTCGATTTCTTCAAGAGGGATGTCTTTTTTCAGTTTAATAGTTAGGCCTTGGGCATGACAGCGCATTGAGCCAACACGGACACAGATGCCGTCAATAGGAATGATGTCATCGCCTGTATTATTTAGGATTTTGTTGGTTTCAACCCCACCTTTCCATTCTTCACGTGACTGCTTATTTTCAAGTTGGCTATCAATATAAGGGATCAAGCTACCTGCTAGCGGCACGCTAAAGTATTGCGTCGGAAAGTCACTGCTGCGCTGAGTATCAGCAATTTTTTTGTCAATGGCTAGGATGGCGCTGGCAGGATCTGCTAATTCGTCCGCTACGGCATCACGTAAAATGCCCATGCCATTGATCAGTTCGCGCATATTATTGGCACCTGAGCCGCTAGCAGCTTGATAAGTCATGGCAGATACCCACTCAACCCAACCACGGTTGAAAAGCTCGCCAATTGCCATCAGCATCAATGATACAGTACAGTTACCACCGATAAAGTCTTTGGTGCCGTTTTGTAAAGCGTTATCAATGACTGATCGGTTCACTGGATCTAAGATAATGACACTATCTTGTTGCATACGCAGACTGCTCGCTGCATCGATCCAATAACCATTCCAACCAGATTCACGCAGAGAACCATGTACAGCCGTAGTGTAGTCGCCTCCTTGACAGGTGATAATGACATCGCAGGCACTCAGTGCGTCAATGTCGTGGGCATCTTTAAGCTTGGCACTGGCGTCAGTATGTTTGACACCATCAAATGTTGGTGCATCACCACCTGCATTGCTGGTTGAAAAGAAAATAGGTGTGATATTAGAAAAGTCATTTTCTTCTACCATACGCTGCATGAGGACTGATCCTACCATGCCACGCCATCCAACAAGACCTACTTGTAGCTGACTCATGAAAATACCTCTTATGTAGTGAACGAATTATTCATTATTTAACCGTTAAGTTAAGGAACGCCCTTATCTTAAATCCGTTTTTGCTTTAGTATTGATACAAACCAAAAAACTTAACAAACTTAGTTTTTATTAAAGTATTAGTTTTTATTAAAGTAATTGTTAAAGTAAAATATACCACTATAAAAAACTAATAATTTGCACAACCAATTACCTTGCCTTGATATGCGACAAAAAGCAATAGGCGGTTGCTAATTTTTAATATTTTTTTTAGTGATATCAATATTTGTCGAGGTGTTATGCTTGATTTTTTATATTTGATGACTCAAATCTGTGCAGGCATAGTTGTTTTTGTTACTCTCTGGGGCTGGTTGCCATTAGATCATTGGTGGGTACGCGGAGTAGATTTTCCCAGGATTCAGATTTTAGTGCTGGGCGTGCTAAGCTTGCTATTACTGCTTATCCTAACTCCAGTGTGGCAAACTACACAGATAAGTTTGCTGGTGGCATTAGTGGTTGCTATTGGTTTTCAGCTGTGTATGGTTCTACCTTATACTCGATTGTGGCCAAAGCAGGTGCGACAAGCTAAGCTGATGGACAATCCGCTACAATTAAGCCTAATGGTTTCTAATGTATTGACTCCTAATAATGACACTCAAGCCTTGGTCGATTTGGTACAGAAAAAGCAGCCTGACATTCTCATCACTTTAGAGTCAGATCTTAGGTGGCAACAGGCGCTAGAAGTCATTGAAGCTGATTATCCCTATACAGTAAAAGTGCCTTTGGATAATCTGTATGGAATGCATTTATACTCAAAGCTTGAGTTGGTAGAGCCGCAAGTGAAGTATTTGTTAATGGAAGATATTCCCTCCATTCATACCCAAATACGTCTGTCAAATGATAAGCTGGTTTGGCTGTATTGTTTGCACCCAATGCCGCCCAGCCCCACAGAAGCTGAAAAATCAACCACACGTGATGCTGAGCTATTATTAGTGGGGCGTCACATCAAGGCCAACCAACAAGTGGCGATTTTGGCAGGTGATCTAAACGATGTTGCTTGGTCAAAAACCACTCGTATGTTTCAGCGTATTTCTGGCTTATTAGATCCTAGGGTTGGGCGTTTTTTTATCAATACCTTTCATGTTGATTATCCCTTTTTGCGCTGGGCATTAGATCATATTTTTCACAGCCCCTGCTTTACTTTAGTTGATATTGAGCGCTTACCTTCGATAGGATCTGACCATTTTCCAGTGCTCACCACTTTACAATATGAGCCATGTGCGCATTCTGAACAAACACAAAATGCAGTCAGCGCTAGCGAGCAGGATAAACAAGACAGCAAACAAAAGATCATCGAAGGTAAGCAAGAAGCCAAAAAAATTGCAAAAGATAGTGAATATACATAGTGATAGCTAAATTATACCAATTCTATAAATAAACCTATAAACCAATCCAATCACGAGAGGTTATAGACTGAATGAGCTCGGGCTTGGAACAAAGTCTATTCCAAGCCTTGCAAGCAGCATTAACAATAGCCTCATAACCATCAAAACACCTATTGGATAACCAATGTTGTTTCAAATACGACCACACCTGTTCAGATGGATTTAACTCAGGTGAATAAGGGGGTAATTTAAGCATCGTCACATTATGTAGGTTTAAACTTGGTTGATGCCATAGAGCACCATCCATAACAACCACAGCATGACGACCCTCTGGCACAGCATGG
>NZ_KB907636.1 GCF_000382145.1 Psychrobacter lutiphocae DSM 21542
CGACGATGACGATCGTAGATGCTTTCAAGTCCTCGTTCATAATATCGCTTCTTAGTACGTCTGGCAGTTTCGGGGTGTATGCAGAGGTCTTTGGCAATATCTATCGTGGATTTGCCTATGCTGTACTGGTGTAAGATCAGCAGTCGTAGGCGGGCTCTGGGATTGCTCTCAGTTTTTGAGTATTTGCCAAAGTCGTGATCGTCTAGGGTATTTGTTAGTTTGGTCATAATTGAATTATACTATATATTTTGGGTTTGGTATAAAACAGAATTATCAAAGCTGTCAAAATCTAGTCCCTCTACTCGGCTTACCTGATAGTATGGTGCTGGCAAGCTACCTTGTTGCTCGTCAATATAATTAAGATAAAGTTTAGAGCCTTCTAATAGATAGTCATCTTCCATGCGGTACGCATCACCTGCATAGCCACTTTCATCAGCAAGATCAAGAAGATCATCATCTGAATAACTGGCATCTGAATAGCTATCATCCTCATATTCGGTTGCAGCATCTTGTTTTAAGGCTTCAACGGTCTGTTTTACCTCTTTTATTGCTTGTCTATATTCTGACGTATTATAAGCTTCTAATGGTAATTCATCACTTTCTTGTTCTAAGTCATCTTGATTGGAAGTTAGTAACCCATTGATACCAAAAGGCTTTATACCCTGTAAAGACCCTTCTAAAAAGGTAATAAAGGCATTTTGCGAGTTAGCATCCACACTATCAGGTTGGAAAAATGGGGTTTCGTGCATGCGAGTCTCAGAGATAGCAACGTAATTATTGCTTAAATGATGGTTAATAGCATCAAGTAAAATGGCTTTTGCCTGTTCATCACTACTCGCAGTTGCCGTAAATAACTGCTGATAACTGTTCACCTGTTGTGTCAGTTGTTGTCTATAACTTAAATCAGCAGAAATGGGCTTATCATTAAAATTTGTGGGTTGCGTCAAGTGTGTTGGCATAGTGCCTGTCGATTGACAACCCATAATGGACGCTAAAGAAGCGGTTAAACATAAAGCTTTAAAGGCTTGTTGTGAAAAAGGCGCTACTGATAAAAAAAAGGTATGCATGATAATTTAACTGCTCCGTGCGTCAAGACCGATATGCGCTTTGATAATTTTAGCTACTAGATAAAGGGTTTTATTGTTCAATTCTTTATTGGTCAACTCTTTTATTGCTCAATAAGGATTGGACAAATCCCAGATTGTTGAATAAAATCAAAGCAATGCGCTTAGTTGGTCAAATTAGTTGATTGTATTAAGGCATTGGACTTTGTAGTCACATAAATAACGCAATGTAAGAAAGATTTAGGTAATACTATCACAATAAATCGCTACACTCGGTTACAAAATTCATTTTTAATTACTTTTTTTTAACCTACACTGCATTTTAATACTAGGGCGTGTCTTCATTAGACAAATGAACATAACTTTGAACTGCCCAAGCCTAGCCGCTATTTATTGCTTATATTTTACCAACATCTTATATTTTACCAACGTCATAAAAAGGACTTAACATGACTTATTACTTTGGCTTTAAACCTACCGAAAAACTAAAACATATGATTAATGAGGCTGAGCAAAAAATCAGCTCAAACAGTAGCGAACCATACTATCCGCTTCGTAATGACATCTCACATCAAATAGCTCATGAAATTATAAGCAATCTTTTAGTGAACCTTATTAGCGTCATCCCTGATGAAGAACGCAAAGCAAAAATGAAGGGCATTGTCAGCAAAATTGAAAGTGCTGCTGATACCATGCTGAACATTTTACTAGGAAAAGATAAAAACAAAGATGTCTTACCAAATTTTGAATATCTTAAAAACGAAACTGTTTTTGATGACAACGATGGTGAGATGCGTATTGGCTTTGTACTAGACGACGCTGTGGCACAAACCATTCATACTGGGCTTGACTCTGTCACTGAGGATTCAGTAGATCATGATAAATTACGGCATGCGCTGTTTGCAATGAACCATGCTGTGGTCGATCATTTCATCACCCGATTTTCAGAAACTCTACCCTTGGGTATGTTCAAACGAAATGCGATACCTGTTGCTAAGGCTGGTATTAACAAAGCTTTAGAAATGGCAATTAATAAGTTATTACCACAATTACCACAGGAGTCGTTACAACGTCTGGTTGCTTTTTATCGTCCATTTGTTGTAGAAAAGGCATAAACGCTTGCAAATAGACAATTAGAAAATTGTCACTACATCAAATCAGAAATATGCTAGAGGTTGTGTGTCACTTATTTAAATAGGTTAAGTGGGTATTTTTCAAACCCCACTCTCAACTTAAATAATCTGATATAGATTGAACTTATAGCCTAGCTAAACGTGCTTCTTGTTGATTAAAATACTGGGCTAAAACCACAGCCTCTACCAAGAATTGTGAGTGAAGTTATTTGCTAACTACCATTTAACTGGCTGCCTAAAAGTAGTCATATAAAGCGTCAGTCAATCAAACCTTAAACTTGGGGTATTCTGCTGTTAATCGTAACTGGATTAGCTCAATGCCAAAAATCCTGTTAAAATAACGGCTTTTACTTTTACCTCTGGTGCAAATATGAGCCAAATCAGCAATCAAGAAATTGAAAAAACATTACGTAATTCAGAATGTTTAATCAGCAGCATTGAAGTCGCTGCTGCCTATGAGCGTCTTGCTGCCCAACTAAACCTGCATTATGCAGGCTTAAATCCTATCGTCATGGTCGTTATGAATGGCGGCTTAATCCCAGCAGGTCAACTGTTAACTCACCTCACTTTCTATCATCGCATGCATTATATTCATGCTACTCGTTATCGTGATAACGAAGGCACCAATGATTTGATGTGGGCATTCAAACCTGATGTGAGTATTGAGAATGAGCATGTCTTATTAATTGATGATATTTTTGATGAAGGCATCACCTTAAAAGCCATTGTCGAGGAATTAAAAAAAGAAAATCCAGCTTCTATCAACTGCTGTGTACTATTGAATAAAGAACATGATCGCAAGGTTGATAGCTTTAATGTTGACTTTGTTGGTCTAAATGTTGCAGATAGATATGTCTATGGTTGTGGTATGGATTTTCATGGTTATTTGCGCCATTTACCAGGTATTTATGCCATTAAAGAAGAGAAGTAGTCTCAAGTAGTTTCTGACTGCAACAGAATAAAGATAAAGCAACAGATTAGACTTAAAAAAGGCAGCTGACATGGCAATATACAATGTCGCCATATCAGGTGCTTTTTTTTGCGTTTTAATACAAACCGTTTTCATATAAACCATTTTAATATAAACAATCTGACCTTAGCTAAACTGTAACCCTAACCCAGTGTTACGCTCAGTTGCAGTTTGTACCGCTTTTTCAAAAGCAGGTTTTGCGCTATAAATACTTACCCGTTTTTTTGCTCGAGTCACTGCGGTATAAATAAGCTCTTTGCTTAACAGCCTAGCGTGGCTATTATCTAAAGTAATTGCAACATGATCAAACTCCGAGCCTTGCGACTTGTGAATGGTCATCGCATAAGCTGTGGTAATCAGCGCCTCATTGAGTAAGTTTACCGCTATGCCTTGCGTCTTATTTTCAAAAAAAACCTCCAATCTGCCCTTCTCTCCTGCGGTCAGCAAACAAATACCAATATCACCATTAAACAATCCAAGCTCATAATTATTCTGTAATACCATGATAGGGCGACCATGATACCAAGCATCTTGTCTTATCGGTAGCTTGAGCATATTGGTGTGCCACAATGTGAGATAATTGTTAATATAATTATCTCCCCACTCACCATGATGCCCTGCACTAAGCACTCTAAATTGATTAAATACGTTGATCAATTCAGTTAACTGTTGTTTAACAACACTGGTATCAGGCATAGATGTTGCGATTGGTTTATTTAATAACTTTTGTGTTTCTGTAATAAAATTTTGATAATAAGTGCATATTTTTTCAAGTTTGTTTTTTTTGCTTAGGCTATTTGTTGTATCTTGGCTATCCTTATCTTTTCTGTTTGTGTCAAAGTTATAACCAGTATTTTCAAAATGTAATGCGTCATCATGTTCAATTAACTGCCACATTGCATTTAAATCTACTTGTTCTTGATTGATTTGGGTTGCCAGCTTCCCGATACCTGAATCAGCTCCAAAACGGCGACTTTCGGTGAGCTTCGCATGAATCGGCTGTAACCTTGGAATACGGCACAGGTCAGCCAACACAGCCCCTGCATCCACAGCTGCCAACTGATTGGCATCACCTAATAAAATAAGACGAGCGCCCGGCTTGACCGCACTCACCAAGTAATTGGCAAGCTCCACCCCCAGCATAGAAGCCTCATCGACAATAATCACATCCTCACCTAACGGATTATCAGCGTTATAACGTGGCTTACCAGTGCGCCCTATCCCTAACAAGCGGTGGATGGTCTTTGCTTCTTGTAGCTGCATCTCAACGTCAGCGGCATCAAGCGCTGCTTGCAGTGACTCTTGCATGCGCTGAGCTGCCTTACCTGTCGGTGCCGCCAAAGCCAAACTCGCACTATCAGTACTAAATTTAATACCCCCTGCCGCACCATCTGTATTTTCAGGATTAAAACATATCGTGTCTTGTGCTTGCTGTAACGCCATGACCAGTTGCGCCACGGTATAGGTCTTACCGGTGCCAGGGCCGCCAGTAATAATACTAAAAGCGTTATTATTGGCCACTTCAATGGCATTGACTTGTTGAGTATTTAGATTATCGGGCAGCTGAATATCTAGTGGCTCTACTCGATTGTTCAAAATTTGCTTAATCTTACTGGCTAAGTTGTACTCTGCCTGCCAAGTTCGGTGTAGCCATAAGGTGACGATTGTTTTTTGTTGGTTATTTTGGTGTAAATTTTGAGTTTGAAAGATAATAGGATTTTGTTTTAATTTACTTAGGCTATTTTGTTGTTGAGTATCAATGATAAGCTTAGAGAATAGGTCGTGTTGCTCAAGTTTCTGACACAGTGCAGATAATGTCAAAGTCTTTAGTTGAGTATAAAAAGCAATCGCCAACTGTAACTGCTCGTTTAACTGCGTTTTTATTGCACTATTGACAGAAGCCTGTCGCCATAAATGTTCTTTTTTGCTCAATAATAGAGAGATAAGTTTAAAAGTTGATAGTTGCTGATTATTTTTTAAGCTATTTGCTTGATTCGTACTATCTATATGGCTTGAGCAATGATCCTGATATAGCCTATCCATCTCCTCAAAATCAGTAGGATTGATAAAGTCAATTAAAGGTGCTGTTAAAAAATCCAGTACAGTCAACTGCCAAGAATAAAGTGAAACAAGTTGATACTCTACCTGAGGGATCTTAGCTGTTGTCTTTTTATTTAAATTTACTGATTTTATAGAGGTCAGATCTATTGATGACTGCTCAGTGGTCATGATATGGCTAATGACAGGAGCGCTTATTGGTATTTCATCATCCGTTTGGGTTAATGTTAAAACCGTATGCCCCTCATCTAATTGCTTAGCTAATAAAATAAAAAATACCTGAAACAATATAGCCATATTATATTGCTTATTCCCTTGCTGGCTTTCCCTATCATCTTGTTGACAGTCATCAGCAACAAGCGCTTTGCTACCTAGTTTAGGTTGGCTATAAGCGCTTTTAGTTTGTTGGCGTCGTTGTAGAATATAGTTGCTAACTCGTAGCGCCCAACTTTGTTGTGAGTCAAAACTATTGTTATTATTTGTGTGCATATGACTTTGTTTCATTATAAAAAATCTCTTGATTTTTAAGTTTTAAATATGATTGGGTAGTATAGTTGTAGTCAGATAAATGAGTTACAAGGCAACCGAGTGCAAGTACTACTTACTACTTACTACTTACTACTTACTACTGAAGTAGGCTAAACGAGATTAACGCTGTAACTCTTTTATATCGTTGTGACTATATATTAAGGACACGCCCTAAGTATAATGTTATAAATCTGAGAAAAACCTGTCTTACTCTGGCCTACCAAATAAGTCATCTAACGCTTTAATAAAATCTAATGGAATATCCCAAGTTACCAACCCATAACGATCACTATCTGATAGCTTACTAATGTCTAGCGAGTTACCACTGCCTAACGAATTGCTGCTATATGCTGACTTAGCAGTGGCAAGCTTGGCTGGATGTACACCACGCAAAAACATATATTCTACTGGTGCTAAGTAGCGATGCTCATTACCTTGGTAGTCAGCAATGCGTAACGATAAAAAACGATGCAATGCCACTTGATATATTGCTGCTTGCAACCAATATCCTGCTTTACTCATGGCTTGTTTTAAGGTTTGATGGCTATAACTGCTTAGGCTATTTCCTAAAAAATTACTCTTATAATCGACAACGTGATACCTGCCAGCTTGCTCATATACCAAGTCAATTTCACCACGCAAATAACGATATATATGACGTTGTTGTTGCGGTAGCAAATGGATGTGCTTGTCTTTTTCTGGTACATATTGCTCAAATAACTGATTGATTGCCTCCGCTTTAAACTGCTCTGATACTCCCATATTAAAGCCAAGCTCAGCAAATTGGCGACTGGGCTCAATATTTATTAGTGCTTGATTTGATGCTAACAAAGGCGTATGCAGCACCTCCTCTATCCAATGGATTAAGGCATGGTGCTGACTGTCATCGATATCAAGCTCTAGCGCTGTTGCTTGCCATCTCTGTCCATTGCTTGCACTGATCTTCTCGTTTAAAATTCTTAACTGCTGCTCACGACTGGCATAGACAGTTGGCAACTGATAGCGTCTTACTGCCTGATCTATAACTTGTGGCCATTGTGCTTTATTGTTAAACTCTATTTTTTCATATATTTCATGCAAAAATGTTCCAGCATTTGCGCCTTTAACAAAACTAAAGCGAATGTCATCTTCTGCTTTTATACTGTCTTGTATATCAGCTTGTGCGCCAATGTTTGCAACTCTAATACTAATATCATCAGCTATATCAATAGTGTCATCAATGCGCTCATCGGCCACTACCAGCGTTTGAACAGAATCATCTAGCTGACGTGCCAGCGCGGTAAAGCTGGTTTTAGCCCAACCTTGGAAATATGTCTCTTTCATGACCTTATTAAAGGCATCATATTTGATGGGTTCTTTTTTAACAGCAGTAGACTTAGTCTGAGTTACACCAGTCTCTAGCTTTGCATAATGGCTGTCGTAAAACTCTGTTATCTGAGTGCTTGGTAAATGACCGACGATGCCTTTTAATCGCTCTGGCAATAGATACTCTTTTTGGTCAGAATCAAACCAAAAGACAACCGGTTTACGCTCTTTCTCCCGTCTGTCTTTTGGATCTTTTAACACAATATATAACTGCTCACTGGCACGGGTAAAGGCGACATAGCCCAGTCTCTTACGTTCATCGAAGGCTTCTTTAGTTTCAAGATTAATATAATACTCTTTATCATCCGCTGTACCTTGCACTACGGAGAAGTGGCGCTGAGTGACTGTCTTATTAGTAATATTGTTAGAGTTGTTAACTTGAGTACTATCCTGTTCAACATTGTACAAATATAAACCGTAATCCTCTCGATTACCTGACTTACGACTGGCCGCATCCATGCCCAATACATAGACAATGGGAAACTCTAAACCTTTGGACTTATGAATGGTCATCAGCTGCACTCCAGACTCAGTGGGCAGCGGATACTGCTTGGCCCACTCGCTGTTTGGGGCATCGTCGATATTCTGTCTAAACCATGCCAATAATTCAAACTCACCCATTCCCATCCCATATTGGGCAAGGACGTCCATCACATGACGCAAGTCCATGATATGACGGTCACCGTCTTTGTACATTGCCAGCGTTTGCCACACACCTTGAGGCTGAACCGGACTAGACTCAAACAAATAATGTAAAGCCGATAAAATACCAAATCGTTGCCAACGGTCAGCGCCTTCTTTCAAGTAGGTAATAAAATCTTGATAGCTTTTTTTGCTGTCGCTCTGTTGACTCTGCTTATAACCCTCTGCTTCAGCCACACCAGTTTCATGGTCTAGCATCATCGCTTTGGCCTGTTTGACACTTAGCCCATATAAGTGACTGGTTAACACCCGGTTAACCATGTCTTGTTTGTATGGTTGTAGCATTGCACTCAGCACCGCGGCCACATCTTCTGCAATGATGGTTTCAAAGATACTGACATCGCTGGTAGTGAGTGTCGGCACATTAAGCTTGACCAACTGATCTTCGACTTGTTTTAAGTCTTTTTTGGCACGAGCAAGTACCCCAATATCACTGGGCTGGATTGGCTTACCGTCTAAGGTCTGACCACTGCGTAGGATTGCTGCAATATGTCGTGCTGTTGTCTCATACTCATCGTATTTTGCTTCGGTATTGTAAGGCAGGTTAATCACGCTTACTGCTTTATTTGGCAATACATTTTGATAGATATCAGTGTCACCATTTACATTGACATCTGTTGATTGGGGGTTTGAATGGATTTTGGACTGAAGCCATGACAGCTTCGCATCCTGATTGGCCGCTTTAATATGTTGATAATAAATATTGTCGCCCAGTCCTGCCAATCTATTTTGCTTATTAGACGCTCGTGTCGGCATACTAAACCAATGGTTAAGCGCATTAATCACGCCAGCATTAGAGCGACGATTCACATCAAGCGTCCAAATATGCTTATCGTCAAACTGGCGCTTCATAAAGTTGTAGTTGGACACATCACCACCACGGAACCCATAAATCGCCTGCTTGGGGTCACCAACTAATAGCAAAAACTCATGATTAGAACGCTGTTTATTGTTAGTGTTTTTTGGCAAATAGATGTTTTGAATCATCATTGCCTGTTCACCGTTAATATCTTGTGATTCATCAATAAGTGCCACAGGATAATGATGACGGATATAACGTGCCAGCTTATCACCTTGCTTGCCACTTAACGCTTGATTAAGCCTTACCATCTGTAAACTAAATGTCGTCTGTGAACGCTCTTCTAGAATAATTGGCAGTCTTTCACGCACCGCCAGTACGATATGGCGATTTAAATTGGCGAGTATGTCCGTTGTATACGACTCTAAGCCATTGGACATATCAATAACATCCATAAGCTTGCTAATGGTCGTCAATCCAAAAAACACCTGATGCTCTTTTTCTCGCTTAGAGTTAAAGTTTTTAATCTTGCCATCTTCTTGAGGGTAACGTGCAGCCTCTATCGCTTCGATTATTTTTTTGGCATCTTCACTTAGATAGCTCTCAAAGCTTATGCCTCTTTTTGAGATAACTCTGTGAACCTCAGTAATATGCTCAAATCGTTTATGAAGATTAGATCCACCATTAAATCCTTGAGATTTTCTATAATCAGGGTTCAGATAAGGCTCAATATCGGTTAAATCTAACTGAGAAAAGTCGTTGAGTAATTGTTCATATTTATCAAAACTAAATTCACTGACTGGCACTTCATCAATGGGTGCTGAGATAAAGTTAAGTGATACTCTAACATGCCCGCGGTGGTCATTGATATCAGTCAGCTTACCTTGCTGATCAATTAAGTTATATAGCTTAGGCTGCTCATGGTACAAACGGCTTTGAAACTGGCGCAGTTCATCATGGATGATGCTGTCCGTCACCTGCTCGATAGTATGATCTTCAATAATGGCCATACCCATCTGATGACCGGTTTCACTACTGTATTCTGTCAGCCATTTTTGAGCTAGGCTATCCAGCGTACCGACAAACAGCTTATCAAGCGTTGTCAATACCAAAGCGGTGCGTCGAATCGCTTCAGATATCTGATAAGTATGAACATGGTCTAATAGATACTGTACCAAGTGCAAATTAATTGGATCACCAACCAGCTTATCGTAATGTGCATAACTGGCTTGCTCGACTAGCCAGTCCTTACGTTTTTTTCTCAATTGTTGCCGCTTCTCATCACTGAGTTTTTGTTCATACTCAATGTCTTGATTTAACAACCCTGCATCAAATGTATCTTCTGCTTGTTGAGAGTCCTCATCTTTTGATTGTTTCTTAGACTCATTATGTGACTCTGGCTCAATAACCAGTTGTTTGGGATATAAGATCTCTTTATTATCTGGATTACTACTCAATACATTCAGCCACTGCAAGAGTTGATAAAACTCAACCAAGCGATCATGAATTCGCTGACGCATTTCAGCGGCAGCAGCACGGGTAAAGGTCGTAGCGATAATATGCTCAGGTGAACGGCGTGCTTCTATCAGCAAACGCAACACAATACCGGTCAGCGTCCAAGTCTTACCCGTACCCGCAGAGGCTTCAATCAAGTGCTTGCCGGCTAGATCAACTTCAATAGCAGGGATAATTTCAGTTATCACCTGCTCTTGAGTATCCACATTTGACGGCTCTTCTATTGGTTGATGTTGCCCATGTGTGAGCTGCTCATCCATTACGCTATTGGTCATATTATCTGCTGTCATATCACTATACGCTTATTATTGTCTTTATCAGGTTTTCGGAGTCTGTTGAACGATTCAGTCTTAGTCAGTTACTCGCCAGCTATTAACTGATTCGCTATTTAAGCTTAATGAGTGACTCATACATCGGCTCATACAGTGGCTTTGCCAGATTTATCAGGCCAGTGGTAAGCGCTTTATACTTATCATCATCTCTAAGCACATATTGCCAAATTGGATGCAGCACGCAGTTGTCAAACACCATATCCGTATGATAACCAGGCACAAACCAAGAGGAATAATCGGAACGACTTGGCCAATAGGGTTTTCCTTCTTGCTGCGCTTTAACTTTAGAGACATACTCCAAGGCATAATCTGGCAATAAGGTGATCGGCACTTGACCCACAAGATTGCCAAATACAGCCCATTTAATCAGCTCAATCGCGGCTTGCTTGTATTCAATTGGCTTAAGCTTGAACGCAACAACATCCTTATAACTAGATACCTGATCACGGGACTTGTTATAACGCCATAAGCTAACCCCATCTTGAAGCGCTACCTGCTCTGGCGTTGTACGTCTGGCCACTTGCCAATACAAATGCGACAGCCAAAACTTCAACAGATGCTGCGGACTGGCGGAGCTTGATAAAATATTAAGCCAATATCTAGGAGACTGCTCAGCATAAGGCTTAGAGGCTGTCTTTGCCTCTGTCTTTGTCTCTGTTTCTAAATCAGTATCAGTATCGGTATTTGCATTAGAATGACTAGCATGACCGACAGGCACTTTACCTTTCATCTTTATCGACTTAGGCAATAACGACAACCAATTCTCTTTATTGTCGCTCTCATCAACATCGTGGCTCTCAGCATTGTCGCCTTCAATGTCCGAAAATAACTGCTTAATATCCAGTCGTACTGGCACTTCTTTGGTTGCAGTTAACAAAAACGGATGATCTATTGACTGAATGAGATCCATTAGTGGCTGTGCGTCTGATTCATTTTTAATCAGTTGATCTTTAAACTCTTCACATTTTTGTAGTAGTTTTTGCTGTTGATTAGACAGTGTGGTTTGGCGAGCCACGCCAGCCGGCATTATCTTTTGATAGATAAGATGCTCATCATCATTATCCACATCAAACTCATCAGCACTCGCCTTACTATCCATTGCCAGTTTATTAATCAAATGATCGTTTATCTGATAGGTGGATAAGCTGTTTAAAAATAACGGTTCTTGACTGGCAATCGACGCTTCACCTTGCACAATATGAACTTGCTGAGCACGCAAAAACGCTTTCGCTGGATGACGCACTTGATAGACCAGCACCTCATCAATATCAACTTCCTCGATATCAAATACGGCTTGTTTTAACGCCGTTTTGGCTTCAGCATCATCTCTATACTCCAGATTAAGCATAGTAATGAGTGACTGAATGCTTTTGTCATCAATACTGCCCAGTTTACCCAGTTCATTTTCGACCAGCTGGACAGATGAGTTGCCTTGAGACTGAGGTGCTAAAATGGTTGCAATCGTCTTATATTGCTCAGGCGTTGGCAACTCAACTCGACTAACATAAGGCTGATTGTCACGTACCTTAAGCGTATTAAACACGCTTTGCCACAGTGGTGCTGGCGGGAACTGTCGCTGTTGAGCCAGCTTGGTCTGACGCATTGCCTGATTTAACTGTGCTTCCAATTCTAAATTACGAGAATCGTTGGCATCACTGTCTACGTCAATGCTTGCAAGTTCCTTGTCGTTAACCGACTCATGCATATCGTTAGCGCTTATTTGATCTAATTCCTCCGTGGTCTCAAACAAGCTTTTATCAAAAGGTAAAGCTGGATGCTCAGTGACCAGCCATTGCTTAATCAAATGAGGAAGTTGTCGCTTCACACTTTGCGCTTCTGCATTTAACTCATCTGGCATGTCCTGTAATGAACTTAGTTGCCACTGCACTTCCCCTTGCAAAAACTGCAACAGCTCACTAACTGGATTTGCTGGCAAATGCTCGTGGATATCGGTCAAGCTTTGACCATTATAAAAAATCCAACAGGCACTGCGCGCACACAGTAGCGCATCCAAAAAAGCTCCATTATCATCATCTTCACTGTCTCTATCACCTCGGCGAGAAATAGTAGCCTTCATCAAGTCATAACGATTGTCTTTATCCCGTGCAGGAAACTCAGATAAATTCATATTGAGCATAACCACCAGCTCAAAAGGCACATTGCGTAACGCCCCAAAGCGACCAAAGGTAATCACACCAGTAGGCTCAGCACTCACTTGCTGGCTTTCTAGCTCAGCTTCGATACTGTCTAACATAAAGCTCAGCTTTAATGGCAACCGCTCAATGTTATTAAAGCCATTTTCTTTTTGACCTGCCTGCTCGCTCTCTGCTGTATAATAGTGGTGATAATGACGATTGGCGCGCAAACTCGACTTAAAGCCATTCATTGCATTATAAATCGCTCGCATACTACGTGTCTGATCAATATCTGCAAAATAGCGATGAATAACTTTCGTTTCAATCTGTTGTAGCCACACCTCTGCGGTATGACTTGCTAAATAATCATAACGATGGTTTACCAGCCCACTGTGTATCTGACACAGCGCCTCAATAATTGGGGCATCATTTAAACTCACCTGAGATACAGGCAAGCTTTTTTCTGCTACGGCTGTGGTCGGCCAATCCAAATCTGCAATTGGATACAAACAATCGGTCAACCCAGCTTCAGGCATCACCAGACCCAATACCAATCTATCCAGAGCTTGCGCAAAACTAAAGCGATAATCAAAGTCATTGGCATCTAAACTAGGCTTTAAATGCGCCTCATCAAACCCACGAATGAAACCAGCTTCGATCAAGAGATCACAACCTCGACTCATCTGCTCATGAGTCAGGCCAAAGTTTTCATATAAAGGTGGTAGCATTAACCAATCAAACACCTCAGCGGCTTCAAAACGAGCACTATCACTACCCAGTAATTTATAAAAACCTATCACCGCCTCCCACAACTGGCGAATTTCGGCATCTACCACACCTGTCACCTTAGCAGGTAGATACAACTCATCTTGACCCTTACCATTCATAAAAATAGAGCTAATTAACGCATAATGACGCTCAACATCGGGTAATAGCACCACAATATCAGAGACATGGCGCGGTTTAGCGCCTTTAGGTAGAGGCTCGTTAAGCCAGCGTCCTATCATAATTCGCAGCACTTCAAGCTGCCGCTGCAAGCTATGACAAGAGTGGATACTTAGACTATTATCTTGTGAAGATATCGGCCAAGGACGTTCTTTGTGATAGTGCTTATTCCCAAGCACCTCGTCAGAATAATAATCTACTTCTGGTGTAGCCAAAGTTGACCCATCGTATTGCTCACTTTCAACCAACTGCTCGCCCAGCTCTTTTGATACTGTCGCTGCTGCTGCTTGCTGTGTTGACTGCTCATCCAGCATTAACACATCTTGTTGTAATTGTTGCAATAGAGTCAATGGGCGTTGATACACTTCATTGTCATTCTGCACTGCAACATCAATACCAGACCTACCAAGATCTGTACCATCAAAACTGTGGTCAAAGTCATCACGCCAAATTACCTGTGCCTGCTGGTAATCCTCACCCCCTGATAAAGTAGCAAGCATCGCAAATGTATCACGTGACTGCTTACCAAGACGTGATAATAAGCTGTGCCCATAGTCACGTAGAAACACGCTATCTGGATTAATAATACGCTGACGCTCAAGCCATGACTTATCAACAATATCTGCCCAAAATAGCTTTGAGGGGTTATAGTGAAGCAAAGTAATGTCCATAAATTCAGACAAACGCTGTAAAAAGGTAAGCTCCGCTTGTGGCAACTGCTGAATGGTAAAAATTCTTAACACCTTCGGCAGCGCTGCCACTTCTTGCGCGTGATTGCTGCTTAATGCTTGCCAAAAGTTATTTTCTAGCGCCACACGATATAAATGCACTTCAGCGAATAAATGCAACCACAAATGTCGCTGCGCCGCTTCCAACTCGACATAATGCGCCACCAGCCAATCAGGGGTCGCACGCGCATACTTATCAAAGCGTAGAGATAAATTATCTTTTTCTAATATTAACTGCTCAACATCAAGCTTTTTATTATTTGACCACAGTTGCAACCAATCCTCCCTATGCGTCAAATAACGGTTAAACACTCGTGCCAGATCACTGGCCAACTGCCAAAGTCGAGCATCTTTTTGCGCTGAATCACTACTGGCATCCGCCTGCTCCTGATCTTGCAATGATTCCATAAGCGAAATTAGTAACGGGTATAACGGATGCGCCTCATCGGTAAGGATATGCGCTTGATAGTGATTAAGATATCCAAATATACGCCACTGCATCACTGTTGGTGACAGCACCGCTACCTCAGGCACGTTAAGAGTTGTTGCCTGTGGATCTTGCTCAAGTCGATGCGCATTATGGCGGGTTAAAACCGCCTGCATCAGCTTCCACTGATACTCACCCCAAAATTTGGTTTGTACTAAGGTGCTAATACCTGCCTGACTGGCAATACTCTTATCAAGCCAATCACCGAGTACCTTGGAAGGCACAATGACGATAAAAGGCTCAAAAATCGGCTGATCTTTGGATTGATATTCTTTTAGAAGGTGCGTGACAAGTTTTTCGGTGCGATTGGACTGGATAATTTTAAACATAGGGCAATCTTATGGTGAATACAAAATGAAAGCAGACCCTAAGCATACCTGATTTTTATAAATGAAAAAACAACGGTGCTAAATGACACGTCAGATATTGTCGCAAAAAATCTATTGAGGTTTTTTAGTTGATGTTTTTAATAGCCAATATTAATAGCCTATATTAAAAGTTTATACACTTCATCAGGACATTTAAAATGGCTAATTTTAAAAACCTTAGTAGAGACACCATACAAGCTGTGCTAAAATTAGCATTAATATTCCCAACCAGCGCTTATAGCTCAACAGGACAGAGCAGTCGCCTCCTAAGCGATCGATCGGGGTTCGAGTCCCTGTAAGCGCGCCAATCCATATAATTAATAATTACTAGGCGTGTCTTCATTTTGAAAATGATGATAAAAATAAGATAAATCGCAGTCAGACTAGGAAAATAACGCAGATAATATCATCATATCAGCCCATTAGTTGACAAGGCATGACAAGACTTAGCTATTTTTAGCCCATTTAAAATTTTTAGCCCTTTTAAATGTTATTGCACGAATTGAAGACACGCCCTTGTTACCACTCATTACCTCAATCCCTCTAAAACCCTGATAACAACACAGCCACGACAACTATCCCAACTTAGGATCACCCTTATGCTGACATCAAAATCCATCTTAAAGCCACTCATTGCTTTGCTCACCTTATCCTTTTTTTCCCTATCTTCTGCCCACGCCTCAATAGACGAGCAATTAGAGTTAGTAGATTCTAGCTTTGCTTCAGTTGATTTTTATCCGTTAAGCAACCCTGACCTAGAGGGTCTGCTTGGTGAATATGAGGAGGAGGCTCAGTCATTAATGTTAACCAAAGGCGAAAGTTACTCGTTGGTTGCTGTCTGTGATGACAAGTGCTTTGATTTGGACTTATATGTCTTCGATAAAGATGGTTCAGTTATCGGTTATGATGATGACGATACCAGCATTGCGATTGTCGATTTCACAGCAGACTATACTGGCACTTATGACGCTGAAGTAACTATGTATGATTGTTATCAGCAAAAATGTAATTATGCCGTTAAAAGCTATGTTTTTAAGCAGTAACCGCTTTTCGCGCGCCTCAGACATCCTCACATATGTGAGGATGTTCTTAAGCCGAGGGTGTTATAAACACTATCTGCGTTGGCTTAAATCCACCAGCATGTCATAGATGATATTTGAAAATTTATTGTGCGCATTTTTATTAGAAAATAGATGCATCATCATTTTTTGATGCGTCTCTTTACTATCAATCATGGCATCATCAATAGCTATCGGGAAATCGCCCAGCATCGCTTGATCCTTTGTATTATTACGCACTTGAGTCATTACTATCTCGTTTTCTGCCATTTTATCTCGGATGGTTTCAGCATAGTTAACAATATCATTGTCGGTAAACCCTTCCCCTGCAAAGATATCATTGAGCTGTCTGATAATCTCCGACAGATAGTCTTCCTTTTTATCCTTTGGTGCTGCTGTACCCAGTCCGCTGGTAGGATCTAATTGATAGTCTTCAGCATGCTCTTGTAGTTTTAAATCCTGCTGTTTGAGCTTAGAGACACGGTAATGGGTCATCTCTATATTACTCAGGTCAATCTCATCTTCAGGATTAAAATCCTCACGTAGCAGTGGTAATAAATGACGAGCATATAGACTTAGCTTCTCTAAATCACGGTCATCATAGTCGACAATCTGCGACATAAATTCATAAAAACGTGCAAAACTGCCCAAGTCTTTTTTGAACAATAGCAGCGCATCTTTTTGCTTTTTTGCCTCGCTATAATCGCTATCTGCATTGCCAATCAACACTGCATCCTGAGTTGCCTTGGTACGTGTCAATATTGCTTTACAACGCTGTACCTCCTCACTGGCTCTTTGATACTGATGACGCCAACGCTCTACCGCAGGTTTACAGATATTACTGATAGCAGCGTTACTTTTATTTTTGCTATAAAATGCATCAGCAAAATTCACAACTTCATTCCAGCGTATCACATCACTAGCACGTATCTTTTCTAACAAGTCAAATACCTTGTCTGGATCACTGACGTCAGCAAGCTCGGCAGTTTCATAATACGGCTGGAAAGCCGCTAAGATATCTTCAGGGTCGTTAAAGAAGTCGAGCACGAATGTACCCGTTTCTTTTTTGCCAGGGTAAATACGATTCAGTCGTGATAATGTCTGCACGCAGTCGACACCTGCCAGCTTCTTATCGACGTACATAGCGCATAGCTTAGGTTGGTCAAAGCCTGTCTGAAACTTATTGGCAACTAACATCACTTGATAGTCGTCAGAGTCAAAGGCTTTACGCATATCACGACCTTGTAGGTC
This sequence comes from Psychrobacter lutiphocae DSM 21542, assembly GCF_000382145.1. Taxonomy (GTDB): domain Bacteria; phylum Pseudomonadota; class Gammaproteobacteria; order Pseudomonadales; family Moraxellaceae; genus Psychrobacter; species Psychrobacter lutiphocae. The sequence goes on from NZ_KB907636.1 coordinate 17,439, forward strand.
TGGATTCATATTCAATTCAGTAAAGCTTTCGCCCAATAAGCCACTGCTGTCTGGATCAGATTCACTAAACTCGACCTCACCTGAGAAGGCCACCATAGCGTTGATGTTTTTGTAGCCTTGCTCTGCCACATACTTATCGAATGCAAGCTTATAGCGCACGGCCTCTTTACGAGAGCCAGTCACCACCATGGCTTTGGCTTGCCCGCCTAGCAAATCTTTAATATTCTTATTAAAGTGCTCAATAATTATTTTCACCTTTTGCGAGATATTATAATCATACAAGCGCACCCAGTTATTAAGCTTAATCTTGGCACGCTTGGCATCGACTTCATGGTCTTTAGCCAGTTTTTGATTGAGCTGATAGGCCACTTTGTAGCTGGTATAGTTTTTGAGCACATCTAAAATAAAGCCTTCCTCTATCGCTTGGCGCATAGAGTACACATGATACGCTTCAGGCTTGTTGTCTTTTGAGGCAGGCAAGTTTGGATTGGGCAAACGTCCAAACAGCTCTAAGGTTTTAGATTTTGGCGTAGCAGTAAAGGCATAGTAGCTTAGGTTATCACTACCACGGCGAGCAGTAATGGTCGCATCAAGCATATCTTCAGCAGATAGCCCTTTATCCACATACTCCTCAAAGTTATCTCTGAGCTCATCACTGGCTGCTGGACTGGCAATAAGCACTTCTTTTAGCTTACGAGCAGTCGTACCCGACTGAGATGAATGTGCTTCATCAGCGATAATGGCATAGCGTCTTTCTTTGAGTACGCTAGAGTCTTCAATGGCTTTAAGCACATAAGGGAAGGTTTGAATAGTAACGATAATAATCGGCTGTGAGTTTAATAAGGCGTCAGCCAGCTTCTCAGACTTAGATCCCTCACCCTCTTTGCGATTAATACGCCCGACTACCCCATCGGCATGTTCAAACTGATAAATGGTGTCTTGTAATTGGTCATCGAGTACGGTTCTATCGGTCACCACAATTACCGAATCAAACAGTTTAGCCCCTGCGTCATTATATAGGGTGGATAGTTGATGCGCTGTCCAAGCAATCGAGTTAGATTTGCCCGAGCCTGCACTGTGCTGAATCAGGTAGCGATTTTGCACCTTATCATTTAAGTTCGGATTGTCTTGCTTCGCTTGCCTGACTTGATCCAGCTTAACGGCATCTTCAATCAAGTTAGTCACCACATCCCATTGGTGATAGCGTGGGAAAATCATGGTTTCTTTTTTGGTTCTGCGTCCTAGTGCATCCTCAACCTCTTCTATCTGAAGGTGCATAAAGCGACCTAAGATATTCAGCAGATTGTCGGTACTTAATACCTCATTCCATAAATAATCGGTAGCATAGCGGTTGGGGTCGCTAGGTATGTCATTCCCTGCACCGCCATCACCAGTCCCTTTGTTAAAGGGTAGGAAGAAGGTATCATCACCTGCCAGCTTAGTGGTCATAAACACATCATATTGACTGACCGCAAAATGAACCAAAGCACCACGCTTAAAGCTAAGTAGTGGTTCAGGCTTACCGCTTACAGGATCAATAGGCAGCCTATCTCGTTTATATTGTAATTTGGCGTTTTCAACGGCTTGCTTAAACTCAGATTTAAGCTCCATGGTCACCACTGGCAGACCGTTAACGAACAACACCAGATCAAGACGATGACGCTTAGCTGACTTAGACTTCGCACCAGTCACTGCATCAGCATCTTTAGGGCTTAGATGGGCGCTATACACCACTTCAGGTACCACACGGCAGATATTGGCTTCATAACGAGCCAGTACCTCAGGATTTAGGCTGTGTTCTGGCTTAAACTGACATAAGCGAAAGCGGGTATTACGAATCTTCAATCCATGACGCAGCACACCCAATGTGCCGTAAGTGCGTGAGGCTCTATCAGTGGCCTGCTCACTGGCCTTACCTAACTGCTTAACCAGCTGATTGATAAACTCACCTTCTGGATCTTGCGGAAACAGACGGCAAAACTTCTCCCATTCATCCGCTTGCGTGCGCTGTACATAATTAAGCGCATCACGCTCATACAAAGCGGTTTCACGTTGATAGCCAGTGGCAATACCTTGCACCCAGCCATTCGCCACCATCTCATTGATGATGTCGTTTTGAAAGGTTGATTCCCTTGTGATATCCGTCATGGTTTGTCCGTTTGATTGTTTTGTTTATCGAAAATGCGTTAAATCGTGTTTTCAAGTGACAGTATATTCATAATTAGCTTAATAAGCGTCTCTTGCGTGTTGCAACTCATCTGCATTTTTCTCAAAGCGCTTTTTATCTATGATATAACCTTGAATTAAATAATTACGCAACCTCTGCGTTGCCCAGCGTCTGAACTGCACACCTTGTGGCGACTTTATTCGATAACCGACTGATATAACAACATCTAAGTCATAAAACACAACAGGTTTATCAGAATTTGCAATATGCATTTTTTGCATATTGCTTTTTTCAAAGATTTCTTCTTCTTTTAGAGCATTACGAATATGACGTGAAATAACAGACTGGTCTCGACCAAATAATTCAGTCATTTGAGCTTGGGATAACCATGCCGTATCTTTATCAAAGCGCACATTAACTTCAGTTTACCCATCGTCCAGCTCATAAATTTCAATGCTTGCGCCATCCGTGTTGTTATTATTGGTCATCCTTTACACCTTTTTTAAAAATTATAAATATTGTTCTGCCGACAGCTGTGAGTTTCGTGATATTTTTGACACCATTTTATAGTCAATCAATCTTAAAAGTGGTACAAGGCAAGCGAGTGCAAGTACTACTGTATTAGGCTTAGTGAGCTTAACGCTGTAACACTTTAAGAGTGGTTCGACTATATCCGTAGCTATTCCTGCCATCCGCTACTATCTTATACACCCACTGGCGCAGTGACTACAGGCTAAGCGTGTTCCTGTTATCTCGATACCACACCTAGCCAAGTCACTGCATGCCAGTGGTTATATAAGTATATCCGCTACTGTCAGGGCTAAACCGCACCTAAGGCAGGGTTAGCGGTATTTAATAAGCACCATTTTATTTACCAATAGGTTTGATTTTCTGCCTCTTTTAAGGCTTTTTAAATTGACATAAGTTATAATTTAAACTATAATACTCCTTAACAACTCCCCTAGTTTTACCAATCCATGCGGTTGGAGTATAAGACTAGGGGCTTTTTTATGTCTGTTAATTATGAGTGGTTTGCCATAAACTCCATAGTTTAGGGTCTAATTCAACGCCCATCTGCTTTAAGCTTACCGCACCATTTTCTACATCTGGAAAATCACTTAATACTGCTAAAAAACGTTCGTTCCACCTTGAGTTCGGACAAATCACATCTAGCATTCTTTTCATCAAACAAAAGTAAACAAATACTTTTCTTACTGATAAAGCTTTCCACTGTTTATCGTTTAGACCTTTTAAGCTTGCTTTAAATACTATGGCTTTATTCCATAAACGGCTGTGGTGAGCAGATACATTACGTATGAAATTAAAGGCATGTAAGTGTGATTGTAAGTGACTACCGCTTTGCAGGTGATAAATTTTTGCAATTTTATCTTTATCACTTTTTTTCATTCCTTTGAATAACGTTGACATGGTGCCAAAATCCCATGTTTCACAACTGACCCAAATTGGTAACGCAGAGTAATACTTATTATGATGAATAACATAAGTATTATTATTTCTTTTTTCGCGTTGTATGACATCTAAATGTCGCTTGAGCCATTTATCATGTTCAAAGTTAGCATCAAAATACTGGCTATCATGATAAGCCGTTGGACTATATTTGCCCAGCTCATAAGAAATATTAACACGCATTGCTATCTCAATTCTCTCTAACGCATCTAAAGCAAGCTGTCGTAGTTTTTTATCAAACAAATACAGCTCTTTAGCATCTTCAAAACGACTGCCTTCAATAAAGTTATCGAGCTTGTGCTTAGGATTATTTTGATCTATCTGCCTAAAAGAATAAAGATAACCACTAAGACGGTAGTAACCTATTGTTTTTAAATAGCCAATTGCCTTTTGTTCATTATTAACAATTAGCCCTCGATTTTTAAGTAATTCTAATTGCTGGTTAAAATTTGTCCATTGTTTTATAGGCTTTTTATTATTCATGTGGACTTTATTCCATTTATTATACTTAATTCGACTCAGGCGCAACCCAATCTCTAACATCAATCTTACCCGTCACCGCAGCTAAAATAAGGTTGTTTTGAAGCTTAGTGATCTTTTTAAGCTAAACACGATTTGAAATCAGCCAAACCTTGTCTATTTCCACCACTTGATACGCTTTATCACCAATTATGTGCTCGCCTAGTCGCTGTTCTTTATTTATCAGCGCAAAACTCTCAGCATCCCAAGCATCGTCCATATTAAAGACCTGAGTATAGCGATATTGCGCCCAGTTATAACGGTCCAAATACTGAGCTGTATCTTCGTTATAATGCTGTGAGCTCTTGACTCCCTCGTTGGGCTGAGCGTCTATGGGGCTGAATGTATTTTGATAAAAGTCTTTAAGATCATTAATAGCGCAAATGACCTGTGAATGGCTTAACTGATTTTCAAATAGCCAGATTTGTAAATAATAAGGCGTATCCAATTGCTTTAAGGACTTATCCCACGATTCATATATCTTTAGCAGATTTTCGATCAATAGCGTTTTAAGCTCTCCAGTAGGCTCTGGATAGACACTATTGATCAAACTAAGGCTCGACCAAGGACGCACCCAAAACTTGACATAATCACTATGCGTCTGCTTTAAGGCGTCTACATCAAGATTTTTGCAATTCTCCCCCCATTGTTTTATATGACGTTTGCGTCTATTAATGCCTCGGATTTTGCGATATTTGGTTTTATGTTTTGCCATTTTTTTCCTTTGTGTTTATCCTTACATCCTCATTATCGCTTGGATATACATCAAATTTAATTAACGAGCTTTATTAAATAGCTCATGGGTTACTCAGGCTTCACCCAATCTCTAACATCAATCTTACCCGTCACCGCAGCGGAAATTAGCGCAGTTCGGCGTTCTGAAAGAAGTTGGATTTGTTGTTTCGCTTTATTGCTTAACTTTTCAAAGGTTTCTATAAGATTCTTCAAATGCTTGCCTATTTCAACTTGTTCTTGATAAGGCGGAACTGCTATTTTTAGTGAATTAATTCTATCTACAGATATCCCAGGTTGTGCAGCTGAAACAGAGTATTGACCTAAATCCATAAATCTTAAAAACTCAGATAAAAAAACAATATCAAACTTTTCATGAGGGTATACAACAACTGCATGTTCTGTAGCAAAGAACTTACCATGACCTAAATTAATGTTTCCGCAAAGGGCACCTTGTCTACCAATTAGTACATAATCACCATCACAATTATATCTATTAGTATATCCTCTTAAACCATTCCCCCCTAGAACTGGGTACTCCCCCGTAGCTTCAATGTCATTAGAAGTAATTCCATCACCACTAAGTAGCTTTAATTTAAAACTAAGCTTAGAAACCTCCCAATGCGCAGGAACCTCACCCAACCACTCAACCCCCGAATCTTTCATCGGCACATCAGGATTTAAACCTTTGGTCACTGCATGACTAATCACCGCTTGACGCTTTTCGGTCAATAGCTCGATTAAGCGTTGTTGTTTTTCGATAAGAGTATCTATTTTGGCGGTTTCGTGGTCTAGGAAGTTGGCAATCTTGATTTGTTCATCAACTGAAGGAGTTACTATTTTAATATTAACTAAATCACTTGAATTGATAGCTGGATAACTAACACCTACAGACCTTGAAACAACTTCACCTATAAACCCTTTAAATCTAAGACTATATGATGCAAAGCCTTTATATAAAAGTTCTGTAGGTCTTATTACCGCAAAGCCTGTTGAGACTACCATATTTTCAGGAGGGTTGTTAATTGGAGCTATTGCCTCTAAATATGTTCTAACAGTTGATAATATGACATCACCATCTCTAACAATCCTTCTAGCCCTAGAGGGTGAGTTTTCATAAGTTATAGTTTCTGTATTTGTAATACCTTCTGTTGCTGAAACACTACCTATATCGACATAGATTAGCTCTTTATCTTTTGACGTAGATTCAGGTAGAACTTCATCATTATAGGTACATAAGAATTTTAACTTCTGGGCATCCCAACCACTTGGAATATCACCCAACCATTCAACCCCTGAGTCTTTATATTCAGGATAGGCTTTATAACGATTAGTCTGTTCATCCGCTTTATCATCAGTCACATACTTTAACGCGACTTCATTTACTTGCGACTCAGCCATTACGAATGCACCTCGCTAAGCAACTGCATAATCTCCGCACTCACCGCATCTAAGTCAGCATCAATCTCGCTAAGCGGTCTGGGTGGCTCGTACACATAGAAGTGACGGTTAAACGGTATCTCATAGCCCACAATACCAATCTCTTCATCGATGGCATCACGCTTGCCCGCATCAATCCACGCATCGGCCACATGCGGCTGTACTTCACGGGTAAAGTAGCTTTCAATTAGTTCAGTAGTGGTCACAGATGGGTCTAATGGAATATTTTCATAATCCCGTAAGTCGCTATCGGTCTCAAACTCAACAATTTTCGTTTTACCTTTGTTGTCACCTTTGCTGTTATCTGTTACTTCAAACGCACCGTATAACGGATTGGCTTCTTTGGCTGACTTCTTAATCACACGCTTAGCGTCAGGGTTTTTCCACGTTATCGCATTTAATATCTGCTTTCTATCTTTTGCTGATAAGTCCAGACCCGTATCTTTTATCGCTTGCTTAAATATGGCATCGAACTGGTTATAATCATCAAACTGCTCAGTACCAATCGCTTGCTGCAACGTCTTGGCAGCATTCATAATTGCCAACTGGTCAAGCCATAGTTTTTGGCTTAATACTTCTTTAATTTGTTTTTCTTTTAGTTCACTAAAGTCCGCTTTAATCATCGCACGTGCTTCAACTTGAATGTCATCGGTCAGCTGCCCAAAGTTACCATAATTGCTATTATTAGAGCTGGCATCAGTCCACTGCGCACCAAACTTCTCGTATAAAGCGGGCATGACTAAATCATAAGTACGCTCGGCATAACGCAGGGATTCAATCGCCTCATCGCTCATTTGCGCTGATAAACGTAGCGGACGCTCAATGGTCACACGGCGATAGCCAAACTCATGGGTAGCAAATATCTTACTGGCAAAGGTTTTGGCACTCTCAGTTTTAGGAGTCACCGATTGTCTGCCACGGTTTGACTTTTCATCAGCAGGCTTGTCAAGCTCACGGGCATCGACCACCTCAAAGGCACCAAAAGTACGGGTGATAACCTTGATATCCTCTTCACTCATCTCGTTCCGCTTAGAGCCAAGCGACTTACGCATCTTGCTATATAAATTGCTACCGTCAATGAGCTGTACCTTGCCCTTACGCTCAGGCGCTTTGTGGTTGGTCAATATCCACACATAAGTGGCAATACCTGTGTTATAGAACATATCTGTGGGCAGCGCAATAATCGCCTCAAGCAAGTCCGACTCTAGAATATAACGACGGATTTCACTCTCACCACTGCCTGCACCACCAGTAAATAGCGGTGAACCGTTTAAAATAATACCGATACGGCTACCAGTTACAGAGGTATCCTGTTGTTCCAATGATAGATTGGATAACGCCAGACTCTCATTATTTTGACTAGCCACAGGGCGCATCTTACTGATTAGATGTAATAAAAATAGCAATGAACCATCAGATACTCTAGGCAAGCCTGCCCCGAATCGTCCTTCAAATCCTTTTTCGTTGTGTTCTTTTCTAACCTTTTCAGATATTTTTTTCCAATCTACTCCAAAAGGTGGATTAGATAACATGTAATCGAATTTATATTTTATTAATGGTGCGTTATCATCCATTTGTTCTACATAGTCTAATTTATCTTCTGATAATGTATTGCCAAGTTTAATACGGCTGACCTCCTGACCTTTAATCAGCATATCCGCTTTACAGATGGCATAAGACTCAGGGTTTAGCTCCTGTCCAAAGGCACGTATTACCGCATTGGGGTTTAGCTCTAGCACGTACTCCATACCCGATGATAAAAATCCGCCCGTACCTGCCGTTGGGTCATAAATGGTACGAATGATACCCTCTTTACTTAGCGCCTCATCATCTTCCATGAATACCAATGACGTGGTTAATCGTACGATATCACGTGGGGTAAAGTGCTCCCCTGCCGTCTCGTTTGAACTTTCAGCAAAGCGGCGGATTAACTCCTCAAACACCAGCCCCATCTCATAGTTGGAAACAGCATCTGGGCTTAAATCGATATTCATAAACTTTTGTACTACTTTGTACAATAAGTTCGCATCATCTAACTGCCCGACAAACTCTTCAAATTTAAAATGATCAAATATCTCACGGGCATCTTTAGAAAATGATTGGATATAGTGACTTAGGTTGGCTGCGATATCGCTTTGACCCATCTTAGCCAGCGTCATTGGTGAAGTGTTATAAAATGCCAACTTGTTTGTCTTACGCAATAAAAACCTAGCCTGTGCTTCTTCAGTTGTTGGCTTTAGATCATCATCAGGCATTGCCAGTAAGCGTTGATACTCAGCGACAACAGCCTCTTTGGTGTCCTCGAGCACACACTCTAAGCGGCGCAATAGCGTAAAGGGTAAGATAATGCGCCCATACTGCGACTGCTTAAAGTCGCCACGCAGCAGATCAGCAACCGACCAAATAAAGGCGGCTAGGTTGTTAGAGGTTTGAGTAGACTTTGTATGCTTGCTTTGTGAAATTGTCATAGGATGCTTATGCTTTGCAAAAAAGGGTGGAATATCTCGGGCAAGTTATTGCCTAAATCTGTTTAGTTTAGGTCTAATGTGCGGCTTTGTCTACATCAGCCTGTGAGTATTAGGCGGTTAGCCCAAAGTGATTGAAGATGATTCAAAGCACCTGAGAAAAACCATCGTATTCGGTTAAATACGACGGCTGAATGGTGCTAAGCATTATAGAGTGCTATACCGTATCTTCTAACGACAGCATATCCATAATCAGCTTAATGACGAGCACCCTCAGTTTGAACTGTCGCAAATGGTAATGGCGCAAGCAGTAGCGCTTATAGCTGGTGCTAGCTTAGCTGTCATGGTGTTGTCTGTCATCACATTGACCTTAGGTTTGGGTATCCATTTTTTAGATACCAGTTTAGTATAGCCAATTACTTATAAAATAACTTTCGAGGTTTGGGATTGATAGCGGTTAACTGTGGCTCACCATCCTGAAAAATGTTATAGTTAGTCTCCTACTATTTGACAGAATTTTTAGCAAATTCATCTCATTACCGATAATATACATCGGCAATAATACACATCGGAAATAATATACATCGGCAACGCTCTCATGTAGTCCCTTCAGTACTTTATATATTTCAATCAGTTAATCAGGTCGTCTATGGCATTTGTACATCTTGGTATTCACAGTGAATTTTCTATTACCGACTCTATTATTCGCATCAAGCCCATGGTCAAGGCTGCCGCAGCCGATGGCCAAATGGCACTGGCTTTAACCGACCTGTCTAACTTATATGCGGCGGTTAAGTTTTATCGTGCTTGCTTGGATGTGGGCATCAAGCCTATTATTGGTTCAGAAATTATCCTAGATGATGAAAACACACGCCTAACCCTACTGGCGATGGACAATGAAGGCTACAAAAGCATCACTCGTATTGTGTCGCTAGGCTATACCGATGGGCGTATGAATCCTGAGAATAAAGGCACGCCTATCGTCAAAAAAGAACACGTCTTCGCCAACAGTGAGGGTGTCATTGTCTTATTAACCGAAAAATCGGATGTTGGACAGGCCTTACTAGGCTCTAACCCTGAGCGTGCCATTCCGTTAATTGAAGAATATAAAGCGGTATTTGATGACAGATTATATTTTGCTATTAAGCGTACCAAACGTGCCCATGAGGATGCATTTATTGAGCAAGCGATTAACGTAGGAGCGCAGCAGGGTATCGCTATCGTTGCCCATAATGATGTTCGCTTTTTGGTAGAAGATGACTTTGATGCACACGAGGCTCGGGTGTGTATCGCCACCTCTCACGTTTTGGCAGATCCCAACCGTCCGCATGACTACTCAAGTGAGCAATATCTAAAAACACAGCAACAAATGATAGAGTTATTCGCCGATATCCCACAAGTGATTGACAACACAGTGGTATTAGCGCAGCGCTGTAACGTTACCTTAACCTTGGGCATTAACGTCTTGCCTGAATTCCCCGTTCCTGAAGGTGAAACTATTGAATCGTTTTTCCGTTCAGAGTCACAGCGTGGACTTAACGCCCGCCTTGATAAGCTTTATCCAGTTGCAGAACGAGATGACACTTGGCCAGAGGTACGTAAACCTTATGATGAGCGCTTAGAGCATGAGCTTAATATAATCTTATCGATGGGGTTCCCAGGTTACTTCTTAATCGTTATGGACTTTATCCGCTGGGCAAAAGCCAATGGCGTACCAGTAGGCCCTGGTCGTGGGTCGGGTGCTGGTTCACTGGTCGCTTATGCGCTGAACATTACCGACTTAGATCCACTTCATTATGACCTGTTATTTGAGCGCTTTTTAAACCCTGAGCGGGTATCTATGCCTGACTTTGATATCGACTTTTGTATTGAAGGTCGTGATCGAGTAATTGAGTATGTCGCCAGTCAATACGGACGAGAAGCGGTGTCGCAGATTATTACCTTTGGTACCATGGCGGCCAAGGCTGTGGTGCGAGATGTGGCACGTGTTCAAAGTAAGTCTTATGGTCTGGCTGATAGAATCTCTAAGTTAATTCCAAAAACACCGGGTATTTCACTCCAAGATGCGCTGATTGAAGAACCTCAGTTAAAAGACTTAATATCCAACCCAAATAACATGGACTATGAAGATGCCTCTGAAATTTGGGAAATGGCGTTAAAGCTTGAAGGCATTACCCGTAACGTGGGTAAACATGCCGGTGGTGTCTTGATTGCACCAAACAAAATTACTGACTTTAGTGCCATCTATTGCGATGAAGAAGGTCACCGAGTCAGTCAGTATGATAAAGATGATGTTGAAGCAGTCGGTTTGGTGAAATTCGACTTCTTGGGTCTGCGTAACTTGACTGTGATTAATGCCGCTGTGAAGAACATCAATGATAGACGTGCTCGTGAGAACAAGCCACCCATTGAGCTTGAGGACTTACCGCTTGATGATGCAAATGCTTACAAACTACTGCAAGATGCCAAAACCACCGCTGTCTTCCAACTAGAAAGCTCAGGCATGAAAAAATACCTGTCTAAGCTGCAACCAACCAACATTGAAGACGTGATTGCGATGTGTGCCCTTTATCGCCCAGGCCCACTTGATGCTGGGATGGTAGAGATGTACATTGACCGTAAGCATGGTCGTGAGCAGGTTGTGTACGACCACCCGAACCTTGAGCCGATTTTGGAAAATACCAACGGCGTTATCGTCTATCAAGAGCAGGTAATGCAGATCTCTCAGGTGATGGCCGGATATAGCTTAGGCGGTGCCGATATGCTGCGCCGGGCTATGGGTAAGAAAAAACCAGAAGAGATGGCAAAGCAGCGCAACATCTTCGTTACAGGTGCAACTGAGCAAGGTATAGATCCTGTCGTTTCTGGTGGTGTGTTTGACTTGATGGAAAAATTTGCTGGATACGGCTTTAACAAGTCACATTCGGCTGCTTATGGCGTGCTTGCCTATCAAACAGCTTATCTAAAATATTATTATCCAGCCGAGTTTATGGCTGCTGTATTAACCTCAGACATGAACAACACCGACAACGTGGTGTTCTTTATTAATGACTGTCGTGAAAACTTCGGTCTAACTGTTGATAATCCTTCTGTCAACCGCAGTCAATGGCAATTTGTAGCAGATAAACCGACTAATATTATTTATGGATTAGGTGCCATTAAAGGGGTTGGTGAAGGTGCGGTTGAGTCTATCGTACAGGCTCGCAATCAAGGCGGTATCTTTACTGATTTATATGATTTTTGTCGCCGCGTTGATATCAAAAAGGTTAACAAACGCACATTAGAAGCACTGATTAAGTCAGGCTGCTTTGATGACTTTGCTGAGAACTTACGTCCAGATCTTGCACCTAATCAGCGCTACCAGATCCGCGGCGCCTTAATGGATCAGCTGCCCAGTGCGGTACAAGCGGCAGAGCAAGAGCGTCAGAATAATGAAATGGGCATGATGGATCTATTCAGTGAAGTCGATAATGCCACCACTGCCCCACCCCTACCGACTGCGCCTGAGCTGATTTGGGGTGACAAGCACCGTCTAAAAGCAGAAAAAGACACGTTAGGCCTGTATCTTACTGGACATCCTCTGGATCAATATCGTAAGGAGGTGGGCGTTTATACCGCTAATGCCCGATTAGACAGCCTGTCAGATACGGGTTACAACGGCAGCACCTTATTCGCTGGATTAATCATTGATATTGCCAACTTCGGTAACCGCTGCGTGATTACCTTAGATGATGGTACCGCGCGTTTGGAAGTCAGCTGTTATGCCGAACGCTTTAATCGCATCAAAGACAAGCTCAAAGTCGATGAAGTGATTGTTATTAAAGGTGGTATTCGAGATCGTGATGGGCGTTTATTCGCACGCTTAGACAATGCTTACACTTTACTTGAGTGTCGTCAACGTTGGGTGAAGAAAATTAGCGTTAAAATTCACAGCGAAGATACTCAGTTACTTGATTCCTTACTGCCTTTGCTCAAGCCTGCGCAATTAGATATTATCCCTACTGCTGTATCATTTTTAGAAGATGACAATGAAGCGAGCGAAGCAGATACAATGGATGCCTATTACAATCAAGACGGTGGTATGGCACCCGCTTCAGCAGCCAATCAAAACGATGGCTGTATTCCTTTGGCATTAAATGTATTTACCGATTACGCCATTGCCAGCGTGCAGCTCAATGATGATTGGCGCTTATATCCAACGGATGACAACTTAATGCAGTTAAGCCAAGTGGTGCCTGATGACCATTTATACTTTCATTATAGTTAGTTGCATAACAGTTAGCTTCACGACAGCTCATTGATGTTATTTGATGCGCCAACCTCAATTTAAAGTATAAGCTGTAGCTTATGCAAGGTTTGGCTCCCTTCCTTTCTCAAAGGAAGGGTTGGGGATGGATTTTCAACAAACATCGCAAATAATCCCCCTAAATCCCTGAGGAGGGATAAAGCAAAGCACTGCTTTGCCCCGACGTAAGAGAAAATCTATGATTTTCTAAACTGAAAAAGGGGGACTTGCCACCCTTTTTAGTATTTTGTAACAGATAAGCTAAAGATACTGTCAATAAACTTATAAGGTTACCAACTATTCATGTTGAGAGTGGGGTATTTGATGGATATTACAAGTAATAAATAACAACAGAAAAAGAAGCTAAAAAAAGAAGTCCCAGTTATAAACTAGGACTTCTTTTTTATACTAACTTTATGCTAAAACATTAAGCTCATTTGCTTAATAGAAACCGTGAGCTAAACACTATGAGCTAAAACTATGAGCGTGCTTCAAAGGCCGCTTCAAAGATGCCGATAACATCTGCTTTATCACCCTGTACTGGGTTGGTCACCGCACACACATCTTTTAATGCGTTTTCTGCCAGCTCATCAAAGTCTTCACGTTTAACGCCCAGCTCTTTTAGCGACTTAGGAATATTGACAATGTCTGCCATTCTCTTAATCGCATCAATAGTATTCAAGCCAGCCAAGTCACTGTTATTATCTACCAATATCTTACCTATTTCATCCAAACGCTGCTTGGCCGTCTCTGAAGTTTGGTTATAAGCTTCCACGTGAGGCAATAGTAAGGCGTTACATACGCCATGTGGCAAGTTATACATACCACCCAACTGGTGCGCCATCGCATGGACATAACCCAATGATGCGTTGTTAAATGCCATACCCGCTAAGAACTGCGCATAAGCCATGTCATCACGTGCTTGCATGTTTTTTGGCTCTGCAACGGCGACTGGCAAGGCTTTTGCAATCAACTCAACCGCTTTTAATGCACACGCATCAGTAATAGGGCTAGCACCTGTCGATACGTAAGCTTCAACTGCGTGAGTTAAAGCATCCATACCCGTAGCGGCAGTGAGGCTTGCTGGCATGCCTGCCATTAACTCTGGATCATTAATAGACAAGATTGGTGTCACATTACTATCAACGATCGCCATTTTGATATGACGCTCTTCGTCAGTAATAATGGTGAAGCGTGTCATTTCTGACGCGGTACCTGCCGTAGTATTAATAGCAATCAAAGGCAGTTGACTGGTCTTTGATTGATCCAAGCCTTCATAGTCTTCAATTTTACCACCGTTGGTCGCTACCAGAGCAATGCCTTTGGCACAGTCATGTACAGAGCCACCACCTAATGAGACAACACTATCAGCTCCATGCTGCTTTAACTGATCTAGACCAGCATTTACATTGCTCACTGTTGGGTTAGGTTGTACTTCTGCGAACACAGAAACATCAATATCTTTAGACTGAAGCAGTTCTTTTACTTTGTCTGCTAAGCCAATACCTGCGATGCCTTGGTCTGTCACCAACAATACTTTTTTTAGGTTCAGTTTACTGATTTGGTCAATACCTGCTTGTAATGCACCTTCACCAATTAGGTTGTTTGAAGGCATAAAAAATTGTGATAAAGCCATGGGGTTCTCCTTTGACTATGACTATGACTATGACTATGACTATGACTATGACTATGACTAATATTAAAAAAAGTGAAAAAGTTAAAAAAAGTGAATAAAGTTAAAAAAAGCGAATAAAGTTATATAAAGCACCCCGCTCTCAACTATTTATAACCTATTGATATTTAAATTATAACCTATTGATATTTAAAGGTTTATACCAGTAAATCTTAACAACTAAATATTTTAAGCCCTTTAAAATCAAGGGTTAAGAAAAAAGAGTTGAGATTCGGATATAAAGTAGATCAGTGATGTGGTGAAAATTTGGTTTAGTTATAATTTAACATTAATCCGCTTTTGTATTGTGGATATTTGATTGCAAATAGGTAAACATATTTAACTGCGGCACTGCTCTCAGCCAATATTTATCATATATATAGCATCACATACCAAGACTCATATCAATAAATACACATCTCAATAAATGATGGGGAGTGAAATGATGAAGACTATCAAAACCCATTACCTAGCTATCTGATTATGCTGTATCTACTTTGAGCAAATTTTGATTAAACTTAACTAAAATCAATGCCATTAGTAGACAAATAAAAAAATAGACGGTCAAAAAAATGATTAAAAAATGACCAAAATGAGCTCAATTAATGTAACGTAACGTTTCAATTTAGAGGTTATGGTAACTGCAAAATTTTTAATTTTTTCGGCTACGGGCTGTTTGCAATCATAGCGAGAAGACACAGGCGCGCATAATTTTTTTATTTAAACTGTCAAAAATAATTAAGCACCAATAAAACTCAATTAACATATAAAAATCCGCAAAACCTTATATTTCAACGGATTTAAACAATTATCTGCTGCTTTTAGTGTTGATTAATAGAGATAGATAACAAAAAAAACCCTATATAACTAAGTTAATTTCTATTAATTAAAACTTAACAGTTTAATTGCGTTTTCCGAATACATTTGCCCACAAACAGTAAACTACTAATGTACATCAACTGTAACTCAGTGCTTGCCAATATGAGCGTTGCTACATATACTAGTCGCCAATAAGTGATAAAAACCAAACAAAAAAATAATTTTTGATTGTGAGGTTTTACTTACTTATTATGATTAAGTCAACGCTCAATATTGATGTATACATCTAAGAGATTGGCTTTAATTGTAATGTTGTTATTTCACTGTTTTTATAAATATTATCTGTATAATTTTTATAATAACTAAACTACTAAATCTAAAAAAAATAGGATAATAACTATGTCAAGCAAATTAGAACTATTAACCCCACAAAACTCTCAAGTAATCTTTATTGACCAACAGCCACAAATGGCGTTTGGCGTACAGTCAATTGACCGTCAAACTCTAAAAAACAACGTCGTTGCTTTAGCTAAATCAGCCAAAGTATTCGACATCCCAGTAACGATTACTACTGTTGAAACTAACAGCTTCTCTGGTCACACTTACCCAGAATTACTAGCTGTATTCCCAGAAAACAAAATCCTAGAGCGCACTTCAATGAACTCTTGGGATGACCAAAACGTACGTGATTTCCTAGCGAAAAACGCACAAGAAGGTCGTAAGAAAGTTGTTGTATCAGGTCTATGGACTGAAGTATGTAACCTGACCTTCTCACTATCTTGCTTACAAGATACTGATTATGAAATCTACATGGTAACTGACGCTTCAGGCGGTACTTCAGTTGAAGCACACGAACAAGCTATCAACCGTATGATTCAAGTTGGTGTTGTGCCTGTAACTTGGCAGCAAGTGCTACTAGAATGGCAACGTGACTGGGCAAAACGTGACACTTATGATGCAGTTATGGACGTTGTAAGAGAGCATTCAGGTGCTTACGGTTTCGGTGTTGACTATGCATACACTATGGTTCACGGTGCTCCAGAGCGTACAGAACATGGCGAAATGATTGGTCCAAACCCAGCTAACAAATAAGTCATAAACCTATTGTTGGCGCGTTTGAGGTAATACAATAAGGCGTTTAACATAAGTTTATAACTGGTTAAGCTTATAACTAGTAGAAGAGGATTAATTGAGTATGAGAGTTAACACCTGATTTGGTTGCTTCTCTGCTTGATTAATCCTTTATTTTTAACAACCCTAAGAGGATATAAATTATGAAAATTTATATTGTATCCCTAATTGTAGGTGTTCTTGTTGGGGTTCTTTACGGTGTTCTTAATGTGCGTTCACCAGCACCACCAACGTGGGCGTTAGCAGGCCTATTAGGCATGTTGCTTGGTGAGGACATTGTTAAATACACCAAACAACATTTTTCTAAAACAGAGCAAGTACAAGTCCAGCAGCAACAATCAGCACAAAGCCCTGTTGCAACAAAAGCGACAACCGATAAAAACGGTGCAGACACTTAATGCTGCTAACAACTCATTTCATTGACAACAATGTTTCATTTTTGTCTAGCTAGTAAATAACGCTATGATGGTCAAAACGACTATCTTCAATTGTCAGATAGCCATAACAAACAATATCTCGTTGACTACCATGCTTATTAACACGATATTAGGATAATAATTATGACAACTCCCGACATTATTTATTATAACGGTAAAATAACTACCCTCGATCGATCTAATCCTACGGCATCAGCGGTCGCAATCAAAGATGGACGCTTTGTTAAAGTTGGTACTGACTCAGAAGTTTTAGATTTGGCTGGCTCAAACACAAAATCTATTAACCTAAAAGGTCGTAGCGTACTACCAGGTCTATTTGATAACCATACTCACGTTATCCGTGGTGGCTTGAACTACAATATGGAACTACGTTGGGATGGTGTTCGCTCACTAGCTGATGCGATGGCAATGCTAAAAGATCAAGTTGATAAGACACCTGCACCTCAGTGGGTACGTGTGGTTGGTGGTTTTACTGAAAATCAATTTGTTGAAAAACGTTTACCAACTATTGATGAATTAAACGCCGTTGCACCAGATACACCTGTATTCATCTTGCACTTATATGACCGTGCCTTACTCAACGCAGCTGCTCTACGTGCCGTTGGTTATACCAAAGAAACTCCAGAACCACCAGGTGGCGAAATTCAGCGTGATGCCAATGGTAATCCAACAGGTCTGTTATTGGCAAAACCAAACGCAAGCATCCTATATGCGACGTTAGCGAAAGGTCCAAAACTACCTTTCGATTATCAGCTAAACTCTACTCGTCACTTTATGCGTGAATTAAACCGCTTAGGGGTTACTGGTATTATTGACGCTGGTGGTGGCTCACAAAACTTCCCTGATGATTATGAAGTCATTCAAAAGTTGCATGAAGAAGATCAGCTAACCGTACGCATGGCATACAACTTATTTACGCAAAAGCCAAACGAAGAAAAAGAAGACTTCTTAAACTGGACCTCCTCAGTAACCTATAAACAGGGGGATGATTACTTCCGCCATAACGGTGCAGGTGAAATGTTGGTTTATTCAGCAGCTGACTTTGAAGACTTCCGTCAGCCACGCCCTGAAATGCCACCAAATATGGAAGAAGATCTTGAAGAGGTCGTACGAATTTTGGCTCAAAATAAGTGGCCTTGGCGCTTACACGCAACCTATGATGAAACGATTGAGCGTGCCTTAAACGTATTTGAAAAGGTTAATAAAGAGATTCCATTTGAAAACTTAAACTGGTTCTTTGATCATGCTGAGACTATCTCTCAAAAATCAATCGACCGTATCGCTGAATTAGGTGGTGGTATTGCTGTTCAGCACCGTATGGCCTATCAAGGTGAGTACTTCGCTGAGCGCTATGGCACAGCAGCAGCCTCTAATACTCCACCAGTGAAGCAAATGCTTGAAAGTGGTGTTAAGGTATCAGCTGGTACTGATGCCACTCGTGTTGCGTCATACAACCCTTGGGTATCATTAGCTTGGTTGATCAGTGGTCAAACTGTTGGCGGTATGCAGCTGTATGATCAAGACAACCTACTAGACCGTGAAACTGCACTACGTATGTGGACAGAGAACGTAGCTTGGTTCACTAACGAAGAAGGCTCACGTGGTCGTATCGAAGAAGGTCATCTAGCTGACTTTATCGTACCGAACAAAGACTTCTTTGCAGTACCAGAAAATGAAATTCCATACTTAACTTCAGACTTAACTGTGGTTGGTGGTAAGCCTGTCTTTGGTGCTGGCGAGTTCTCTGACTTTGACAACCCAATTCCACCAGCAATGCCAGATTGGTCACCAGTTAACAAATATGGTGGTTATGCCGCTTGGGCAGATCCAGAAGGTGCTGGTAAAAACTCATTAGCGCCTAATGGTGCAGCAATGGCCGCATCTTGTGGTTGTTCAAGTGCTTGTGCTGTGCATGGTCACAACCACGCTAAAGCATGGAATTCAAGTGTTCCTGCTTCTAGCATGAAAGACTTCTTTGGCGCCTTTGGTTGCTCTTGCTGGGCAGTGTAACCGCTAAGGTTCTACGCCTACTCTAAGGTAACAACGTTAGTCTTTTCTTTAAAGGCTAACTAAAAAAAGAAGCTAGTTATATAAAATTATAACAAGCTATAAAAGAAGTTAGAAGTTAACAATATACAAAAACAGCCCGTTGATACTTCAACGGGCTGTTTTTTTAGATAGCTATTTTTTAGATGCTCACTGTTTAGGTGCTTACGTTTAAGCTGATAACGCAAGACTACAAAAGCATGAATAACTAAACTTTATCTGGGTCTTCGCTTTAGCCTTGAACCAGCTATGCGCCTCCAGCACCACGCATTGAAGCTTCACTATTTTTAACCAGCATATGTCTTGCCGTCTCTTTTAGCTTCTGCCACTCTTGCTCATCTACTTCAATACCCTTATCCCAAGACTGTTGATGACTTGCTAAAATATCATCGGCACTGACAAGCTGTGCATATTGATTGTCGTAATCGTTGATTTCAAAATTGTGATAAGCCAGCTCTATCGTCATATTTTGAATACTGTCAGCGTTTTTGCTGGCCTGATTATTATAAAAGTACAGGTCTGGATAAATACTACCTAGATTTAAAATAAACAAGGTGTGTTTAGGGTCACTGCCATTGTCCCAACGTGCCATACAAGCAATGCCTTTGGGTGCTAATTTTACTAGCTCACCATAAGCCAACCAACGGTTACGACATTTTTTTAACTCTAATACCAAATGTTCGCTGTCCGTCAATTGCTCTAACGCATAGTCAATAATCGCAGGTAAGTGATATACCAGACTATTGCCATGAAAGTCGAATTCTAGCTTTTTGGTCTCAGCAACCACTGGATGCGCAACCTCATCAACCACCACATCATCGATAATCTTATCGCCCACAATTTCTATCGCCACTTCCTGCTCAGAGAACAAAAAATCACTGGCTTTATTAAATTGGCGAATACCGTCTAAGCCTGCCATTTGTAATTCAGCAACCATATTGGCAATCAAATCTGCTTCACCACATTCTCGGTGCATCCCTAAAAAGGCTTTTTGTACCAATGTAATAATTTCATTGTGCGATACGATCATAACGATACTCCTTCTTGTGCTGCCTCTTCTGGTTGTAACTCCCCAATCTTCGGTAACAAAGGAAATAACCATTCTTCGCCGTGAGCTTCTTTAAATAAAGGAGCACCCTGAAACAAGGTAATACGTACCCAGCGATCTGAACGTGGGTCAAATTTGGTTGCGCCGAACATTGCTAATTTACAGCGCAGCAAGTGCATCGGTAATGCCTCTTTATGTAGCACATTCATTTGAATGTCGCCCATCAGTTTGTGACCCATACTCCAGGTACGACGAATGATGCCACGATACTTAGGCTGCTTTAAGATAAACTCGGACAGCTTCATCTCAGGGTCTACATCTTGAATGGCCAGATACAAGTTACGTGCTTGACGACCGATATCCAGTGGCAATTCCTTTTCTACACCCTCTTCTTCACCACGTATGCCCAATCTCGGCTCTTCTTTGTCTTCAGAGCGATACCAGAACCAATAAGAATTATCAGGTTCGTTATAGTCGGTGTGAATGGCCCACTGATAGCGTGATTCTAATACCTGCTGTAAATCTTTGACTTTTTTGCCAAGTGGCAATTCCATATTCTCATCTGCATTCATGTCAGATTCGAAGGTGTCAACGATTTCTGGATATAGCTCCATCAAGCAAGCAATCAGCACTTCATGTGCTTCAAGACTTAGATGTTCATAATGGGTCAACACCTCACGCCAAGTGCTGTGCTTTAATATCTCCTCATCAGAGATGCTTTGTAAATCACTCACAGCAGTAGCATTTAATTGAATCTGATTGTCATCGATGGTAACAATTTCACTAAAATGCTGAATGGCACGCTGTAAATATTTATGCAGTAGTGCTGCTTTATTAGGTTCTACAGCCTCATCCAGTACAACTGCTAACGCCTGCTCTCTGGTACTTAGCCACTTATCCACGATGCAAGGATGATTGATTAAATACGGTGCCATACCAAGTCCTGTGGCATTACCAACACCTAGGTATCTTTGTAGCTTAGGATGCAGACTTACCGCCTTATCGCCGCCTTTGTTTTTTGCCAAAAAGTCTACCCAGTCTAAGCTAAACTGTTTTAGCAAATACACCGCACACATTTGTGCACTAAATGACTGACCAAAATCAGCACTGTTTTCTAACGGTTTAAAGTCATGAATACCAAATTTACCGTTCCCATAAACGGCTGTGGTTCTTAAGATATAACCAACTTGCGCCAATACTTCTGGATCTGGCTGGTTGCCAGATGCCAAGCGATCTACGATATGATCAAATACACGCACACTTTTATTAGCACGTGCCAGTACGATAACTTTATTTGAGTTTCTTCCGGCTTCTTGTAGCGGCACATTTTCACTTAACTGTTTTAAAAGCTCATCAGGCACATCACCATGCACCATGCAGAAAGTAACATCCCACCTATTGGCAATAACGCGGTCAATGCGCTCTTCATCTGAGATTTCATCACAGAATATAACCAAATGATAAATCCCATTGTGGGTATCCAATCGATAGGTCACATGTCCATAACCTTCAGGAGATAACCCCCAATCTGCCAAGCTAAGCTGCCATTTTTCTTTAGCAATTTTCCTAAGCAAGGTTCTGACAAAGCTTAGCCGAGTCTGATGCATAGAGCCCAATCGGTTGGGGTCCATCACCACGCTTGGCGCTCTTAATGTAGGTACTTGTGTATCATTTCCCTGATTATTTTCAACTTTGTTTATGTGCATCTAGATTTCCTTATCGTTCGTACTGTTATAAAGTTTTATTTTTTGTTTGCGGTCTATCTCCTGTATCTATCAATAACTGTCGTAAGTTTTTCTTTTTACCGATGACTGTCTATTATTTGTAGTTGAATCGATCTGATAAGAAGTTAACTGCTGAGCCTATTGAAGACTGAGCATAGGTGTTAACGACTTTTCTAAAAAGTCATACCAGTTGCCACCGATAATCTGACCTGCTTCTTTATCACTAAAGCCTGTTTTTAGAAGGCCTTGATAGATGTTTTGCATGCCATCTTCGCCAGAAAACCAAGGTAGTGGGTCTGGCCAACCTGAGTTATTGGCAGAACCTTCTCCATAATCCATTTGCTTTGACCAGCGGCCATTACGCATCCATTCAAGGACAGATTGTGGTTGGTTTAAGCACAAGTCACTGCCGATGCCCAGATGTTCTACGCCGACCATATCAGCAGTTTTGGCAATCATCTGACAAAAATCTTCCAAAGTACAGTCACTACCGTTTGGTAAATGGAAGGGATAGAGACTAAAGCCAAGCAATCCGCCTTTGGCTGCTAAGGCTTTAATCACCGTATCCGATTTATTACGGAGCGCATCATGTGCAAAGGTTGGATTGGCATGACTGATACAGATTGGACGCTCAGAGATATCAATTGCTTCAAGTGTTGAAATCTCAGCACTGTGCGACATATCGATAATCATGCCCACTCGGTTCATTTCACGTATGGCTTGCTGACCAAAGCGTGTAATACCTGTGTCTTTTTGCTCATAACATCCGGTAGCCAATAGGCTTTGATTGTTATAAGTCAGCTGCATGATTAATAAGCCTTGCTGACGCATCACACTAATCAGACCAATTTCATCATCAATTGGTGAGCAGTTTTGCGCACCAAATAAAATGCCGACCTTACCCAACTCTTTTGCTTTTTTAATATCTTCAACTTGATAGACTGGCATAATCAAATCTGAATTACGCTCAAATCGATAATCCCATTCTGCAAATCTTGTTAACGTAGCACGCGCATCTTCGTGATAAACCAAAGTAGCGTGAACAGCATCAATACCACTGGCTTTGAGCATCAAAAAATAATCTCTATCCCAGTGACTGTATTGCAGACCATCGATGACAATATGTTGTTGAAACATGGTACTTCCTTGTGACCCGAAGTAAGCGCTTGATCGCTTAACGCTAACGAACACGCCAAGCCATCACAGCAGCTTACAATATATAAAACGACTTATCGTTAACTAAAAATTAATAAGTACCGAACTAATAAGCACGCTGATAAGCAGTTTTAACAATGGTGTAAAACTCTTTGGCATATTGACCTTGCTCGCGTGGACCAAAGCTAGATTGCTTACGACCACCAAATGGCACATGGTAATCCGTACCTGCTGTGGCTAGATTCACCATCACACAACCGGCTTGTACTTGCTCTTTAAACAAGGCGCTATTGCGTAAGCTTTGAGTGATAATGCCACCGGTTAGACCAAAACGAGTGTCGTTGGTTAAGGCAATGGCCTCTTCAATGTCATCACTGATGCGAATCACAGACGCCAGCGGTGCAAACACTTCTTCTTGGTTGATATCCCAGTTGTTTTCGGTGCCCAGTAATAAGGTTGGCGCCATGTAATAACCATCATGCGGCATATCTAAGCGCTGACCACCTGTAGCAATTTCGCCGCCTTGTTGCTTGGCTTTGTTAATCCAATCTAGGTTTGAGGCCAGCTGCTTATCATCGACCACAGGGCCCATGAATACGCCTTCTTCTAAGGCATGACCCACCTTTAATTGCTCAATACGCGCGGTTAATAGATCTACATATTCATCATAAATGCTGTCCATTACCAATAGACGTGATGAGGCCGTACATTTTTGACCTGCGCCTGAAAATGAACCGGCAATACTGGCATCAATGGCAATTTGTAAATCAGCATCATTGGCAATAACCAACGCATTTTTACTGCCCATCTCAAGCTGGCAACGCACAAAGTTTGGCGCTGTGGCTGCTGCCACTTTGCGGCCTGTTGGCACAGAACCGGTAAAGCTAACCGCATCAATGTCTGCAGAGTTAATGAGTGCATCACCCACTTGGCTACCACTACCTAACACTAGGTTAAATGTGCCTGCTGGCAAACCATGGCGATGGATAATTTCAGTTAACGCAACCGCACTGGCTGGCGTTAAGTTAGCAGGCTTCCAAATGACACTGTTACCAAAGGCTAATGCGGGTGCGATTTTCCAAACAGCTGTCGCGGTTGGGAAGTTCCAAGGTGAAATAATGGCAACCACACCAACCGCTTCACGAGTGACTTCAATTTTTACCCCTGGGCGCACTGAATCGGCTAAGTCGCCCATTTGACGCAATACTTCAGCGGCAAAATAATGGAAGAACTGACCTGAGCGATAAATCTCGCCACGGCCTTCAGCAAATGGCTTGCCTTCTTCACGTGATAATAAGCGGCCTAGCTCATCACAGCGGGCAATCAGCTCATCACCGATAGACTGTAAGATGGCTTGTTTACGCTCCATAGGCGTACGTTCCCACTCAGGTTGCGCACGGCGGGCGGCGGCAATGGCTTCTTCTACCAAGGCGGCATCTGCTTGCGCATAGTCACCGATGGTTTCGGTAATGTCTGATGGGTTAATGTTTGGTACTGTGTGAGTGCCGGTGCGCCATTCGCCATTAATATATAGCGCATTGGTTGTCGGTAAGTTGTCGATTGCTGAATTTGTCATAGTGCATGCATCCTTTGCTTTGCAGTTGAGTGTTAAGCTCATTGGTTATTTATGGATAAAGAAATTGTCTGTTACACCATAAAGTGACCCATGGCTTTTTTTGTTATTAAGTTTTTTTTGAATCTGATAAAGTTTTTTTGAATCTGAGTTTTAAATGGGTATGTCATTGGTTATGTAATGATCTAATCTATTAGTCTTTGTCAGTGACGCTGGCATAAACCACAAACTCGACCAGCATCTCTTCACGTGCCAGCCCTGCGACCACAACTGCAGCTCTGTTTGGAAACGGTGGCTTAAAGTATTCAGCATAAACTTGATTCACAGTCGCTAAATATTCACGTTCGGTCACATAGATAAGTACTTGAATGACAGAATCCATGTCTTCACCGGCACAAGCTAAGGTATGTTTTAGGTTTTCAAAGGTTTGACGAGTTTGAGCTTCAATGCCACCTTCTACTACCACACCACTATCATCAATCGGAATCTGTGCGGTATATAAAGTACCTTTACTAACCACTGCCCATTCTAAAGGTGCTTTAGAAGCATATAATTCTGTTTTAACAGGGGTTTTTGCTGCTTTCTGTGACATGCTGGGATCCTTCCTCTTTATTATCAGCACCTTTTTAAGGGGCACCGTCTTTATTAAAATTGTCTGACCTAAGGCTATTTCACCTAAATCTGTTTAGAATCAAGGTTAACACTGGTCGTCCTATACCACTGAGCCATACCACTACCATTGAATGAAACTTAGGTTCTTGGTTAATTGTTATATTACGTAAACAAAAATGATAAATCTAACAAATTATATTTATAAAACGATAGATTTTATCTATCAAAAATATTATGATAAGCCATAAGCACCGAGTTTAAAGCGTTAACCAACCTCCAACGCTCTAGGTTATTGTTTATTGATATTATTTAAACTTACCGTTAAAGTTATTGCACAAATTAAAAGTTATCATACATATTAAAAATACGCCCTAGTATTAAAGATCACCTACTATTAATAATTGACAATGGATCGAACCGTTGCAACTGCCCATTAAGACCAATATGAACATCAAATTACAACAATTACGCCATTTTTTATTTGTGGTAGAAGAAGGTGGCTTTCGCTCAGCGGCTGCCAAAGCAAATCGCTCTCAAGCTACTTTGTCATCCTCTATCAAAGCCTTAGAAAGGCAGCTGGGCAAATCTTTATTTGAAAGCGGAAATAATGCAGTGCTCACCACCTTTGGTAAACAGTGTTTGCCAAAAATCCAACAATTTATGGATATCTATCAAAGACTTGAATCCGAGCTACACACAGCAGCATTAGGAAAAAGTGGTAAAATTAGAATTGCCAGTGTGCCGTCTTTAGCCACTAAACTACTACCAAACGTACTGGCAGAATATTCCAAACGTTACCCTCAGGTCGAAATTAGTCTTTTGGATGATAATTCTGAAGGTGTTTGTAGCCGATTGCTAGCAGGTGACGTGGATGTCGCCTTAGGTAACCTAAGTGCGAGTATGAAAGATGAGGTGCAGTTTTATCCCTTATTAACAGATCCTATTGGTGTGGTGTGTAGTGTCCACCATCCTTTGGCTCGTCATAACTCTGGTATATTATGGCAACAGCTCAGCTGCGAGCCTTTTATTTATAACGGTACTTGTCATCTACTCGATACAACGCCTGCATATGTCTTAAATTTAAATCCCAAATATGAAGTCGGTAATATCACCTCATTATTTTCTTTAGTGAGAAATGAGTTGGGAGTGACTACTTTACCCAAGCTAGCGTTTCCAGAGTATGACGACAAGCTCGTCTGGTTACCATTAATCGACCCACCGTTGCAGCGCCAAATTGGTATTTTTAGTGTTAAAGGCAGAAGCCTATCTCCGCAAGCTGAGATATTTACTGACTTATGTATCAACTATGTCGAAAACCTTAAAAAAACTCAAACAGGTTGGAAAGATTAATGAACTCATTGAAGTCTATTTTTTTTTACCGACTTAACTAAATAGCTCTACTAATGTCTTATCTTGCTACTAACATAATATCTTGTAATGATAATAAAACTGTCAAATGGCTCGTTGAAGCTTTTGACCTCATCCACTTTACCAAATAAAAACTGATACTTATGACTGCTCACTCTACAGCGACAACTCTCCCTTCTCAGCCACCAGCATCTACGCAAGGCACGGATGAGAAAGTAACAACAAAGTCACCCTTAGATTGGCAAAGCAACCTACAGCACCGACTGCAACAAGTTCGGATAGTCATGCTTAATACTACCCTGCCTGCCAATATTGGCTCAGCAGCACGTGCTATGCTCACCATGGGCTTAACAGACCTAGTGGTCGTTGCGCCCAAGTATCCAATCGATGATGACAGTATGTCACATGCTGCCGGCGCTCAAAGCGTATTACAAAACTGCCAAATAGTGGACAGCCTTGACGAGGCTATCTCAGACTGTCAGTTGGTGTTTGCCGCTAGTAGCCGTCAGCGCCATATACCTAGACCTGTGGTGACGCCAGATCAAGCTGCGCAACTTATGTTAAGCCGACCTAACAGCCAAACTCAGACTGCCATCTTATTTGGTCGTGAAGATCGGGGTCTCACCAATGAAGAGTTAGCACTGGCCGATTACCATATCCAAATCGATGCCAATCCAGACTACCCAGTGTTAAATGTTGCATCAGCAGTACAAGTGATAACCAGCTTTATTTATAGTCGCTTTTTACAGCATTATCAGAGCCCTAACTCAGTAGCCACGCCAACAACATCACCAACTTTGGTCGAAGCTCAAGATATGGCGCTGATGCAGTTAAGCTTACGCCAAGTTTGGGACTGCCCTGCCATTAATCACCAACAAAAACTAAGCCTGCAAACCCGTATTATTGAGCTCATGTATCAATTGCAGTTGCTAGAGGACACTCAAAACGATAAGCTAAGAGATCTGCCGAGTCGATTATCTCGTCTGTTATCGCGATTGCAATTAGATCAAAAAGAGTATGAGTTATTAAGCGCTGTTATTGCCAAACTGACATTGAGACTCTAAAATGAGAGCTTAGCAGCTGTATAGATAGCTAATTTTTTATCAATATAAGCTCTTTTAAAAACTTCCTTTTGCACAACTATCGTTCCCATTTAATACTAACAATGACCATAAGATGATGCCATGAGACTCATTAAAGCCCTTAAAAAAGCCAAAGACTCATTACAAGAAGACATTGCTGCGGTATTTAACCGTGATCCTGCTGCTCGCAATAGTGCCGAGGTATTACTCACCTACCCTGGTATCCACGCCCTGATATTGCACCGAGGGGCTCATTATTTATGGAACAAAAATCATAAATTTAGTGCCCGCGCCTTGTCTTATGGCTCACGCATGATTACCGGCATCGAAATCCATCCAGCAGCGCAAATCGGCAGACGCTTCTTTATTGACCATGGCATGGGGGTTGTTATTGGCGAAACTGCCAAAATTGGCGATGACGTCACTTTGTATCATGGCGTTACTTTAGGCGGCGTCTCCCTTGGACAAGGCAAGCGCCACCCCACTTTAGAAGATGGTGTCATTGTCGGTGCTGGTGCCAAGGTATTAGGTCCATTTACAGTCGGTAAAAATGCCAAAATTGGCTCAAATGCAGTGGTTGTTAAGCCTGTACCAGCAGAAGCAACCATGGTGGGAAGTGCTGCGCGTATGATAGGAAAAGTGGTAGAAGACGTTAATTCTAAGGGTTCTGAAGGCTCTGGTGAAAAATCTACTACTGATTCAACAACAAAGCAAGACTTTTCATGCCCAGATAAAGCAACCCAGCAGTTAGATAGCCAACACTCAGGCGATACACGTCCAACTAGTGGTCATTTAAACAGTCAAAGCTTAGACAGTCAAAACTTAGACAATAAGAAGCGCAAATTAACCGAAAAAGTTGACTTCACAGCTTATGGACTCAATCCAGATTCAGAAGATCCTGTTGCAGAAGCTTTTAACAAAATACTGACTCATATTCAGCATTCTGAAAAACGCATCTATGAGTTGCAACAGGCATTAAGTAAGCTTGATCCCAGCTTTCAGCCAACAGATATAGACAGCAAAATATTATCTGCTGACGAGTTAGATATCATTAATCAATAACTATTAGTCAGAATTATGTTGTAATCTTTCAGCTGTATCACTGTCTTTATTGATAGCGATACAGCTTTTTAAAGGGTGCAGGTTTAATTAATTGAATGCAAGTCTTGTTGATGTATGTGCATAAGCCTTAACTTTGGTCAAAAGTGATAGCAGCCTTTGCTATAAAGTTCATTAAGCCCAATCCACTCATGCTCCTTAAACGGGTATCTTTCAGCAACAGCAAACACACCCTCAGTAGTCACCACCGCCAACACATCAATATCTATTAATACTTGTTGATTGCAGCTGTGCCCTATTTGTCGCTCAATAGCTTTGGTTGCTTGTACCAGTTCCTCCGTATCGATCTGCCCTACTGCTATTTTGAGCAAGCCACACTGATTGGTATAATCAGGTTTAGGATTGTTAGCGGTAGCAGTATAGTCTGGGTTAACAAAAGCATCGGACCATGTACTTTGTTGACATAGCTTGGATAGTTGATAACGAGCTTGCGCCAAGTGCTTATTGGCATTTTTATTACTGCCAAGCTCAACGATGTAACCGATAGCGTTGACAGTACGCAATTGTGCTAATGGACAAATAGCTGTAATAAAATGTGGCTTAACTATATTGTTTTCTAATGTATTGTTTATTTTGGACTTAGCAGGTATTGTGCTTTTTCTGCTTAGGCTATTTTGTTTGGTGTATATATGCTGTGTATTCACATGGCTCATAAAAGCTTATCCTAGGATACTTGAGTCCTGGTCAGGGCGTTGTTAAGATATAAATAAGCTACAAGGTAGATAAGCACCTGTACATTTTATTCATAATTAATTTTTATTCATTATTAATTTTAGTAATAAGTGCTTTTAATCATAAGTGCTTTTTGCCATTAGAGTAAGTTTTGCAAGGTTAAGGCTTGTTAAACATTTTAACCCGTCAATTTACAGAGTAGTAATTAGCAATCCTAGCCAGCCGTTCTAACTATCTGCACCGCTACCGTCTCTGCTTCATAAATGGCGGTTGGCTTAGCCACAGTCACCTTAACTTGGCTGGTACTGTATTTTGCCAAAATACCTTCAGCTATATATTCTGCCAGCCTTTCTATTAATTTGGCCTGTTGTTGCTGACACCATTGCCTAATGTCATCACACACTTCTTTATAGTTAATAGCATCCTCAATATCATCGCTTTTGCCAGCTTTGCTAATATCAGTACTCATTACCACATCGACTACCAAGGGCTGCTCTATTGCTCGCTCCCAGTCAAAGACGCCGATAACTGCTTGTACTTTCAAACCTTTGATGATGACTTTATCTACACTCATTTTATTTTGCTTCTATTTTTTGATTAGGGACAGTTATGGCTAGAATTTACTTTGCAAACGTTTTAAAACTTTACTTGGACGATTTTGCCACAAATCAATACTAAACAATACCAAGCCAATCCAAATTAAACTAAATATAATCAAGCGCTTGCTATCAAATGGCTCATGATAATAAAAAACAGCCAAACAAAAGATAATGGTCGGAGTTAAGTAATTCATAAAGCTTAATATACTATACGCCACCATTTTCGTTGATTGATTAAATAGCAATAAAGGTACCAAAGTTACCGGTCCTGCCAGCATCAAAAACCAAATGTCTGAACTCCACCAAAACGCCAACTGCGAGCTGGCAACATCTGCTTGCAAAAACCACCAAATACAAATCGGCAGTAATAAAGCAGTTTCTAAAAATAGCGCATCCAACGCTTGTAGCGGTGTTTTTCTTTGCATGACCCCATAGACGCTAAACGACAATGCTAGTACCAAAGATACTATCGGTAATTTGCCGAGCATCACCACTTGTATCAACACCGATGATAGCGCAAATGCCACAGCTAACCACTGTAATGGTCGTAACCTTTCTTTTAAAACCACCAACGACAGCATAATGCCAACTAAGGGACTAATAAAATAACCCAAACTGGCTTCTAAAATCTGATTGGCATTAACCGCCCACACATAAGTAAGCCAGTTACACCCGATGATCAAGCCCGAAACAAAAGTAACCCAAATCAAGCGAGGATTGTTTTTTAGAGTAGTCAGCCATTGCCAACGCTTGCCTATAATAAGCACCAAACTTAAACAGACAAAAGTCCAAACAATGCGATGACCGATAATCTCAACCGCATTGTATTGACCCAATTGTTTAAAATAAAACGGAAAGCTACCCCAAATAATAAAGGCGGCCAGTGCAGTTAACACCCCTTTATTGGTAGTGCGAACGACAGCAGGTTGTTGCTTTGTGTGTGCATTATTCGAGGCATCAATAGACATATCAACAAAATCCCAAATATAGTCGTATTCAAAAACAGGGTACCATCAAAGAGCAAAAATATAATTGACCATATTACCAGCAACCAACAACAATTGACCTAAAAAGTAAAGCCATCCCCAATCTGGATGGCTTGCTTGCTCAAGCATACAACCTAACTACTTTACTTTATAAAGCAGCTAAAATAGCTTTAAAAATAAAAGCTAAAACAGAAGCTAAACCGTACGGGTAGCGATCGTCATACCAATCTTGTTGGCAAGCTCTGAAAATCCAGGGAAACTAGTGTTTACCGTTTCTACTCCATTGATGGTAATGGTGTCACTAGCTCTTAAACTAGCTACCGCAAAGCTCATGGCAATACGATGATCATGGTGTGAGTAAATCTCACCACCACCAAATACCGCTGGCAGCGCACTGGTAGCATTGTCATCTTGCTCAGCTAAGCCTTTCCCTTCAATGATAATGCCATCTTCAGTTACCGTACAGTTCACCCCTAGCTGAGTTAAGCCATCAGCCATTACGGCAATACGATCTGACTCTTTGACTCGTAACTCTTTGGCTCCACTCAATACAGTTTGACCTATCGCACAGCTGGCTGCCACAAATAGTACAGGAAACTCATCAATAGCAAGCGGTACCAGATGCTCAGGAATATGAATACCAGTTAATGGCGCTGACCTAATAGTAATATCTGCGACAGGCTCACCACCGACAAAGGTTTCATTGCTTAGGCTAATATCAGCATTCATTAACTGTAAAATATCAATAATGCCCGTGCGAGTTGGATTCATACCCACTTTTGTAATGGTAATTTCACTATTTTGGGCAATACTTGCTGCTACCATAAAAAAGGCTGCGGAAGAAATATCCGCAGGCACCGCAATATCACAAGCCGTCAACTTACCGCCGCCTTCGACACTGATACGATTGCCTTCGATTTGAACCTCATAGCCAAAAGCTGACAGCATACGCTCAGTATGATCACGACTGACCTCAGGCTGAATCACTGTGGTCTTACCTGTTGCCCATAAACCTGCTAACAGCAGACATGACTTGACTTGTGCTGACGCCACAGGCATTTCATAAGTAATACCGTGCAATTGGCTACCTCGCTTATCACTACCAGTAATACTAATCGGTGCTGTACCACGCTCACCCGTTGTTTGCAAAGTAGCACCCATTTCACGTAATGGCTTGGCAACCCGCTCCATCGGACGCTTTGATAAACTAGCATCACCAGTTAACACACTATCAAACTTTTGCGCCGCCAAAATACCAGATAATAGGCGCATAGTAGTGCCTGAGTTCCCCATATATAAGGGAGTTCGGCTTGGTTTTAGCCCGTTAATACCGACACCATGAATGACCACTTCGCCATTTTCTGGACCTTCAATGGTCACGCCCATATCGCGAAATGCTTGCAAAGTCGCCAGCGCATCTTCGCCTTCCAAAAAACCACTAACTTTGGTAATACCTTCTGCTAAACTACCAAACATAATACTGCGATGCGAGATAGACTTATCACCAGGCACTTCAATGGTGCCGTTAATGGTGCGACTTGGGGTAATGATATAAGTGCTTGACACGTGCGTTGAATGAGCCATAGAGTTTTCCGTATGAGATGTTTCCGTAAGTTGCTTTGTATAGGGGGTGCTGGTAAGCATATGACCAAAATGCTTTCTAGCAGATTGAGCTCGGCCTAATAAACCCAGCAATTGAGTCGAGTCTTCTTGCTTTATTAAATAACGTAACTTAGCTAAATACTCACTGTATTCATCCAAGGCGTTGAGCAATGCTGGCTTATTGGCAATAAAAATATCATGCCACATCACAGGGTCACTGGCAGCAATACGGGTAAAATCCCGAAACCCGCCAGCGGCATAACGAAAAATATCCATATTATCATCATGACTAGCAAGCTGCTCGACTAGATTAAACGCTAATAAGTGGGGTAAATGACTGGTATAAGCCAACACTGCATCATGATGTGCCACATCCATTTTCATGATAGTTGCACCCACTGCTTGCCATAAATCACTGATTTGTAAAACCGCTTGCGGTCGAGTCGTCTTTAAGGGACATATAATCAAACTATGATTAACAAACAAATCCGCTCGGCGTGAATGAAAGCCAGACTGCTCAGCACCAGCTATCGGATGCGCAGGTACCAAGCCTGAAGGCAAGTGACCAAAAACTTGTTTGGCAGCAGTTACGACATTTTGTTTGGTGCTACACACATCACTAATAATACAATCTTCTGCTACCAAACCCTGTGTTATCGCCTGCTGTATCTCTGTAAATACACCAGTCACAGCTTTCACAGGCACCGCAACAATAATGCAATCGCTATCAACAACCACATCAGCCAATTTGGCACTGCCAGCTATGATAACTTGTGCATCAAGAGCTGCTTGAACACTTGCTGGCTGCCTATCTACTGCAACAATACGGGTAGCAAGCTGTCTATCTTTTATTGCTTGTGCTAAGCTTGCACCGATCAGGCCCAGTCCAATAATACAAACCTGTTCAAACAACATGATTAAGTTACCTATTTGATATATCTGTTTTTAGCTTAGAAGCTGTATACCCTGTATACCACAGCGTATCTTTATTTTAAAAAAATGGGGATAAAAAATTGCAAATCTTTAAAGCGATTCAAGTACATCACGTAGCGTATCAATTAACCGTGTATTGTCTTCAGGCGTGCCAACTGTTATACGTAACCAGCCTTCAAGCCCATAGCTGCGTAATGAACGCACGATGACACCTTGTTGCAACAGACCCTCATAGATGGCATCCACATCACCCACACTGGCGGCATTGACCATCACAAAGCTGGCATAAGATGGCATAAAGTCTAAACCTAAGGCGTCAAACTGTTTGCAAACCCAGCGCATCTGTCCATGATTTATTTTGTATACTTTGGCAATAAAGTCTTGATCTTCAAGTGCTGCAATCGCAGCCGATTGTGCTAGTGCATTGACATTGTATGGCAAACGTACCCGATTTAACACTTCTGCTATTTGCGAATGGCTTAATGCATAGCCAATACGCAATGACGCCAAACCATATGCTTTAGAAAAGGTGCGGACAATAATGACGTTATCAAACGCATCTAACAACGCGCTATTATCACTTTCAGGACAGTACTCTATATAGGCCTCATCCAATACCACAAGCACCTGCTCTGGTATATTGGCAACAAAATTATGTATTTGCTGTTGGGACAATAGTGTTCCAGTTGGGTTGTTGGGATTGGCTATAAATACCAAGCGCGTATTTGGCGTCTGCTTCACCGCTTCTAGCATGGCATCTAAGTCATGCGCATAACGCTTCGCTGGCACTTCAACACCTCTAGCTCCTACAATTTTTGCAAGCATTGGAAATACAAAAAATGCATATTGACTATAAATAATTGCCTCATCTGGTGCCACAAAGCTATGGGCGATGATCTGCATTAAGTCAATTGCACCATTGCCTAAAGTTATTTGGCTGCGCTTACGGTCCGTCAGCTGTGCAATGGCCAACTTTAGCTCATCACCGCGACAGTCTGGGTAGCGAGCCAAATGACCCAACTGCTCTGTAATAGCCAAGGTAACATGCGGTGAACTGCCGAGTGCATTTTCATTACTGGCAAGTTTCAACACATTATTGACATCATACTCACGCTTGAGCTCATCCACAGTTTTTCCTGCTTGATAAACATCTAGCTGGTTGATACTGTCATAAGCTGGAGAAAAAAACGTTTTTTGACTCATGGGGCTATCCTGACTAATTAAACGAAAAACAATTTTTGTTATACCGCCAAAACGATTTAATAAAATACGAGACGCTCAGCAAAAGCATCTTTAGTTAACCTTAAATTGTAAGCCTTAGGCTATAAAACCTAACAGCTCAAAGAACAAAACAACCAAAGCCTTAAATTACCGCTTGCGGATAAGAGCCTAGTACACGTAAATCACGAACCATAGGACGCATTTCATCAATGGCTGCTTGTACATTGGTATCTTCGATATGACCTTCCATATCAATAAAGAAAACATAGGCCCATTTATTTGGACGCTCTGGTCGGGTTTCAATACTGGTCATTGATACCCCATGCTTTGATAAAGGCTTTAAAATTTCAATCAATGCACCAGCCTTGTTGTGTGCAGAGACCAAAATAGAAGTTTTGTCCTGACCAGAAGGGGCAATATCTTCATGACCGATAATCAAAAACCGAGTGGTGTTGCTTGGATTGTCTTCGATATTCTCATGCAGCTTATGTAGATCATATTCAGCTGCTGCTACATCACCAGCAATGGCAGCAGAATGCCACTCATGCTGTAAGCGTCTTGCCGCCTCTCCGTTACTAGATACCTGTACACGCTCAACATTTGGATAATTAACATCCAACCAATGACGACATTGCGCCAAAGACTGTTGATGAGAATAAATGCGACTTAAACTGTCTATCTTGGTATGACGAGCAACCAGGAAGTTATGATGGATCGGTAACTCCACCTCACCAATAATCTTTAATGATGAATTTAAAAAGCCATCTAATGTATGATTAACCACACCTTCAGATGAGTTTTCAACAGGCACCACACCATACATAGCTGAGCCAGCTTCTACTTCGCGGAACACATCGGTAATGGTCGTTAACGGTACTGTGGTTGACGCCTTACCAAAGTGTTTTAATGCAGCTGCATGAGTAAAAGTACCCACTGGGCCTAAAAAGGCAATCTTTTGTGGTGCTTCTAAATCCAGACACACTGACATAATTTCACGAAACAAGCGTGCCATTTTTTCATCACTAATCGGGCTATCTGACGCCTGGTTACGCTTCATAATATTTTTTAAGACTTGCGCTTCACGCTCAGGACGATAAAAAATGGGATTACTGTCCACTTCATTTGCGTAGGTTTTTTTAAATTCACCTACCTGTTTTGCAAGTTTGGCACGATTACTGATCAGTTGTAGTAACTCACCATCAACCTGATCTATTTTTTGACGTAGCTCAACTAGCTTGTCTTCTGCAACTTCCGTGATATTTGTCTGGTTATTATTATTTGTTGATGATGTCATAAAAAAGCCTTTGAGTCATGTTATGATAAATGGATTTAATAAAATACAGCAACTGCTTGCTCAACTACGCCTATTATTTCTATGTTCTATACTTTTAGCATTGAATGCGCTTAACAGTTTATGTCATGTGCTCACTCAACTGCTCATATTAATAAACAACGTCATATTAATAAACAACGATAACAGAGTTCAACCTGATTAACTAAAGTTCAACCTGATTAACTAAAGCTCAACCTGATTAACTAAAGCTCAACTTAATTAACTAAGACTCAGTCTAATTTTAATTACTTGCTATATCACTAAGCCAACTCCAATAATGCGAGTAAATCCAATTAAGTATAGCACCCTTTTATTTGTCGCTTAAAATGAATTGAATTAAAAAGCAAGCCAGTTAGATTAATCAGCAAAAATAGCTTAAAATAGCCCAGAAAATTTAAGAGCAAGCATCCTCTTAAAAAGTCTTATTAAATAGTCTTAGCTGACTGCAATTAATAGTATAACGTTAGCACAAAATTTGAAACAATAACCCTTGATATTTTTTCATTTGTTAGTAATCAATTAGGAATACATCATGAGTGCCTTATCGCAGCTACAAACCATGACCACCATAGTCGCAGATACTGGTGATTTAAGCGCCATTGCTCGACTCAAGCCAGTTGACGCCACGACAAACCCAAGCTTAATTACCAAAGCCCTCACCCATCCTGACAAACAAGCCATGCTTGCTGACACCCTCAATCGCTATTCAAGCCATGACGATGACATGATTGATAAAGTCATTGATGACTTAACCATTCAAGTCGGCTGCGATATCTTAAAGCTAATCGAAGGCCGCGTATCGACCGAAGTGGATGCTAGATTGTCCTACGACACAGCAGCTACTATATCTAAAGCCCATGAGTTTATGGAGGCATATCAACGTGCTGGTGTCGATAAAGATCGTATCTTAATCAAAATCGCTGCCACTTGGCAGGGCATTAAAGCCGCTGAGCAACTCGAAAAAGAAGGCATTCATTGTAACCTAACCCTTATCTTTGGTCAGCATCAAGCCGTTGCCTGTGCTGAGGCTGGCGTCACCTTGATTTCACCCTTTGTCGGTCGTATTTTGGACTGGCAAAAGCGTGAGCAAAATCGTCAAAATATTCCTATTTCCGATGACATGGGCGTCCAGTCAGTAAAACGCACCTATCAATATTACAAGCAGCATGGCTACAAAACTCAAGTGATGGGTGCAAGCTTTAGAAGTGTCGATCAAATTTTGGCGCTGGCAGGTTGTGACTTATTAACCATTTCACCAGATTTACTCGATGAGCTGGCAGCACTAGAGACACCAGTGACTCAAGCCTTATCAGCCGATATGGTCAGTGATGTGATGCCCAAAGTGACCTTGACTGAAGATGAATTTAACGCCGCTTATGAGCAAGACAGCATCACCCAGCATTTATTACCCAAAGGAATCGATGGCTTTATTAATGCCCGTGATGAGCTAGCAAAAGCTTTAATACAGTTAAGCAAATAGCTAATTTTTAAGCACAAATTTGTAAGCACAAATTTGTAAGCTCAGGCTTGTAAGCTCAGGCTTGTAAACACTGACAAGCAACAAAACCTGTACATCAAAAAAACAGGCTGGCGTATTATCCGCATTAGCCTGTTTTTTATTTTTTGTATATAAACTCTGTTGCTTGTAAATTTTTAAGCTTTAAGCTTTAAACTTTAAGCTAATTGCTCAGAACTAGCCTTCTAACACAGAATACACCGGCAAAGGAAACTCACCGTGCAACTCAATCAAATCTAACAATACCAATACACCCACAACCGCATGACCTGCCTCTTCACACAAATGATAGGCTGTCTTTAAGGTGCCGCCAGTTGCCAAAATATCATCCACCAGCAACACCTTGCAGGCCTGCATATTATCTTGAATCTCTAATGTGTCATCACCGTACTCTAAGGCGTAGGACTTATTGCCAACCGGTGGTGGCAATTTGCCTGGCTTGCGCAGCAATATGATGCCTTTACCCAGCCGCCCAGCCAACAAACTGGCAAATACAAAGCCACGGGCCTCAATGGCGACCAAACAATCCACCTTATCCAATAAGCCCTCTGGCAAAGCGCCCAACATAGCATCTATCACTTCATTAACATGACTTAATAACAAAGGGGTGATGTCATAAAAATCAATACCAGGCTTAGGAAAATCTGGCACAGTTCGAATGGCTTGCCATAAAGGATGGCTTTTTTGTTTGGCCTCTGCACTTGCGGCTTGAGCTTGTAATTGTGACGGACTAGGGGTCTGCTTACTCATAATTTATTCCAACACTAATTTATTGGTAACAGCTTGTGTTTAACGATGTGTTTAACAAAAGGACATCACGCCATCACAGTTAAGCTATGATGACCTGATACGGGTATAAAACAAACATATATTTATTTTAACATATGTTGGCGACACTTTAGCCGCTTAGCTTGTTGTCATCCTAAGATATGGGTATAATCTGAACCTAAACGCACTAATTAATTTAATTTGAGATTGCATCATGAAAAAATGGGAATGTATTGTTTGCGGCTGGGTTTATGATGAGGAGCTTGGTTGTCCAGAAGAAGGCATAGCTCCGGGTACCAAATGGGAAGATGTGCCTGAGGACTGGACTTGCCCTGAATGTGGCGTCGGCAAACTTGATTTTGAGATGCTTGAGATCTAATTAAACGAATTAATTATAGATAACCCTTATGCCAAACTCTGCGCCAACACAAACACCAACAGCACATGCCGACAAGCATGACCAAACACCTGTCTCTCTACATGTTGCCCCTCTTCATAACTGGTACCCCTCCCCGCTGTCGCCCTTAATGCAGCAAGCCATCATCCCTATATCCAAAGAGATCAACCTGTGTGTTGAAGTTGGTGGCAACCCCAACAATCCACCGTTGTTACTGATTATGGGTCTTGGCTCGCAGTTGATATTTTGGCCAGAATCGCTTATCAAGCGCCTCATCGAGGCCGGCTTTTATGTCATTCGTTTTGACAATAGAGACATCGGCTTATCCAGCAAAATTAAACGTGACGACTTGCCCCACATCAACTTTTTGGGCGCCATGTTAAAAATACAATTTGGCATCGACAACTCACAAACCCAGGTCCCCTATCACTTAACCGACATGGCCGACGATGTGGCCAACTTAATGCAGGCGCTCAACTTGCGCCAAGCCCATATCCTTGGTGCCTCTATGGGCGGTATGATTGCCCAAATTTTTGCCGCCAAATACCCACATTTAGTCCATCGTTTGGCACTGATATTCTCAACCAATAACCGACCGTTACTAGAGCCGCCACACCCCAAGCAGCTTTATACCCTATTTAAACGTCCAGCCAGTTATCAAGAAGAAGACGTGGTTAATCATGGCAAATGGTTTATCAAAACCGTCGGCACACCTGGGCACATCAATGAAGATCTGGTTGCCAACTTATCACGTTTGCGTTATCAGCGCTGCTTTTATCCTGCTGGCACCATCCAACAGCTGACCGCCATCTTAATGACCGGCTCCATTCAGCATTATAGCAAGGCCATTTCTGCCCCGACCTTAATTATGCATGGCAGTAAAGATGGGTTATTACCACCATCACATGGTAAAGCAGTTGCACGCGACATCCCCAATGCCACATTCATTTTGATTAAAGGCATGGCACACGACTTGCCCGAGTACTTTCAGCCCTTTATCGTCCAGCAATTAAAGCAGCATATGCTTAGCTAAACCAACAGCTAATTCATCATTGAACATTCAACCAACATTCAAAACTAGGCTAAGCTAACTAAACTAAACTAAACCAGCTAAGATAACGAAAAAACTCGCTTCCGTCTTACGCTTTCATCTTACTTTACCGAGGTTTTGTTAATTATCTCATTTAGCACCCACACCGGCTTGCTCTCCCCAGTTTGTGGATTGGTGACTGCCTCTTGGCGCACATCTAACAAGTAGCGGTATCCTGGCTCATAGTCAAAGCCCTGAATATCAGTGGTTAGCGTATTAAAATGCTTTTGGAAAGGCTGACGAAATTGAATACATTCCGTCCTCACCATAGCGCCATCGGTACCAGCAATATCGCAAGATACTTTAAACGCGCTCACTTCAATCTTAAACGACGGAATATTAATCACTTGTACCGCTTGCACTGCCTGTTTGCTGCCAGCTTTTATTGTGTTGCCATCATTTAACCCAAGCGCGGCTGTGGTACAAGCGGTTAATGCAGCCGAAGCCAACACCATAGAAGACAGTAAGCACTTCATAAACACCCCTTAACTGATTGAATTAATTGCGTCTATTATAAATACTCTATCTACTGACTTTCTATGATTGTTTTGTAAAACTAAATAGTTTTCAATTATTAATTAGTTTAAATTAATTGTATCTTGACTTTTAAAGCGCTTATTTAGCAGAAATAGCGCTAATACAGACGTCATCCTGATAATCCTGCTGCCCCAAGCAACTGACACGGCTATCACAGCAGCCAGCACTAACCGAGCTGTGGTAGCCAAAGCCTTCTTTATCACAATAAAAGCCATTAACTACGATAATCTGCATTGATACTGACATATTCATGCGATAAATCACAGGTATAGACTGTATCTGTCGCCTCACCCATACCTAAATCAATATGGATGGTAATTTCAGGACGACTCATCACAGCTTGACCTTGCGCTTCACTATAACTGGGGTCTAATTGACCACGGGTACAGATTGCAACATCATCCAATTTAACACTGACCAAGTTGGCATCGAGATGCTCAGCTCCTGAATACCCGACAGCGGCTATGATACGTCCCCAGTTTGGATCACTGGCAAAAAATGCAGTTTTTACTAAGGGTGAATGTGCCACAGCATAGGCCACATCACAGCAGTCTGCAACCGTTTTACCGCCTGTCACTTTGACCGTAATAAACTTAGTTGCGCCTTCGCCATCGCGCACAATCAAGGTCGCAAGGCGTAAGAAAACTTGCTGTAATGCCAAAAATACCGGCTCATAGTCAGGATGATCGGCTGAGTCAATCAGTTGCTCATTATGCGCACCAGTAGCTATTAATACACAGCAATCATTGGTTGAGGTATCGCCATCAATGGTGATGCGGTTAAAGGATTGATTGGTCAGCTCAACCAACATCTGCTGTAATAGCGGCTGCGCAATGGGCGCATCGGTGGCAACAAAACCCAGCATGGTCGCCATATTCGGGCGGATCATGCCTGCGCCTTTAGAGATACCGGTCACATGATATACCCTTCCATCATCTAGATTAACCTGAGTGCTATCTACTTTAGGCACCGTATCAGTTGTGCGAATGGCGTTGGCAGCTGTCGCCCAATTATCAGCACCTAAGTTTTGTAAGCACGCATCTAGTCCAGTGACAATGGCATCACGGTTGATCACCTCACCAATCACACCAGTAGAAAATGGCAATACTTGATAGGCTGCCACCTGCGCTTTATCAGCCAATGCCTGACAGGTTTGCAGCGCCCGTTGATAGCCGTCATCACCAGTTGCTGCATTGGCATTACCGGTATTGATGAGTAAATAATGCGGTGTCTGCTTTTGCTCAGTTTGCTGTTGTAATTTGTCTAAATGCTCACGCACCACCAAAACTGGCGCAGCACAGCATTGATTACTGGTGGTGACACAGGCCACGCTTGCTTTATCAGCAATCCGAAAAACCACCAAGTCGTCACGATCTTTATAGCGCACACCGGCAGCAGTAATACCGATATCTACCCCGTCAATAGGGTAAATTATCTTAGGGGGGGCAATGTTTCCTACTGGCATAATTATCCTTAATCTTTTTTTTGTTTATGGTGTCTGTTAGCTTTGTAGTGCCTGTTAGTTTTATTATATAAGCTGAGGCAGTGATGCTTATTGCGACGCAAATAATATAGCAACACTGGATTGTTTAAAATCCAGGCTTACTTAAAATTAAAGGTAGCCCAAATTGGCGCATGATCTGACGGCTTTTCCATTGCTCGCAGCTTATAGCTGATACCCGCATCGACACATTTATCCTTGATGTCTGCACTGCATAAAATATGGTCAATACGTAGTCCACGCTTTGGATCATCATTAAAGCCGCGACTGCGATAGTCAAACCAGCTAAACAGCTCATTGCTATCTGGATACAACAAACGGTAGGTATCAAACAAA
This sequence comes from Psychrobacter lutiphocae DSM 21542, assembly GCF_000382145.1. Classification (GTDB taxonomy): domain Bacteria; phylum Pseudomonadota; class Gammaproteobacteria; order Pseudomonadales; family Moraxellaceae; genus Psychrobacter; species Psychrobacter lutiphocae. The sequence goes on from NZ_KB907636.1 coordinate 59,791, forward strand.
TCTCGACTCATCAAGTCAGCATACCACTCACGCTCTTCAGGTAAAAAGGATGTTTTGCCCTGACTTAACCAGCGCTTGGCATTTTTTTCACCAATACCAATATCCGTATCTTCTGGCGCCACGTTCATATCGCCCATAATAATTAGCGTACGACCTTCGGTATTTAACTCATCAATATAATCATTAAGCGAGGCGTAATATTCACGCTTCATGGGAAATTTAGTTTCATGCTTACGATTTTCGCCTTGTGGAAAGTAACCATTTAGCACATCCACCTCTTTGTTATCAAACACATAGCGGGCATGAATAAAGCGCTTTTGCGCATCTTCTGGCTCACCTGGAAAACCTTTTTGTACAAAAATAGGCGCCTGTTTAGACACTAAGGCCACGCCATAATGTGCTTTTTGTCCGAAATACTCCACATGGTAGCCCAGCGATTCCACATTTTCTAAGGGAAACTGCTCATCATGCACTTTGGTTTCTTGTAGTCCCATCACATCTGGATTAATCACCTCTTTTACCGCTTCTAACTGATGCTGACGGGCTCTGATTCCATTGATATTAAAGCTAACAAAACGAGTCATAAAACAATTTATCCTAAATTTTATGTATTGAATTCTATAAAAATTACCCTAAGGCAATAAACGAGTGACTGTCCACTTGCTATGCTCTACTGCCGAATTGTTGGCCACTTCACTTGCTGCATCTGTCGCATCCTTTAGACGATACAACAGTCGATCATGCAAACGATTGGGTCTGCCTTGCCAAAACTCAATCTCAACCGCCTCAATCTGATATCCACCCCAAAAATCAGGAGTTGGCACTTGGCTGCCTTCAGGATACTGCTGCTTCAACTGTGCAAACTTAGCATCCATCACCTCACGACTGGCAACCTCACCACTTTGTGGCTCACTGACCCAAGCACCGATTTGGCTTTCATAAGGACGCTTGTGAAAGTAGGCATCTGTTGTGGCTCTATCAACTTTGCGAATATGTCCGCGCAGTCTGACTTGGCGCTGCATCTCATGCCAAAAAAACAGGGCTTCAGCATTTGGGTTTTGTTCAATATCCTCACCCTTATGGCTTAGGTAGTTGGTATAAAACACCAACCCTTCATCATTGATTTCACGCACTAAGACCGCTCTCACCCCTGGCATACTATCATTGCCACAAGTAGCTAAGCTCACCGCATACGGCTCAGGCGCACCATGTTCAGTGGCTTCTTGAATCCATTGTTCAAGTAACTGCAATGGGTTGTCGAACAACATGGGCTCTGATAATATGCCTTTTTCATACGACAAGCGTTCATCACTAAAGTCCATAATCTGCCCCTTTTTTAATAAGTTAATAAGTTTGGTAGGTTTTGCTAAAAGTTTTGTTGTAAATCTTGAGCATTTTTTGTAAATCTTGAACGATAAAGTTAAGCCATCACTTTTTTAACCAAGTCTGCCAACTGCTGCGCCAACGCATCACACTGCTGCTTGTCATCTAGCTCAACCATCACTCGGATTAACGGCTCAGTACCAGATTTACGAATTAAAATCCGACCTCTGCCCTCGATTTGCTTTTCAGCATCAGCAAATGCTTGCGCCAGCTCTGGAAAATCGTAAGGATCTTGCATCTGCTCTAAGCGTACGTTAACTAAGCATTGTGGCAATAAGCTAAAGCCTTCAGTTAATTGACTTAACGACTTTTTAGTCTGTGCCATCACTGCCAATACTTGCAGACCTGCGATAATAGCATCACCAGTACGACTTTTATCCAAGCAAAGAATATGACCTGACGGCTCACCACCCAAAATCCAGCCTTTGGCCTCCAAGCCTTGCATCACATATCTATCACCTACTTTGGCACGCTCTAAGGCAATGCCTTGTTTTTGTAGTGCAAGTTGCAGTCCCATATTGGTCATTTGAGTGCCTACCACTCCAACAGCTTTGGTTTCTGCTTTGGTGGCTAAGATATACAAAATACCATCACCATCGACCAATTTACCAGTTTCATCAACCATAATAATACGGTCGCCATCACCATCTAACGCAATCCCTACATCCGCCTTGTGTGTAACCACGGCTTGCTGAATGGTTTCTGGATGAGTGGAGCCACAGTTGTCATTGATATTAATACCATCTGGTTTGTTATGGATGGCAATGACTTCAGCACCCAGCTCACGCAATACGCGTGGGCCAACGCTATAACCTGAACCATTGGCACAGTCAATAACGATTTTTAAGTTGGATAAATCAAACTGATAGGGAAAGCTGCCTTTACAAAATTCGATATAACGCCCTTTGGCATCATTAATGCGAAAGTGCTTACCTAACTGTGCTGGATCTTCTAAGGTATAGTCCGCATGACCCTCTACAACGTCATCAAGCTTGGTATTAATCGCCCCTTGCATCGTATCGCTTAGCTTACGACCATCAGCGGCAAAAAACTTAATGCCATTGTCATAATAAGGGTTGTGTGAGGCTGAGATAACCACACCGGCATCGGCATGGAAACTGCGGGTTAAATGAGCAATGGCAGGTGTCGGCAAAGGTCCTATCATATGCACATCAACGCCAGCTGAGTTAAAGCCTGCTTGCAAGGCCGCTTCGATGACATAACCTGATAATCGGGTGTCTTTACCAATAACCACACTCGGTTTTTTATTGCTATTTTTGTTTTGTTCTACCAAAACTTGCCCGGTGACATAACCTAACTTTAAAACAAAATCAGGGGTAATTGGAAATTTACCAAAAAGACCACGAATGCCATCTGTGCCAAAATAACTCATAAATACCTCAATGTCTCATCTTAATTATTTATAAAAGAAAATTGTGCAGCAGTAAACTCACCACCAAAATAACCGCCCAGTGTAAAAAAAATTAAACACTGCTTATAAGGCTTATGTTACCACAAGGCACCACTTTGACTGTGATATTTTTTAATTTGACATTAAAAACTAAGTCAAACTTTTGGTTTATTGCATGAAAAAAGACCAAAAGACAATGTCGTCTTTCGGTCTTTTAGGCTACCTGTCTGCTGCTTTTCAGTCTAACTGCTAACTGCTAATTAAAACAGATTAAGACAAATTTAGACAGAAAAATTAGCTGACACGCAAATTAGCTAATGCGCCCAATTAGCTGATACGATAGTTTGGCGCTTCTTTGGTAATCTGCACGTCATGCACATGCGACTCTTTCATACCAGCCGAAGTCACTTTAATAAACTCAGGCTTAGTACGCATCTCATCAATGGTCGCACAACCAGTATAACCCATTGATGAACGTAAACCACCAACCAACTGATTAACGATGCCACTCACTGGACCTTTATAAGGTACACGCCCTTCAATACCTTCTGGTACTAGCTTCTCAATACCATCTTTGGCATCTTGAAAATAGCGGTCAGATGATCCGTTAGAGCCTGACATTGCGCCCAAGCTCCCCATACCACGATAAGCCTTATAGTAACGACCTTGGAATAGCTCAACCTCACCTGGCGCTTCTTCTGTACCCGCTAGCAATGAGCCCACCATAATGCACGAAGCACCAGCAACAATAGCTTTGGCCATATCACCTGAGTAGCGAATACCACCATCAGCAATAAGTGGGATACTATCCTTTAGTGCAGAAGCAACATTATCAATAGCTGAAATCTGTGGCACACCGACACCAGCAATAATACGGGTAGTACAAATTGAGCCTGGGCCAATACCTACTTTAACGGCGTTGGCACCCGCATCACGTAAAGCTAATGCAGCATCAGCAGTGGCTATGTTACCACCAATAACTTGAATGTGAGGGAAGTTCTTTTTAACCCAGCTTACTTTATCTAACACACCTTGTGAATGACCATGTGCTGTATCTACTACAATTACATCCACTTCAGCTTCAACCAAAGCCTCAACACGAGCTTGGGTATCTGGACCTGTACCAACAGCAGCACCAACACGCAAACGACCTTGGGAATCTTTACAGGCATTAGGGTTGTTTTCTGCTTTATTAAAGTCATTGACAGTGATCATACCTTTTAAACCAAAGTTATCATCAACCACTAAGACTTTTTCAATACGGTGCTCATGCAATAGCTTTTTGATGTTTTCATTGCATTCACCTTCTTTAACTGTGACCAGTTTTTCTTGAGGGGTCATCACGTTTTTTACTGGCTGATCATGATTGGTCTCAAAACGTACATCACGATGAGTAACAATACCAACTACTTGACCACTACTTGGCTCAACCACGGGCACACCTGATATATTGTTTTCATGGGTGATGCGTAATAGTTCACCAACACTGATATCTGGGGTAACCGTAATAGGATCTACTACTGTACCTGCTTCGAATTTTTTTACACGGCGCACTTGCATAGCCTGACGAGCAATGTCCATATTTTTATGTACAATACCCATACCACCAAGCTGAGCTATCGTAATGGCCATCTCTGATTCTGTCACTGTATCCATGGCAGCAGAGATAATAGGCAAGTTTAAAGAAATATCTTCTGTTAATCGTGTCGTTAATGACGCAGATTTTGGAAGCACATTAGAATATGCTGGTAGGAGCAACACGTCATCAAAAGTTAGGGCATCATCTACGATTCGCAACATACAAACCTCTTGCTTGGCTAGAAAAATTAGCAACGTATTATAGCAAATATTTTGTTATTGTGAGTAATTGATTGTTATCTGTAACAACATAGTTAGTATAAAAATCAAGTGCAATGTTTCAATTCGTTGCAATATTTAAGACTACGCCTTAACTTCAACTTCCAAATTTTACTATAATCGCCCACATCTCAACTTATTACAATCCTGTCTCTAACTGATACGGCGCCAAGTCGTTCCACTTTTACCATCTTCTAGCTCAATACCAGCTTTTTGCAACTCATCACGTATCTCATCAGCACGTGCAAAGTCTTTATTGCCCCGCGCATCCAAGCGCTGCTGAATCAGATCATCAATTTGGGCATCAGAGAGCTGACCTTCTATCACTTTACCAACTTGAGCTTGTAAAAACTGAGCTGGGTCTAATTGACCAATATTTAACACGCCAGCCAAAGCTTTTAACTTAACAGCCAGTGACAATAGAGGAGCATGATCTGCTTGCTCACCAACTCCACGTGCCAGCTTGTTAATCTCTTTGCTTAGGCTAAATAAAACACTGATGGCTTGTGGTGTATTAAAGTCATCATTCATCGCAGCAATAAAGTCTGCTGTGTGCGTTCCTTCTATATCGAGCAAGTCAGCATTTGTCACATCTAACGCTGAGCCCAATACAGATTCTGCTACCTTTAATGCCTGATAAATACGGCTTAACCCAGCATGAGCTTCTTTTAATGCACTATCAGAGAAATTAACTTGACTGCGATAATGGCTAGATAAAATGAAGAAGCGAATGGTCTCAGGGTGAAATTTTTCCATTACCTCACGAATTGTAAAAAAATTGCCCAAGGATTTTGACATCTTTTCACCATCGACATTAATGAAGCCGACATGCATCCAATTATTGGCATAAGTACAGCCTGTTGCTGCTTCTGATTGTGCAATTTCGTTTTCATGATGTGGGAACTGTAAGTCGTGGCCACCGCCATGAATATCAAAGCTATTTCCTAAGCACTTGGTCGCCATTGCAGAGCATTCGATGTGCCAACCAGGACGACCACCACCCCAATTCGATGGCCACTGAGGCTCCCCTGCTTTTGCAGCCTTCCACAGCACAAAGTCAAACGGGTTTTTCTTATCCGTATCGACATCAATACGTGAGCCAGCTTGTAGATCTGCCAATTTACGCTTTGATAATTTGCCATAGTCGGCAAAGGTTTCTACTGCGTAATAAACATCCCCATTATTGCCCGCATAAGCATGATCTTTTTGCTCTAAGGTTGCGATCATATCTAGCATTTCATCAATATGCTCTGTGGCGCGTGGCTCAACATCAGGCGCCATACAGCCCAAGGCATCAGCATCTTCATGCATGGCTTGCGTAAAACGCTTGGTCAACTCACTGATGGTTTCGCCATTTTCATTGGCACGGGCAATAATTTTGTCATCAATATCAGTAATATTACGCACATAATTGACCTCATAGCCAATATGACGTAACCAACGAGCCACCACATCAAAGGCCACCATGACCCGCGCATGACCAATATGACAATAATCATAAACCGTCATTCCACAGACATACATGCCGATTTTTCCGGCGTGTAACGGTTCAAGCACCCGCTTATTGGTCGTCATTGAGTCGTATATTTTCAAAGTCGGTTGGCTATCAGCAAATTGCTTCGCCATAAAATCAGGTGTTGCTAATATTCTGGTCTGTAATGACATATTTAAAACCCTAAATTAAAAAACTATAAAAAACAAAAGAAAAAATAATAAAAGCACCCCCTAGCCAGCCTACTAGGGCGTTTACTTTCAGTCTGGCTGTGCATAGTCTTATGGTTAAATACTAAATTAAACTTAAAACACTAAATTAAACTTAAAACACTAAATTAAACTTAAAACACTAAATTAAACTTAAAATACCAAGTTAAACTTAAGTCACAGCCTGTATCCTGCGTTGAGATTGTGATAAAAATAAGCGTTATAAATAGCCACATCTCATCTTACCTAAGCCGATGCTAAATTGCTATATTAAGCTTAGGGGCTATTAATCAGCTACTGGCTATATTAAGCTTAGTATCTGTTAACCAACTAATACATGCTAACCAACTAATACATGCTAACCAACTACTAAGCCTAGCTAACACCTACGCATTAATTATTAACACCAATACATATTAAGGAAACCACTAATGGGCAATCGACTTTCAAAAATCTATACCCGCACTGGAGATGATGGTACAACTGGTATGGCCAGTGGCGAGCGTGTCAGCAAAGCAGACCTGCTATTTGCCGTCATGGGCGATGTCGATGAGCTCAATGCCCATATCGGCCTGATAGCAGCTCATACCAGACAATTGCAAGCTAAGCAATTGCAAACCAAACAACCAGAAAACAAACATCAACAGCCGCAAGATCCACATCAGTCAAGCCAGCGCTTACAACACCTGTCGGTTCAAGACTCAAACCTGCCGAATCTAGCTGATATATTACAAAGCATTAGCGTTATTCAGCATCTGTTATTTAATATCGGTGGCGAACTGGCAATGCCAGAATACCAAGGCATAGATGATACACATATCATCTGGTTAGAAAGCCAAATTGACCGCTTAAACCGTCACTTATTGCCACTAAAAGACTTTATTTTACCTGCTGGCTCCGCCTTAGTCAGTCAGATCCATGTTGCTCGTACCGTCTGCCGCCGTAGTGAGCGTCAAGCCGTTGACCTACGCACACAGCAAGCATACGCCATGTCATCCAATGCTGCCAAACTATTAAATCGCTTATCAGACTGGCTATTTGTATTGGCTCGATATTGTGCCAAGCTAGAAGGTAGCCAAGAAGTGCTGTGGGACAAAGCCATTTTAAATCAGTTTGATGGCGACTTTAAAATATAAACCAAGGTCTGTTGAACATTGATGTCACAAGCCTACATGACACACTAATGTTCAACAGATCCTAGGCGTTGTCTAGGAGTTATACAGATACGTTATATAAAATTAAAATTTGAAAAAATCTACCCCAACCTTAATACGTACCTTCCTCCTCAATAATCACCATATCAATATTCTTATTTGACTCGTTTTCTGCTGATTTTAACGCTGGGTCAGCAGCCACACTTGTGGTGCCACTATTCGTTGCTTCACTGTCTTCCACCGTTGCACTGCTTACAACACTTCCAGTCGCATCCGATGCTTCCTGATTTGCTGCTGTACTAGGCTGTCGATTAGAAGGTGATTGTTGGGACTGCTGTGATTGAGTAGATGTTGCGGCTCTGTCATTAGATCTGGGCTCAGACTCAGAACGCAGTTGTGGCTCAGACCTAATGCTTGGCTCAGAGGGTGTCACTGGTTCAGAGCTTGGCTGTCGCACTCTTGGCACTCCTAGATTGGCATCAAGTGTTGCTTGAAACTGCGATTTGGCAAGCATATCTGCTGCCGCCTCGATAATTGCTGGCTGACCAACAATACGCGCATGCATTTGACCACCTTGCATACCAAGCATATAATTAAAGTCTCTAGTCACTAACATATTATTATTTAGTGAGATATTTTGTGCTTGTAGTACCTCAGCTAAGTTTCGACTTTCTAATGCAGAATAGACCTGAGCTGCACGTGTAACGTCTTGATTAGGTAGAGTTAGACTCAAGCTGGCTCCACAAGTTACTGCACCTTGCTCATTTGCATCTTGCAACATGGTTGGATTGGCGATGTCTACTAATACTGAGATAACAGCATTACTTAAATTATTTGTGCTTAGCGCTTCACCTGCACTTTGAGCATAGGCATTAAACTGGCGCTGTGCTTGAGAATTTAAACTAGCTTTTACTGCCTGCTCTAGTTGGGAGGATACCATTGGCTCATCACAATCCAGCACAGGGACTAAGACGTTATCTACTTGGGCTTGCTCAGTGCCGCCCTCTTCTGTTTTTGGTTGCTTACTGCAGCTGACAGCGGCTAGGGCACATAGCAACATAATACCAACAACTTTGCTGCGTGCAAAACAGTGGGCGTGACTTGACATCATTATAAATAACCTCTTAGATAATCAGTTTAATAAAATTAATAAAGCATAAAAGTTAAATCTCTTTGAAAAAACAATAACTTACTTTTTTTTCAAATTAGCTTGTACGCTATTATACGCCATAGCCTCCTACTTTGTTAATCGAATGTTTTATTGTTAAGTGTAATTGGTAGCAGTGCAAGAGGTAAGATAAAGCTTTGCTCAATCCAAATAATCTGTTCAATCCGACGAATAAACAGCGAGCGCTCACATGACAATCTCCCCGCCAACATCGCTGTTGAACCCCAAACGCAGCTACTTATTAGGACATCGTGGCGCACGTGGCGAAAAGCTAGAAAATAGTATCTCAGGTTTCACCCACCTACAACGACTACATCAACGCCATTCTGACAAGCTGGTCGGTGTTGAGTTTGATGTACAGCTCACAGCAGATAATAAACTACTGGTTTATCATGATGACAACTTATTAAGACTACATCAGCGCCAATCTCGCTTAGATCAATGCTCAAGCTCTGAATTAATGCGCCAAACACAAGACAGTGATACGCTGATACTATTGGAAGACATGGCATCATATTTGACTGGCTATCAGCGCATTGAGCTAGAAATAAAAACCCATTCTCGCAGCAACTATCGGCAGCTCATGTATGCACTACGTCAAGCTTTGGTAAATACAAATCTATCAAAACTACCCATTACCTTAACCAGCTTTGATCTGACCCTGCATCAGCACCTGTTAACAGACACCAGCTTAAAGCATCTACCCCGTGGTCTGCTGGTTGAACCCAAATCAATGCCTACTACCACAGACATTAGCAACCTTAACCTACAAACGGTAATGAGTACCAATGCACCTTTATTGGATACAGCGCTGATTGCCAAACGTTTAGGCTGTCAGGGTGTTGGCTTATATTTTGCGTTATTTAACCCTGCTTTAATCTACCCCCACCCTTTTAGTGACTCGCAGTCTGCGGCATCGGCTGCTCTTAACACTCAACGCTTGATGCATAGCTTGCAGCGCCATCAATTAACCACCACCGCTTGGACGGTCAATGAGTCCACACAGGTACAGCAGCTAATTAAGCTTGGTATCAACTATATTATTAGTGACTATCCCAGCCGGTTGTTACCTTACTTCTGATTCTAATTCTAGTTCTAGTTCTGGTTCTGATAGTTCTGACTTGACAGATTTTTCTCTTTATAACGGCTTTTTAACTGTTGCTGAGCTATTAATCAATGGTTTACTGTCAGTAACAAATCCCACTTTATCCAGCATTTATCGATAATCTTAGTGAATACCTGTTCACTTTGTTCTAAATATGCGCTATGCTTAGCTTGGATTTAACTTATTTACTTGCAAGGAATGCGACGAGCATGCAGTTCAACAAACATACTTTTTCAACTTTATTTCACACTGGATTCAACACTGGTAAGCAGCTGACTTCTATCTCAATGTCAACCGCTGCCAGTAGTGGCAAAAAAATAGCATCAACCCTGGCACTTATCCCCGCAGTGGTTCTACCCAGCTTATCTGCGCTACGCAATAAGTACCAACCTTCGATCAATCAAGCCAATATCAGCCTAGCCGCCAATACGCCAAAACTGGCCGAGCAGGACATACAACCAACTGAAACCCCCAGCAAACAGTCGTTATTAACGGCTCTTGAACATGATTTCAAACGCGCCCCTATTAACTGGATACCCGCTGCCGTGCTGGTCGCCACCCCCATTGCCGCGGCCATCATTACCCCTTGGTACTTGGCCACTCATAAAGTCAGCGCACCAGTATGGCTCACCTTTGCTGCCGTCGGTACTTGGACTGGCCTTAGCATCACCGCAGGCTACCACCGTCTGATGTCACATCGTGCCTATAAAGCACACCCTGTCGTGCGTAACTTCTTTTTGGTAGGTGCCACATTGGCAGTGCAAGGCTCAGCTTTTGACTGGTGTTCAGGGCATCGTACTCACCACAGATATGTGGATGACCCTATGGATGATCCCTATTCAGCAAAGCGTGGCTTTTGGTTTAGTCATATCGGCTGGATGTTGAAAAACTACCCAAGTGGTAACTTTAATTATAAAAACATTCCTGATTTAACTAAAGATAAAGTACTACAAATCCAGCATAAATATTATGGCGTTTGGGTGGTAGTAGCCAATGTTGGTCTAATTGGTGCTATTGGTTGGCTACTTGGTGATGTCTGGGGCACCTTACTACTTGCAGGCTTAGTACGCTTAGTAATTAACCATCACTTTACCTTTTTTATCAACTCATTGTGTCATATGTACGGCACCCGTCCATATACCGATACCAATACTGCTCGTGATAACGCCATTTTAGCCATTCCAACTTGGGGTGAAGGCTATCACAACTACCATCACTTCTTTCAATATGACTATCGTAATGGGGTAAAGTGGTGGCAATATGATCCAACAAAATGGTTAATTGCGATACTTGAAAAATTAGGTCTAGCCTCAGAGCTACGTGTGGTTGATGATACCACCATCAAACATGCCGAAGTTAATATGAAGTTTAAGCGTGCCCAACAAAAACTGGCAACCATTACAGATGAACAGGGTTTTATCAAAGATCCTAATTTACCACGAACTTTGCAAAGTTTTAGTGATCGTATCCACTTTGAGTATCAGTTATTTAATGAGACAGTTAAACAGTGGCAAGATATCAAAGCAAAGGCCATACAACTGAAAAAAAATCAGCTCGCTGATAAGCTTCATGAGATCGATGCACAGCTACAAGATCAATATCAACTTATAGCCCGTAAGATTGCAAGCCATGATCGCCAGTTACAACAAGCCTTTAAAAGCATAGGAGGTTATCGACCCGTTTAGATACCATCTTAACTATTTGATTAATTAAAACTATTTGATTAATTAAAACTATTGATTAATTAAATAAAGCTATCGATTAAATAAAGCCAGACGATTGAATAAAGCTTAAAATTAATCACAGCTAGCAATAAAAAACACTTAATATCTAACCACTAGTTTGCAACCAATAACAATAACAACCCCACTCTCAACACTTTTAGGGGTTGAAAAAAAATGACATCTCACTATCCTTAAAGTTTTCGACCAAGAAGACCAAGGACAATGAGATGCCACTTGACGAATTTATCATTAATATCTACCTAATGGTAGAGCAATATTACAACTTAGCCGTTCAAAAACCGTTAAGAAGAGGAGGATTTGCGCCTAAACTTAGCGATGCTGAAATTATATGCATGGAGCTAGTTGGTGAGTTTATGGGCATGGATCAAGACAAACAAATCTGGCAGTATTTTAAAAACCACTGGCTGTCTTGGTTTCCAAACCTTGGTTCTTACCCTAACTTTGTAAACAATGTGCTAACCTATGTTTTGTAAAACAGCATATACATCAGCAAGTTGTGCAAACTCAAGAAGATAACATCCACTTTATTGATGGTTTTCCGATACCTGTATGTAAGTATGCTCGTGCTTATCGGCATAAAACATTTAAAGCCGATGCAAGCTTTAGCTACTGCGCTGCAAAGCAAGAGAGGTATTATGGCTTTGCAGGTCATTTGCTGATTAACTTATCTGGTATGATAAAAGGCTTTACCTTTGCATCGGCATCTGTTGATGAGCGTGATGTTGCACCAGAGGTTGCTGATAATATTCATGGCTTATTAGGTGCGGATAAAGGCTATATCCGCCCTGAGTTAACACAGCACTTTGCATCAAAGGGTGTTGATTTACAAACACCGCTAAGACGTAATATGACAGATAATAGACCTAAGTCTGATGTTAATCGGCTGATGCGTTGTCGACGTAATATTGAGACTGTTATTGGTCAATTATCTGACTATTTTAATGTACAGAAAGTACGTGCTAGAGATTTATGGCACTTGTCTCATCGTTTAACGCGTAAAATTCTAGCGCATAACTTCTGTTTTCTTTTAAATAAACAACTTGGTAACCCGCCTCTTCAGTTTGAATTGCTAATAAAGTGTTGAGAGTGGGGTAATAACAATAAAAACAACGATAATAATTATAATAAACTCAAACCCTTCGCCCCCTTGAAGGGTTTTTTTATTAAGATGAACTATCCTATACTGTAACTGTAAAAATCCATAAGTAATCGAACAAAATTAAATACCTATACTTTAAATGTAGAAAAATTTAACGACAGGGAATCACCAATATTAGCAAAAACCCGATTAACTGCATAAGACAACGTATCGAAAGAAACATAATCACAAGGTCTTAGCCAAGCCTGTTTTACCTCCTTCCATAACCGCTCAATGATATTTAGATGCGGACTATAAGGCGGTAAATAAAAGATAAACAAGCCTCGTTCTTG
>NZ_KB907637.1 GCF_000382145.1 Psychrobacter lutiphocae DSM 21542
AAGCTTGCTGTGACGGCCTCGACGATGACGATCGTAGATGCTTTCAAGTCCTCGTTCATAATATCGCTTCTTAGTACGTCTGGCAGTTTCGGGGTGTATGCAGAGGTCTTTGGCAATATCTATCGTGGATTTGCCTATGCTGTACTGGTGTAAGATCAGCAGTCGTAGGCGGGCTCTGGGATTGCTCTCAGTTTTTGAGTATTTGCCAAAGTCGTGATCGTCTAGGGTATTTGTTAGTTTGGTCATAATTGAATTATACTATATATTTTGGGTTTGGTATAACTTTATGCTGGCATTTCAACACACCCACCCTTCAAAGGCGCAGCGTATCGACCAAGTACCAGAAATTGGTCCAAAATCGATTGAGCGTGTGATTAAAGTACTGCCATATTTTGACAATATTTTGCAGAAAAACACTTATTTGATGGGTGAGCAATTGACCTATGCAGATATTGTGCTCTATATCGGTTTGGACTTTGGACGAGTGTTGAAGTTTGATCCAACAACACATGGCAGTGGCATTGCACGTTTTTATAAGATGATGGATGAGAGATTTGGTTTTAAAAAGAACTGATTTGACTACAAAACTTGTTTTTCTAATTAAAAACTTTATCTAGTTTAAAAGCCCATCCAGTTAAAAAACTTATTCAGTAGAGAGCTGCTATGTTAACGCTTCGCACTTTATCGGTAGCGACTTTTGCTACTTTTATTACGCTTACAGGGTGTCATCAGACTATACCATCAGAGCAAAAAACCATACCATCAGAGCAAAAAACCATGCCATCAGAGCAAAAAGCCATGCCATCAGAGCAAAAAACCATGCCATCACAGCACACGGATAAAGGTATCAATCACAGTGTTGAGGCAGCTCGACAAATTAATAACAGTGTTTTAGCTGCCTATGATTGGCAACTGCTAAAAGCAACCGATAGTCAAAATCGTCCGATTGATGCACTAAACAAAATCAAGCAACAAGTGACAGCGAGCTTTGGTGAGCAAAGCAACGGCTATGGTATTGGGTTTGGTGTTGGCTGTAACTCAATGGGGGCGAGCTATACACTTCAATCAAATGTGATGCAGGTGGGTGACATAATCAGCACTATGATGCTATGCCAAGAATTAGATGCTGCTGAAAAGCAGTTGGCGCAGCTTATGGATGGTCGCAGTCAACTTAGCTTGACGGTTACAGACAACCCAGTGTTGACTCAGAAAACTGAAAACGGGTCGACCTTAGTTTGGCAAGGTCAGCAAACTCCAGAAACACGCTATGGTCACAAGGGCGACACTGTTTTTTGGCAGATAGATCATCAGCTACAACCTTGTCCTAACCCAGATGATGGTACGACTTGTTTGAAAGTCAGAGAAGTATTTTATGACGCTCAAGGTATCAAAACGAGCGTCGGTGATTGGCAGCTGATTGTGGAGCCTATCGAAGGATATCAGCATGACTCTGGGCTAGTTCAAGTGCTGCGTCTAAAGCGCTTTACTGTTGACCCTGTCGATGTTAAAGGCAAGCAATATGCTTACGTACTTGATAGAGTCGTTGAAAGCGCTATCGTTGATGCGAAAGATTAACACGCCCGTTAGGACGGTTTATTTTAAATTGGTAAGGTCATCTTCGGTTAATCGCCAGCGACCTTTTTTCTTTGACGAACCGCGCCCACGCAAGTTGGTATTCATAAGCAACTTATTCATTGAGTGACTAGAATGAGCATGACAAATAGCGCAGGCTAGCCCATCAGCGGCATCTTGTTGCGGAGTAACGTCAAGATTTAAGATACGACACACCATCTCTTGAACTTGTTCTTTATCTGCAGCGCCGTAGCCACATACCGCTTGTTTAATTTGTCTGGCGGTATATTCAGATACCTCAAGATCTAATGCGACCAAGGCGGCAATAGCCGCTCCACGAGCCTGCCCAAGCTTTAACGCTGAGTCAGGATTGGATGCCATAAATACTTTTTCAACAGCAGCGTGAATGGGTTCATTAGCATACTTTAAGTGATATTGAGTAATGCGGGTGATACCGCTAAAAATACGTTTGAGACGTTCTGGCATTTCTTTGGTCTCAGTGCGAATGGTTCCGGCATCCAAATAGCGTAAACGGTCGCCTGCTTGATGAATAATACCGTAGCCAGTTAATCTAGATCCAGGATCTATTCCAATAATGATTGCCATAATATTTGTAGGTTTTTAGTGAGTTATTTAAGTGGAAACTTTAACAAAATCTTTATTTGATTTGATAGTATAGCAGGCCGTCCCTATATACATAAGATGTATCAGTTTTTAATCTAATTTTTTAAACGAGTTTTTAATTTAATCTTTTCACTTAGACTTTTAGGGTCTGTTAAATATTGGTGTTTTTAGCACAAAAGCTATTTTCAAATTGTAATACATATAGAAAATAGACTTGCGTCATCAATGTTAAACAAATCTTAATATAAGCTATTAATTTTAGTTATTAGTTTTACCGAACATAGGACGACACATTATGGGTCAATTAGTTGGCATCGCTATCGTATGGTTTATCATTGAAATGCTACTGTGGTATCTGGCAGCTCAATTTGTTAGCGGTTGGTGGATATTCTTTTGGTTTATAGCCGCCGCTGTGATAGGTTTATCACTTATTCGCTGCGGTATGAGAACTTTAAATCCAATGGCACAGCAAATGAAAGCAGGCGGTATGTTAAACCCTGCTATGCGCCCACCCGAAGACACAATTATGAAAACAGTCGGTATGGCAGTTGGTGGCTTATTACTGCTTATCCCAGGCTTATTATCTGACGTACTGGCGTTATTGGTTGTTTTACCTCCAGTACAAAAAAAGCTAAAAGATATCGCGAATAACTATGTGATGAATAACCAACAAAAAATGATGGAAATGATGGCTAAGCAGATGGGTGGACAAATGGGTGGTCAAAACCCATTCGGTGGTGCTGGTGGTAATCCATTCGGTAGTCAAAACCCATTTGGCGGCGGCCAAAGCCCCTTTGGTAGCCAAGATCCATTTGCGAATAAACCTGGTGGCAGTAGTCCATTTGGTAGTGGTAACTTTAAACAAACGACCACAGTGGATGGCTCAGCCAAACCTGTTATGAAGGATGTTAAAAAGCTAGATAAACCAGCCAATGATGACTAGTAATGATTAGGTGCTTTTGATGTTCAGGAGCTGTTTATTAATGGTAATCTCATTCTCAACTTATTAAAATTCTCTCAACTTATTAAAATTCAATGTTAACTGGTGATTTTAATCCAGTAAAACATAACTAGTTATTAAAATTTCTGGGCTAAAATCACTGCTAGGTTTAAAGTTGAGAGTGAGTTATCTACTATACTTAACTATACAGTATCCTAGATTCTAAGAGGCACAAAAAAAGCCCTTTTTTTAAAAGGGCTTTTTAAATAAACTGAATCATAAAGTAAAAGATATCAGTAAAAAATTAGGACCGAAGTGCCGCTGTAAGATGGGAACCCATGAACCGTGAAGTTCAGGGCGGACGTGTCATTGTCTCTTAAGGTTTCCTGAGACACTGTAAGCAGTGCAGGCATACACAATGAAACAATAGATAGCACATCCATTTAGTGCATTATCGGCTCAGGGAATATCATCCACTGGCGAACACTTCAGAGTCTTTAGATTCTAACCAATATTCGAGACAGTTGCAAATGCATCTTCAGATAACTTTGTTAAAAAGCGTATTGGCTTGGTTGCGAATTGATAGTTTGAGTAACTAGCGAATTAGCACAGCTTGTTAATAACCACAATCTTCCATTATTGTAAATTAGGCTTGTGTGTTACAATTAAAGCTTGTGAAACATTCATTTCATCAGTATTAAAGTTAGATTTTGTTTTAATTGTCTGTTTTTTTAATTGCGCTATTGAATAAATAGCTTTTCACATTGATGACATAATCGGAGAGTAATAATATGGTAGCAGCAAATAATAATAAAAAAATCCCACACGTACTAATGATTTTAGATGGCTTTGGATATCGTGAAGATGAGCGAGATAATGCAATCGCTGCTGCCAACACTCCCAATCTAGATCGTATTATCAAGCAATATCCGCATGGCTTGATTTCAGGATCAGGCGAAGATGTAGGTTTGCCTGAAGGTCAGTTTGGTAATTCAGAAGTAGGCCACATGAACTTGGGCGCTGGACGGATATTGTTTCAAGACTCTACTCGTATCTCACGTGATATTAAAAACCGTGATTTTTACACAAACCCAGCCATTGTTGATGCTATTAAGACAGCAACAGATGCAGGTGGCAATGTACATATTATGGGCCTGCTATCAGATGGCGGTGTGCATGCGCATCAAGATCATATCGAGGCCATGTGTCATGCGGCTGTGGTTCATGGTGCAAATGGTATCTATGTGCATTGCTTCTTAGATGGTCGTGATACGCCACCAAAGTCAGCAGATAAATATATCCAGCGCTTACGTGACTTTCTGAACAACCTAAATGAGCACTATGAAAGTCAGGTACAGATTGCCAGTATTATTGGACGCTACTTTGCCATGGATCGTGACAACCGTTGGGATAGAGTACAAAAAGCTTACGATCTACTGACACTTGGTACCGCTGAGCGCATGGCAACACGTGCTGACGGTGCGATTCAAGCGGCATATAAAGCGCGTGAAACAGATGAGTTTGTCAGCCCAACCAATGTGATTGAGCATGGTGAAACACCGATAACCATTGATGACAATGATGCCTTGATTTTTATGAACTTCCGTGCCGATAGAGCGCGTGAGTTGTCACAAGCTTTTGTTCTACCAGATCATGAGTTTTCTGGTTTTGCGCGCAAAAAACAGCCAAACCTATCTGCATTTGTGATGATGACTCATTATTCAGATGATCTGGCTGCCAGTCCAAAAACATCAGTCGCTTATTTGCCAACTACCTTGCACAATACTTTAGGTGAGTATCTGCAAGATAATCATAAAACCCAGTTAAGAATTGCTGAAACTGAAAAATTTGCGCATGTCACCTTCTTTTTTAGTGGGGGTAAAGAAGATGAGTATGAGGGTGAGTCACGTATCTTAATTCCATCTCCAGATGTCGAAACTTATGATTTAAAACCAGAAATGAGTGCTCCAGAAGTTACAAAAAACCTAGTAGAAGCAATTCATTCTGGTAATTACGATGTCTTAATTGTTAACTATGCTAATGGTGATATGGTTGGCCATACTGGAAACTTCGAGGCGGCTATCAAAGCAGTAGAGGCACTGGATGTAGCAATTGGTGCAGTTTCTGAAGCAGTGCTAGCAGAAGGCGGACATCTATTGATTACTGCAGATCATGGTAACTGTGAGCAGATGCAAGACTATGAAAGTGGTCAGGTACACACACAGCATACCACAGAACAAGTACCCTTGATTTATGTAGGTGACATGCAGTTTAAAGTACGTAGCGGTGGTAAGCTAAGTGATGTGGCACCTACTATATTAAGTCTAATGGGGCTTGATATACCAAAAGAGATGACAGGTATTAACTTATTAGAAACCAAATAATTTTCTAGGGTGTGTCTTTGTTTTTATTTTGCTAATGGTGATAAAAATAACATAAATTGAGTCAGATACTTAATAGCGTATGACAAGGTTTAGCTATTTTAGCCTTACCGATAATTGTATGAATTACCGATAATTGTATGAATTACCGATAATTGTATGAATTACTGATAGCTGTATAAATTACTGATAGCAGCTGTATGAGTTAGATAGTGAACTGAATTGAAGACATACCCTAGACTCTAAATTTAGGCCCAAAACCACACTAAAAAGTTAAATATAATCAGCTGAGTAGAATGCATAATGAGCAGTAAAGCGTTTCAATATATCACGATTTGTGTCTCTTTTTGGGTTGGCAGCAGTGTCTTTTTAGGTGGAGCTTATGCACAAATAAACGGTCAAGATGCTATTTTGACTGATAAGCAAGCAGCTAGTGTCGAAGCGCATAGCCCACATGATAGATTTTCTGGTGTGCAAGTTCCAATGCTAAACACAGCAGTAAGACCAGTTGAATTAACCAAAACTGATCTAGATATTGACTCCATGCCAACAGATGGACTTGATGGCAGTAGCTTTGATGGCATTGACTTTACTAGTGAGTCTCATGCTACCAATGGATTTGACGATGAGACGCCATGCACCGACAGCTGTGATGATATTGATGCTATTGCTACTGAAGATGAGTTTGATGAATCTGTCTATGCAGATAATGAGGTTGATCCAGTTACAGGCGTAAGTATAAGCTCAGACATTGAGCTGGGTATTGAGCATGTGCCTTTAAACGCTATTTCACCAGAAACCATCGAAACTTTTGTGGAAGTTATTGATGTTATTCGTCATGACTACTTACACCCTGTTAATGATGAAGTGTTATTTCAGCATGCAATTACTGGCATGCTAGAAAAGCTAGACAGTCATGCTGAATATTTGACGGAAGAGAGCTATGAACGCCTACGGAGTTTTACTGATGGTGAAGTAGGGCAGGTTGGTATTTTTGCTCGTTACGATAATACCAGTGGTTATTGGATAGTAAATGAAGTGTTGGCTCAATCATCGGCAAAGGAGATGGGTGTTGAAGCTGGTGATAGATTGCTGCGTATTAAGCGAGCAGAACTGACATCAGACATGACACCACAAGATATTACCCAGTTGCTGTCAGGGGTTGCTGGATCTCAAGTATCAGTCACTTTACTAAGCAAAAGAGGCACAAGACGTAACCTGAATTTACAGCGCAATTTGGCTGCTGATAATAAATTGCAAGTGACGGTTCAGCAAGATATTGCTGTGGTACGCTTGCCTGTCTTTCAAAATGGTACAAAAGACCAGCTCATTGATGCACTACGACAAACGGGAGTTCCGATTACTGGGGTGGTATTAGATGTACGCAATAACCCTGGTGGTGTATTATCTTCCGCCATTGATTTGGCCAGCTTGTTTATCAGAGATAGTAATTTGATACAAGTGCGAAATAGAACCAATCGTAGTCAATTGCTTAAATCTAATGGTGTGCCTTACTTGTCTGATTTGCCAGTGGTTATTTTACAAAATCGATATTCTGCATCTGCTGCGGAAGTGCTAGCTAGTAGCTTTAAAAGCAATCAACGTGCCAAGATTTTGGGTGAACAGAGCTTTGGTAAGGGTACAGTGCAAGAGGTAATTCCACTCAAATCTGGTGGCGCTCTAAAACTAACAGTAGCGGAGTATCGCAGTACTAGCGGTGATCCTATTGATGGAATTGGAGTAACACCAGATATTCATTTTGAGCATGATGGGGTTGATTGGCAACAAAGAGCAGTAAACTACTTGTTGACACAAGATAGGCCATTGGGTATTAAATTTGATGATAAATTTGAGGGTTTATCTGTAATTGAGGACTACTAAAACAGCCAGTCTGATATAGCTACTAACTGCTTTTGTTGGTTACTGACTCTTTTGTCGATTGCTAAGGCAACTATGGTGTAATTAGTCCGTGACGCATCGCTAAATGAGTTAACTTTACATCACTGTCAACACCCACTTTCTCAAAGATACGATAGCGATAGGTATTAACGGTCTTGACACTGACAAAGAGTTGATCAGCAATTTGCTGTGGACTTTGACAGTTAACAACCATCATGGCTACTTGTTTTTCACGCTCACTTAGCCGATCAAAAGGTGACTCTTCGTTATCTGTTAATAGCATATCTGCCAACTGCTCGGCCACGTCACTACTAAAGTATTTGCTGCCTTGGTTGACCTTTTTGATGGCTTTAATCATCTCTGATAATGGTGTGCCTTTGGTTATATAGCCATTAACGCCTGCTTTTAATAGCATTGAGGGATATGGTTGAGCAGAAACACTACTCACTGCCAAAATTTTAACTTTTTCATCAAATTGGCGTAGCCTTTTGGTGGCTTCGACACCGCCAATATTTGGCATGTTAACATCTAGTAAGACCACATCTGGTTGTAATGAACGTACCATTTTGATAGCCATTTCACCGCTATCTGCTTCTCCTATCACCTCAATCTCAGGGTCATCAGCTAACATCCTACTAATCCCCATTCTGACCAGATCATGATCATCCACTACCAAAACTTTAATCATAACTATTTCCTAAGGAGGGCTTAAAACTATTATAACTCTCTTTTGTTACTACTTAGTATTCGTGTTTTATGTTGCTGTATCGTAAAAGAAATGTTTTGAATTGACAACTAATCTTAATTGTATTAGAAAGTTAAAAATTAACCCTTAACGACTGCTGTTAATGATGTTAATATAAGTAACAAGCAGGCTATAGCACCCATTTTTACTATATTTAGCGACTAGATACTAAGTTTAGCGACTAGATACTAAGTTTAGCGACTAGATACTAAGTTTAGCGACTAGATACTAAGTTTAGTGACTAGATACTAAGTTTAGTGACTAGATCTAGTCTTCGATTTGTTAAGTCTCGATTTTTTATCCATTGAATCCAGTCACTATAACTTAGTTAATGAAGTAATGAATAAATAAAACACTGAGTCAACTGGATCAATGAAGTCTAACTATGAATGAAATCTAGATATAATTATTGGGTCCTATTATTTAAAATTAAGCAATGATAGCAATCAAATGCTGTATTTTTATTATTGCCTTTACTTACAAAAAACCATATCTGCTAAATAAATTAAATTTAGTATTGTAGTTTATTACTAACTTAATGGTGTAAGCTTTGAGCGTCAACATGATGTCAGGAAGCGAGTATTTAATCAAATAGTATTTTTAAAGCAATCAAATACTGGCTAAAAGTAATAATTTTTTAAAAGCCTATACCTTAATTTTTGACTCAAGTGGGATGACTTATGAGCATAAAAAAATCTTTCAATAAATCTTATATCTTTGTTTGCATCGCATTGGGTTTGGGTACAGTAGGGAGTGCGTCTCATGCTGCATTAACCATTGTAGAGCCTAATAAGACAGGCACTGCAAAAATACAGTGGGGTACTGCTGGTGGTTTGTCTGAAGCACGTAATATCATGTACGCTAATCAAGGCAGCACGATATCAAGAAACCATACAAACAACTATAATAGTAGTTACAATAGCAGTAGTTATAACAGCACTCCTTCTTTTGCAAGTAGCAGTAACCATGCTGGTTATTATGATACCTTACCGATTTCAACTGCCTCACGTGGTGTGCTTGTCATGGACGTGGAAACTGGCAGACCTTTGTATCAAAAAAATGCTGACGTTGCGCGTCCTATCGCGTCTATTACTAAGCTAATGACTGCTATGGTAGTGTTAGATGCTGGCTTAGATATGCGTGAAGAGATTAAACTAGATCCAGAGGACTTTGTGGGTCCAAAACGTGCCAGCTCACGCCTCAAATCAGGAGATCGTCTAAACCGTGCTGAGTTGCTGCTAATGACACTGATGAAATCTGAAAATCCAGCAGCAAAATCGTTGGCGAGAAACTACCCAGGTGGCTATGATGCATTTATGCGTGCGATGAACCAAAAAGCGCATTCATTAGGTATGAGTAGCGCTTTCTTTGGCGATCCAACAGGCTTAGATAAGCGTAATGTTGCCTCTCCAATCGACTTGGTCAAAATGGTACAAGCTGCTGGTCAGTATGAGGTAATTCGCCGTTTCTCAACGACTAAGAGCTATGATTTTTTTGTTGCTAACTATGCAGCTGGTAACCGTAACTATCCTGCTAATAATACAAGTGTACTGGTTCGTAATGGTACTTATCCAATCGGTATTTCAAAAACTGGTTTTATTAATGAAGCAGGTCGTTGTGTAGTAATGGAAACTCAAGTCAATAATCGTCCTGCTATCATTGTTATTTTGGGCGCTAATAGTTCATCGACACGCTGGAACGATGCAGAGACTATTTTGACCAATTTGGCGTCACGACGCTCAATTTAACCCTGAGTAATTTAACTTTGGTGTGTGTTATAAAAAAGCCTTTAATCTCATCATAAAAAAACGCCCTGATGCCTAGTGTCCAGGGCGTTTTTTTCTGCTGTCGTTTTAGAGCTGTCGTTTTCAGATTTTAGATGTGATTATTTTAATGAGCTAATTTTTGACAAACAGACTGTACCAGTAAAACTAAGTTAGCATGGAGCTTTTGACTTTGGTAGAGACTATGACGCATGCTTCATGCAAAGTGTAGCGTATGGAATGGCTTGTAAGCGTTTGTCTTCGATATCTTCACCACATACTGTACATTCACCATAAGTACCATTTTCAATACGACTAAGCGCATTATTAACATAGTTTAAGCTCTGCTTAGTTTCAAACAATAAGGTTTTGCGCATTTCATTTTCACGCATTGAAATCGCTTGGTCATCCCAGTGCTCATTCAAATCATCCTGCGGATTTTGAATGTGATCTTCGATTTTATCAATACGGTTTTGATACTCCTGCTGTAACTGCAACAAACGAGCTTTTGCAGCATCAAAATCAATACTCATTAGGACTCTCCTTATTTGGTTGTTGTTATTTCTTGAACTATCATTATAAGTTATTATCCCACTCACAACGTATTAGAAATTGCTGTAAGCTATGGCTTTTACTTAACAAGCCTTAATTTTTATTAAAGGTGCTGGACTAAAGACACAGCTTACCTCAAGCGTTAAGATTGAAGTGGGTTATTGGTGACTAGTTTAGCTTACGGTATTTTTTGTTTAGCTAATATCTGTCTATGATATTAGCATTATTTCTCAAATAAATCTTCATTATGAAGCTACTAAATATTGTCCTTATATTCATATAATGGGGGCGATGGCTGGTGAACTCAATAAAAAGATGAAGGCAAAATGTGCTAAAATCTGCATAAATTTTATCTGCGTTAAACCAATCGTTAATTAATAGATTTATAAATTAAGGGTAAATACATGAACTTTGCTAGAATGGAAAACCAAGACTTATCTGGAAAGCGAGTACTGATTCGTGAAGATTTAAATGTTCCTATCCAAAATGGTAAAATTTCCAATGATGCGCGTTTAAAATCTAGCTTACCAACTATAAAGATGGCTTTAGATAAAGGTGCTGCTGTGTTGATTTGCTCGCACTTAGGCCGTCCTAGTGAAGGAGAATATGAAGAAAAGTACTCGTTACAGCCTGTTGCAGAGTATTTGTCACAGCAGCTTGATCAGCCAGTTACCCTGCACAAAGATTATTTGGGTGAAGAAGTGGCAGTCAACGCTGGTGAAGTGGCACTGTTAGAGAACGTTCGCTTCAATACTGGTGAGAAGAAAAACAGCCCTGAACTGTCTGCGCAATATGCACAGCTATGTGATGTATTTGTGATGGATGCATTTGGCACAGCACACCGCGCCCAAGCCTCGACTGAAGGTGTTATTCAAGCGGCTGCTAGCTCAGGCAAAGTAGTTTGTGCTGGTCCCTTATTGGCAACTGAACTGGATGCACTTGAAAAAGCACTGCATCAGCCTAAAAAGCCGTTGGTTGCGATTGTAGGGGGCTCAAAAGTATCCACTAAGCTTGATGTGTTGATTAGCTTGGCTAAGATATGTGACCAGATTATCGTAGGTGGTGGTATTGCCAATACCTTTATTGCCGCTCAAGGCTATTCAGTTGGTGCATCCTTATATGAAGCAGATATGATAAATACAGCTAAAGATATCATGGCGCAAACCCAGATTTTATTACCACAAAATGTCATTGTCGCCGATAAAAAACAAATTAACTTTGATGACTTTTTAAACTCATTGCAGTCTGCTACTCCAATACTTCGTTCTATATCTGAAGTTAGAGAAGATGAAATGATTTTGGACATTGCACCAGAAGGCGCTACCCATATCTTTCAAGCAGTAAAAAATGCAGCTACTATCTTGTGGAATGGCCCAGTGGGTGTGTTTGAAGTAGATGCCTTTGCTGAAGGCACACGCTTGCTATCACAGGCCGTGAGTGACAGCCAAGGATTCTCTATCGCTGGTGGTGGAGATACGCTAGCAGCGATTCACAAGTTTGCTGTTGAGGATGGTGTAAGTTATATGTCAACTGGTGGTGGTGCTTTCTTAGAGTTTGTGGAAGGTAAAGTCTTGCCAGCTGTCGCCGCATTAGAAAAAAATAGCAAGGTGTAAGGCAATTTAATTTTAGCCAGTAGCAGTCCTAATACTTGACTGTATAATAGGCTCTAGTGGCAATCAATATGTTCTTAATGTTTCTTTATGTTATAAATGAGGGCTAATTTAGTAAAACTTAATACAGGTTTTTTTAATTATTCATTGTTTTTTGAGTTAATAAGCATTAAAATGCACCCTATAAATATTAATATCACATTATGTGAGGAGTTTGCATGTTAAACCGTAATCTCATTGTTGCTGGTCTGGTTGCTGGTATATTGGCAGTCACTGGCTGTAGTAAAGAGAGTGAAGACTCTATTGATACAGCCGCTGAAAACGTAGGTAATGATGTTTCTGAGGCTGTTTCGAATGCAGGTGATCAGTTACAAGAAGCAGGCGATGCTGTTGCAGAAGGTGCAAATACAGCAGTTGAAAATACAGCAGAGGCTGTAGCTGATGGTGCGACTGCCGTTGCAGAAGGCGCTTCAGATGTGGCTAATGCGACTGAGTCAGATCCAATGGCTGAAGTTGAAGATGAAGATCAACAATACTAAGCTTCAATTTTACATCACTTATATTTAGCTAAATAACTTATGTTTAGTTAAAAGCTTGTTTAGTTAAAAGCTAACAAAGGCTCTGAAATTTTCAGAGCCTTTTTTATGATTGTCTTCTTTTTTATGATTGTCTTAATAAATCGTTTGAGTATTAATTGATATTATGATTGGACTTATTGAAGGTAGAGTGTGTCATTTAGCTGCACCAGTAGCTTGTATTATGACTAATACGGGTGTGGGTTATGAAGTGGAGTTGCCATTACCTGATTTTTGTCAGTTGCAGCTTGAAGCAAGCGTGATATTGTGGACACACTTGCATGTGCGTGAAGATGCACAGCTGTTATTTGGGTTTTTGAGCATCAGTGAGCGTGATGTATTTCGTCAGTTAATCCGAGTCAATGGGGTGGGTGCAAAAATGGCGCTAGCAATGATGTCCACCATGTCAGCTTCAGAGCTAAAGCATAGCGTAGAAACAGATAACGAAGCTGCTTTGACTCGTGTTCCAGGTATCGGTAAGAAAACAGCGCAGCGTTTACTTATTGAGCTGAAAGGTAAGTTTGATCATATTGACAGTGATACGGATCTACTGAGCAGTGTGGATAGTGTGCCAGCGACACAGCTTGGCAAAGAAGGGGTTATTTTAGCGGAAGTTGAGTCAGCACTAATCAGCTTGGGTTATCGTGACAAAGAGGCACAGCAAGCCATTAAAGCTGCCCGTGACACTGAAGCAGGGCAGCAGATTGTAGATACGCAAAGCTTATTAAAGTTAACTTTGCAGCAGTTATCTAGTTTTAAAAAATAGCTATTAGCTTAAGAAAAAAAGCCTGAATAGCAAGCATCAAGCATCAAGTATAAGCAGTCACTACAAATAGCAGGTAAATGCTAAACTAATGTACGGCTCTATGCCAAAGTGTGCTTAACCACTCGGGTGAGTCTTTCAATTAACTGATCAGACTCATCACGGGCTAGGTTAAGTGGTGGTAATAAACGCACCACATGACCACCGGTGACATTGACAATCAGCTGCTCTTGCTCACGAGCATCGTTCACCAAGTTGCTACAATCAGTTTGTTCAGGTAAGACCACGCCAATCATCATGCCATAGCCACGGGTAGTAACGCCTAGAGCTTTTAGCTCATCGCTTAGATTGCTTTGTAGGTAATCGCCCTCTGTTTTGGCATTTTGCATGATACCAGTTTGACGTAGCACATCATAAACACTATGTACCACTCGGCTGCCTAAGGGGGTTCCGCCATAGGTCGAGCCATGACTACCTACTTGTAGCAAATCACGTGCTCGACCGCTGACCATGCACGCACCAATAGGAAAGCCATTTCCCAGGCCTTTAGCAGTAGAGACCACGTCTGGCTGGGCATTACTATGTTGATAGGCAAAAAATTTGCCAGTACGTCCATTGCCAGTTTGCACCTCATCAAGCATAAATAACCAGTCTTGCTGCTCACATAGCGCTTGGATATCGGTTAAGAAATCAAAACCATTGTCTGCGATATTTAAGCCACCTTCACCTTGGATTGGCTCAAGTAAAACGGCAGTAACTTCGGATTTACTTTGTGCCACTTGCTTGATGGCCTCGATATCTCCGAAGGGTACACGGATAAAGTCGCTGTCTAAAGTAAAAAAGCCTTCGCGCGCTTTAGGATTGGCAGTGGCGGAGACTGACAGCAAAGTACGCCCATGAAATGAGCGTTCCATAACGATTACTTTTGGGTGTTTATAGCCTTTGTTAAAGCCATAAAGACGTGCCATTTTTAATGCGGCTTCGTTGGCTTCAGCGCCACTGTTGGCAAAAAACACACTGTCCATACCGGCTGCAGTACATAGGCTTTCGGCAGCTTTTTCTTGCCATTCGATTTGAAATAAGTTACTGGTATGCACTAAAGTAGCGGCTTGCTGCTGAATGGCCTCAGTCACTTGTGGATGGCAGTGACCCAAACCACAAACAGCAATACCAGTGAGCGCATCTAAATAGGCGGTATTATCGGCGGTATAGAGCCAACTGCCTTCACCACGGGTAAAACTAATGGGCTGCGGGTTATAAGTCGGGGTAATGTAGGAATGTGGGGTGGAAGCAGGCATACTAAATTCCTTAAGCGGTTGTTTGAGTTATAGGTTTTTTGTTTATCAGGTGGGCTTAACTTAGTTTTAGCGGGTTCGTTCTAAAGCCTAGAGCTGTTAATTTAAATCGGTAGAAAATGGGTCGTCTTCAGAAGGCACTCGATACTCTTCATTCGCCCAAGCGCCAAGATCAATGAGCTTACAGCGGTCACTGCAAAAAGGCTTATAAGGGTTATCCTGCCAGATTGTGGCTTTGCGACACTGAGGGCAAGGATAGCTTTTTGGTGTTTGGGGTGTTGAGGACGTCTTATCTGTATTGGCGTTGATATTGGTATGACTCATAATATTTAAATCTTTGTTTATTATTGATAACGACATGAATTGCTTATAATGATAACAGTTATAAAATGATAGCGCTTATAACCTGATAGTATCTCTTAAATAATAGTACGTATAAAATATTAGAAAGCATAGAAACTAGAAAGCATAAAACGATAGTATGCACAAATTTCAATTAATACAAGAGGCAAACGTGGAAAACACAGCAGTTAATAAACTAACGCATCATAAAAGCAGAGCATTTAAACCAGAAAAGTTAACAGTGCCTCGAGACTTTCAATTGCCAAGATTTGTGCAGCAATCCATTTCACAAAATAGTAATCAGCAACAGCTTAGTCAGGGTAGTCAAAGTCTGCCAAACGACCAAGATAAGCAAAACAACAGACGTCCGTTAATCGTTGAGATTGGTGCAGGCAAAGGTCGTCATGCTATTTTGTATGCTGCCAGCCATCCGCAACATGATGTGATCGCTATTGAACGCACATTAAATAAGTTTGCTGCTTTTGAGAGCCTGGTAAAAGCGGCTAGCAGTGACCCGCAAGCGTCTGATTTTAACAATGAATCAAAAAAGTTAAGACAACTTAATTTAAATAACGCACTGGGTTCGGACAAACAGTTAAATCTCGATAACTTGCTGCCAGTGCACGCAGACGCCATTCCTTACTGTGTCTACGCACTGCCAGCGCAAAGTGTGGATGCTTTTTATTTGCTATATCCCAATCCTGAACCAAAAAACTCCAATCAGCAATGGCTAAACATGCCTTTTTTTGAGTTTTTATTATCGCGATTAAAGCCGGAAGGCAAGGTTATCTTAGCCAGTAATATCGAGGAGTATATCGACAATGCTTATCAGCAGGCGATAGACACTTGGCAGCTAGATACCCAGCGTATTCAGGTTGCCACAGACAGTCAGCGCACCCATTTTGAAATCAAATATTTGGCACGTGGTGAAACCTGTTGGGAGTTAAATTTAACCAAACCTAAGGGTTATGTTACCCGTTTTGATAGGTGGCAGGCGCAACTAGTTTATACCTTTTCTGAGTAATAACTATCTGTGTCAAACTCGCTAAACCTACTACTTGTAGCGTTTGCACTCGTTTCCCTCGATATCTTAATTTTCAGAATTGGCATTAGACTGCTTAATATATTAGACTGCTCAATATAGTCATGGGCAAACAAAAGAGTAATGGCGATTACCTAATTAGCTAACGCCAGGAGTAATTTTATTCGGTTGCTTATAACCTTATTTTTAGTCTCACTAAAATAGGGATGCGCCCTAGTCTGACTGCAATTTATTTTATTTGTATCACCATCAACAAACTGAATTTTCTCTCTGGTCTAACGGCCTTCGCGTTGATCTAACGGTACAAACTGGTTGATGGTGTCAAACGTATTGGTGCGTGCGTTCAATACCGTTAAAAAAGTATAAGCACCTATAAATTTGCGACTAATAAACATAAACTCTTTTGGTGGCAAACTAAACTCGCGTGACTGCATGGCATTACCTGAGGTTTCCATCAAGCGTTTGTGCAAATTGCTGTCCGCCCAGTGATAATAACCCTCTGCATCAACTAAGTCACTGACAGTAGTTTGTTGTAGCTTTGGTGAACGAAAGGGCTCGGTTGCCAATAAAAAAACATCGGCCATATTTGACTTTACTTCAGCGCTCATAGCATCAAAAAATGGATAGCCACGCATCGCTTGTATCATTTGCTGTTTGTCATAGTTAAAGCCTGCCAGCATTAAGCCGCGAGCAATGGTCAATAAGTCATCATCAAACTGACGCATCGCACCAAAGTCTAATAGTACGAGAACGTCTTTGCCATCTGGCTTATCAGCGGGTTCTGAACGAATCAGATAGTTACCAAAGTTTGGATCTGTTTGCATCTCGCCCCAAACAAATATCTCATTGAGCATGATATCAATTGCCGCTTGACCCAGCTTGTCACGGCGCTGTTGAGGTAAGGCCTTCAGGTCAGCATGAGTCACCGGAACGCCTTCTTCAAAGCTTAAGCACAGCACTCTATCAGTCGAGTAGGCTTCAATGACTTCAGGAACGGCATAACGCTCATCGTCTGTTAATCGCTCATGAAAGCGCATCGTAGTTTTAGCTTCTGCTTTATAGTTGACTTCAACTTTGAGTAAGTCACTAATTTCGTTAAACCATTCATCAAGCGCTTTGGTCTGAGGCACTGCATTAGTCACTTTTAGCAGATGCTTGAATAAGCTTAGGTCAGAATCAATGGCATCGGCAACCCCTGGATACTGTACTTTAAGAACTACCTGTTGACCCGTAGCCTTAATGGTCGCCCTATGTACTTGTGCTAAAGAGGCAGTGCCTATCGGTGATGTTGAGATGTCTAAATCATTAATACGATCTCCTAACTGACTACGGATGGCTTGTTCAACCACAGGCCAAGCTAAGCTAGCGGTGCTGTCATTAAGACGATATAAGGCTGCGGTAATCTCAGGATGTAAGAAGTGCTCACCATACAAGGCAAGCATTTGTCCTATCTTTACCACAGAGCCTTTAAGTTTACCAAGCTCGTCTGCCAAATAAGCCGCTTGCTC
The DNA here is from genome assembly GCF_000382145.1 of Psychrobacter lutiphocae DSM 21542. GTDB lineage: Bacteria > Pseudomonadota > Gammaproteobacteria > Pseudomonadales > Moraxellaceae > Psychrobacter > Psychrobacter lutiphocae. The sequence continues at coordinate 17,612 of NZ_KB907637.1, forward strand.
TTTCATAAAGGCTTGATTGCGTAAAGCCTTCTCTTCTTTGCTTAAAAATAAGCTGCTAAAGCTATTTCCAGCCCAGCGGCGACCAAGATTTAAAGAGGTCTTAGCAATGGATAAGCGACGGTCTAAACGAGAGGTTTTTAATTGCTCCATCTCAGTGCCGTTATTTGAACTGCTATCAAGCCTGTTGTTTAAATCGGACTGGGGAGGTAATGATGAGTTTGCCATGTTTTAACCATATTGGATGATAAATACTGTACCGTAATTAAACTGCTGTTAACGACAACTACAAGTCAGTGACAAAATACAAAGCCAATAAGTTTAGAAATACAGTCAGAGAAGTACTAAGAAGTACTAAACGGTTACGTTGTTAATCTCGCTAAGCCTACATTTGTAGTACTTTCGCTCGGTTGCCTTGTAGCCATTTTAGATTTCTTTGACTATAAAAGCTGCCATAATAAATGCAAAAATAGCTTTGTCCAGTTGTGACATATTTTCAATATAGAATAGCACTGTTCCTGTTGAAAGACGCTGACCTTCGAGTTTTGCTTACAATTCTCTAAAATTATTAAATGTCACTTATTAATCACGATTTAAAGCACGATAACCAATATCACGGCGATAATGAGCACCATCAAAGCTAATGGCCGCTGTTGCTTGTAGCGCTGCTTTTTGTGCTTGTGCAATGTTGTCGCCTAGCGCAGTAACACATAGCACACGTCCGCCGTTGGTGACCACATGCTCGGCATCTTGCTTAGTACCTGCATGGAATACTTTGATAGCGTCTTGCTGTGCATCCAGCGCTGGCAAGCCAGTAATAACATCACCTTTGGACGAGCTTTCAGGATAGCCTTTTGACGCTAGGACAATACCCAATGCAGCACGGCTGTCCCAGTCGGCTTGCGCTGGTAAGTTGCCCTCGATACCTTGTTGTATCAGTTTTACCAGTGAGGATTGTAAGCGCATTAAGATAGGCTGAGTTTCTGGATCTCCAAAGCGGCAGTTAAATTCAATCACATACGGATCATTATGCTCATCAATCATCAGACCAGCATACAAAAAGCCAGTATAAGGGTGGCCAGCTTGTTTCATCGCAGTGACCACAGGCTGAATAACTCGGCTCATGACCTTTTGATGTACCTCATCGGTGACCACAGGGGCAGGGGAATAGGCACCCATACCACCAGTGTTAGGCCCAGTATCACCTTCACCAACACGTTTGTGATCTTGGCTGGTCGCCATAGGTAGGATATTGTCACCATCAATCATACAAATAAAGCTAGCTTCTTCGCCTTGTAAAAACTGCTCGATCACCACCCTGCTACCAGCATCACCAAATTTGTTATCGCCAAGCATATCTTCAATGGCTTCATGCGCTTGATCAACGGTCTCAGCGACGATCACACCTTTACCTGCTGCTAATCCATCTGCTTTCACTACTATTGGTGCGCCATGTTGGTTGACATAGTCTTTAGCAGGCTCAATCTTGGTGAAGGTGGCATAGTGTGCAGTGGGTATGTTATTGGCTTGCATAAACTCTTTGGCGAAGGTTTTTGAGCCTTCAAGCTGTGCGCAATATTGGGTAGGTCCCCAGATAGTGATACCAGCATGGCGGCAGTCATCTACTAAGCCAGCTACCAGAGGGGCTTCTGGGCCGACAATGACAAGCTCGATTTTGTTTTGTTGACAAAAGGCGATAACGGCATCGTGATTATTGGTATCTAGGTCGATATTTTCACATTTTGGCTCTAAGGCAGTGCCAGCATTGCCATTCGCGACATAGACAGTTGCTACATCGGCATCTTTTGCACATTGCCAAGCCAGTGCATGCTCACGTCCACCAGAACCAATAATTAAAATATTCATAGAAAACCCTTGTTCGCTTTATAATTTGTGTGTGTTAGTCAATCAATCAGTGTGTTATGGGGTGTTGTTGAACGTTGTAGTCATAGTCATATAAAAGAGGTACGGTGTTAATCTCGCTAAGCCTACAAATGTAGTACTTTCGCTCGGTTGCCTTGTACCTCAAATATCTGACTGCGATTATAAAGGGAGCAACAAGCGCAGTCATTTTATCAAAAACTAGCAGGTTGGGGCAGGTTTGTTGTGGTTAATTAAAAATAAAGACGAAAACGACTGTATTTTTGCTATTTAAACGGTTAATTTTTTGTAATAGGTTGATTTTAGGTCGGTTAATATAAAGGATTTATTTTTGTATCATAAACAGAAAGAAGAGATAATAAAAATAATAGATAGAAATAATAGATAGAAGAGATGGTTAAAATACATGAAACACTAATACAGATTCTTTAACATATCACCAATCATAATCAAAGTGAGGCCTAATATTATGGGTAAAGTTTTTATTAGCATAGGGTTAATCATCCTTGCTATCGGTATCATACTAACCTTATTTCCCAACGCATTTAGTTGGTTTGGCAAGTTACCTGGTGATATTCGTTATGAATCGGGTAGTACACGCATCTACTTTCCAATTGTCACTATGATTATTGTTAGTGTGGTCCTGAGCCTACTAATGAGCTTACTAAGACGCTAGTTTTATGCTTGACTGAATTTTGCGTGATGTCTGGCCAACTAAGTTTAAGCCCACTACAATCTCGGGTCTATTCTATACAGCCCCTTCTGATATCACTATCATAGCTCTTATATTTCAAACCACTTTTTTTATATTCAATACTGGCATGACTTTATTTGCTAGAAGTTGATGCGTGTTACAGCGCTGTATGCTATATTATTGCGTTCTTTAATTTTGGTTTCTAGAGTTTTGCTATTCAGTGAAACGCTTTAGAATTGTAGCTAATAATTAAAAAATAAATAGCTGTAAATTTGACACTCAAGATGACTGCCATGAGCGATATGATTGTTTTAGATCACGTATACAAAAAATTCCAAACTCAAAAAGATGGCAAACCGCACTGGTTTACAGCTGTTGAGCCTATTTCGTTGTCAATAAAGCAAGGTGAAATCTTTGGCTTGATGGGGTACTCAGGTGCTGGTAAATCAACCTTATTACGCCTAATGAATCTGCTTGAGCGCCCAGATGGTGGCACGGTTACTATTGATGGTGACGTGCTGACCAGTATGAATGCCAAGCAGTTGCGGGTTGCCCGTCATAATGTCGGCATGATATTTCAGCAGTTTAACTTGATGTCAAACCGCACTGTGTTTGAGAATGTGGCATTTAATTTAAAAGTTGCCGGTTATGCCAAGGATAAGATCCATAACAGAGTCATGGAGTGCTTGCAAATTGTCGATCTGACAGACAGAGCTTATCATTATCCAGCCCAACTTTCGGGTGGACAAAAACAGCGGGTCGGAATTGCGCGCGCCATTGCGCCCAATCCAAAGGTACTACTTGCTGATGAGCCGACCAGTGCGCTCGATCCAGCGACCACTAGAGCTTTATTGACCACCCTAAAAGAAGTCAATGCAAAGCTTGGCGTTACTATCGTGATCGTTACCCATGAAATGAGCGTGATTCGCCGTATCTGTAATCGAGCTGCACTACTGCATCAAGGGCATTTATTAGAAGTGGCTGAAATTACCGATGGTCAAATTGTTGCAAATACAGAAATTGGCCGTGAATTGGTTCAGGAGGACTAGCAGATGTTGGCATTAAGTTATCAAGAGGCCACGACACGCTTATGGCAATTACGCGCTGAGATCTGGCAAGCAACCATTGATACTTTTGTGATGCTTGGCATTGCAACCACAGCGGCCATTATTATTGGCGGCTTATTTGGTGTGTTTTTGTTTTTATCCAGTGACAAACAGCTGCTAGAAAATAAGCCTTTATATGCTGTATTAGGCGGATTTACCAACTTTATGCGTGCCTTCCCATTCGTCATTTTGATGATTGCAATGAGCCCGTTTACCAAGTCGTTAATTGGCACCAGTATCGGTCCGATTGCAGCTTCATTGGTATTGGCTATTGCCGGTTCATTTTATTTTGCCCGCTTGGTTGAGCAAAATTTACGTGAAGTGCCTCGTGGTATTGTGGAAGCCAGTGAGTCGATGGGTGCAAATCCACTGACAATTATTAAGGTGTTACTGACGGAGGCACGTTCAGGATTGGTGTTATCTATCACCATTTTATGTATTAGCTTGCTGTCATATTCTGCTGCTGCTGGTATGATTGGTGGTGGTGGTTTGGGTGACTTGGCTATTCGTTATGGTTATTATCGCTATCAAACGGAAGTGATGATTTTTATTGTCATTATGCTGTCAATAATGGTTATCGCTATTCAAGGCCTAGGTAATTGGCTTGCTAATAAGCTAGATAAGCGTTAAGGTTTTACGTTGCTGTCGTGGCTTTAGATGTTAGTGTTGGTTTTTAATATAATTAATTTTTAAGATAAGGACAAATAAATGAGTTTAGTTGATATTCGTAAGCAAGTTTTAGCTGCCGCTACTATTGTTGGTGTTTCAGGCTTAGTCTTGGTAGGTTGTGGTAAAGCAGACCAAGAGTCTACAGAAGCTGCTGCTGGTGATAATGCTGAGAAAACCACCATTGTGATTGGTACCACAGAAGGTGATTTCGCTGATATGGTACGTAACCAAGTGAAAGCAGATCTTGAAGCACAAGGCTATCAAGTTGAACTGAAGACTTTCACTGATTATGTCCGTCCGAACCTAGCACTAGCAGAAGGCGATTTGGATATTAACGTTTTCCAACATAAGCCTTATCTAGACACTTTTAAAGCAGAAAACAACCTCGATCTGGTTGAAGTGTTCCAAGTACCAACGGCACCACTTGGCATCTACTCTGGTAAGAAAACCGCATTAGATCAAGCCTTTGATGGTATGAAAGTATCTGCACCAAATGATCCTAGTAACTTTGCACGTGCCTTGGTTATGATGGATGATTTGGGATGGATTACCCTAAAAGATGATGTAGATCCATTAACTGCTTCTAAATCTGATATTGCGACAAACCCAATGAATATCGATATCGTTGAGCTAGAAGCAGCACAGTTACCACGTGCACGTGATGAAGTAGATTTTGCAGTGATTAATGGCAACTATGCAACGGATGCAGGTATTAAATTAACCGATGCGCTGTTTCAGGAAAAAAGCTTTGCTTATGTAAATTGGTCAGCGGTTAAAACGGCTGATAAAGACAGCAAGTGGGTACAAGACGTAACAGCGGCTTATAACTCGCCAAGCTTCAAAACTTACGCGCATGAAACTTTCCCAGGTTACAAATATCCTAAGATTTGGGGTGAGCAGCAAGAAGGCGAAGCTGAAACCACAGGTGACGCTGCTGCTCAGTAACGGATTGTTTTTATAGTTGCCATTGCAGCTGCTAGTAAGCAGCTAACCATGAGCCACTGATAAGCAAGACAACAAAAAAACCTAGCTGCTAAATTTAGTAGGCTGGGTTTTTTGTTTTTATTCGCATTACTTTTATTGACTTTATTGTGCTATTGATATTTTACGGACGCTTTTTCAGCGAACAGGTTAAGCGGACGTCGAGTTATTGGCAAAACTTTGGTAAACTGCTAGCTTCAATATATACCAGCTTGATATAAGAGCTTGTAAGCTAGACTTGAGCTGTTTTATTCATTCAACTTTATAAGTGCTAACCTTGTGATGACTTCAATCCAATCGTCTGCAATTGATAAGCAGAGCACCTTAACCGGTGTATCCAACCTACCTATTATGGCAGTGCAGCAAAGACAGATACTGGCCTTGATGGGGGTGGATGTGTGGGTGTCACAAAATCGACAAACTCAGCAAGTAGATTATGCCAATTATGCTGCCTATGTTGCTCAAGACAGTGAGCTACTGCATATTGATAAGGGTCAGCAGCAGGCGCAGATTAACAAACAGGCACAGCAACAAGCCAAGACTGGCTCAAACACGACCGCACAGCAGGCACTGCCAACTGAGACGAATAATACAGCTAACAAAGAACTAACAGCTAAAACGCCAGCAGTTAACACGCCAGCAGAGGCGATAAAGTCGCTGGTTGCGAAAACCAAGCCACATGATGCTAATAAACAAAAGCAGTCAGCAGTCACTAAGCCTGTGCTTCCTGCGGTGCAAGTAGCTCCCTTTGAGGTGGTGGCTGCGCATTATCATGGCTGGGTGCTGTTAGCAGATACCGCTGACTTTGCTGAAGAACAGGTGTATCAGCTGTGGCAAAATATCCTACACGGTCTCTCATTAACTGCCGATTTACAGAAGTTTCCGATTTGTACTGGCATTAGCGATCAAGAAAGTGCCAATGCCTGCTTGGCGGGGTTTGTATTTCGAGTGGCACAAAGTGTAGATGTTAATGTTGCCGCATTAACGCCTATGCCTGAGGGGGTTGCACATGACAAAGTGGTGCGTGTGCCTTATTTGGCCGAGATGTTAGCGGACAGTCAAAGTAAACGCCAACTATGGCAAATGATTGCGCCCCATTTGGATTAGTTGTTTTAAAATTGGTAGCTAGTTTGAAGTTAGTAGCTTTATAGCCATAAAATTTTGGCAATTAGAGACACGGCGTAAGTAAAAGAGGTATGATATTTAACCGTATTATTTTAACCCAGATCTAGGGTGCACCATAACACCGAAAGGTTGACGAAAAAGGTTCAGGTTGTCGCATATTTTATTAAATATATTTTAATGAATAAGCAGGTTGACACTGAATAGCCGTACTGGAACAACTGTACTTGAAAAACTGTACTTGAAAAACTGTACTTGAAAAACTGTACTTGAAAAACTGTACTTGAAAAACTGTACTTGAAGAACTTGAATAGGGGAATACCATGACAGATGCTCAGACACTTAATACAAATCAAAAACCACACCGCTTGCATAACTTTTGTGCTGGTCCTGCGTCTCTGCCGACCGAGGTGCTATTAAAAGCACAAGCTGAAATGCTAGATTGGCATGGCAAGGGCGTCTCTGTTATGGAGATGAGCCACCGCAGTAAAGACTATGTTGAGGTTGCTCAACAGGCTGAACAAAGTCTACGCCGCCTGATGGATATACCGGACAACTATAAAGTGCTATTTTTGCAAGGTGGCGCAACCTTACAGTTTTCTGCTATTCCATTAAACTTACTGGATGATGGTCAGCAGCAAGGCGTTGCCGATTATTTAACCACAGGCGCTTGGTCAACCAAAGCCATTAAAGAGGCGAAACGCTATGCCGATCTTGGTCTAGGTCAGATCAATGAAGTGGCCACCAGCAAGGCAGGTAACTTTATTACTGTGCCGCCGGTTAGCGAATGGCAAATGTCAGAAAGCGCTCAATATTTTCACTACTGCGCCAATGAGACCATTCATGGGGTGCAGATGTTTGAGCCGCCTCAAGTAGACGCGCCTTTGATCGCTGACATGTCGTCTTGTATCTTATCAGAGCCAGTGGATGTGTCTAAATTTGGCTTAATTTATGCTGGTGCTCAGAAGAATATTGGCCCAGCTGGTTTGGTGATTGTCATTGTACGTGATGATTTGATTGGTAAAGCCAGTGCATGGTGCCCAAGCTTGCTGGACTATGCCAATCAAGCCAATAAAGACTCTATGCTTAACACGCCAGCGACTTATTCATGGTATTTGGCTGGCTTGGTATTTGAGTGGTTAGAAGCGCAAGGTGGCTTAGAGGCGATGGCGAAGTTAAACCGTCAAAAAGCAGAACTGCTCTACAAAACCATTGATAGCACCGACTTTTATCATAATAATGTTGATCCTCAGTATCGCTCCATTATGAACGTGCCCTTTACCTTAAAAGACGCCAGTTTGGATGCGCAGTTTTTAGCAGAAGCAGAGCAGGCAGGTTTATTAAATCTAAAAGGTCACCGTGATGTGGGCGGTATGCGTGCCAGCATCTATAATGCAGTAAGCTTAGAGTCGGTACAAGCCTTGTGCGACTTTATGAGCGAGTTTGCACATAACAATAGTTAAAATAATACAATAGTTAAAATAATAACAATGGCTAAAAAAGTGAAAGAAAAGGGTTGATAGCGGAGAAAGGATGGCAACAGACAAACTAAATGGAAGGCTAAAGCTTAGCGTGATAGCTGCTTTGATGACAGCTACTGTCACTGCTACCACTCCAATAGCTATGGCAGAGTCTGTTACAGTGTCTGCCTTAGGGCATAATACCGAAGCGCTCTATATCACAGCGCCATATTTGCCCTATGCCAACCCAAATGCACCTAAAGGTGGCATGCTATCTCAATCGGCGTTAGGGACTTTTAACAGTGCCAATGTATGGATGACCACAGGTATTGCAATGCGTGGTACGGAGTATCTATATGATACGTTAATGACGGGATCTTTAGACGAGTCATTTGTGATGTATCCACAGTTGGCAGAGAAGGTCACCTATGATCCTGATGATACCAGCTGGATTATCTATCACATTAACCCTCAGGCGAAGTTTTGGGATGGGTCGGCGGTAACTGCTGCTGATGTAAAAGCCACTTATGAGGCATATTTAACCAAAGGCTTGATGCAAGTACGTAGTTATTTATCCGCTATTGACAGCATTGAGGTGCTAGATCAACACCGTGTAAAGTTTCACTTTGCCTCAGCCGATAACAAAGAGATTTTGTTAACGGTTGGTCAGTTTCCAATTTTTAAAAAAGCTTCAGTTGAAAAAGACTTTGAAACTTTAAGTTTAACGCCGTTAATGGGTAGTGGACCGTATCGCTTAGACCATGTCGAGCAAGGACGCAGTGTTACTTATCGCCGTGACCCCAACTATTGGGGACAGAAGGTGATGGCCAATAAAGGGCGTTTTAATTTTGATTATATTAAGTTTGTATATTATGGCAGTGACGAAGTTGCGTTAGAAGGATTTAAGGTCGGTCAATATCAATTTCGGCAAGAAAGCTCAGCACGAAAGTGGGCCACCGCATATAACTTTCCTGCAGTTAAAGCAGGGATGATCACAAAAGAAAGTATCAGTAGCCACAACCCAGTAATGATGCAAGCGCTGGTGATGAATTTGCGTCAACCATTATTCTCCGATATTCGTGTACGCCAAGCATTGACGGAAGCCTTTGATTTTGAATTGATGAATAAGACCTTGTTTTATAACCAGTACGAGCGTTTAGAAAGTTTCTTTCACGGTTCAGAACTGGCAGCGACCGGCTTGCCGAGTGCGCAAGAAAAACAAGTCATGGCGCCGCTATTAGACAAGCTTGAACCGATTCAAAGGCAGCAGGCTTTAGCAGAATGGCAGTTGCCTAAGTCTGATGGTAAAGGCTATCCCCGTGAAGCGTTGTTACGAGCACGTGATAAGCTGTTACAGGCCGGTTTTTATTATCAAGATATGAAGCTGTATCAAGCAGATGGCAAGCCTGCCAAGCTTGAGATTTTAATCGCTGATGACAAAATTACCCGTGTGCTTTTGCCTTATGTGCGTAATCTAAAAAAGCTTGGCTTTGATGCGTCAATTAGGCAAGTAGATATGCCTCAGTATTTAGAGCGTCTGCGTCGTTTTGATTACGATATGATTATCAGCGGCTTTCCACAAAGCTTGTCACCTGGTGCTGAGCAAAGCTATATGTGGGGTAGCAAAGCCGCTGATGAAGCAGGTAACCAAAATTATAGTGGCATCAAAAATGAGGCGATAGATGCGGTGATTGACAAGCTGATACTGGCGGACAATCGAGAAGAGATAGTGCTGTATAGTAAGGTATTAGACCGCCTGTTGAGGGCAGGCTATTATATGGTTCCTATGTACGGTACTTCTAATACACGAGTGGTGTATTGGGATAAGTATCGCCATGTCAAAAAGCTACCAGATAATAGCGTTGGTTTGGATTATTGGTGGGTGGATGGCGAGGCTGAATCTAAGGTTAATGGTTATTTAAAACGTTAAAATAGTATAGAACGTTAAAATAGTATAGAAGGTTAAAATAGTATAGTTTAATGACTGCATTAGGGGCTGCATTGGAAAGCAACACTCTATACAAGTACAGAATGGATATAGGTTATAGAAGATATAGGTTATAGAACTGATACAAGGATATGGCTGACAATCTTTATTTTGATATAGCCGCAACCAGCATGCCCAATACACATAAGATATCAATACAACATTTAAGCAATAGGAAGTCATATGAGTCTTACGATTACGCCGATTTTAGCATTTAATGATAATTACATTTGGACATTGATCAACGATAAAAACAAACAAGCTATTGTTGTAGATCCCGGTCAATCACAGCCCGTCATTGAGTACTTACAACAAAACGGATTAGAGCTTACTGCTATTTGGATAACGCATCATCATAATGATCATGTTGGTGGGGTGGCTGAATTACGAGAAATGTATCCTATGACTCATGTGGTTGCTGGTACAGAGCATGGGGTTTCGCCAGATCAGGTGGTTAATGAAAGTAGCTCAGTCAGAGCATGGGGCTATGGTGCTCAGGTGTGGGCGGTACCTGGACATACCAAGTCTCATTTGGCTTATATCTTTGATAATAATGAAGATACCAAGCATGTATTTTGTGGTGATACCTTATTTAGTGCGGGCTGTGGCCGAGTCTTTACTGGTACCATGGAGCAGCTTTATGATAGTTTGAAGCGGTTTAGCAAACTGCCTGAAGATACATTATTTTATCCAGCTCATGAATATACAGCATCCAATTTAAAGTTTGGGCTTAGTATTGAGCCAAACAATAAGCAAATACAGCAAACCTTAGTAGAGGTTGAGGCTTTAAACCAACAAGGCAAGCCATCATTGCCAGTGACCTTAGCGCATGAAAAGCAAGTCAATGTTTTTTTGCGAACGAGTGAAGAATCTGTGATTGACGGGGTGAAAGCCAAAGTGGATTTAGCTGATACAAAGCCGTTGACGGTATTTACCGCACTGCGAGAGCTAAAAGATACCTTCTAGCGATAGCGTGCAGTATCTAATTATAACTGGAATACTCTTAAAGGGCTGACGCTATGGGTCGCTATATTCTAAAACGCATCTTGCTGATCATTCCAACTTTGTTCTTGATTTTGTTAACCAACTTCATATTGGTACAAGCAGCGCCAGGTGGTCCAGTTGAGCAGCAAATCGCACAAATAGAACAAGCACAATTAAAGGGTGAGGCGGCAAGCGCAAGCATGGGTCCAGGTGTGATGTCTGAGAGTGGCAGCGGCTATCGAGGCTCTCGAGGTCTCACCGATGAGATGGTTGAGGCAATTAAGGCGCAATATGGCTTTGATAAACCAGCACCAGAACGCTTTTGGTTGATGTTAAAAAGCTATGCGCAACTAGATTTTGGCGAGTCTTTCTTTAAAGGTAAGCCAGTCACTGAGTTAATTGTCGAAAAGCTACCGGTTTCTATCTCATTGGGGCTGTGGAGTACGTTATTGATTTATTTAATTGCTATTCCGCTAGGCATCTTTAAAGCGATGCACCATGGCTCTGGTGTGGATAGATTAACAGCGATGATGTTGGCGGTTGGTCATGCGGTACCCGTGTTTGTGTTTGGCGTTATTTTGTTGGTGTTATTTGCTGGTGGTAGCTATTGGCAAATCTTCCCGCTGCAAGGCTTGGTATCAGAAAATTTTGAGCAGCTGTCAACGCTAGGTAAGATAAAAGATTACTTTTGGCATTTGGCATTACCATTACTTGCCAGTACCATAGGTGGCTTTGCTGGATTAACTTATTTAACTAAGTTTAGCTTTATGGAAGAGTTGTCTAAACAGTATGTACTAACTGCCCGTGCCAAAGGACTAACTAACAATCAAGTACTTTACGGCCATGTGTTTCGTAATGCGATGTTGATTATCATTGCTGGTGTGCCGGCAGCCATTGTGAGTATCTTCTTTACTGGCAATTTTTTGATTGAAATTATTTTTAAGCTTGATGGGCTGGGGCTACTTGGATTTGAAGCCATTGTGCAGCGTGATTATCCAGTTATTTTTGGCACCTTGTTTATTTTTACCTTAGTTGGGCTATTGCTACAATTGATCAGTGATATTAGTTATCACTTAATTGACCCTCGTATTGACTTTGAGGGGCGCTAACAGATGAATGACAGCAAGCGTTTTGGTCTAAATCCGATCTGGCAAGCCAGAGTCAACCGTTTTAAAAAGAATCGGTTAGGCGTGGTGGCGTTAATTGCGTTTTGCTTTATCTTCGTGATATGTATGGGCGCCAACTTCATTGCTAATGATAAGCCGCTAATAGTCAGCTATGACGGTGAGTTGTATTTTCCGATTGTAAAGGCTTATCCAGAGACGACCTTTGGTGGTGTGTTTGAGACTGAAGCTGATTATAAAGATCCTGCGGTAAAGCAGCTGATTAATGAGGCTGGCTTTATGCTAATGCCACCGATTGAGTTTGCAGATCAGACGCCTAGTGTTGAGATAGCCATGCCATATCCTGCACCACCAAATGCTAGTAATTGGCTTGGTACAGATGATACAGGTCGGGATGTGCTGGCACGTATTTTGTACGGGTTGCGTGTGTCCTTACTGTTTGGCTTGGCGTTAACTCTTGCCGGCTCATTCATAGGTATTGTGATTGGTGCTATTCAGGGATATTTTGGAGGCTGGCTAGATCTGATAGGTCAACGACTAATGGAGGTGTGGGCTGGCTTGCCACAGTTGTTTATGATCATCATCTTGGTCAGTTTGTTTAGTCCAAGTGTGTGGGTGTTATTTGGCTTAATGTTGTTATTTGGCTGGATGAGCTTGGTGGGCTTGGTACGTGCAGAGTTTTTGCGAGCTCGTAATTTTGATTATGTGCGAGCAGCACGTAATTTAGGCGTATCTGACAGCCGTATTATGTTGCGCCATATCCTGCCTAATGCACTGGCTTCAAGCTTATCACAGTTGCCATTTATTTTGACGGCCAATATCATTGCGCTAACGTCACTGGACTTCTTGGGTTATGGGTTGCCGCCAGGCTCGCCTTCGCTGGGTGAATTGATGACTCAAGGTAAAAATAACTTGGATGCGCCTTGGTTGGCGTTATCGGCATTTTTTAGCTTAACCATTGTGCTGTCGTTGCTCATCTTTATTGGTGAAGCTTTACGTGATGCTTTTGATCCAAGACGTTAAACAAAAATAGCGAGTCGTCATGACTCGCTATCGTGTTTAAATTCTGGCTGGAATATTCTTATTCTAGATTACTTTTATTTAAGCTACTTTTATTTAAGCTACTTTTATTTAAGCTACTGGCAGCGGAAGCTTATTTCGTATTCATAATCGTCATCACGTGATAAGTTAGGTTTGCCTGTGCCCAATACAGCGCCAGCAATTGAGCCCACTTGATCAACCATACGACCAGTACGCTCATCAAATACACCGTTGTATTTAAGATCATCTTTGACGACAATGGCTTGGCGCATACCACAGGTTTTTTTAGCGCTGTCTAGCGCCTGCTGTTGAGCTGCCACTTTGGTTTTGCCGATACCTGTGGTCTCATAGGTAGAGTTAGCACGCTGAATAACAGGTGCGCTTGGTGCTGTTGATTGGCAAGCGTTCAAGCCGATGGCGGATACCAATAAAAAGCCAGTTGTTGTCAGTTTGGTTGAAAATTGCCATTTTGGGGTTATCATTGATAAATCTCCAAGAGTTGCTATCTGATTGGTTGTATTATAAACAGGATTAATGTAAAAGCTGAATTAATAGAAAATAGGATTAAAACATCACTCTCAACAAGAATAGCTAGCAATATCAATAATTGGTTTATTGACAGTAATTATAGCCCATCTGTTACAAAATACTGACAAGGATGGGAAGTCCCCCTTTTGGAGATTAGAAAATCATAGATTTTCTCTTGCGTCGGGGCAAAGCAGTGCTTTGCTTTATCCCTCCTCAGGGAATTAGGGGTTTTAGTGATATTTGCTGAAAACCCATCCCCAACCCTGAGAAGCGTTAATAAAAGCTCTGGGAGAGCTTTTTAGCTTTGCAAGAGTCAAGCTGCGCTTAGCTAACAGAGAAAGGAAGGGAGTCAAATCTCGTATAAATCACAGCCGGTATTTTAAGTTGAGATTGGCGTATTAATAGAAAACATTATAAAGACCTATGCTATCTAGACTTGTGCATAATATAAAGTAATGGTGTAGAAGTTGTTACTTAACTGTTACCAAAATCTTCATATAAAGAGTGTGCTGTCTGTAACGGACTTACTCAAGGCTCGGTGTTGTTATAGTTAAATGATGTGAACAGTGCTAACAGGGATTAACAATATGGTTGCAGATTTTTACATAGCACCTAAAAATAAAGATTTGCTTAACAGAGATTAACCCATGTTAAGATTATTTTTTGATAGTATGCTGCTTTCATTTTTTACTCTTGATAAATTTTCGTCCAGATAAGAGATTGCTATGAAGAATAAATCAGAAAAACTACTTATTGATGGTCCAGCAGGGAAGCTTGAGGTTGAAGCACTTTGGCAACATGGAGATCCAGCAGATCCTGATACTAAGGGTGTGGCGCTCATTTGTCATCCCAATCCTTTATATGATGGCACCATGAATAACAAAGTGGTGACCACGCTATTTAATTTTGCTCGTGATGAGGGTATGCACGCGGTACGCTTTAACTTCCGTGGTGCAGGAAAATCAACTGGTGAACATGACTATGCCAAAGGTGAGATAGAAGATGCGATGGCAGTATTACAATGGATTAGCCAAAAGACACCTGCCAGGGAGCTATGGTTGGGCGGTTTTTCGTTTGGCGGTTATATTATTGCACGTGTAGCCGAGCAGATAATGGTTACACCGCATATTTGGGGGCTTGAGGATATGGAGATTGTCAAGGTTGTACTAATGGCACCTTCGGTTGAGAACAATGATGCTTCGGATGTGATGTTACCAACCAATAAAACCATCCAGATTTATGGGGATGCTGACCGCGTCATTAAGCCTAGTAGTATGCAAGATTTTGCAAACTCAAAAGAAATACCGACTTATGTGGTCGAAGGGGCAGGTCACTTCTTTCATGGCCGTTTAACCGAAATTAAATCTTTACTTGAGCAACATGCCGTATAAAATAGCAACTGATTTTGATAAAAAACCAATAACACAATAAATAACCAACAGTGATTGACATTTTATGAGCAAAACACCATTACAACGCTACCAAGATGCAATAGCTACCGATGAATTTAACCATGATCCCATTCAAGAAAAGGCGATGTCATATCTTGATGATGTTTATCATCAGCTGCTAGAAGGTCAACAAGAGAAAAAGGGGCTGTTTAGCTTCTTTAAACCCGAGCCAGAGCCGCCAAAAGGTTTGTATATGTGGGGTGGAGTCGGTCGTGGTAAAACCTGGATGATGGACATCTTCTTCGAGTCAGTTCCGCTTGAGCGTAAGATGCGGATGCACTTTCATCATTTTATGCAACGGGTACACAAAGAGCTAAACAAACTGCAAGGCAGTAGTGATCCATTAGAAAAAGTGGCTGATATCATCCATGATGAAGCCATTTTGATTTGCTTTGATGAGTTTTTTGTATCAAACGTCTCAGACGCTATGATTTTAGGTGACTTATTTACCATGCTATTTAAGCGGGGTATTACCTTGGTAGCAACGTCAAATATTGAGCCATCTGGTCTTTATAAGGATGGTTTGCATAGGGATAGATTTATGCCAGCTATTGCTGAACTTGAAAAGCATACCATAGTGATGAATATTGACTCTGGGATTGACTATCGTTTACGTTTATTACAACAGGCAGAGTTATACAAATATCCTTTGACGAAAGACAACAGTCACTGGTTGGCCAATCGCTTTACTGCGCTAGCTAGTAACCAAAAAATTAGCCAAGAACCGATAGAAATCAATGGCCGTCAAATCAAGATCAATGCCCGTACTAAAACGGTTTTATACTGTGATTTTCGCCAGCTTTGCATGGAGCCAAGATCTGCAGCAGACTTTATTGAGATAGCGAATAACTTTAGTACCGTCCTGGTAGATAATGTGCCAGAATTATCGGATGTTCTTCGTGATCCAACCCGTCGGTTTATTTATTTGGTTGATGAGTTTTATGACAGACGTGTCAAACTTTTAATTCGGGCTGAGCAAAGTATTTTAGAGCTATATCATGGTGAAAAGCTGGCCTTTGAAATTGAGCGTACTCGTTCACGTCTGCTAGAAATGCAATCTGAAGACTATCTAAAGCTTGAGCATAGGTTGGACACAAATAGTGTAAGTGATGTTGATGCCACTGAGATTTAGCTGTTTTAGCCCATTTAAAAAAACCATTGCACCAATTAAAGACACTCTCTAATAACTCACTAACACCATCATCGCAATATAGGCTTATCTGCTCAAAGATAAGCCTTTTTTTTGTGTGTGTATTGTGTGTATATAAGAGATTATACTTTTTCTGAAAAATAACCTATCTTTATCAAGCTCGCTAAACCTACTACTTGTAACGTTTGCACTTGTTTTCTCAATAACTTAATTTTCAGATTTGGTATTAATTAACTGCTTATAATGCTCACTAAATTTGGCATTGATTGGCTTTGATGTTAATTAGTTTTAGTATTAATTAACTATGGTGTTAAAGGCGACGTTAATGGACTTGCGGGCAGGAATATACTTGATGTTCCAGCGTAAAGATTTATATTCAGAAAAAGGGATGTCCACTATTTTGCCCTCTATAACACGTCTTAAAGGGATGTCTTGGTAATTATAATAATCAATTGAAGCTTGGGCGCTTGGTGGATAAGCCTCACCATTAAATTCAGTATTGGTGGGGATGGGTAGGGTAATGGTGGTATTTTGGATAGGGGTATCTAAGGTATTGTTATAAGTAGCTTTGTATTGAATTAGGGTGCCTACTTTTGCAGTGCGTACAGGAATATAACTACGGCTACCATCTTGGCTTATGATGACTTTGCTTGAAGTGAGTGTCATCTTTAAGGCATCGTGAGCATGCGCAGATGGTGAGGGAACAAATCCACATAGTATGCTAATGACGCAGGCGATAAAAGCAGGTGTGGCAGTTGTAAATAGGTGTTTGAGTAACTGCCATTTTTTAAAAAGTAACGGGTGTTTCAGTAAATCTTCTGTTAATAATAATCGACTTTTAAGCAGCAATTGGTTTGCTGGTAGTAGGCCTATAAGTAATAGTGATAAGGGGGCGTTTGTGACTAACTTGGGTCTTGAGTTAACTACGAACAAGATAAACTCCTTTTTGGTTCTTGTTAAATTAAAAGATTAACAAGGGTCTATTACCAATACACTCAAACTTGTTAGGGGATATTCCTTAGATTTTAGACACATTAATTTTAGTACAATATAGTCGTTAAAGCGAGTATTTACAATTATCTGAGCATCTGCAATTATCATAGCAGGTTATGGTATTTTATAGCGAAATACTTTTGTCATAATCATTTTTTTTAAAAAATAGGTAAGTTTAGAAAATAGAGGTATACTTAAAGACGCTACAAGTGTTTACTCATTTTAACGGATTAAGAGTTTATACTTTGTTAGATTTGGTTATTAGCAACCTTTGACATAACCTGAACTAGGTTAGATGTGTTTTCAACTCGTGCAATGATATTTGGATGGGCTAAAAATAACTAAATCTTGTCATATAGCGTCAAATAACGGGTTAATATCATGATATAATCTGTGTTTTTTCCTAGATTGACTGCGATTTTTCTTATTTTTATTACCATTTTCAAAATAAGGATACGCCCTAGATATTAGGTTTATTTGAAAAGCTTTGTTTTATTTTGTATAGCAGGTTTAACCCTATACTAGTTTAACCCTATACTAAAGGATAATAATTATGAAATATTATAATGACGTCGATCATACAGAAACGCAAGAATGGCTTGATGCCTTCGAGTCTGTGATTAAGAATGCAGATAAAGATAGGGCTCGTTTTTTGTTAAAAGCCTTATATGATATGGCTGTACAAGAGGGATTGCCTTTTAACCGACTGGATACGGCTTATATCAATACCATTCCAGTAGAAGATGAGCCGACTTACCCTGGCGATTTGACTATTGAGCGTAAGATTAGAGCGCTCGTTCGTTATAATGCGTTGGCGATGGTGATGCGTGCTAACCAAAATGATGATGAGTTAGGTGGCCACTTGGCTTCTTTTGCTTCAAGTGCCACACTTTATGAAACTGGATTTAACCATTTTTTCCGTGCGGCTAGTGATCACTTTGGTGGTGATATGATTTATTACCAAGGTCATTCAGCGCCTGGTATTTATGCTCGTTCATTTTTAGAAGGGCGTTTGTCAGAAGAGCAATTAGATAATTATCGCCGTGAAGTGGGTGGTAAAGGGTTGTCGAGCTATCCACATCCTTATTTAATGCCAGATTATTGGCAGTTCCCAACAGTTTCAATGGGCTTAGGCCCTATCATGTCAATTTATCAAGGTCATATTCAAAAGTATCTAGTGAACCGTGGTTTATTAGAAGATGAAAATCGCAAAATCTGGGCATTTTTAGGGGATGGTGAAACCGATGAGCCAGAAAGCTTAGGTGCCATTTCATTAGCTGGTCGTGAAAAGCTAGATAATCTAATTTGGGTTATTAACTGTAACTTACAGCGTTTAGATGGTCCAGTGCGTGGTAATGGTAAGATTATTCAAGAGTTAGAGTCTGTATTCCGTGGTGCTGGCTGGCGCGTAATTAAAGTTATCTGGGGCGGTCGCTGGGATACGTTACTTGCCAAAGATCATTCAGGTGCATTGAAAAAACGTATGCATGAAACAGTTGATGGTGAGTATCAGCTATATGAAGCGCGCGATGGTGCTTTTACCCGTAAAGAGTTTTTCGGTAAATACCCTGAACTTGCTGAAATGGCAGAGGAGTTAACTGATGATGATATCCTTCACTTAAACCGTGGTGGTCATGACCCAATCAAAGTCTATGCAGCCTTCAGTGAAGCGATGAAGAGCAAAGGTCAACCAACTGTTGTCTTGGTTAAAACCGTTAAGGGTTATGGTTTATCAACCCAAGCACAGGCCGTTAACAGAGCACACCAAATCAAAAAGCTAAACAAGGAAGGTTTGGTCTATTTTAGAGATCGTTTTGACTTACCTTTTACAGATGCAGAGTTAGATAAACTTCCGTTTTATCGTCCTGATGAAAATACGCCAGAGATGAGGTATTTGCGTGGCCGCCGTGAAGCCTTGGGTGGTCATTTGCCCAACCGTCGTAGTGGCCATATTCCGCTAAATATTCCAGAGCTTTCTATTTTTGATCGCATATTAAAAGGTAGCGACGGTAAAGAGCAGTCAACTACCATGGTTTTTGTGCGTATCTTGGCAGCCATGTTAAGAAATAAAGACATTCAAGATCGTGTGGTGCCTATCGTACCAGATGAGGCGCGCACGTTTGGACTAGAGGGGATGTTTCGCCAGTTAGGTATTTATTCTTCTGTTGGTCAGACCTATACCCCAGAAGATGGTGATGCCTTAATGGGCTACAAAGAAGCCAAAGATGGTCACATGCTACAAGAAGGTATTAACGAAGCGGGCGCAATGAGTGCTTGGATTGCCTTAGCAACCAGTTACTCAGTAAACGCCTTGCCAATGATTCCAGTGTATATCTTCTACTCTATGTTTGGTTTCCAACGTGTTGGTGACTTGGCTTGGGCAGCAGGAGACTGTCAGGCACAAGGCTTCTTATTAGGTGGTACCGCAGGTCGTACAACTCTAAACGGTGAAGGTCTACAGCACCAAGACGGTCATTCACACATCCTATTTGGTACTGTGCCAAACTGTGTCAGCTATGACCCATGCTATGGCTATGAGCTAGCAGTAATTATGCATGATGGTCTACGCCGTATGTACGGTGAAGGCGAGCGTGTGTACTACTACATCACTGTAATGAACGAAAACTACGAGCATCCAGCCATGCCTGAAGGTGCTGAAGAAGGCATCAAGCGTGGTATGTATCTGCTTGAAGACAACAGCGACAAGCAAGCCAGCACCCATGTACAGCTATTAGGTTCAGGTGTGATCTTACGTGAAGTACGCCGTGCGGCTAAGATTTTACTTGAAGAGTTTAACATCAGCGCTAACGTTTGGAGTGTCACCAGCTTTAATGAGCTTACTCGTGATGGTATGGCCTGTGATGACTACAACCGCTTACACCCAATGGAAGAAGAAAAAGTGCCATGGGTTACAGAGCAGTTAGCACAGCATGAAGGTGTGGTCGTTGCTGCAACGGATTATATGCGCAATTATGCAGAGCAAATCCGTGCTTGGTTACCAGATAGCCGTCCTTATACCACTTTAGGTACCGATGGCTTTGGTCGCTCAGATAGCCGTGAGCAGTTACGTAATTTCTTCCATGTCAATGCAGAGCATATTGTTGTGGCGACCTTGAAGCGTCTTGCTGATGAAGGAGAGGTGGAAATGCGCTTGGTGAAAGATGCTATTGTTAGCCTAGGTATTGATACTGAACAAGCGCCAGCATGGCAACCACAACCACAGTTTGATCATTTCCCAGATGCTCCAGCACCTTCTGAAGTAAATCCAAATCCAGTGCCTGAGTTGCAAGAAGAAGAGGATGACGGTAAAGATTAAGTAATCGCTTTTTATCCAATACAGTATATGCTGGAGAATAACATGCAAATTAAAGCCCCAGATCTAGGTGTAGATAGTGCCGAAATCAGTGAAATTTATGTCACTGTCGGTGACGTAATTAATGAAGAAGATAATATTATATTGGTTGAATCTGATAAAGCAGCAGTTGAAGTACCAAGCTCAGCTGCAGGTAAAGTCACCAAAGTAGCCGTCGCCGTAGGGGATAGTATCTCTGAAGGTTCTGTTTTGATTGAGATTGAGCCTGCTAATGTTGAGGCTGATGCTGATGGTGCAACTGATGCTGATGGTGCAACTGATGCTGGCGAGACGTTAAATGAGTCGGAGCAACACACAACGACAACCAATCAGCCAGAAGTTGAAGAGTCGTCAAAAAATACCAGTGACGAGGATGCTCAAGTCACATCACAAGCGACGCAACTGAGTAGTTCGCAAACTTATGCACTGCCTGATTTAGGTGTCGATGAGGCAATGGTAGCGGAGGTTATGGTCAGCGTCGGTGATAAGATCGATTCAGAGCAGTCGATTTTATTAGTTGAGTCTGATAAAGCCTCAGTTGAAGTGCCATCACCTGTGTCTGGAACCGTTGAGCAAATCTTGGTCAATACCGGTGATACTGTTGCCAATGGTCAAGATTATATTGTAATCAAAAGCAGTCAAGCTGATAGCACTAGCACAGCGTCTGAAGAGGCGCCAAGCAAGTCTGAGCCTGTGGCTGACAAGTCAGTAATCACAACAGAGTCAAAAGCTCAATCAAAAGCTGAGCCAGTTCAAAAACCAGCTGCGCAAAAACAAAGCGCACAGGCACCCGCTAATAAGCTGTCTGAATCTGAAGTGAATGCCAAACTGTCTAATGTCTATGCAGGACCTGCAGTACGAAAAATTGCCCGTCAACTTGGGGTAGATATTACTCAAGTGACAGGAACAGCCATCAACCAGCGTATCGTCAAAGAAGATGTTTTTGATTATGTCAAAAATCGTATGAAAGCTTCATCACAAGCTACATCAGCAGGCGATAGTGTGATTGGCTCAGGCTTACCAAGCTTGCCAGATATGAGTAAGCAAGATATCTGGGGCGACATAGAAACACAAGCGCTTAGTCGCTTACAAAAAGTGTCTATTCCTCAGTTAAACTACAACACGTATTTGCCTCAAGTAACTCAGTTTGACTTATCAGATATTACAGAAACTGAAAAACTTCGTGGTGAGTTAAAAGCTGAGTTCAAAGCGCAAGGTATCGGCTTGACTATCTTGGCCTTTATCGTAAAAGCCACTGCTTATGCGCTGATGCAGCATCCCAAGTTTAACAGTCACCTGAGCGATGACAATAGCCAAATCCTTGTTAGAAAAACTGTGAATATGGGTATTGCAGTTGCTACTGATGATGGCTTAACTGTACCCGTAATAAAAGATGCACAAACTAAAGGAATTAAACAAATTGCAATCGAAATTGGTGAGTTGGCAGAAAAAGCACGTAACAAAAAATTGAGCGTAAAAGAACTTCAAGGTGCAAGCTTCACTATTTCAAGCCAAGGCAATCTAGGTGGCACTTACTTTACACCACTGGTTAACTGGCCACAAGTTGGTATTCTGGGTGTTTCTGAAGCATCAATGCAACCACGTTGGAATACGCAAACTCAAAGCTTTGAGCCAAGATTGATGTTGCCACTGTCATTGTCTTATGATCACAGAGTGATTAATGGTGCTGATGCTGCCGTATTCACCCGTTATATCGCTAAGCTGTTAGCAGATCCAAGACGTATTTTGCTATAACTTCCGTACATATTGTTAATCACACAAATAGCCTTTGATCACAATAGTGGTCAAAGGCTTTGAGTTTTAGGGTTATACCTTTTTTGAAAAATAATCTATCTTTGCCAAACTCAATAAGCCTACTACTTGTAGCGTTTGCACTTGTTTTGCTTGATATTTTAATTTTCAGATTTGGTATTATTATTGTTGATGATTATCAACATGTATTCTGACATTCTTTAAAAATGTGTTTTGCGCTCTTTAAAAATATATTTTGGTAATAGTATAAAGGTTGGCTGTCCTCTATAATATCTGCTTACTTTTGATAATGACTGTAAACTACATATGATTAAAAACCACCTCTATCAACAGCTGCGAAATAGAACATACGATATTATTGAAAATGATGCGTACAAAACGCCTTTAAGTAGATTTGTCGATAAGTTTTTAATTATCTTAATTCTATTGAATGTATCGGCAGTGATTGCCGAGTCTGTCGATCGCTGGTATTTTCCTAACCAACATCTATTTCATGCCTTTGAAGACTTCTCCATTGTGATCTTTAGTATTGAATATATGCTAAGGGTTTGGTCGATTGTCGAACGTGATAAAGACAAAAACTCAGACATACCAAACTGGAAAAGACGCTGGAACTGGATTAAGAGCCCAGGTGCTATCATTGATCTTGTGTCTATTTTACCTGCATTTATTAACTACTTTGTCACTGTTGACCTGCGTTTTTTAAGGGTATTGAGGCTATTTAGATTATTAAAACTTACCCGTTATTTTGCTGCCATGCGTATTTTGTTAATCGTATTAAATAAAGAAAAAGAATCGTTTAAAGCGGTTGTTTTTATTTTAATTATTATGATTGTTACCGCTGCTAGTGGTATTTATGTGGTAGAAAATCAAGCACAACCAGAGGTATTTGAGTCTATTCCAAAATCAATGTGGTGGGCAGTTGTGACCTTAACAACGGTCGGTTATGGAGATGTGATTCCAGTTACCACTATGGGCAAATTTTTGGGAGCTGTGATGACCATTTTAGGGGTGGGACTGGCTGCTTTACCAGCGGGTATCTTGGCGTCTGGTTTGGCTTCAGAGCTTGAGCAAAGACGTGAGCAACTGGAGCAAAGATTCCGTGAATTGTTGTTAGAAGATGAGCACATCGATTTAATCAAAGATAGATACAAAATTGATAAAATTCGCCGTGAGTTGGGTTTAAACAAAGAGCAAGCGCAGGAGATAATCTTACAGCTATTACGTGAGCATGAGTATGAGCAAAAACTTACTGAACTAGACAAAAAGAACTTCTGCCCACACTGTGGTGAGCATTTGTAGCTATCGTTAAGCCGAGTGGTAAAGAGCTAGTGTTAGTAAAAAGTTAGCTGTCTAAGTGTTATTGAGTCAAAAGTTAGCTGGCTAAGTGTTAGTCAGTGGCTTATGTTTATATTTAGGCATAAATAGCCAATTGTAGCTTATAGATATAGGTTCTAAGTAAATATAGGCTCTAAGTAAATATAGACTCTAAGTAAATATAGGCTCTAAGTAGCATAAATACGAGCCAAATCATGCTGAATAGCCTTAATCATCTGCTGTATATTGGGGCTGTTTAATACTAAGTCTTTGATGGTCAATCGCCATTCTCCCAACTCACGACTTAAAATAGCAATACACATAGCAGTGCCATCATGAGAAAGTAAGGTCAAATCTGAGGTATATACCTCACTGCCTTCATCATCACTAATATAAAGGTTACCACGTTCAACTTGGCGAATTGGATAGTCATAATAAGAGGACAGCAGCAGCGCCAGATGTGTTACGGTTTCAGGTAGGCGTGATAAGCGTAACTCAATCGTTTCCATATCAACATTGCGATCTATTTGTGCTGCTGAGCCTCTATCTTTGCCATTAATACTATCGCCTTGATGGCGGATGGCTTCTGAGCTGTCTCTAAGTTGCTTAAACCAAACAGTATCAATTAGTTGTAGCTTATCATCAAATAGTAAGCAGGATATGTCTAGATCTAAGGTTTGGGTATTACCTTTGATTCGATTGAACAGTCCTTTTTTCGTGACTTTGGTATATTTAAAGTTAAGTCCATATAGCAAAGTACTGCCTTGAATAGGCAGTTGGCTTAATAGGCTTGACTGGGCAACACCATCATCAGCAATTGGTACGTCGATACTGGTCGTTTGATTACTAGTGGTTTGGCTACTATTACTATTTGGCTGCTTGCTACTGTCTGACACACTATTGCCTGATGTGCCACTGTCTAGATGGGTATTGTCTAAGCTCAAAAGAAACTCCTATTACATTCTACTATATATCCCATTCTACTATATATCCCATCCTCAACTTATTAAAACTCATTGTAAGCTGGCTTTTAGTCTAGCGATATGTGACCTTTTATTTAAAATACTGGGCCACAGCCGACATCAAGCGTTGAGAGTGAGACACTATGTCTTATCTACTAACTCTATTCACTATGCTATTATGTTACTTGCTAAGATGCTAAGTTATTAAGATGCTAAGTTATTAAGATGCTAACGGATGTGATTATAGCATTTTATGTGAAGGTTAATAGGCTCTGTATAAAACCTTATTTAAGAGCTCTCAGGATCATCCTGATATACTGCAGTTGCCAAAATCTCAGGCTCAATAGACAGCAGCTTTTTGCCAAAGCCACGTAACCACCAAACAAGCTGTGAGGTTAGGTTAACCGTTGCGGTAATGGTCTGCGTTCCATGTTCTGGATCAAAAACCACCTGCTGATCTTCACTCAAGCGACTTTCTAATAAGTTGGTACTGGCATTGCCTTGGAAAACCAGCGTAATTTTAGTGTTTTTGCCGTGGTTGGGTAAATCTTTGAACAAATAATGCGCAAAACCCATACCGCCTGAGTCTAAATAGGTAGTTAAATCAAAGCCAGTTGGTATTATCGCATTTGTCTCCTCAACGGTCACTGAGCTAAAGCGGTGTAGGGCAAAAATACGTATGATTTGTTCAGGATCATCTATTTTGGTTGCCAATAAATAGATGACAACACCACGTTGAATAATTGCAATAGGATTTAACCAGTATTCGCCAGCAACATCTTTGTTACGTGGGGTATAAAGGGCATAGATTTGTAGGTTTTCAAAGAGGGCCTGGTAAATACCATCTTGGCAGTCACGACAGATTTTTGGTGCAATTAATGGTTGGGTAGCAGGCTCAATCCGCACTCGATCTAGCCAAGTATAACTGGAATTACTATTGCGAAGATGTTGTCTGGCTAAATCGAACCAAGGTCTAAGTGCATCTAAGATAGCAGGGGGCAGTAGTTGTACTAAATTAGCTTCTACCATACTAAAGGCCACTGCTTGAGATAAATTTATATGTGGTAAGCTTTGTACAGGTGCATCATCACGCCAGCGCCAGCCTTGTGGGTTGGCATTATTTTTTTCAATGGGGAAGCGTTTGGCCAAGGCGTTTAGATCTCGCTGTACAGTGCGCAAACTAATATCAAATCCAGCCAGTAACAATTGATCATGCAAGTGCTGCGTGCCTCGCCAGCTGCCTCGTTGGAGTAAGCTTAGTAGCTCCCATTGACGTGCTGTCGTAGCGGTTTTGTTACCAGCACTGTCGTGGCTGTTACTGGATGTATTGTTGGTTTTTTTGCTGGATTTGGTGTTGTTACCTTGTTTGTTATTAGCCATGCTATTACCCTTAATGACAATGTGTTGAGCTGTGGTTGGGTTATGTTTTGTTTTTCGTTTTTAGTTTACTTCTTGACTTAATTTTTGGCTTGCTGTTAGGTATGGTGCTTGTATTGCAGTTGCTTGCTTCCTCTGTCTGCTCTGGTGGGTTTAGCTGCTCTTCCCATTTTTGTAAGTTTGTAATAATTTTGCCAAATAAGCTAGACTTACGGTAATGACCGTGTTTATTTTTGCTATCGACAGATTTATTTGCCAAGATGGTCAATGCATCACTTAACGTTTTTACTCCATAAACATGAAACTTTCCTGCCTTGACTGCCATAATGATATCATCACGCAGCATGAGTTGTGAGATGTTGGCAATAGGCAGAATAACGCCTTGATTTCCAGTTAAACCTTGATGCACACAAGCATCAAAAAATCCCGCCACCTTGGTATTGATACCTCCAACTGCTTGCACTCGTCCTAGCTGATTCATAGAGCCTGTAATTCCTAACTCTTGCGAGATAGGAGTCTCTGCTAGAGCAGACAATAAGGCACAGGCTTCTGCTAAGGTTGCGCTGTCACCATCAATATGAGCATAACTTTGCTCAAAGGCCAATGATGCGGTGAAGTTAAGTGGATAGTAGGGGCTAAACAAAGCACGCAGGTAGCTATTCATAATTAACATCCCTTTAGCATGTAAACTGCCACCTAGCTCGACATCACGCTCAATATCTAAGATATCACCAGAACCGACACTGTTTTGTACTACTGCAGTTAATAAAGCAGGCATTCCAAACTCGCTATTGGCATAATCAATAATGGTTAAGGCATTGATTTGACCAATGGCAGTACCAGAAGTGCTGATCAATTGTTGTCCATCGGTGATGTCCTGCAAATATAGCTCTTTTAGATAGCTGCTACGGTAGATCATGTCGCTAAGTGCTTGTTTGACATGGGTGGCATTGACTAACTGCTGCCTCTGCTTTTTGCTATGGCTTGCTTCTAGGTCTGCATGACGGCTAGCTTCTAACATCAGCTGAATAAGGCTGTCTGCATGCAAGCTTAGCTTATTTTGATCTTCAGATTGTAAGCTCAAATATTCTAGTACCACTGCCTGTGCATCGGCATCAAAATGATTAATTTGATATTTATCAATGATATCTGCTAGTTTGGCACTCATTTGCCGTTCATTGGCGGCAGTTCTAGCAACTTCTGGATGGAAATCAGCACGAATCTTAAATAAGCTGGTAAAGTCAACATCTTGATCTGCAAACATATCATATAAATCTGGATCACCTAGCAAGATAACCTTCACTGCCAGTGGTATCGGTTCTGGGGTGATAAGTGGACGATTTGGCTGTGTAGTGATACTTCGATGCTGTTGAGCATAGTCAAAGTCAATTTGATTGGATCTTAATGCTAACTTTAACGCTCGCCAAGCATCAGGATAGTCGTTAAGTTGATGAGCTTCGATTAATAAATAGCCGCCATTGGCTTGATGTAGCGCGCCCGCTTGGATAAGCGGATTTTGAGGTTGATTTTGATTTGGATTGTGGTGGTCAGATAAAAACCAAAGCTCATCTGAGCTAGTATGTGGCTTGCTAGTCACATTATTAGTTTGATTGCAATATATACGCCCAAACAAATTGGCCAAACTTGGGTTTGGCACAAATACAATCGGTGCACCATGCTGGCTGACTTTGTGTTGAGGATCAGGCTGTTGAGACTCAGGGTGCTTGAGCATCGTTTGTAGGTGATACTTTTCTGGCAAATAAAGAGAAAAGGGTGTATTAGCTATTTGAGTCTTTTTTTTGCCACACTCTTGCTGTTGTTGAGCTTTGTTTAACTGGTATAGCTGACTGAGGCTTGGCGTATCTGTTAGCACCTTGACCAGCACTTCATTCAGCATATCTTTTTGTAATTGCTGTAAATAGTTTATAAGTTTGCTATGGTGGGCAAAGGTGTTATATAAGTCTGTAAATAAGGGTTTAGCATAGTGGTGTGCGTGTATTAGTAGTAGCTGTGCTATTTTAGTTTGCTCGGTATTAACCAGTTTAGGGCTGATGTTGGTGTTGGTGTTGGCTATCTTAGCATCAGTATTAATTGTGATATTGGCATCAATCTTGGTTGTAGATTTAGAATCGATGACTTTTTGTGATAAGCTCAGATATAGCTGTTGCCAAATTTCGGTTAATTTTGTGGTCAATAGCTGTGCGTCCCCTTTGCCTAGAGCTAGGGCAACTGGTTGTTGGGGATGTTTGAAGTTAGCCACATAGACCCATTCAACCAAAGGTGCTTGTGGTACGCCATATTGGTGAAGATAATGCTGAATAAAGGTGCGTTTACCTAAGCCGTTTTCACCAGCAGCAAAAACATGATAGCCAGTAGCCTTAATGGCACAAGCCGTTTGCAACGCATGTACTGCTCGGTCTTGACCAAAGTTTAAATCTAGATTAGGTGCCAGCTTGGTAGATTTTGGCAAGATGCTGCTGTCACTGTATTTTTTTAGTTGTGCAGGTGCGACTTTGCAGTCATTGATTATTTTGGCAATATTTTGACGGTTTTGCATTTTTTTACTGTATTTTTTTAAATTGTGTTTTTTTGAGTTTGACATAGTTTAATTAGCTTATTTTTTTTGGCAGTGCCAAATCTAGGAAAATTACTACTTAGATGCTGGTTTGATAACATCTAAAAAAATTGTGAACGTGTTATAATGTTCGGCTAGCTTGGCTTGATTTGATAAAGTTTTCATAAAATGTCACAAATTGATTGGAAAATACCAGAGTTATTTAATTTGTTGGCTTGGACTTTGCTGGCATTATAATACGGTATGGTAATGATAAAATGATAAACCCCACTGATTTTAACGTAATACATTCTCAATATGATGAGCTAAATCAGCTGTTATCACAAGCGATTACACAGCTTAAACTTAGCATCACTGCTGAGCAACAAACTAAGCTGTTGTTGTACTTGGATAAGCTGCTATTTTGGAATAAAGCTTATAATTTGACGGCTATTAAGCAGCCAAAACAGGCCTTAATTAAACATATTATTGACTGCTTGGCTATTTTACCGCATTTAAAGTCAGGTAAGTTGCTAGATATCGGCACAGGGGCTGGGTTGCCTGGTGTTGTGGTGGCTATTTGTGAGCCACTGCGTGAAGTGACGGTTCTAGATAGTAACCAAAAAAAGATTCGCTTTATTCGCCAATCTATCACAGAGCTTCAAATAAATAATGTTACCCCTGTGGCCAGCCGTATTGAAAACTTTGAGCTTGAAGAGGCACAAAAGTTTGCAGTAGTGACTTCCAGAGCTTTTGCTAGTTTAACAGATTTTGTGGCTGCTGCTGAGCCAGCCCTTGCTAAAGGTGGGTGGTTGCAAGCAATGAAAGGATTAGCACCAGAGGAAGAAGATACGGCAAGCTTAGTTGCTACTTGGCAGATTGAAAATGTAGCATTAGCTGTGCCTTTTTTGAATGAGACCCGTCATTTGACTAATCTATATAAGCTTATTTAACTGATAAGCTTAATATAATCTGATTGCTCTAATTGCTGTTATTATTACTTGCTATGCTTTTGCTATGCTTTTGCTATGATAGTCACAGCCGTTTAAAAGAGTTACAGCGGCTCGTTTAGCCTACTTCAGTAGTACTTGTACTCGGTTGCCTTGTAACTCATTTATCTGACTACAATTATAGTGGCTGATAATAACTGGCTGCTATTAACTATTAACCACTCATAACTATTAACCACTCATTGTTAGGCATTAACCCTTAACAATAAACTATTAATAATATAATAATTGACTTTTAACAAACAATAATCAAATCAATTATCAACTTCAACGCATATCATCCTTGCTTTTATTGAGGTAATAGAGTAACCCTATGGAAATATTGGCAATTGCAAATCAAAAAGGCGGTGTCGGCAAAACTACAACAGCAGTGAACTTAGCTGCTAGCTTGGCTGCTAGACGCAAAAAAGTATTACTCATTGATTTAGATCCACAGGGAAACGCCACATCAGGGACTGGGCTAGAAAAAAGAGAGTTGCCGTTGAGCATTGCTGATGTACTGTTAGATGGTATTGCACTAACAGACGCTATTTATCAAAGTCCAGCTGGTTTTGATGTGGTTGGCGCTAATCGAGATTTATCTGGTATTGATATTACCTTAATGAACAAAAGCGACAGTCATTTATTATTAAGTCAGGCGATGGGGTCGCTTGAAGGTTATGATTATGTCATTATTGATTGTGCGCCAAGCTTAAACTTGTTAACCATTAATGCGATGGTGGCTACCCAAGGCGTCATTATTCCAATGCAGTGTGAGTATTATGCACTTGAAGGATTGGCTGATTTGTCACAAACCATAGATAGACTCAAAGAGTTAAATCCAAAACTTCATATTCGCGGGGTATTAAGAACGTTATTTGATTCACGTAATACATTGGCCAATGATGTATCTGCTGAATTAGAGGCGCATTTTGGTGATTTAATGTTTGCTACCATCATCCCAAGAAACGTACGTTTGGCGGAAGCACCAGCACATGGTGTGCCGGTACTATCCTATGAAAAAGGCTCAAAAGGGGCGCAGGCATATCGCAAATTGGCCTCAGAAGTGATTAAGCAAAGTCAGCAATCACCCTTAGCTTAATCAGCTTGGTTCTTGGTTTTACTTGGTTCTTGGTTTTACTTGGTTCTTGGTTTTACTTGGTTCTTGGTTTTAGTTACTATCGAGTCCCGAGAGCTTATTGCTGAGCCTTGTTTATGTGTTTGTTGTTTATGTGGTACTGTACGGGCTTAACTAAGTATAGTCAGAGAACTACTTAGATTATAATTAAAATGTGTATTGCCCTTGCAAGCTACGCACAGTTCATTACAATGGACAGCCCAAAAATAGTTGTTGAGTATTTAAAGTTTTACAGATTGAACGAAATTAAATATTGATGACCTTGACTGTTGTTTGGTTGTGTTTTATTGTGCTAAGGTTTTGTTGTCCGAGATAAATCAATATAGCGACACATCAATCTAAGCATAACTCACCTAGGTATAGCTAAATAAAACCAAGCAACTGGATAGATTCAGGTAAGCAGGTAGTAGAGGATAAC
Source organism: Psychrobacter lutiphocae DSM 21542 (assembly GCF_000382145.1). Lineage (GTDB taxonomy): Bacteria > Pseudomonadota > Gammaproteobacteria > Pseudomonadales > Moraxellaceae > Psychrobacter > Psychrobacter lutiphocae. The sequence continues at coordinate 48,660 of NZ_KB907637.1, forward strand.
CAACATGGCAAAAAAGCGTGGATTAGCTGCAAACCGAGGGTTAGATGCTCTACTCGGGTCTATTAAAAAAGAAAAAGCCATCACCGCAGCCGCTTTACGTGATGACAGCACGCTTAACAGTGATCGCAACATAGAAAATAGTGGTGCAAAAGCTACACAGCAGGTGGTAGAGTCAAAAAAAACGACGGGCAGAAAAAAAGCCACAGATACCACAAAAGCTGAGCCAGTAGTAAAAACTGGTAAAGATCTTTTAGATGAAGAGATGACCTTAGTGCAGATAGATGTTGAGCGTCTTCAAGCAGGGAAATATCAGCCAAGACGTGATATGAGCGAAACTGCTTTGAGTGAGTTGGCCTCTTCTATCAAGCAACATGGTGTGATGCAACCAATAGTTATTCGTCCATTATTAGCGACTGAAGAGAAGGTTGCCGATAGTATTACGCATGAAATTATTGCTGGTGAACGTCGCTGGCGGGCTGCTAAGCTGGCAGGGCAAACGACAATACCAGCTATTGAACGTGCATTATCCGATGAGTTGGCTATTGCACTGGCGCTAATTGAAAACATTCAGCGTGAAGACTTATCTGTTATCGAGCAGGCTGCTGCCTTACAGCGCTTTCATACTGAGTTTGGTATGAGTCATGCGATGATTGCCGATGTTGTCGGTAAGGCCAGGACCACAGTGTCTAATTTGTTGCGACTTAATCACTTGCATGAAGACGTTAAGACTTATTTAAATGATGGTAAGATAGATATGGGGCATGCACGTGCATTATTGTCTTTGTCTTCTGAGCAACAGCCAATTATTGCAGAAAAAATTATCGATGCTTCTATGACAGTAAGAGAGGCAGAGAAGCTGGTTAAGTCTATTTTAAACCCACAAAAAGAGGACAAGCGTAAACAGCAAAGTAACGCTGAAGTAGAGCGACTGAATAAGCAGCTATCAGATTATTTGGGGGCGACCGTTAAATTAAAACAAAAGAAAGATGGTAAAGGTAGTATGGAGATATTCTTTCATAGTCCAGAAGAGCTGGATGCTTTGTTACAACATTTCAAATCTTAAGCGTTAGCCGCACCCTACGCAACTTAAAAAAGGCATATGATGACCACTACATCAACCAAGGATGCTGCGTCAACTTCTAAAAAATCTGACCAACAAGCAAACCAACAGCTACAATCTGGTGTTGCTAATAGTCAGCCTGAACCAACACGCACTCAAACCTATATTAGATTGTTAAAATACGTCAAGCCTTACTGGTGGGCTATTTTGCTGACTATTTTAGGATTTGTTATTAATTCAGCGACTGAAATTGGTATTGCTAAGCTAATTCAGTTTATTACCGACGCCATTAACACAGGTACCCAAAGTCAGCGCAATTTATTTCCTTTTTTAATCGTGGTGTTATTTACTATCCGTGGTTTTGGTACGTTTTTAGGTAATTACTTTTCAGCGTTGATCTCACGTAACTTGGTTTATCAGCTAAGGGTGGAGGTGTTTGAAAAGCTGTTACGCCTACCTAATTCTTTTTTCTTAGAAAATCCATCAGGCACCATTTCATCTAAGCTTATCTTTGATGTTGAGCAGGTCACTGCCGCCAGTACAGATTCATTAAAAACCTTGTTGCGTGACGGCTTAACTGTATTGGCATTGTTAGGCTATCTGATGTATTCCAATTGGCGTTTGACGTTAATTTTATTTTTGGTATTGCCACCTATTTTATGGCTTGTCCAAAAAGCTTCTAAGCGCTATTTAAACTTATCGATGGGTATCCAAAAGACCATGGGTGATGTGAGTCATATTACCAATGAGATCATTGGTGGTTATCAAGTAGTCAAAAACTATGGTGGTCAAACCTATGAGCAGAAACGCTTTGAACGTGCCTCGTTAGAGAACTTAAAACAAGGCATGAAGATAGTGGTGACCAATAGTATTAATACGCCAGCTGTACAATTACTGATGGCCAGTGCATTATCAATAGTTATCTGGTTAGCTTTGCGCCCAGAGGTGATTGCCAATACCACCGCAGGCGAGTTTATTGCTTATTTAACAGCTGCGGGTCTGATTAGTAAGCCAGTACGTAGCTTGACTGATGTTAATCAAAAGTTGCAGCGTGGGATTGCCGCAGGTCAGTCTATCTTTGCGCTGCTCGATGAACTTGAGGAAGATGCTAGTGGCACCATATTAGAGCGGGTTGATGGTGAAATCATTTTTGATAATGTAGCAGTACAGTATCCAGATGGCACCATTGCTTTACAAGACTTTAGCTTAACTGTTAAAGCTGGTGAAACCGTTGCGTTTGTGGGTAAAAGTGGGGCTGGCAAGACTACCTTGGTTAACCTATTAACTCGAACCTTAGAGCCAAGTCAGGGTTGTATTTATATTGATGGCGTACCTATTGAAAATATTTCATTAACGTCATTGCGCTCACAAGTGGGCATGGTAAATCAGCAAGTAGTGTTGTTTAATGATACTGTCCGTCATAATATTGCTTATGGTGATCTGGCAGATAAGAGTGAGGAGCAGATAATTGCTGCTGCTAAGTCAGCTTTTGCACATGATTTTATTATGCAGTTGCCTGAAGGTTATAACAGCTCTATTGGTGCAGAAGGATTACAGTTATCAGGTGGGCAACGTCAGCGCTTATCTATCGCGCGTGCCTTATTAAAAGATGCACCTATCTTAATCTTAGATGAGGCGACTAGTGCGTTAGATAATGAGTCTGAATATTTTATTCAGCAAGCATTAGAAAATATCATGCAAGATAGAACCACTTTGGTCATTGCGCATCGACTAACTACCATTGAGTCTGCTGATAAAATTGTGGTGCTGGATAAAGGACGCGTCATCGAAATGGGTACTCATGATGAGTTAATGGCACTGTCAGGTCAATATGCGCATATGTATGATAGGGATTTTGCTGAACAGCAGATGAGTAATTATGGTTCTTAGTTAGGCAACATAGATAGCAGATAATAATGAGTAAGCATAAGCACCCAACAGCAAGTCAGCTTAGCAAGTCTAGGCCTAGTCTTGAATTAAAAATGGTTGCAGCATGGCAAGCACAGGCTTGGTGGCTATGGCTATTATTACCAGTCAGTTGGTTGTATGGTGCGGTTGTATTGGTGCGCCGTCAACTATATGACAAAGGCTTGCTTTCTCGCTATAAAGCGCCTATTCCAGTGTTGGTGGTAGGCAATATTACTCTTGGTGGCAGTGGTAAAACACCGCTGATTATTGAGCTGGTAAAGTATTTGCAATCACAAGATATCAGGGTCGGGGTGATAAGCCGAGGTTATGGTGGTGATGAGTCTGTGATGCCGAAAGTGGTCACTGCAACCAGTCGTCCAGAGCAAGTAGGGGATGAGCCCTGTTTGATTTTCCGTGAAACTCAGGCTTGTGTTGCGGTATGCCCCAATCGCCAGCAGGCCATTGAATTAATACTGAAGCAGCAACCCGATACTCAGTTAATTATTGCCGATGATGGGTTACAACACTATAAATTGCAGCGTGATATTGAATGGATTGTGGTGGACAGTGGTCGCGGTTTTGGTAATAAACAGCTGTTGCCAACTGGCTTTTTGCGTGAGCCTTTGTCTCGATTAAAACAAGGTACGGTGATTTTTCATCAAAAACCTGCACCGCATAACAGCCTTGCTAGCAGTCAGCAACCTGTATCCGATGTCTCTGATAGACTTACTATGCAACTGATGCCCAATGCGTTGGAGCCTTTATTAGCCAATCAAAGCGCGCAAGATAAGCCCAATCCAAATAGCGCAAACAATCAGGTCTATGCCATGAGTGGTATCGGTTATCCGCAACGTTTTTTTGATACTTTAACCAGTTTGGGCTATCAGGTGATAAAAAAGCCGATGCCAGATCATCACCAGTTTAGCGAGGCTGATTTGTTGCCGTTATCAGACTATCCTGTGGTGGTGACGGCCAAAGATGCGGTCAAAATAGCGCCACTGGTTGCCAATAATCCATTGCTAAAACAAAGATCTATCTGGGTGCTGCCAGTACAGGCTCAGCTATCAGATAGCTGTTATATTTGGCTGAGACAACAGCTCAAGGCGCTAAAGGTGTTGTCTGATTAATGGGTCTGTCCTGTCTTATTGAGAAAGCTGTTCGTTAGGGGAATTGTTCGTTAGGGGAATTGTTTGATACTTAAATGACCAACCAATCTTAAAAATAAAAAGTCTAGTAACCACAACAGTGAGAAGTTAAATGCGTGCGTCACAATCTACCGTTACATCCTCTAAGTTATCAAAATTATCAAAATCAAAAGTGCATATTGTGATACCTGCTCGTTTTCAAAGTAGTCGTTTGCCCGGCAAGCCTTTGCTAGAGATTCATGGTAAGCCGATGATTTTATGGGTGGCACAAAAAGCAAGCCAAGCTACTTTCGCTGATGACTTATGTATTGCCACCGATGATGAGCGCATAGCAGTTGTATGTCAGCAAGCGGGCTATGATGTGGTGATGACCGATGCTGCCCATGCGTCTGGTACGGACAGGTTAAGTGAAGTGGCGCAAATCAAGGGCTGGGATGCTGAGGACATTGTGGTGAACATGCAAGGTGATGAGCCATTAGTACCGCCACAGTTGTTGCAACAGGTAAAAGACCTGCTAATTGATAAACCCGAGTGTGTGATGGCGACGTTATATGAGCCCATTATTGATTATGCTGAATTTATACGCCCTTCTGTGGTAAAAGTAGTAACTGACAATCAGCAACAAGCGCTTTATTTTAGCCGTGCTCCCATTCCTTGTGATCGAGATCATGCGCAGGTCATGGCGCAATCTGCTGCCAACTCTAACTCTAATAATGCGGATAATACGGCAAGCGCGATGGCAAGCCAAGCACCAGCAATTCAGTTAAGGGTTCCAAAAAATGCCTACCGTCATTTGGGTATTTATGCTTATCGTGTCAAACTATTACAGGACTTTGTATGTTGGCCTGCTGGATCATTAGAAACATTGGAAAGCCTAGAGCAACTACGCGTCCTTGAAAATGGTGGCAAAATTGCAATAGATCAGGCCAGCGTTCAGCTGCCTCCTGGGGTTGATATACAGCAAGACTTAGATCGATTAAATGCGCTGCCTATTAGTGTGCTACAATAATCTGCTAGCAGTTAATCTTCAGCAGGTGTTAACCAAGCAAGTGGCATTTTTATGAATCAGCATACCCAACAAAGCCAACCAAGTGTTTATTTTGCACCTATATTTCCTTGGCAACAGCAGGCATGGGCACGGTTACTTGCCCGTTATGACAGGCTACCGCATGGGTTACTATTTTCTGGCATGCAAGGCATCGGGAAGCGGGCATTTGTTTGGCGTTTTGTCGCTTGGCTATTGTGTGAGTATCGAGATCAAAATCTGACCAAGCCAGCAAGTGAGCAGGGTGGTTGTGGTCACTGTCAAAGTTGTCAGTGGCTGACATCAGGTACACATCCTGATTTGCAAGTGTTGCCAGTCGCCAGTTTACCAACAGAGATAGAGTCACAATATGCAGGCATGGCAGGTGATAATAGTAAATCTAAAAATAAAAAAACTTCTGCTTCTGAAAAAGCGACTAAAGGAACAAAAAGCAATAAAGCAACCACCCCAGCTTTATCAACTACAATAAAAATAGAGGATATTCGCCAGCTACTTCCCTTTATTAGTCAAGGTAGCAGCGGTCGCCGAGTATGTGTGATAGATAATGCTGATCAAATGACAGTTGCAGCAGCCAATGCCTTGTTGAAGACGCTAGAAGAACCAAGGGATGGTGTCCATATTTTGCTGATATCTGATATGCCCACCCGCTTGTTGCCGACCATTAAAAGTCGGGTACAGCAGGTGGCAGTTGCGCCAACTGCTGTGCAATCGGTGCAAGCATATTTGATGCAACAGGTTAAAACAGAGGCCTTGTTTGAATATACTGATGAGAGTAATCTTGCACAACAAATTAATCAGGCGTTGGCCCTAGCTAATGGTGCACCGCTAACGGCTTTGAAGATGCTGACCAGTGCTTGGTATGGATTCCGTCAAATTTGGCTTAATGCATGGATGGCGTTGAGATCAGGTCGGCGTAGTAGTATTGCGGCCAGCGATTATTGGCAAAAAACACTAGAAATAGACGATTTTATTAAGCTATCAGAGTTTATGCTGATGGATATCAGTCGTTATAACCTAGGAATAGCAAGTTTGCAGAGGGATGTGCAGTTTGAGCCACAACTGTTGCAACTTCCGCTTGAATCTATTTGTGCTTTGTTAGCAGAAATAGATGATATCAAATTGTCTTGTAAACAAAATGTACAAGATAAGATAGCTTATGATCATTTGATGGCGTCGCTTGCCCGTTTATAGTTTTTATTTTATTGATGACGATTTTTTAGCAGTTATTTTTATCAGTTATAAAAACATAGAAAACATAAATCGATAAAAAAAGAGCCCAAATTCAGTTTAGGCTCTTTTTTATGGTGTGCATATATTTGCTAAGAAATTAAGCGATTAGGCTTATCTTTCTTTCAAGATCTTTTAAAAATCTTATCTTTCAAGAATACAAGTCACACCTTGACCACCGGCAGCACAGATAGAGATTAGTGCACGGCCACCACCTTTTTGATCTAATAATTTAGCAGCTGTGGCTAGGATACGACCACCTGTTGCCGCAAATGGGTGACCAGCGGCCAATGATGAACCATTGACGTTTAGTTTACTACGGTCAATTGACCCTAGTGGTGCATCTAGACCTAGGCGCTCTTTACAGAAAGTTTCGTCTTCCCAAGCGGCCAATGTTGATAAGACTTGTGAGGCAAATGCTTCATGAATCTCATAAAAGTCAAAGTCTTGTAAGGTTAAACCAGCACGCTCAAGCATACGAGGTACGGCATAAGCCGGCGCCATTAATAACCCTTCTTTAGGTCCACTCTTACCAATGAAGTCGACCGCTGCTGTTTCTTGATGTGCAATGTAAGCCAATGGTTTTAGACCATGCTCTTTTGCCCACTCATCTGTACCTAATAGGATGCATGAAGCTCCATCAGTTAGTGGTGTAGAGTTGGCGGCTGTCATAGTTGGGTTGGCATTATTTTTACCAAATACTGGTTTTAATGTTGCCAATTTTTCTAATGAAGAGTCAGGACGCAAGTTATTGTCACGGGTTAGACCTTTGAATGGGGTGATTAGATCATCAAAGAAGCCGTCTTCATAAGCACGAGCAAGATTATGATGGCTGTTTACTGCCAACTCATCTTGTGCTTCACGTGAGATATTCCACTCAAGGGCGGTGATGGCTTGGTGCTCACCCATAGATAGTCCAGTACGTGGCTCACCATTTTGTGGGGCATCAATTAGATCTTTTGGGTTGATGCTGGTTAGGGCAGTCAAGCGTTGTTTGTTGGTTCTGGCAGCGCCTAGTTTGATCAGTGCTTTACGTAGGCCATCACCTACTGCGATAGGGGCATCAGAAGTTGTATCAACACCACCAGTAATGGCTGAATCGATGATACCTAGGGCAATTTTGTTGGCTGAAGCAAAGGTGGCTTGTAGACCAGTACCACAGGCTTGTGAGACGTCATAAGCTGGAGTTTGTGGGTCAAGTGCTGTGTTTAGTGCAGATTCTCGCGTTAGATTTAAGTCACGGCTTAGCTTTAATACAGCCCCTGCGACCACTTCACCAACACGCTCGCCTTGTAGCTCATAGCGCTCTACTAGGCCGTTTAGAGCAGCACTTAACATGTCTGTGTTGCTGGCATCTGCATAGGCACCATTTGAACGGGCGAATGGGATACGGTTACCGCCTAAAATAGCGACGCGGCGTGGAAGTTTTGTTTCGTTTGACATAGGGATTTCCTTATTGTTTGTTGTGGTGTTAGTTTTGGCAGGAGCTACCTGGTTAGGGGTTGTTGCTGCTTGATCTTCAGCTTTTGTTTCAGTTTTTAATTCAGGTTTAGCAGCTTTTGGTTCTGCTGGTTTTTCAGATTTTTCAATTTCTGGCATTTTAGCGTTTTTTTTCTCAGCCTTATCAGATTCAGCTTTTTTAGACTCAGTTTTAGTATCGCTTTTAGACTCAGTTTTAGTATCGCTTTTAGACTCAGCTTTTGCTTCCGGCTTTTTGTTTGCGGCTTCTGGCGCATCTGGTTGTGACAAGTTGTCATCTTCTTCGGCTTGCGCTTTGGCGTCAGCAATTATTTTTTGTTTTGCTGCTCTGTCTTCACTGATAACCGCATCTGCCTCGGATTTTTCAGTATTAGCGACTTCTTTTTGTAGTTTGGAAAAGTCCACTGAGTTATTTATTGTTTCGTTTTGTGCAGTTTGAGTCTCATCTAGCAAGGCTTCACCATCTTTGCTTACCACAGTTGAAGTAACAGAGCTTTTTGACGCAGCTTGTTTGTTGGTTTTTTTTGAATTGCTCATTTTAAGTCTATATCCTTATAAATAAGTCATTTGATATCATATTGGCTAGGGGCTGTATAACAGATATCGGTATTAGCGACTTCTTTTTGTAGTAAGGCATTAACTCGTACTAGGAAGTCATTATATCGAGGTTATTTTAACTATCGAGGTTATTTTAACATTGTTACTAAAGTATTGTGTCGGAACTTACTCTATAATAATATAATGTTATGTTTACTGTGTGCAATCATAACATTAGGTTTTTTATTTTATCACATCGCTAATAATAGGCAATCACTGATCGTGTGTATTGGTGTGAGATTGGTGACAAGTGTGAAGTGAGTGTTACACGATTAAATTTGCTATACATTTGTTTACAGGAACATTGAAACACCGTGAAATAAAGGTGTTAAGCTAGATATCGTTTTGATTGTCAGCATCTGATTGCCGTTAGGTTAGGAGGATATACCGGTCTTTGCTTAACAGACGGATAAAAGTTGAACTGGTGAGTCGTTGTTTTTTACCAATTGCGGTCAGTAGGCGTTTGAAAATTACACAGACCAATAGCATTATTATTCTAAGCGCATTACTTTTTAAGCAGATAGCTTTTTAATCGAGCAAACACTTTTTAATCGAGCGAACAGTTTTTTAATCCAGCAAAAAGTTTAATCGAATTGTTAATATAAAAGCGACAGCGTGAAATCAAAGTCGTGAGATCAAAGTCAAATCAAAAAGTAAAGTCAAATAACCAAAACAATATCAAATAAATAGGAGATATTATGTCAGATCGTTACGGAGAATTTGTTCAATCACCTTTAGGTAAAAAAGTAGCCAAAAATTTAGGGCTGCCATTGCCTACTAAATTAGACCGCTATGAGCCAGGTGCAAGAGTTGTGCGTGGTGATGTGATTTTTGGTTCTGCTTCAGGTGATGATTCGCGAGTCAGTACTGCAGTTGCCAAAATTCTAAATGGACTGCAAGCATCTGTTTATGTTGCTGGTGATGACCCTCACAACAATGTCTTAGCTGAAGCAGGTATTGAAGCTAACAATAGTGATGGGCATAGTGATAAATACAAAGTAGCTATCTTTGATGCTACTAATATTGCACATGCACCTGATTTAAAAGAATTATATGAATTCTTCCATCCTATTGCTCGTCAAATTGAAAAATCAGGTCGTGTGATTGTATTAGGTCGCCCACCAGAAGAGTGTGACCGCATTGGTAAGACCTTGTCACAGCAAGCGCTAGAAGGCTTTATCAAGTCTGTTGGTAAAGAGTTCAAAAAAGGCATTACCGCACAAGTTATCTATGTCAGTGAAGATGCGGAAGATAACCTTGAGTCAACGTTGCGCTTCTTTATCTCTGCTCGTTCAGCTTATGTTTCAGGTCAAGCGGTACGTGTGGGTAGTGGCACAGTTGTTGATGTCGATTGGGCTAAGCCGATGGCTGGTAAGACAGCCTTAGTTACTGGTGCTAGCCGCGGTATTGGCGAGGCAATTGCACGTGTTCTGGCTCGTGATGGTGCTCATGTTATTTGTTTAGATATCCCTGCACAGCTGGCAGATTTGCAACGTGTAGCTGGTGAGATTGGCGGTTCAACCTTAGCAGTTGATATTACAGCAGATGACGCAGGTGCAAAAATCGGTGAAGCAGCTGCCAAGCGTGGTGGTCTAGATGCCATCGTCCATAATGCTGGGGTAACTCGTGATAAAACCTTAGCCAAAATGGATGAAAAGCAGTGGGATATGGTAATCGACATTAACTTGCAAAGCATTGCAATGATTAATGATTATCTATTTGATAATGATGTGTTGACTGATAACGCACGTATTGTCTGTGTATCTTCTATCTCAGGTATCGCTGGCAACCTTGGTCAAACTAACTATGCTACCTCAAAAGCTGGTGTGATTGGTCTGGTAAAAGCCACACCGAAAAAACTTAAAGCAGATGGCAAAGCGATAACTATCAACGCAGTGGCACCTGGCTTTATCGAAACCCAAATGACAGCAGCTATTCCATTGACTATCCGTGAGGCGGGCCGCCGTATGAATTCAATGAGCCAAGGTGGTTTGCCGGTCGATGTTGCAGAAACTATCGCTTGGTTAGCTGCACCTGCTTCAGGCGGTGTGAATGCAAATATTGTACGCGTCTGTGGACAAAGCTTGTTAGGTGCTTAATAGACTTGGAGTAGCCATTAATTTAGTGATAAGTTAGCAGGTTTAATTGCTATTAGTTGTCAGGTTTTATGCTGTAAATAGACGCTTAAACTGTTAATATAGATAGGCTACTCAAGTTGTATGGGTTTTATTATTATATTAATTTAATTAATAGGTACACTTTGAGAGCCATCAGCTAGATGGCTCTTTTTGTCGCTGTGCTAATTGCATCTATTATTTATACAAGTCCTAATAAATTATACAAGCCCTAATAAACTTGACTGTCATCCTTAACTAAACACAAGATCAATATTTAATAAAATATCATTAAAATCAACTCAGCACTGAAGCTACATTGATATCAAGATAAAGGAACTACTATGACAACCCGTGAATTTAGAAGCCTGCCTGAAGCCCATAAAACTTATGGCAAGATCATTAAGTCTTTATTGCCTGTTGTGGGTAAAGCCGAAAAGGGTGAAAAAACCACATTACCAACGGCAACTTATGAAGTAAAGAATCTGAGCATTGATAAAGAGAATTTACAAGATTACCGCCGTATCTGTGGTTTTGCTGACAATGGGCAAGTACCGCCGACTTATTTTGCCGTGCTATCACAAGCGTTACAAATGAATATGATGGTTGACGAGCCGTTCCCATTTGCCATGTTAGGTCTGGTTCATGTCGAAAACTCAGTGACCCAGCACCGCCGTATCGCTGACTCAGAAGTGGTATCTATGACGGTAAGTTTTGCAAATTTGCGTGATCATGATAAAGGTCAGCAGTTTGACTTTGTCACTCAGATTCATAGTGGTGAAGAGTTGGTGTGGGAAGGTACTTCGACCTATTTGTCACGTCAAAAAACCAAAAGAACAGCGGAAGATAGAGCCAAGGCAAAAGCCAGACCTGTTCATGAAAAGTCAGTGGCTACTTTAGATGATTTGCATCATATTTTTGCAGTTCCAGAAGATATCGGCCGTCGCTATGCCAAGGTCTCAGGTGATTTTAATTTAATACATATTCATCCAATTACGGCCAGAGCTTTTGGTTTTCCATCCGCGATCGCCCATGGTATGTGGTCAAAAGCAAAATGTTTAAGTTTTATGGATCTACCAGAAGCCTATACGGTGAATGTGTCGTTTAAGCTGCCGATTTTACTGCCTTCTGAAGTCGAATTAATTGGTCAAAACCTACGTAAATTAGATGAATCAAACAGTATTCATTTTGATTTATATAGTGCTAAAAACGATAAGCCACATTTGGCCGGCGAGATTAAAAAGCTATAATCAGGCTGTTAGAAATTAAGTTTAAGTTAGTCAGCTTAAGTTTATAACAGTAAATAAAAGTTAATTGGACAGTTATGTTTAAAATTCAGCTAGGGGAGTGCTCTTAGCTGAATTTTCTGCCGTTTAAAGGAGTTGTTATGGCAAATGATGCAGATTTAAATGCAACAGATACGGGTTTCAACACAGATACAGACACAACAACCAAACCATCCTTGCAACAGGCGCTTGAGTCTGTGCTCAATAATGCCAAGTTTCCAGATGCCAATACTGTGGTCAGTGGTAGCCTCACACCAGAGATGGTTGCCAAGCTTGCCGAAGCAGGCATTGAGCATGTTATCAACTTACAGCCTGAAGCTGAGCTAAGCTTTGATGAAAAAGCAGCAGTAGAGGCTCAAGGGATGAGCTATACGCATTTGCCGATTGTCGATGCGGATGATCTAAAGCAGCTTAACTTATTAGAGTTTGATAAGGTATTGCGCGCACATCATGGCAAAAAAACGCTGTTGCACTGTGACAGTGGTAATAAAGTTGGTGCATGTATGGCACTAAGAGCAGGTTGGTTACGTGGTCGCAAGATGGATACCGCCATGCAGCGCGGTAAAGATCATGGTTTAGAGGACTTAGAGCAAGAGGTCTATATGCGCTTATTGGTGCCACGCTAAGCGCTGGTTTTATCGAAAATAGAATTAAAAACTAAAGACAGACGTGATAAATGACTTTAATAGATAAGGTGACTGTATGCCAACACCCCAAGCCTCAACTTTACAACAGAAACTAACCCAACTGATGCAAGAGTTGCAACTAGAGGACATGCCGGCCGGAGGCTGTGTTGTGGTTTATCAAGATGGTCAGCTCATTGCCCAAACCTGTATCGGTGAGGCCACACCCTATCAAGCGTGGGATAAGCAGACTTTATCGCTTAATTTTTCTACGGGTAAAGGGGTATTGGTCACCTTAATACATGTGCTCGTTAGCAATCAATTACTCGATTACCAGCAGCGCATCGCGCATTATTGGCCAAAGTTTGCGGCCAATGGCAAGCAAGACATACGTTTGATTGATGTATTAATGCACAGGTCTGGTTTGTTTAATATTCAACAAATTACTCACTCAGCTGATGACATGATCCATTGGGAGTTGATGCTGGAGCGTATCGAGCAGCTGGCGCCACAAGCTACTTTCAATGATAATGCCGAAAGTGCGTATAGTGCATTGGTGTCAGGTTGGGTGCTGGGCGGTCTGATCGAAAAAGTGACTGCTATGCCGCTAAATGAAGCTTTGGCTCATTATTTGACCGAGCCGTTAGGCATTGCTGATAGTGTTTACTTTGGTGTGCCAGCAGATAAGGTAGATCAGGTTGCCACACTTGTTAAAAACTTTGATGATTTTGATGAGCTAATGAGATTGCCTGTCGCAAGTGAAGCGGACGGCGCTGATATAAATAGTGAACAAAAAACAGCTAAAAGAAGAAGTACAAAGCCAAAATTACGCCTAGATAGTGAAGAGGTACTGAAGGTATATCAAAGCTTACCTAGCTATGGCTGTTGGCAACAAGCACAAGGCGCAAGTCAAAGTCAAGATGATATAAAGCCCAATACTCAGTCATTAACGACAGCTGATATTGCTAAGCTGTATCTTGATATGAGTCATATTAAAATACAGGACTTTAAATATGCCTTGGTACCAGCGGGGCGTTCTGGTTTTAATTATTATACTGCCGAAGCCTTGATGGCAAAAATACCCGCAGCAAATAATGTCGCCTCAGCGCAAGCACTTGCTGTAATATACGCGATGCTTGCCAATAAGGGACAGTGGCAGAGTAAGCAGTTAATACGTTCAGAGGTATTTGATACTCTATCAAAGATTTATATCAAAGGCGCTGATGCCATCATGCCAGCCACGCATCCAAACAGTATGCAGTGGCGTCTTGGCTATCATCGTTTGTTTAGTCGCTGTCAGGATGCGGATATATTGCAGCACACCTTTGGGCATATGGGTTATAACGGCTCGGTGGCTTGGTGTGATCTAGAACGTAATATGGCGGTGGCCTATGTCCATAACTATGATGTGACTATGACCACAGACATTCGTCAGTTTGCCATTATTGAAGCTATTTTAGCATGGAGCGAGCAATTCTAAGTCATCAGCGCTCAGCTAAAAGAGGAAAGTTAGAGGATGCATAACAGGAACAGAATAGGATTAATAAATGTCATTGATAATCAGTATTTGTCCCAAATGCGCTGATGCTTTTGGCGCAACGCCTCATCGCTTTCAATGCGTTCTGGATCTGGAATAATACAGTCAATAGGGCACACCTTGTCACAGGTTGGTTCATCATAAAAACCGACACACTCAGTGCACAAGTCGGGATCTATAACATAGGTTTTTTGCCCTTTTTGATCATAGCTGATCGCTTCATTTGGGCATTCAGGCTCACATATATCGCAGTTGATACAATCAGAAGTAATTTTAAGTGCCAATAGTAGTTGCTCCTGTTGTTAGATATGGTTATCTTGTTAGATGTGGTTATCGTAAACATAAGAATATTGACTTATTAATATTCACCAAGCAGCCAGCCACTAATGTACGCAAAATACTCACGGAACCAAGCATTATAACGAATTGATAAAGGGGTTGGGCTGGCGAGTGTGACTAAGTTGTCATAACCTTGATGATGCGCAATGGCCTTGGCGCGTGGAATATGAAAGTCACTGGTCACGATTGCAATCGGATCAGACAGACTTACCCCATGTTGTTGTAACAAGGCTTGGCTAAATAAGAAGTTCTCTTCGGTACTCGTACTGTGTGCCTCTTGAACTACATGCTGGAGAGGTACATTTTGCAATGCATATAAATACTGTGCCATCGCTTCTGCTTCACTGCGTGTCTCACCAATACCAATACCACCACTGGTGATAACTACCGCCTCAGGTTGCTGCTTAATTAGTGCAGCAGCTGTGTCCAATCGGCTGGCCAATGTCAGTGACGGCACACCATTTTGAATACCACCACCAAGCACAATAATAGCATCCACTGGTTGTAGTGGTGTTTGGCTTTTTTCAATATTATACTGCAAGGTGATGGCAAAGATGATAAAGCTAACCAGCCATAATCCAAAGCCTATCCATAGCGCTTTGCTGATGTTTTTTAGCCAGCTATGATGATTCAAGAAGACAAGGATACTCTGCCAAAAAACAGCATGAATGGCAAAAATAAGCCCAATAAAAAATGGAACCACAGTGCCAAAGTTGATCTTATCAGCAGCAATTAATAAGGCACAATCAATCATCAACACCAAGCCAATAATGAGCAATATGGCTTGTAACATTAAAGTAGGCGTAAACTTGAGCATTTTAGGTATCATGGTAGCTGGCATGGTTGCATAGTGTGCATCAGGTTTATTAAATGTGAATTGGGTTCATTAAAATATAAAAAAGTACCACCGAATTAGGGATACGCCCTAACTAAAAATCGCTTGGTTAACATTTTTCATAATTAACGCAAACTGTAAGCTGTCTTGATCCATATCTTTAAACGGATTGTTAATCTGTGCCACCCAGCCAGAGCCTAATGCGGCTTCAATTGGATTGCCTTTTTTGTCCCACATCTGTTCAAGCGTATAGGTGACATTGCCTTTAGGCGTCATAATTTCAATGGTATTACCAACTTCAAGCTTATTCTTAATCTCTAGCGTTAGCTTGTCGTTATTGACCTCAATGACTTCAGCGACAAACTGCTGCTGATCCGTTTTTGAAGCACCATACTCATAGTTTTGATAATCGCTATGAACATGACGGCGTAAGAAACCTTCCGTATAGCCACGGTTTGCCAGTCCATCTAAAGCACCAATTAAAGACTCGTCAAACGGCTTACCAGCCACCGCATCATCAATCGCTTGACGATAAACTTGTGCGGTACGTGCCACATAATAGTGTGACTTGGTGCGACCTTCAATTTTCAGTGAATGCACTCCCATTGCAGTCAGGTCAGGTACCAGCTCAACGGCACGTAAGTCCTTGGAGTTCATGATATAGGTACCATGCTCATCTTCATACATGGCCATCAGCTCACCTGGACGATTTTGTTCTTCTAATAACACCACCTCATCGCTTGGTTGCTGTATATAATCATCGCCCATCACTGCATCGCCGTTTAAATTTACGGTTTCGATTTGATTGGGGTTGTTTTGTTGTTTTGGGTTTTGATCTGAGTTTTGTTTAGGATTATACGACTGAACGGGGACTATATCACCCGTTTCATTTTCTTTGGCCTTGTAAGTGTTGTAGCTCCAGCGGCAAGCATTGGTGCAAGTGCCTTGGTTGGCATCCCGCTTATTGATATAGCCAGAAAGCAGACACCTTCCTGAATAAGCCATGCATAACGCACCATGCACAAAGACTTCAATCTCTATACCAGGCACTTCATCGATGATTTGTTTAATCTCTTTTAAAGATAACTCTCGAGAGACAATGACACGGCTGACTCCCATCTGTTTCCAAAACTTAACCGTTGCCCAGTTCACCGCATTGGCCTGCACCGACAAATGAATTTCCATCTCTGGGAAATGTTCACGTACCATCATGATCATGCCAGCATCAGACATGATTAGCGCATCTGGCTTCATCTCGACAACGGGGCGAATGTCTTCTATAAAGGTTTTTAGTTTGGCGTTATGCGCTTGGATGTTGACCACCACATAAAACTTCTTGCCCAAGCTATGCGCGTAGTCAATACCACGACGTAGATTGTCCTCATCAAAATCATTATTACGTACCCGCAAGCTATAACGTGCCTGTCCAGCATAAACAGCATCAGCCCCATAGGCAAAGGCGTACTGCATATTTTTAAAAGTACCAGCAGGGCAAAGTAGTTCAGGAACATTAGCTTTAACTGAGCTGTTGTTAGTTTGGCTGTTTTGATGGGTTTGAGTCATGGGTTCACCTATTATATCAGCTAGCTTTTGCGGGTTAAAAAGGGCTTTAAAAACTAAAATCGAATCAGAGGGAGTAAAGTTGTGCCTATTATAAGCGATATGGGGATATCATTAAACGTATTAAAGGGTAGAGGGCAAACAGCAAGTACTAAATGCATGAAAGAAAAGGATAAAAAAGGCGATAGGTAAAAGTATGGACAAAAAAAGTATGGACAAAAAAGCCAGCGACTAAAGTGTAGGACTACAACTGATAGTGCTGGCTTGATATGAAAAGCTGTATAGGACTATTGATGCCTAGCTTGAGAACATACTGACTACTATATTAATCATCGCTCCTCCTACAATAAGCCAAATAAACATTATCGAGGCTAATATTAAGGGTTTAACACTGGCTTGTTTAATAGCGCTAAGATGCGTGGTCAAACCCAATGCAAACATAGCCATAGTCAATAGTAGATTGTCTAAATCTATCATAAGCCCAGTAAAAGTAGTGATCATAGGGGTGGTATAGGCAGTAAGTAGCGAATTAATGGCGACCATACTGATAAAAACAAAGGCAAACCAAGGGATATGAATTTGTTTAAGTCGGCTCAAAAATGGGGTTTTAGCTAACGAATTTTGGGCGTTGAACTTAGTGTCAAAAGATATGGTGTGGTTTTCAGTGTTGTTTTTTGCCTGGTTTTTAACTTTGACAGTATTGTCACTATCTGTATTAGCGGTGATAAAAATAGACAATATTAATAAAAAGGGCGCTAGCATCATGACACGTATCATTTTGGTCACTACTGCGGTATTACCAACCTCAGAACTAATAGCATTACCCGCCACCACAACTTGTGCTACTTCGTGAATAGTTGAACCAATATAAGCCCCATACTGTTGCGCATCGAGCAAACCTGCAAACCAACCGAGTTGATAAAATAGGGGGTATAACAGCATTGATAGCGTGCCAAACACCACGACAGTGGCAACGGCAATAGTGACCTTATGTGATTCAGCTTTTACCACTGGCTCAGCTGCGATAACAGCGGCCGCACCACAGATACTGGCACCAGAACCGATAAGCATGGTGGTTGATCGGTCCATTTTTAGCCATTTTGTACCCAATATATAAGTTAAGGTAAAAGTTGAGGTTAACACCAAAGCATCGATGGCAACCGCTGACAAACCAACACTAGCCACTTGAGTAAGCGTGATTTTGAAACCATAGAGCACTATGGCTAAGCGCAATATCTGACCTTTTGAGAAAGTTACGCCAGATGAGAGTGTGGCTGATAGTTTTGGATAAACGCTGTTGCCTAGCACCATGCCTATCAAAATTGCTAACGTTAAAGAGGAAAGCCCCAGTAGCTTACCGTCAGTCCACATTTGAATACGATCATTGAGCCAAATGCTGGTCAAACTACCTAATAACACCAGCAGTAATCCTAATAAATGCGTTCGCTTTGGCAGATAATCGCCAAGGATTTTATCCAATAAGGCAGGCAAGGATAATCGATTTGAAGTTCTGTTTTTATTTATATGCTGAGTGGCGTCAGTTTTAAAAGGGGCATGATAAGCTCTCATGGGAATACTCGCTTTCTTATTTAAACGTTATTAAGCTCAAAATCATTAAGGTTTCTTTATTTGAGAATTACTATATTCCTTTTTCTTATATTAATAAAACAGATTGATTAGATAGTTTTTATCGATAAAATAGGTTAAGGTATATTCGGTAACACCCCATTGTTTTCTATTAACTTAGTAAGGCTCTAAATATGCCAGTCTCAAGACTTAACCAGCTTATGGATTCTTACCAGTTAAACGCTGGGCGTGCTTTATTACCCAAAATAACTTTAAAGCAGCTGTCAGTATTTATTAGTGTTTATCAAACTGGTAGTACCAGTGCGGCCAGTGAGCAATTGCATTTGTCCCAGTCAGCAGTGAGTAGTGCGTTGACTGAGCTGGAAGATAGATTAAAAATGCCGTTATTTGAACGGATAGGGCGGCGATTGCATCGCAACGATAATGCAGATGCCATTTATATTCAGGCTCAAGCCATCATGAGTCAGTGCTTAACCTTAGAGCAGTATCATCAATATCAGGCAGGACGTATCCATATTGGAGCAAGCACCACAATTGGTAACTACGTTTTACCATCATTAATTCAGCAAATTTATGGAAATAGACCTGATGCCAAAGTTGAGTTCTTTATTGGTAATACTCGTGATGTGGTCAGTGAAGTAGAACAATTAAAAGTTGATATAGGCTTGGTTGAAGGCATGCCAAGACCTAGCGATAGTAAACTCATTGAACAAAAGGCTTGGCGTCAAGATAGGTTGGTCGTCTTTGCCAAAAAGGACAGTAAATGGCTGGTAGATATCACACCTAAACGTATTGATAAGAAAGTTAGCGATGATAAAGATAGACATGTTTGTTATGAGCTAACCACGCAGCAATTATCTAATACCAATTCCAAGAAATAATATATAATAAATTATTATTTACTATTACGACGCCAGTATGCCAAAAATAACGCCTAGAAATCATAAGTTAAGCGATCACGACTTTCTGAAGCTATCAAAAGTTGAATCTAAACCAAGAGCACGGG
>NZ_KB907638.1 GCF_000382145.1 Psychrobacter lutiphocae DSM 21542
CTTACAGTGTTCGCTACACCCTTGTAAGCTATTTGCCATCAAGGGTTCGTTAAGCATTTGGTAGCTGACTTTATCATTGTGAATAAAACGCCATAATGCTTGTGTTTGAGCGAAACTACTTTGATTATTAATGGTAGCTTTCATACCTGTGTGTAGATAACCATTTAGGTGTGTGTGATTACGTACGAGTTGTTGATATCGTTTAATGAGCCTCGTATCTAGCTCCATTTTCTCTATGCCATACTAATTTATTCTAACAGCTTTATGAGCTGTTACCAATTGTGTAGATACCTATGCTTTGAGAAAGGGGGACTTGCCCTCCGTTTCAACATATTGCAATAAATAAGCTAAAGATACAGCTAATAACTCAGTTATTAATATTCCCAACTATTCATGTTGAGAGTGGGGTTTATATACTGTGAATATATGACTTGCTGGGTGTTGTTGCACCCAGCCAGCCTACGCCCATTAATCTGCTCCCCTATTTAACTTGCACTTAGCAGGGTCTGTAAGCTTTCTATCACGTTTTTGGATTTGACTTGACCACTTAGCTGTTGCAATTGCGCTTGTGCCTCAGTGCGCATCGGCTCAGCAAGGGTGTACCAGCGTGATAATGCCTGCAATAAGCGAGAGGCCAATACAGGGTTGGTCGCATCTAGCTTTTGCACCACAGAGATATAGGTTTGTAGCCCTTCTGTCGTCCACAGCTTGGTTGGCTGTGACGCAAAGCTACCCACCACTGCACGGATTCGATTTGGTGTACCCCAATCAAAGTCCTCACGCTCAATCAACGCCTGAATATCTGCCACGCTGGCATTGACATCGCCGGCTTGTACACTGAACCATAAATCCATGACCAAGGCTTGCTTATTAAAGCGCTGATAAAAGTCGGACAACACCTCAGCTTTGGCAGGATGCTGATGATTGACCATAGCGGTCAATGCGCCCAAGCGTTCGGTCATACAGCTGGCCGTGTCATACTGAGATTGCGCCCACTGATGCGCCTCCTTGATACCCGCCGTCAGTGCCATATCTAGCACTACATTACGCAAGGCACGTTTGCCACGTGCTTCTGGCGTATCTTCATAGCTATTAATCGGTAACTGCTGATACACAGTAGCCCAATGTTCAGCTAAAGCTTGCGCCAGCTGCTGCTTTAAGGCCTGCCATTTTTGCTTCATCTGTTCAGGCTGATAGTTTGAATTGACCGAGCTTGCCAGCTCACGCTCAGCAGGAATGTCCAAAATGCGAGCCGCCAGCATCGCATCGGTTTCGGCCAGTTCAACGAAGGCTTTGCTAACGGCTTGTAGATACACTTTTGGATCATGACCTTGTAATAAGATTTGATTGACCAAAGCTTGTGCACTTTGCCACTGGTTAAAGCCGCTGGTTTCATGTGCCAACAAAAAGGCCAAGTCTTGCTCGCTGTGGTCATATTTTAACTGTACTGGTGCACTAAAGTTACGCAGCAATGACACCACAGGCTCTACACTCTCTACCGTATTTAATTGTTCAAATACAAAGTCTTGTTGTGCTGTATCTAGCATCAATAAACGCTCTTCAATCAGCTCACCGGTTGTTCTGTCGAACACTGCTGTCGCAATCGGTATTGGCAAGGCTTTTGGCGCATCACAGCCCTCAACGTGGCGGGTGCGCTGTGATAAGCTGATCGTTAGCCTGCCACTTTCTGGGTCAAACTGCTGTGAGCCAGTAACCTCTGGCGTACCTGGCTGAGTGTACCAGTCAATAAAGTGCTCGACCGATTTGCCATTAGCACTTAACGCCGATAGCCAGTCTTCAACGGTCACCGCTTGCCCATCATAGCGCTCAAAATAGGTATCTGTACCTTTCCGATACTTATCACCTAGGGTATTGGCGAGCATACGCACCACTTCAGCGCCTTTTTCATAGACGGTTGTGGTATAGAAGTTATTGATTTCAACAAAGCTATTTGGACGTGGTGGATGCGCTAAGGGACCTGCATCTTCAGTAAATTGATAGGCACGTAGCATAGACACATCATCAATGCGCTGTACCGCAGGTGACTGATGATCGGCCGAAAATGATTGATCACGGAAGACGGTTAACCCCTCTTTTAAACACAGCTGAAACCAATCTCGGCAAGTGACTCGGTTACCTGTCCAATTGTGGAAATACTCATGCGCAATGATGGCTTTGACGCTAAAGCTACGGGCATCCGTGGTGGTCTCTGGGCTAGATAACACGCAAGAGGTGTTAAAAATATTTAAGCCTTTGTTTTCCATCGCCCCCATATTAAACTGCTTCACCGCTACGATCATATAGCGGTCTAAATCATAGGCACGTCCGTAGTTGACCTCATCCCAATGCATTGCGTCTTTTAACGCCTGCATCGCCACATGACACTTATCTATATCATACTGCTGCGCATAAATCTCCAGCGTTACCTCTCGACCTTCAATAGTGGTATAGCTGTCGGTTAGCACAGCTAAGTCTGCAAACACACAGGCAAACAAATAGCTTGGCTTTTTGCTGGCATCATGCCAAATGGCATAATGGCGATTGCTGTCTTCTGCGACATCACCTGATTCAATCAAGTCACCGTTGGCAAGTAAGGTCGGGAACTTTTTGTCCGCCTCTAAGCGAGTGGTAAACACCGACAGCACATCAGGGCGGTCGGGATAATAGGTAATCTTACGAAAGCCTTCTGGCTCACATTGAGTAACATACATCACCTCATCACCATCGCCAGCGATATACAAGCCTTCAAGCTCGGTGTTCTTTTGTGGCTCATGGCGGACACTGATTTTCAGTTCAACAGCATCTGGCGCATCTGGGATGATTAACTGAGTGTCATCTAAGTGATATCGACTGGCATCAAGAGGCTCATTATTCATATTGATACCAGTTAAACTCATGTTTTGACCAAATAACACCAAATCGCCTGAGTGCTGACGAGTCATCTTCAGTATGCTATCTACGGTCGCATGATCATCAAACATTTTAATATCTAAATGGACACTATCGACACCAAAGCTAGGTGGGGTATAGTCTTTTAGATAAATTTTTTGTGCAGGAGTGCAGGTTTTTTGTTGGTCTTCAGCTTCAGTACTCATGATATCTCTCTTGTTTGCCTATTTGCTGTCAGTTATGCTGTATTTTTAACTTTAAATAACTAAGTTTTTCAATGGCTAGGTTTTAATTTGATTTAAATTTTTTGTTTTAAAAGATGTATAGTGTTTTAAAAGATGTATAGTGTTTTAAAAGATGTATAGTATATTGTAGCATCCATTCTTATTTAAAGCCCCTAACCAAAAACCCATCTAAAATAAACTAAACTCAGACAGACTAAGCGAAATTATGCCAACTCAGCCTTTATCAACCCAGCAGCCAGCACAAAGACAGCGCTCACCTATTGTCAATGCAATGGTACAGCATCTATTACAGGTCATTGATTATTTACAGCAAGACGGGAATGAAGTACCTTTTAGCCTGCTTTTGATCAGTGAACAAGCAGTGCTAGAGCTAATGCCCATCTTAATTAAAAACAACTATGCTGACTTAGATATAGACATCTATACCCTCACTACTGAGGACTTTATTACAGCTGACTTTAATCATCGCTACACCTTAGGCTGCTTTATTGACCCTCAGTTAGTAGCAGTTGCACAACACAATGAACAATGTATGAATGTGACAAACATCACCACTATTCACAGCCAGCAACAACAGATTGCCACCCGATTAAGAGACTTATTTGCCCAACAAAGCGTGATATTTTTAGCCAATTCTAGCCTATCTACCACACACTCAAACCAAGGGGCTAATCAGATAAATATGTCAAGAAATCTCAATGATCTAGGTTATATCTTAACGCCCATAGCTGATGGTATCACCAATAAAGACCTAGCCACACAATCCACCATTATTAACTGCTGGCAATTTAATTTATATGATTACAAAGCTCGCCCTGATTGGCTCAATGCCAAATACTGGGCCAATCCTGAAAACTATGATAAATATCGCTGGTAACTAATCCCTAAAATATTCCCTAAAATAATCCCTAAAAATAAACCCCTAAAGCAGCCCTAGAATATACCCTAGAATAAGCCCTAAAAAAGTAACTAAAGTAGGCCAAGCTGATGGCAACAAAGATAAATTAACTTGTTATCTGGTCTAAATTTTGTCATGATTTTATCATGCTTCTATACAGCTACTATCTAGAAAATCGGAAGTCTCAATCCAGTAACACGAATAACACAACACAATATCTATTTTTATTTGTGTAATATTGGTTATAATGCATCTGTAATTATTTTTGCAAATATTCCAGTGTCCATCTG
This sequence comes from Psychrobacter lutiphocae DSM 21542, assembly GCF_000382145.1. Lineage (GTDB taxonomy): Bacteria > Pseudomonadota > Gammaproteobacteria > Pseudomonadales > Moraxellaceae > Psychrobacter > Psychrobacter lutiphocae. Next base: position 4,323 of record NZ_KB907638.1, read on the forward strand.
CGCGCTTGCTTCATCTGAATGTTCGTTGAAACAACACAGCGCTGAAAACACTTTTGAGTAAACTGAGGAACTCATATGCTTTCATATCTTAAAGTTTCAGCCATTGCACTTGCTTCTGCTACCCTACTTGCCACAGTCGGCTGTGCCAGCAAATCAAGCTCATCAGATCTTGTGGTTGCGCCAATGGCAGTGCCAGGTAACGCTGCGCACCAAGTACAACCGCTTATTGCCAACTCAGCTCAAGTTCAGGCTGATGCTCAAAATGTACGTAGCGTGGTTCATTTTTCCTTTGATAGCTTCGAGATAGATCCTGAAGCCGCCGCCATTTTAAATGAGCAAGTCGACTTTTTAGCCAACAATCCTGAAGCACGTGTGTTAGTCGCAGGCCACACTGATGAGCGCGGCAGCCGTGAATATAACCATGCGTTAGGTGAACGCCGTGCCCAAGCGGTAAAAGCTTATTTGGCCGCACAAGGTATCCCAGATGCCCGTGTTGAAACCATCAGTTATGGTGAAGATCGCCTGCTTGAGATGGGTACGGATGAAGCGTCACACGCTAAAAATCGTCGTGCGGAATTGACTTACTAGCACTAGCGCATTGCTTATTTGCTAATGACTCGCTCAATTTAATTTGATGACAGCCTGATAACATTCAGTATTAGGCTGTTATTATTTACAATCGATCTTAAACCGTCAAACAGCAAACACACAATCTAAGCTTCAGCACACAGCATAAACTGCAAAAAGCCAATGCAATGATAACGCCAAAAACCATCAACCTTAGTAATATAAACTTTCTCGCCTTTGATTGTTACGGCAACCAGCAGCCTTTATTTTCTACAAAAGCTAAGATTTGGCTTGCCTCTGCATGCTTTGAGTCCTTAAACACAACATTAACGCAACAACAAAAACAAAAACTGGCAGTACGTAAGCTTGCCAGTAAATTGATAGCGCAGCTTTCAACACAAATCACTGCTATTGAGATTTCTCAGGCAGTGAGTTTAGATGACTCTCACTATCCATATCGATTACAGCCTTTCGGTCATCGAGTCAGTTTTTCGCACTCTCAGCAGCAGGTGGCCTGCGCCATTACGTCATCACAGATGAATATCGGCATTGATGTAGAGTTAAATGGAGTTTCAGACAAGGTCTGTCAACGTTATTTTCATCGTAACGAGCTAAGCTGGTTACAGTTTTTGAAGCAACAGGGCACTATTGATGACGACGCCTTATGCCAACAAGCACGCCAGCTACTATGGATGCTTAAAGAAGGCTCTATCAAAGCCTTTAACACAGGTCAGCTTATCTCTGGGCTAAAGACGGATGTCAGCTTACCAGCGCAACGCCTATTATTACAATATCAACAACACTTACAAGATACCCAATCCTTTAACGCCACTACTGCCTTTTGTTGTACACAAAGTGGCACACCTCCCCTCCTGACAACAGGCTCATCTACTTATATTTATCTACCTTATTTGCAGTTGGTAGTTGTGATGGCACAAGGTGACTGACAATAAGACGATATCTATTAAACAAGTAACTGTTGAATAAGTAACTATTAAACAAGTAACTGCTAAATTTTCACCCTTTTTCATCAAAACTTACCTTTAAGCAATCCGTTAAAGATGACTTTAACGAGCACATCCATTACAATATTGCCCTGCCGAGAGGTGTTGCATCAGTTGCTACTGTTCCAGCTATTTGTTAACCAGCTATTTGTTAAATAGCGGATTGGTTTTATTCATAAAACTTATTATCTGCAAATAGATAGAGCAACTGTCAGGCTCGGTTAGTCAGAATGAATATGTGCTTTTTTACTGGCAAACAACGACACCTGCGTTTCTTTTCCCCTTAATTTTTTTATGTTCACCAAGGAGCTCGAGATGGACGCAGTGTCTAATATCGATTCAAAAACCAATTTAGAAAACTTCACAGATTACAAAGTAGCCGACATCAGCCTAGCTGATTATGGCCGTCGTGAAATCGCATTGGCCGAAGCAGAAATGCCAGCGCTAATGGGATTACGCAAGCGTTATAGTGAACAACAGCCATTAGCCGGTGCTAAGATTTTAGGCTGTATTCACATGACCATCCAAACCGCAGTACTTATCGAAACCCTAGTCGCTTTGGGCGCTGAAGTACGCTGGACGTCATGTAATATCTTCTCAACCCAAGACCATGCTGCCGCTGCTATGGCTGCCAATGGTATTCCTGTATTTGCATGGAAAGGTGAGACTGAAGAAGAGTATGAGTGGTGCTTACGTCAACAGCTGTATGTTGGTGGCGAAGAAAGTGGTCAGCTTTGGGATGCCAACCTAATTTTAGATGATGGCGGCGACTTAACCGCACTGATTCACAATGACTATCCTCAAATGCTAGAGACCATTAATGGTATCTCAGAAGAGACCACCACAGGTGTGCATCGCTTAATTGACATGCTAAACAAAGGGACGCTAAAAGTACCTGCTATTAACGTCAACGATGCCGTCACCAAGTCTAAAAACGATAACAAATATGGCTGTCGCCACAGTCTAAACGATGCTATCAAGCGTGGTACAGACATGCTACTTGCTGGTCGTCGTGCCCTAGTTATCGGTTATGGCGATGTGGGTAAAGGCTCAGCGCAAAGTCTGCGTCAAGAAGGCATGATTGTCCGTGTATCTGAAGTCGATCCTATTTGTGCGATGCAAGCTTGTATGGATGGCTACGAGTTAGTTTCTCCATATATTGACGGCAACAACACAGACTCAGCCGACAGCATCAATACCCGTTTGCTACAAGATACGGATCTGATCGTGACTACTACTGGTAACTACCATGTGTGCGATAGACATATGCTGGCCGCCCTGAAACCAGGCGCTCTTGTTTGTAACATTGGTCACTTTGATACTGAGATTGACACCCAATTTATGCGTGACAACTGGCGCTGGGAAGAGATCAAGCCACAAGTTCACCAGATTTATCGCTCAGATGACAAGGATGACTACCTCATCTTGTTGGCAGAAGGTCGCTTAGTGAACTTAGGTAACGCCACTGGTCACCCATCACGTGTGATGGATGGTTCCTTTGCCAACCAAGTACTGGCACAGATGTATTTGCACGAGCAAAAGTTCTCTGAGCTATCTGCAGAAGAGCGTGCCAACGGTCTATACGTGAAAGTATTACCGAAAAAACTGGACGAAGAAGTGGCTGCGGCAATGGTTGCTGGCTTCAATGGTGTTATGACTAAGCTAACACCTGAGCAAGCTGATTATATTGGCGTCTCTGTCGAAGGTCCATTCAAGCCAGACGATTACAAATACTAATCATCTGATTAGGCTAATAAAAAGTACTAACGTTAAACCATTTTAGTATTTAACAATTTGTGATAAGTGGTTTACATTATAAAGCTGAGAAATTGGATAATTTCTCAGCTTCTTTTTAGGGCCCATTTTTAGGATTTATTTTTTATATCAAGGACAGGGTATGACTAAGCCACAATTTTCTTTTGAATTTTTCCCAACCAAAACCGATGAAGGTGTTGAAAAGCTGTGCAACACCTTTGATACTTTAAACGAGCTGGCACCCAGTTATTTTTCAGTGACATACGGCGCTGGTGGTACCACACGTAAGCGTACTTTAGGTATTGTCGAAACTCTGCAAGCACGTAGCAACACTCCTATCGCACCGCACATCTCATGTATTGGTGATGATAAAAGTGAAATTGCTGAGCTACTCGATTTTTATAAATCCATTGACATTAACCGTATGGTTGCGCTACGTGGTGACTTGCCTTCTGGACAAGTGGGTATGGGTGAATTGCCATTTGCCGTTGATTTAGTACGCTTTATTCGTGAACATTCTGGCGATCATTTTCATATAGAAGTGGCTGCTTATCCTGAAATGCACCCGCAAGCCAAAAGCTTTGATGCGGATATCCAAAACTTAGTCAACAAATTTGAAGCCGGTGCAAACTCAGCAATCACTCAGTTTTTTTATAACGCAGAAAGCTATTTATACCTGCGTGACGCTCTAAATAAGCGTGGTGTTGACTTAGATCAACATAAGTTGGTCGCTGGTATCATGCCGATTACCAATTCAAGCAGTCTCATTCGCTTTGCTGACAGCTGTGGCGCTGATATTCCACGCTTTATTCGCAAACAGTTGGCCGATTATGGCGATGATCGCAAAGCCATTCGTGAGTTTGGCTTTGAAGTGGTACATCGTTTGTGTGAGGTGCTTATTTCTGAAGGCGTTCCGGCACTACACTTCTACTCAATGAACCGAGTAGAACCCAATAAGCGCCTGGTTGAATCTTTAGGTTTGAGCAATAGCTAACCTGAACAACAACTAACGCATAATTTTATTGATGACATGAAGGCTTGATAACATGCGCCGTTTTTTTTATTCATCCGACACACCCAACTTAAGCTTACAGCAGTTGCCTCTTGATAGTGAACTGCTATTAACAGACGACATTTATCATCACTGGTGCCGAGTGCTGCGTGCCAAAGTCGGTGAGCAAAGCCTTATCTTTGACGGCTTAGGCGGTAACAGCTTAATTGAACTGATTGAGGTTGATAAAAAAACAGCGACTGCCCGTATCTTAGCCCATCATAGCAGTGACAATATTTCAACGTTTTACAGCAGTATTGCGTTGGTCATGAGCCGTGGCGATCGAATGGATTATGCGATTCAAAAAGCCACCGAGCTGGGTGCCACTGCCATTCAGCTGCTCACCAGCCAGCATGGTGAGGTGCGCTTAAAAGCCAATCAAGTGGACAAAAAACTCAATCACTGGCAGCAAGTTGCCTTATCCGCCTGTGAGCAGTGCGGTCTCAATCGCCCACCACTTATCCTATCACCTGTCTCTATCGAAGAGTGGCTGCAAGGTAAAAAAGGTGATGTGCATGACAGCGTCCAGCTTTTAGTAACGGATGATTTTTATCAAGGCTTATGGCAACAGACTCCTGTCGCTTTAGTACTGGCTGTGCCCAGTCAGCAAGAAAAACAAACCCTAAATGTGGATGGCAAAATTCGACAGCAATTTAGCCGCTCTGTCACCACACAATCTCAGCACGCCCACCCTCGCTTTGACTTACTCATCGGTGCTGAAGGCGGTCTATCTGAGCAAGAATATCAGCTGGCACGTGACGCTGGATACTTGCCTTGGCAGCTTGGCAATCGAGTTTTGCGTACAGAAACAGCGCCTGTGGTTGCCCTCTCTACTTTGCTGTATATCAGTACAGCTACTCTTGCCTGAAACGGGGGAAATCAGGCGCTTTTTTCACGTTAAAAAATATAAAATCTACAACTTTTCTCTCAATTCAATATCTTATTTGTGACCCATAAGTCTTTGCAAACTCTTGTAAAATAACGGCTTAACTACTATCTTTTGATGTGAAATATTATCTTATCACCGCCAATCTCTTCTCTTAATAAAAGGCCTACTTTATTGAGATAAGTTCGGCTGTTTCTTTACTCACAACATATCATTTAAGGATAGCCTCATGCAGTATAAAGCCCCTCTTCGTGACATGCAGTTTGTTTTACATGAACTTTTAGACAGTGCAGCACACTACCAAAGCATCCCTCAGTTCGCTGAAATTGAGCGTGATATTATTGACAGCTATATCGAAGCGGCTGCCAACTTTGCAGAAAATGAAATTGCACCGCTCAACCGCAGTGGTGACGAAGAAGGCTGTACCTTTAATAACGGTGAAGTCACCACACCAACTGGCTTTAAAGAGGCGTACAAACAATATTGCGAGCTTGGTTTTGCTGCTTTGGCAGCTGAAGAAGAGTTTGGCGGTCAAGGCATGCCATTCTCACTGGGCACTGTGATTAACGAAATCATGGGCTCAGCCAACTGGTCATTTTCTATGTATCCAGGCTTATCACATGGTGCGATTGCTACCCTTGAGCACCACGGCACCGATGAGCAAAAAGCCACTTATTTAGAAAAAATGGTCACTGGCGAATGGTCAGGTACCATGTGCTTAACCGAAGCGCATGCTGGATCTGACTTAGGTATCATCCGTACCAAAGCTGAGCCCAATGGTGACGGCACTTACAGCATCACAGGTCAAAAAATCTTCATCTCTGCCGGTGAACATGATATGACAGAGAACATCATTCATATCGTCTTGGCTCGCCTGCCTGGCGCCCCTGCTGGTACCAAAGGCATCTCCTTATTTATCGTCCCTAAAGTGAATATTAATACTGACGGCAGCTTAGGTGAGCGTAACGGTGTAACCTGTGGTTCAATCGAACACAAGATGGGTATCAAAGCCTCTGCCACTTGTGTGATGAACTTTGATGGCGCTACGGGTTATCTTATTGGCCCAGAAAATCGTGGTCTAAACTGTATGTTCACCTTTATGAACGTGGCTCGTATCGGTACCGCAGTGCAAGGTTTAACTGCATCTGAAGTAGCGTTCCAAGGCTCACTTGAATACGCTAAAGAGCGTCTGGCCATGCGTTCACTATCCGGCGCCAAAGCACCAGATAAAGTCGCAGATCCTATCATCGTTCACCCAGCGGTTCGCAACATGCTATTGACCGAAAAAGCCTTTGCTGAAGGTGGTCGTGCACTGGTCTATTATCTGGCAATGTTTGCTGATATCGTGGCCAAAGGCACAGGCGAAGAACAAAAATACGCCGATCAAATGCTGTCATTGTTAACCCCAATTGCCAAAGCTTTCTTAACAGAAACTGGCTATGAAGCTGCCAACCACGGCGTTCAAGTCTATGGTGGTCACGGCTTTATCTCAGAATGGGGCATGGAGCAAAATGTCCGTGATACCCGTATCGCTTGTCTATACGAAGGTACCACTGAGATTCAATCTTTAGACCTATTAGGTCGTAAAGTACTGGGCTCACAAGGAAAGATGCTGGCCAACTTCACTAAAGTCATCCATAAATTCTGTAAAGAGCACGAAGACGATGACTCAATGGGCGAATTTATCCGTCCTCTAGCCAAGCTAAATACCGAATGGGCTGATTTAACCGCTCGCATTGGTATGCAAGCTACTCTAGATGCTGACTCAGTTGGCGCTGCAGCCGTTGACTATATGTACTTTAGTGGCTATGTTACTTTGGCCTACTTATGGGCACGTATGGCTGCTGTTGCCAAACAAGCCTTGGCCAATGGCACCACTGAAACTGGCTTCTATGATGCCAAAGTCAAAACCGCTCAGTTTTACTACAGCAAGCTATTGCCACGTACTCGCACTTACTTAGCTCGTATTGACTCAGGCGCTGAGCCTTATATGAGCATGGATGTGGACCAGTTTGCATTTTAATAAAATTGATTAGTTTATCCGTTTAATTAACTTTGTTAATAAAACAATTATCCCATTAAACTAATACGATTCAAGTCTATTGAGGTTTAGGTATAAGTGCTATCATCATGTATCGCACTTATACCGCACAGCTTATATTAATGACAGCAGCTCTTAATGACAGCAATCGCCTCAAATGAATCTCAAATCAATCACATCAACACATACAGCAACACATTAAACAATAACTGAATTAAGGACAAAACATGGCAATTTATAATCCACCGCTAGATGAAATGCGCTTTATGCTAAACGACGTTTTTGACGTTGAAAAATTTTGGCAAGCCAACGAAAACCTAGCTCATGTTGATATGGATACGGTCAACATGGTACTGGAAGAAATGGCAAAGCTGTCTAAAAACGTATTGTTGCCATTGAACCGTTCAGGTGATGAAGAAGGCGCAACTTATCAAGGTGATGGTGTTGTCACGACACCTACTGGCTTTAAAGATGCATTTAAACAATACGCTGAAGCAGGCTGGATTGGTCTTGGCGGTGATCCTGAATACGGTGGTCAAGGTTTCCCAAAAATGGTCACCATGTTGACCGAAGAGATGGTTTTCACTACTAACCAAGCTTTTGCACTCTACCCTAACCTAACCGTAGGTGCGACCCTTTGTTTATTAGCCTCAGCATCTGAAGAGCAAAAACAAACCTATCTTGAAAAAATGTACTCAGGTGAGTGGGCAGGTACCATGTGCTTAACTGAGCCACATGCAGGTACTGACTTAGGTATTATCAAAACCAAAGCTGAGCCACAAGATGACGGCAGCTACCTAATCTCAGGTACCAAAATCTTTATCACAGGTGGTGAGCACGACCTAGCGGACAACATCGTTCACCTAGTATTGGCCAAAACGCCAAATGCACCCGCAGGCTCAAAAGGTATTTCTTTATTCTTAGTACCTAAATTTATGGTCAATGAAGATGGTAGCCTAGGCGAGCGTAACACGGTCGCTGCTGGCTCTATCGAACACAAAATGGGTATCAAAGGCTCAGCCACTTGTGTGATGAACTTTGATAACGCCAAAGGCTGGATGGTGGGGGAAGAAAATACTGGTCTTGCCTCTATGTTCGTCATGATGAACTATGAGCGTGTCACCATGGGTCTGCAAGGTCTGGGTGGTACTGAGCTTGCCTATCAAAATGCAGCGGCTTATGCACTAGATCGCGTTCAAGGCCGTAGCGACCTTGGCGTACAAAACCCAGATAAAGCCGCTGACAGCATCGTGCATCATGCTGACGTGCGTCGTATGCTATTAAACGCCCGTGCCAACGCTGAAGCCTCACGCTGCTTTGCGATGTATGTTGCCAAGCAATTAGACGAGTCTAAGTTTAGCATTGATGAGGACAATGCCAAAGCCGCTGCTGCTCGTGTTGCGCTATTAACACCGATTGCTAAAGCCTTCTTAACCGATAAAGCCTTAGAAGCTACTATTGACTGTCAGCAAGTATTTGGCGGTCATGGCTATATCCGTGAATGGGGTATGGAGCAAATCGTTCGTGATACCCGCATCTCACAGATTTATGAAGGTGCCAACGGCATTCAAGCCCTTGACTTGTTAGGCCGTAAGATTGCTCGCAACCAAGGCAAATACCTAGAAAGCTTCCTAGCTGAAATCCGTGACTTTGTGACCAACATGAGCGCAGATCATGAGATTAAGCAAGCCACCCTAGATGCTGCGGATGTGATTGAAGAGTTAACCACAACCGTATTGACCAACATCGGCACACGCAAAACTGAAATCAATGGCTGTGCGGTGGATTACTTACATGCGATGGGCTACTTATGCTATGCCTTTATGTTTGCCATGATGGTTGAAGCAGCGCATGACAAAGAAGGCGAATTTTATGCCAATAAGCTAAAACTAGCCACTTACTTTGTTGGCCGTATCCTACCACGTATCAAAGCGCACGCCGCTATGGTTAAAACAGGTAGTGAGCCAATCATGGACTTTGATATTACTTACTTTGAACAAAATATCAGCTAATTGCTAGTTAATTATTAGCTGTTAGTCATTTCTAGCTAGCTGTTAGTCATTTATTAGTCAGTGCTAATCACATAATTGATACCAATAATACTTAAATTGACTAACAATTTTCGCTTATAATAGTCTGATAACGTTACAAAAAGACAGCTCTCGTGGCTGTCTTTTTTGTCAAAAAATGCTTATAGTCTTGTTTATCTTAACCACACAAACTTATTAACGATTACAATAATTGAGTTCTTTTTAAGGTTTGAGCCAAATTAGTTATATTAATCAAATCAATTAAGGGTATATAAGTGGCAGAATTAAAAGATATTTTGCAAAAAATAAATGCATTAGGTGACACACCTGAGCCTTATTTACTCAAAAAGCTGATTGACACTCTACGCGTATCAGAAACTGAGTTTAAGAAAAACCCAGATTGTACCAATGATCAATTACGTACTTTAAATACGCTACTACGTCAGCATCCTGAGTATGCTAATGGCTTAGCCATCTTTATTCTAACCTTGCTCAATAAATATCACCGTATGTCACTATATACGGATACTGGAATCTTATCAGACCATAGCTTTGCCAGTAGCTTATCACGTCTGGTGGGGCATCGTTTTGTGCCTTTATTACCAGATGATAACTCTATTGTGGAGCTAGTTGACTATCTATTTGACGGCAAACATGATGAAGACTGGCTGGCTAGTATTGATGAGACGCTTTGGTTTGAGCTCATTGATTTGCTCATGGTCGATGATGCCCACGCCAACTTAGTAGCAACAGCAAAAAACAATATCTTAAATGCCATGGTCATCTTGTCGTATCGAGTCAGTGGTATCGGCTTGCATCCTGATTTGATGAAAGCCTATCCGCAAATGCTCGATTACTCAGCCGCCTTTGTCGCACAAAACCAAGAAGCTGTGCTCTTTGCCAATGAGTATCGAGAAATCCATGAACTCGATAATTACACCGATATCATACCTGAGCAAGCCACCGACCTTGCGCCCCTTTTTGTGATGCTGGAGCAATGTGACAATATTGTTGATACGGTACGCAAGCGTATTTACAAAACAGGTATCTCCATTCGCCTAACCAACATGCTACTGCGCTTAGAGCAAAGCATTACCCGTATGCATATCTTGGGTTATCTATTGGGTGATGACAAAAAACAACGTGATAAAGCCGTCTATGAAATGACACAAGCCATTATCATCAGTGTCAAACGCCGTTATAGCATTGGTTATTTGATTAATAACAACACCAAACTTCTATCACGCAAAATCACCGAAAACTCTGGTCGTGTCGGTGAGCACTATATTAGTACCAACAAAGCTGGCTACATTAAGATGTTTAAAAAAGCCGCAGTTGGTGGTTTTTTGATTGCCTTTATGGCGACCATCAAGATTCTGTCTTATGACCTAGATCTGGCGCCAATGAGCCGTGCTTTTGTCAACAGTATGATTTATGGCTTAGGTTTTGTATTTATTCATATTATTCATGGCACGGTTGCGACCAAACAGCCAGCAATGACAGCAGCAGCGATTGCCTCGACCATCTCTGATAGCTCTGGCAAAAAATCGCATCAGTTGGTTAAACTATCTGAATTGATGGTAGATATTATCCGTACTCAATTTATTGCCATTATGGGTAACGTATTTATTGCAATGCCACTGGCACTGCTGATTTCTGTGGTCTGGTTGCAACAAATAGGGGCCCCGATGATTGACACTAAGCAAGCTGAACACTTATTACACGACTTGCATCCGTTTCATTCATTGGCCTTATTCCATGCTGCGATTGCTGGAGTATATTTGTTCTTAGCAGGTTTGATTGCTGGTTATTATGATAACTTAGCCTTGTTTAATAACATCGGTGAGCGTATCGCCCGTCATAAACTATTATTAAAAATATTGCCCAAAAACTGGCCTGAGCGCTTGGGAGTGTTTGTCGAAAACAACCTAGGTGCTATCATGGGCAACTTCATCTTTGGTATTTTCTTAGGTAGTACTGCTACTGTCGGATTTTTGTTTGGTCTACCGTTAGACATTCGCCACATTGCCTTCGCTTCAGCCAACTTTGCTCATGGTATCTTTAATATTCCAAGCGATGACTTAACTGCTGGGCTAATTCTGGTCTCGCTGCTGGGCGTGGTGTTGATTGGTATTATTAACTTGCTGGTCAGCTTCTTTTTAGCGATGACCGTTGCACTGCGATCAAAAGGCGTAAAAATACCAGAATGGAAAACCATCAGTAAACTAATGTTTACGCACTTATTAACCCAACCAAGAGACTTTTTTTTGCCGCGCCCTGAGCCAATGCAGTATGCTGAAATTGATAGCGATGGATTAATGATCCATGAGGACAGTAATAAAACTCAGAAAAATAAGCTATTTCCAAAGCACTTTGCGGTTCGTCGTTTGACCAACACTCATGTTAAGGTCACGCCAGAGGGTGTGGCTATTGATACCAAAGCTTCAGAAGCAGCAGCGACAACAACAGAGGAAGTAGAACAGCAGCCACAACAGAAGACCTCTACTCTGGCTGCGGATAAGCAACCTAAAGCGGCTGAAGAGCAAAAAGACAGTGGTAATATGGTGGGCTTAACCAGCTTGCAATATACTTATGTGGGTGATGAGGAAGCAGAAAATGCCAGCGCCGAGCAGCAGGCAAAATCTGATGCATCCGAAGCCAAAGCAGGTAAAGAGAATAAAAATGACAAAACCAAAAATGCCAAAACACCGCTGCCAAAACCAAAAAACCCGCCAAAACTACCGGAGTAAGCTCACCACTCCTTGCTTTTTTTAACAAAGCATCTACACAAAATAATCTAGCCTCAGTTATTATATTAAACACTTGGTTAATATAATAACTGAGGCTTTATGTTAATTAGTAAACTATAAGCAATAAGCAACATGAACCAAAAAAAGTTGGTTTTTTAAAGTAAGTTTTCCGTTATAGTTGTAGTCAGATAAATGAGTTACAAGGCAACCGAGTGCAAGTACTACTGAAGTAGGCTAAACGAGGTTAACACTGTAACTCTTTTATATGGCTGTGGCTATATTTGCAAGGAGTTAGAAATGTCACGCCTACAAGACAAAGTTATTATCATCACTGGTGCCGCACAAGGTATGGGAGAAACCCACGCCCGCTTATGCCTACAACAGGGGGCAAAAGTGGTATTGACCGATATCAATGCCGAAAAAGGTGAGGCGTTGGCCACTGAGCTTGGTGAAAATGCCCTATTTATTCAGCATGATGTGACAAACGAAGCGGACTGGCTGCGTGTTGTTGAGCAAACTGAAGCCACCTTCGGTCCCGTTAATGTGTTGGTCAACAATGCTGGCATCACTATGGCCAAGTCTTTATTAGACACCTCAATTGAAGACTACCGCCGCATCTTGGACATTAACCAAGTATCAGTCTTCTTGGGCATGAAGTCGGTCGTACCTTCCATGAAAAAAACCAAAAATGGCTCTATCATCAATATCTCATCGATAAATGGCTTGGTCGGTGGCGCTATTGGTTATACTGATTCTAAATTTGCGGTGAGAGGTATGACTAAAGCGGCAGCGATTGAGTTGGCTAACTACGGTATCCGCGTAAACTCTGTGCATCCAGGCGTCATTGCTACGCCGATGATTATGCAAGGTGACACCAAGGATGCGGTAGAACAGTTTGCCAAAACCATTCCACTCAAACGTGTGGCGCAACCAAAAGAAGTCAGTGGCATGGTGCTGTTTTTGGCCTCAGATGACTCAAGCTACTCAACCGGTTCTGAATTTGTTGTCGATGGCGGGTTAACTGCTCAATAAACCTTAGCGCTTAGTTTTAAGTTATCCTCATCAAACAGTTACAGCCAAAAGCAAAAAAACCACCCTACTCTTTGATGAGGGTGGTTTTTTATTAGAGGCTGTTATTGTTAACATTAAATCTATTATGAAAATTTCATTACAGCCTTAATAGAAAAAAACTATTTTGGGCATTTATCAGAAGTAGAGAATACCTTACCATCAGACAAACGATAAGCAAGCAAACTATTGCCCCATACACAGCCTGCATCTAGTGCACGCGCATGAGGCAAATCTATCTCTGCTTTTAATGCCGCCCAATGCCCGAACAACACCTTATGATCACGTGGCACATCCCACTCAAACCAAGGTAAAAAGCCGGCTGGCATCTCATCGGTTAAACTAGATTTAAAGTTTAGCTCTAAAGTACCATCTTGTTGGCACAGACGCATACGGGTGAAATAATTTGTAATGGCACGAATACGTGTAAAGCCGTGCAAACTTTCCGACCATTCATCGGCTTCTTTGCTATATAAATGCGGCAATACCCTATCGAGCTGCTTTAAGCTACTAGACAATTGCACTTCAACTTCACGCGCATATTGCTTAGCCTGCTTTATACTCCAATGTGGCGGAATGCCAGCATGTACCAAGACTTTATCTTTCTTAGGCATCAACATTAACGGCTGCCGACGCAACCAATCCATAAGCTCATAACTGTCTTCTGCATCCAAGATCGACTGGGTCTTATCTTTATCTTTTATTGATGCAAATCCACGCCATACAGCAATCAAGTTAATATCGTGATTACCCAATACGGTTTCAGCAGCGCCTTGTTGGCATAGTTTTTTGACGTGACGTAGTGTTGCTAAAGAATCTTCTCCGCGTGCCACCAGATCTCCAACAAACCATAGTTTATCTTGGTTGGGATCAAATTGTATTTTGTCTAAAAGATCTACAAAAGCACCATAACAGCCTTGCAAATCTCCGATTACATACTCGGCACGATATGTCATATATTCACTCAAGTCTCATTTTAATTGTCGTTTGTTACTACTACTGTTTGCTATATACTGTGTATTACATCCACTGTTAGCTATTAGGGTGGGTGCCATCTAGAGGCGTTCTTTAGTTATATCATTAACACCGATGATATCAAAGTCCAATAGGTATCATGACTCATAACTTTATTTCACCAATAAGCATTTGACCAATAAACATTACGAATTTAAGCCAGACTCTTGCTTAGCCACTACCAAATTGCTTAACGCTACAAAGTCTTTTACATCCAAAGTTTCGGGGCGTGCGCTCATAGCAATGCCTATGCGATCAAAATCAGCATCGGTTAAGGTCGGCATTAACGATGACTGTTTAAAGATTGCCCGTAGTGTTTTACGGCGGTGATTGAAGGTCTCGCGCACTACCAACGCAAATACTTTTTCATCCTCAGCAACCACAGGCTTAGTCTGGTGTGGTCGTAAGCGGAACACTGCACTGGTCACTTTTGGCGGTGGATTAAATGCGCCTCTTGGCACAGTCAACAAATACTCAGTTTCACAAAAATATTGCATAATCACTGACAAGCGACCATATATCTTACTACCAACTTCAGCGGTGATGCGCTCCACCACTTCTTTTTGTAGCATAAAGTGCATGTCTTCGATAATGTCCGAATACTCTAACAAGGTAAACAATAACGGCGTAGAAATATTATAAGGCAGGTTGCCCACAATACGTAGCTTCTTGCCAGCAGTACTCGATTGAGTGGACGCTTCATCACCGCCACTTTCAGCGCTTGGCTGTTGATACAAACTGGCATAATCAAAGTTCAGGGCGTTGGTGTTGATAATGGTAAAATTGGGGTGGCTGTTGGCACCGATGCGAATACGCAAGCTGTTTGCCAAATCACGATCTAATTCGATCACAGTCATGGCATCTACTTGCTCAAGCAAGGGTTCAGTTAATGCCCCCATACCAGGGCCAATTTCGACCAAATTATCGTCTCTATTGAGTCTAATACTATCTACAATTTGAGAAATTACACTGCTATCGTGCAAAAAATTTTGACCAAATCGTTTGCGTGGTTGATGTTTGGCTGCTTTTTGTAGCGTGCCATGTAATGGGTGCTTATTTGAAAATGATTGCGTCATAAAAGATTGGTTTTGATTATAAAAAATTAGAAGGCTGTCAGTGAGATGTATCAATGCTATACAGCCTCTAGTTTAGCATAATTAAACGGGTATCAGGCTGTTATCTTATTTTTGTCGTTCAAGCTTATTTTTGTATCTAAGTCTCAAAACAGGAGCTAAAATTAATTTTACCTATTTACTTTTTTCCTATTTACTTATTTAATTTACTTATTTATTATCCATTTATTTATCAACTATACAAAGACTATCTTACTCCTTTCCTACTGTAACAGAGCCTGATGCCATCTGCGCTGCCATCGTCAATGCTCGCCATAAGCTATGACTGCTTGGTTGCAAGCCACTGTCTTGTACATTACCTGCCAAATCTAGAGCCGTACCATGATCTACCGAGGTACGAATATAAGGCAAACCTAAGGTTAAATTGACCGTATCACCAAAACCATGCGACTTTAATACTGGCAACCCCTGATCATGATACATGGCAAGTACCGCATCGCAGTGCTGCAAATGATCTGGTGTAAACAAAGTATCTGCTGGCATTGTCAAAGAGATATCTACTCCCTGCTGTTGAAACTCTTCCAATACTGGGTTGATGACCTCAATCTCTTCTCTTCCTAAATGTCCGTCCTCTCCAGCATGTGGATTAAGACCACAGACCAAAACTTTTGGCTGCTTTAAACCAAATTTTTGTTGCAAGTCCGTAATTAAAATCTGTACAGTTTGTCGCACATTGTCTTTAGTTATTGCCTCTGCTACTTTAACCAAGGGCAAGTGGGTTGTCACCAAAGCAACTTTCATCATGGCATTGGCCAGCATCATCACCACCTTGTCACAGCCACTTTGTTGCATAAAAAACTCAGTATGACCAGTAAACATACTGCCATCTGCCAAGGTAATACCAGCATCAATTAAAATAGACTTTTGCAGTGGCCCAGTGACTATGGCAGCAACCGCGCCCAATGTTGCCAGTTGATGTGCTAATTTTAATTGGGTAAACACCATCGCCGCATTTTGTTCATTTAAAATACCTGCTTCAACTGGAGCCGCACAGGCAACATGAATCACATAAAAGGCAACCGCTTTGGTTTGTTGCTGCTGAGACTCGGTTAGTCTCTGTTGTAAATAAGCGGCAGCATCTGACTGTTGATGTAGTATCTCAGCAGTAGTGATACGTTGCCATAAATGACTGTGATCTTGGTGCATCTGTGTACCATAGATGACAACAGCCCTTTGAGTTAATGCAATTTCATCACATAGTACAATCACCGGTCGTTGTAATTTTTGTAGTTTATCTTGTTTGGCTAACTGCAATATAATATCCATTCCAATACCAGCAGGCTCCCCTGTAGTAACCAGTAATGCGTTATTTGCTACGGTTATACCCATTTATCTTGTCCTATTATTGTCATTCCTTATTATATAACTCTTATCTGATTTACTAAGTTGAACAGGCTAGAGCCTGTCTTTAATTTGTGTAATGATATTTAAATGAGCTAAAAATAGCTAAATCTTGTTATGCAGCGTCAAATAACGGGTTAATATCATAATATTATCTGCGTTATTTTCTTAGTCTGACTGCGATTTGTCATATTTTTATCACCATTTTCAAAATGAAGACACACCCTTTTACAAGCAGCTTATTTGGTTTTAGTTATTTTGGCTTTATGGTAAACTTAGAAGTTGCCAATTTATAATCTCCAGTTATGATACTACTTGCTTATCTAACACTTTTTTGGCATGTCTGGCGTTAAGCTCTTGAATTTACTAAAATAATCCATATAAATTGTTGTAATACAGTTATGACACACCTAAAAATTTAATTCAAATCTAGTTACTTAAAATTCTAGTTACTTAAAATACAGTTATCCCAAATCTATAACCTAGATTTAGTAAACATAATACATATTAACATTATACCCTCACTTGCCTATTGTATGGTACGGATTGTTGTATGGTATGGCTTAACTATATCACTAACTTTCAAAGTTAAATCATAAGTTGACGTAAAACTATAAGTTAGCACCACAAGCAATAAAAGCAACAATACAAGTGGTAGTGGCAAATAATTATCCCATTTTTTAGGGCTGATCAACGCAGAGTAAGGCAAATTTAGCCTGATAGCCCCTAATAGACAAAGACAAGCATCCTATGGCAGACAGTAGCAATAAAAGTAACAAAAAAGACAACAATGATGCTGGATTATCAGACTTACTTAACCAGCAACCTCCGCACAATATTGACATTGAAAAAGCACTGATTGCCTCTTTAATGAGTATTGAAGATTCGTTTGACAAAATCTCTGATATTGTCTCAAAAGACGATTTTTATGCTGGTCGGCATCAGCATATTTTTGCTGCTATTTCTCACTTGGCTCAGGTCGGCGAACCCTATGATACCGTCATGGTGCACGACTGGCTAAGCTCACAAAAGTTGCTAAAATCTGCTGGTGGTGAAAGCTATCTAGCGGATATTTTAACCCAAAGCCCAGGCACCTTGTTCAATCTCACTGCCTATGCAGAGCGGGTACGTGAGCTATCTACACTACGACAATTAATCACCGCAGGAAATGAGATGCTGGCACTGGCTTATGATCCTAGAGAACGCGGTATTGGCGAGATTCTTGATACGGTTGAATCAAACATTTTTGCTATTAATGAGCAGTACAACAAGCGTGCCTCCCAACGCGGACCAACCGACGTGAGCTCGGTACTTGCCAACGTTATGGAACAGATTGATGAGCTAAAAAACAACCCTGACGGAATGATTGGTTTACAGACACCATTTACTGAATTAAACAACAAGACCCAAGGTCTGCAATCTGGAGACTTGATTATTGTCGCTGCCCGTCCCTCTATGGGTAAAACGACCTTTGCGATGAACTTAGCTGAAGGTGTCTTATTCCATGAAAATTTGCCTGTCGTTGTGTTCTCAATGGAGATGCCCGCTGAGTCTATTGTGATGCGCTTGCTATCTTCATGGGGGCAAATTAACCAAACCAATCTACGTTCAGGGCAGATGACTGAAGATGAGTGGGCACGTTTGATGAATGCGGTAGCTCACTTACAGAAAAAAGCTCTATACATAGATGATAGCACCGCCCTGCCCCCTTCAGAGCTGCGTTCACGCTGTCGCCGTATTGCCAAAAACCATGACGGGCAATTGGGCTTAATCGTAGTCGACTATTTGCAGCTGATGAAAGTGCCGAGTTTAAGTGGCAACCGTGTGGAAGAGATTTCTGAAATCTCGCGTAGCCTTAAAGCATTAGCACGTGAATTAAACTGCCCAGTCATTGCGTTATCGCAGCTTAACCGCAGTCTTGAAAACCGTCCAAGCAAACGTCCTATCATGTCTGACTTACGTGAGTCTGGAGCTATTGAGCAAGATGCGGATTTGATTACCTTTATTTATCGTGATGAAGTTTACAACGAAAACTCGGACTTAAAAGGCGTAGCAGAAATCATCATTGGCAAACAACGTAATGGGCCGATTGGTACGGTGCGTCTTGCCTTTGAAGGACAATATACCCGCTTTATCAACTTAACACCAGATCATTTCATGGCGGATGCCAGCTTTGAAAATGATGAATAAGGCTAGTTGAACATTCACCACCTGTACTAAATAAACCCTAATCACCCGCAATAAAATCCAAGTAGAGAGTTAAAACCATACCATGTACCATTTTTTAAATGATTATAGTGAAAGCGCCCATCCAGATATCATTGCCGCCCTACACGACAGCCACAAACAACAACATAAAGGCTATGGCTTTGATGAGTTTTCCGAAAAAGTTCGCAACAGTATCAAGCAAAAAATTGGCAATCCGGATATTGCCGTACACTTTGGCATCACAGGTACTCAAGCCAACTTAGTCTGTATCGATGCCATGCTCGCCTCGATTGATGGCATCATAGCTTGCGACACAGGGCATATCGCCGTTAATGAGGCGGGTGCGATTGAAGCCACAGGTCACAAAGTGATTATTGCACCATCAACCAACGGTAAACTTACCATTGACGCGTTAGAGAAAGTACGCCTGCGCCATAGCTTTGCCCCACATGTGGTGCGTAGTAGAGCCGTTTATATCTCTAACACCACTGAGCTAGGTACTGTTTATAACTATGATGAATTAAAGGCCATCTCTGATTACTGTCGTGAACATGATATGTACTTGTTTATGGATGGTGCGCGCCTTGGTGCTGCCATTGCCAGTAGCCATGACGACCCCAACCAACGCAACCTAACACTTGCTGATTTTGCAGAATTGACCGACATATTCTGGTTTGGTGGTACTAAAATGGGTGCTATGTTTGGTGAAATTTTGATCATCCCCAATCAAAAAATTGCCAAAGATTTTAATATTTATCTCAAGCAACATGGTGGCCTACTTGCCAAAGGCTATTTAATGGCATTACAGTTTGATGTGCTCTTAAAAAACGACAAGTACCTTGAATTATGCCGTCATGCAAATACTATGGCG
Organism: Psychrobacter lutiphocae DSM 21542; assembly: GCF_000382145.1. Lineage (GTDB taxonomy): Bacteria > Pseudomonadota > Gammaproteobacteria > Pseudomonadales > Moraxellaceae > Psychrobacter > Psychrobacter lutiphocae. Next base: position 24,042 of record NZ_KB907638.1, read on the forward strand.
CGCCAAATATCACAGAGTTTGGTTGATGCTGGTCATAAGCTATTTGTTGCCACTGAAAGTAATCAAGTATTCGCCGTCTTACCACAAACTTTGATTCAATTTTTAAAAACCAAATTTGAATTTTATGAGTGGGAAGTGTTAAACGATGAGTTTAGCATTGTGCGCTTGGTGACTTCTTGGGCAACAGACCCTAAGCAAGTAACCCGCTTTGTTGAAATGGTTAAAGAGCAAGCCAAGATATAGCCAACTAACCACCTTTGCTAATCTTTAAATTAATTAGCAAGTGTTAAGTTGTACAACTGAGCATCTTAAAGTTTAATGCTTAAAGACTCACTAAGCCCACTAACCCGTAAACTTTCCACAAACTTCTTAGGATAACCGTTATGACACAGCCTCAAGCGCCATCAGATGCTCAGCCACTTGTCTTATATCGAGTTGATAATCATATTGCGACCATCACGCTCAATGATCCAAAAAGCCTTAACGCCTTTAGTACGCCATTAAAAGATAAAGTACTGGAGGCGTTAAATAGCGCTGAAGCTGACAAAGAGGTTCGTGTCATTGTGCTGCAAGGCGCTGGCGGTAATTTTTCAAGTGGTGGTGACATCAAAGAAATGCTATCAAATGGGCTTGATAAAGAAAGCTTATCATCTACCTTACAAAATATGGTTGCAGGCGCTCGTGAAGTCAGCTTAAAGCTACGTCAAGTACATAAGCCAGTCATTGCCAAACTAGAAGGTGCGGTTGCTGGGGCGGGCATGAACTTAGCGTTAACTTGTGATTTTCGTGTGAGCAGTGATACTGCTAAGTTTCTGCAAGCCTTTGTACATATTGGCTTGGTGCCAGATGCTGGTGGCGTTTATTTATTAAACCATCTCATTGGCCCTGCCAAAACCACTGAGCTGATTATGCTGGGCGAGAAGATTTCAGCGCAAGATATGGCGAATTTAAACCTATTAAACGAGGTAGTCAGTGCCGACAAGCTCGATGAAACTGTACAAGCGCTTGCCACCCGTTTGGCCGCTTTGCCTGCTGAGGCGCTAGCGACGATGAAGCATATGCTCAATACCCATGCCTACTCTGGTCTTAATGAGGCGTTAGACATGGAAGTATTACAGCAAGCCAGACTTGCTAAGACGGATGACTTCGTTGAAGGAGTAACAGCTTTCGTTGAAAAGCGTAAGCCAGTTTATAATAAATAGTGCTTACTTGAAATAGCCACTTTAATTTATACGATACAGACATGAATAAGCCCCTTTGCTATAAAGGGGCTTTTTTTACCCTCACGAACCATACGGTTAAAGTATAAGTAACTATTACTTAAATTACGACTGATTGGGTAACGCAAAAATCTTGTCAAATATCAGGGTAAACAAAAAGGTGTAAACCAAGAAAAACAACAGCAAAGCTGCCTCCATCATAAACGCTTGATACAGACCAACCTTATACCAAACCATATAAAGCGGTAAGCAAATTAATAATAATCCTCCCTCAAATCCTACCGCGTGCAAACAGCGAATTAAAAACGTGCGCTCATGATTTTGGCGTCGTCTCTCCCACGCTTCAAACCCAGTATTAAAGATAAAGTTCCAAATTACAGCTGCCAAAGATACCATGACAGCAACGGGCAATGACTGCATTGCCTCCCCACCACTGAGCCACATTAAGATGTAAGTGGATAAAATAATGGCTACTATCTCAAACACCGTCACATACACTAAGCGACGCTTAAGCGGGGATAAATGGATCAAGATACTCTCCTAAAGACTAGCGCTTAGCTTAATCTGGCTTAATTCATTGCCATTTGACAAATATTTTTATAAAAAATTTTGTTAATTTTGTCCAATAATTTAATCAAACAGGTATAGTAGTACCATATTGTAACAAATTAGCAATGTTAACCGCTCTATTTATTTTTTGGAAACATTTATTAACTAAGCTGATGGGGATTTCACCATCAGCCTTGGCATTGGGGATCTCACAAGATGAGTCTTAACAATAATGAAACAAAAAGAATAAACTACTTTTTATATACCGCCGTCTTGGTGGGTATCATTGCTGTGTTAGCAGTGTGGAAGCCCACTATGTTGACAGGCGTCATCATTGCAGCCAGTAACTTTTTTTATCAGGCGTTTGACTGGCTAATTATGTGGCTGCCTTTATTGGCATTGACTGTCTGTCTGGCCGTTGCCTTTTCTCGCTATGGCAACATTCGCCTTGGTGGCAAACACGCCAAACCTGAATACTCGTTTTTGACTTGGATGAATATGCTATTTACCGCAGGTATTGGGGTTGGCATCGTCTTTTATGGGCCTATTGAAGGGATTTGGCATTACTATCAATCATCTATCGGTGTCAAAGACACAAGTTTAGCCGCTTATGAACAAGTCGGTAATGCTATGAGTCTGGCGTTACATGTTTGGGGCTTGCCAGCTTGGGCGCTATACACCTTAGCTGGCATAGTGATGGCTTACTTTGCGTATCAGCACAAGATGGAGTTTAGTCCTGCTGCCCCATTACAAAAAGCTTTTCCAAAAAAGCGGTGGGTAAAACCAGTCGGTGTCATTATCACTGCATTGGCTATTATTTCAATTGCTTTATCCGTATCCTCTTCTGTTGCGATGGCGACTGGACAAATTGGGTCAGGTCTTGAAATTATTTCTGGCATCTCTTTTGCTTCATTAGGCTGGAGAACGGTCATTTTAATTGTTATAGCCGCTTTATATACCCTAGGCGCAATTTTACCGATTGCCAAAGGTATGACCTTTTTAGGTAATATGACGGTTTATTTATCATTGGCCTTATTAGCCTTTGTCTTTTTAGTCGGCCCTAGCCATTACTTTTTGAGCACCATGACCGTTGCTGTCGGTAATATCGCTACCCAAACCATACCTCATTCGTTTCAACTGTATTTATTTGAGCCACGTGACTGGATTGTCTGGTACCCCATGGCATATTGGGTATGGTGGGTAACTTGGGCACCCTTTGTCGGCGTATTCTTAGCCAAGATTTCATACGGCAGAACCATTCGTCAATTTGTACTTGCCAGCATCTTAGTTCCTACTGGATTTATCGTTATTTGGTTTTCTGTTTTCTCAGGTTTTAGCTTATTAGATACCATTGAAGGTAGCGGTAAATTGGCTGAAATTGCCAACAAAGGCGATTATGAAGGTACTTTTTATTACTTATTAGAGATGTTACCTGGTTCTGCTGTCACAAAGATTGTGACTGTTATTTTATTTTTGGGATTTGTGGTCACTACGGTTACCAGTGCTGCCATTTCATTAGGAATTATGACCAGCCATGATGGCCGCACCGAAAGCCGCTATAAAGCGGTGGTCTGGAGTGTCCTGATTGCTTTGGTTGCTTATGCTGTTGTTGTAACAGGGAAAATTGAAGGGATTAAAGCGGTGGGATCTTTTGCTGGGTTCCCTTTTGTCTTCTTAACTTACTTATGGATGGCTGCCTTATGGAGACAGTTACGCCGTGACTATCCGACGGAGAAAAAAGAACTATGAAACAAACCATGTATTTAAATCAGTCATTAGCTGATAACGCCATTGAAACTGTATTACTGGTTTTAGTGCTTGTCTTCTTGGTCTATGTGATTAAGATTGCCTTTTTTGAACAAGATGTTGACAGTTAGACTGCTTATCAGCAAATAAACCTTAAGCAACATAAGCACTAAGCACTAAGCACTAAATAAGTAATACCAAATCTGAAAATTAAGATATCGAGGAAAAAGAGTGCAAACGCTACAAGTAGTAGGTTTAGCGAGTTTGACAAAGATAGGTTATTTTTCAGAAAAGGTATAATAAGTAATAAATACAAAAACCCCGCATCAAAAAAGATACGGGGTTTTTTTAGATATTGGATTCTTCAATCAAGACAGAACGATTAAGTGTCGCTCATTACAGATAGCAATTTATCGCTTACTGTAACTGTGCCACATTAATCTTGTCTGCTTCTTCAGAATAAGCTTCCATCTGATCGAAGTTCATGTAGCGATAGACTTCATCACCCATGCTATTTAACATACCAGCATACTGCTGATATTCTTCGTTAGTTGGAAGTTTACCAAGTACCGCTGCAACAGCAGCAAGCTCAGCTGATGCTAGGTATACGTTAGCCCCTTGACCTAGACGGTTCGGGAAGTTTCGGGTAGAGGTAGAAACTGCTGTGGACTTCGGTGCAATACGTGCTTGGTTACCCATACATAATGAACAACCTGGCATCTCAGTACGAGCACCTGCTTGTGCATAGACGTTATAATAGCCTTCTTCCATTAACTGGCGAGCATCCATCTTAGTAGGTGGTGCGATCCATAGGCGGGTTTTTAAGCTACCAGCTGGCACGTCTTGTAGCAACTTACCAGCAGCACGGAAGTGACCAATATTGGTCATACATGAGCCGATGAATACTTCATCAATTTTGTCACCAGCAACGTCAGATAGAGTCTTAGCATCATCTGGATCATTTGGACAGCATAGTACTGGCTCTTTGATTTGACTCATATCGATCGTCATATCAATCGCGTATTCTGCATCTTCATCAGCACGCATCAGGCTTGGGTTCTCCAACCACTCCTCCATCGCAAGGATACGACGGCTTAGGGTACGAGCATCGCCATAACCCTCAGAAATCATCCACTTAAGAAGTGTAATATTAGATTCCAAGTACTCTTTTACTGACTCTTCAGACAAGGTGATGGTACAACCAGCAGCACTACGTTCAGCAGATGCGTCAGACAATTCAAAAGCCTGCTCTACTGTTAGGTTCTCTAAGCCTTCGATCTCTAGAATTCGACCGTTGAACTCGTTGATTTTACCTTTTTTATCAACAGTTAAGTAACCTTCTTTGATTGCTTGTAACGGAATGGCATGTACTAGGTCACGCAATGTGATACCAGGCTGCATTTCACCAACAAAACGTACACGTACTGATTCAGGCATATCTAGTGGCATAACGCCAGTCGCTGCTGCGAATGCAACCAGACCAGAACCTGCTGGGAATGAGATACCCATTGGGAAACGCGTATGCGAGTCACCACCTGTACCAACGGTATCTGGTAGAAGCATACGGTTTAACCAGCTGTGGATAATACCATCACCTGGACGCAAGCTGACACCACCACGGTTCATGATGAAGTCAGGTAGTGTGTGCTGAGTCTCAACATCAACTGGTTTTGGATATGCCGCAGTGTGACAGAAAGACTGCATTACTAAGTCGGCTTGGAAACCTAAACAAGCTAAATCTTTTAGCTCATCACGAGTCATTGGACCAGTCGTGTCCTGAGAGCCAACCGTTGTCATCTTAGGCTCACAATACATACCTGGGCGTACGCCTTCCAGACCACAAGCTTTACCAACCATTTTTTGAGCCAATGTATAACCTTTATTTGACTCTTCTGGCTGTTCTGGCTTAGCAAATACTTCTGAATGGCCTAATTTTAAGTAATCACGGGCACGGTTGGTCAACGCACGACCGATAATTAATGGAATACGACCACCAGCACGCACTTCATCAAGCAAAGTATTTGAGTTTAGCTCAAAGGTTGACAATACTTCGTCTGAATCATGCTTAGTGATTTTGCCATCATGTGGATAGATATCAAAGATATCGCCCATGTTGATGTTTTCAACTTTAACGTTTTCAATTGGCAATGCACCTGAGTCTTCCATAGTGTTATAGAAGATAGGGGCAATTTTACCACCTAGTACAAGACCACCAGCACGTTTGTTTGGTACGTTCGGGATGTCATCACCCATTAACCAAAGTACTGAGTTGGTCGCTGACTTACGGCTTGAACCAGTACCAACAACGTCACCAACATAAGCTAGTGGATAACCTTTTTGTTTTAGCTCCTCAATCAGCTTCATTGGACCACGTACGCCTTCTTCATCGGCTGTGATACCATCACGAGAGTTTTTGTGCATTGCCAAAGCGTGCAATGGGATGTCTGGACGGCTCCAAGCATCCTGTGCTGGTGACAGGTCATCTGTATTGGTTTCACCAGTTACTTTAAATGCAGTATAAGTAAGCTTTTGTGGCACTTCAGGGCGCTCTAAGAACCACTCAGCATCAGCCCACGACTGGATAACCTCTTGTGCTTTTTGGTTACCTGCTTCAGCTTTTTCGGTCACATCATTGAACGCATCAAATACCAATAAGGTCTTTTTTAGTGCTGCTGCCGCATTATCAGCCAGCTCAGCATCGTCCAGTGCTTCAACTAATGGTAATACGTTATAACCGCCTTGCATGGTACCTAAAATATCAACCGCTTTCTTCTTATCAATCAGCGGTGAGGTAGCTTCGCCCTTCACGATAGCCGCTAAGAAGGCTGCCTTTACATAAGCAGCTTGGTCAACCCCTGCAGGAACACGGTTAACCAATAAATCCATTAAAAACTCTTCCTCACCTGCTGGTGGGTTTTTTAATAGCTCAACTAAGTCGGCTGTTTGGTGCTCAGAAAGTGGTAAAGGTACTGTACCTAGCTCGGCACGTTCTTCGACATGTTTACGATATGCGTCTAACACAATAAGCGTCCTCTTTGATTATATAATGCAGGTTTGGGTAGCTGCCACGGATAATAAGCACATCAGATTAAGTTTTTGCTCAAGGTTTTGAGTTGTCAAATTGACCGAACTATTGCAATCGATCACTACATCTATAATTTTACTGATCATCTGTGTTGGCTGATCGTGGTGGCTTCCGACACCTTGCAGGTGGGTTTAATGTTCGCCTCTATAATATCCGTCTCTAATATAGCCTAAAATCGTCAAAAAGTTAATGACCAAACTGTAAAGCCACTGTGTTTTAGAGCCATATCCAACATTTATTTATGAAATATCTACTATAATATAAAGCATAGGACTCATGCCAACCTCTGTTACCACCAAATCTTAATAGCCCTGTATTGCAAGGTATGACTATACCTTATTACCTTATTACCTTATTACCTTATTACCTTATTACCTTGTTACCTTATTACCTTGTTACCTTGTTACCTTACTACCTTGTATACCACTACCTTACTACTTTTCATGTCATTACCTGCTTTTACCTTATTTTAACTTTTCATATTTGATTAGGTCCTGCATCGAATATTATAAGTTGAAAATAGGGTATATTTATAATAAATTCGTCAAGTGGCATCTCGCTGTCCTTTAGTCTTCTTGGTCGAAAACTTGTAGGGTGGTGAGGTGCCATTTTTTTTCAAGTTCCAAAAGAGTTGAGAGTGGGGTATTAAGTGGGGTATTAATAGTAACTTATAATCCAAGCCAAGCACTTACCCTTAGCCATTGAGTTATCCGCAATACATCCCTATATCTGTTATAATATCGGACATAATCTTCGCTCAAATATTAATTCAAATATAATGGGGAATAAAACTAGGGCGTGTCTTCGATTTTGATATTTTTAAAATTCTTATTATAGAAAGAGTTAGGACAGATATTACTATGACAAATACTGTAGAGACTTACATCCCAAAAGCACCGCCAAAACCAAAAAAAGCTGTCAAAGGAGAGAAGTTACGTGGTTACGATAAAGTAGCTCGTATCCCAATTAAAGTCATCCCAACAGTTGAAGCGCCAAAAAAGCCTGACTGGATTCGTGTCAGAATGTCATCGCCAGCTGAAGTTGAGCGTATCAAAAAAACATTACGCAAACAAAAGCTTTATACTGTCTGTGAAGAAGCAGCTTGCCCCAATCTTCCACAGTGCTTTGGTGACGGTACTGCTACCTTCATGATTATGGGTGATATTTGTACCCGCCGCTGTCCATTTTGTGATGTCGCACATGGTCGGCCAAACGAACTAGATAAAGATGAGCCCCGTAATACGGCTGAAACTATTTTAGGCTTAGGTCTTAAATATGCCGTTATCACATCAGTTGACCGTGATGACCTAAAAGATGGCGGTGCCCAACACTTTGTTGATGTGATTAATGAATCAAAAGCTCTTAGCCCAAACTGTTTGATTGAGATTTTAGTACCTGACTTTCGTGGTCGGATGGAAATTGCCCTAGACTTATTAACTGAAACAGCACCAGATGTGTTTAATCATAACATCGAAACTGTTCCACGTTTATACAAAGCATTTCGACCAGGCTCTGACTATCAGCATTCTCTTAATCTACTAAAAGAGTATAAAGCCCGTCGTCCAGACATTGCGACCAAATGTGGCTTTATGGTTGGTCTGGGTGAGACAGAAGAAGAAGTTTACGCCTTGCTAGATGATTTAAAGGCGCACGATGTAGATATGATTACTATCGGTCAATACCTACAACCCAGTAAAAACCATGCTCCTGTCGATCGCTATGTTCACCCTGATGAGTTTCAGCGTTATATGGACTATGGTAAAAAAATTGGCTTCTTTAGTGTCTGGGCAGGACCTATGGTGCGCTCAAGCTACTTTGCCGACCGCCAGTTCTATGGTGAAGATTGCCCTGCTCCGGTTCGCAGCAAAAAAGCTCTAGAAACAGAGGGCAAGTTAGGTTGTTAGGATATAAATAACGACTTTTGAAAGCTTAAAATCAAGAACTAAAAAAAGGAGGTCTATTTATTAAACCTCCTTTTCTATTTTAATTTTTCACTTTAATTCAAAGCGTTTAAAAACTTAAAAAGATTATAAATGAGTCACACTTACTGGCTTACCTTTCGACCTGTTAGCTCTCACATTTAATATCATAATGCCAAGTACAACAACGCCACCAACGATATCCGTCATCATCTCTGGATAAATCAGTAACAAGGCGCCGATAGCCAATACCACACGAGTAACCACATTCATATTACCTTTAAAGTAACCCTCAACGGCGGCACTTAACCCAATAACACCTGTAACAGAGGTGAAAACGACGGTAACAATCTCAATAGTAGGTGGTAATGGAAACTCTTTAGCTGTAACAGCTAATCCCACTGGATCTATCATCAACATGGTTGGGTTATAAATAAACATAAATGGCACAATAAATCCTGCTAGCGCCAATCTTAGAGATTGAAATCCAGTTTTCATTGGGTCTCCACCAGCAATACCAGCACCTGCAAACGCTGCCAAACACACAGGTGGCGTGATATTGGCAAAAATACCAAAGTAAAACACAAACATATGAGCAGCCAAAATTGGAATATCAAATCCAGCCAGCGCAGGAGCAGCCATGGTTGCAGTAATAATATAAGCAGGAATTGATGGCAGTCCCATTCCAAGAACCATTGATGCAAGCATGGTTAATATAAGTGTTAAAAACAATGATCCCGCACCTAGCGTTACAATAGAGGATGTCATGACACTACCGAAACTGGTTAAGCTTACCACCCCGATGATAATACCAACCACCGCACAAGCTGCCATGACTGCTAAAGATTGACGTGCGCCATCTTCAAATGCGCCAAGTATATCTTTAAAACCCATACGTGTTTCAGCCCTTAGCATACTCATAACAACAGTAAAGCCAATAGTATAAGCTGCAGCAAAACCAACAGGAACGGACTTGCCTAATAAAAATACCAAAAAAACAATTGGTAATAGCATATGACCACGCGCTTTCATCACATCCTTGATACGTGGCAAGCTTTCTTTAGCTATACCTTTTAAATCTCGTCGCCCTGCTCTGAAATGTACTTGAGCTATCACACCAAGATAATACAATACCGCTGGAAGTAGAGCTGCCAATGCAATTGTACTGTATTTTACGCCAGTAGTTTCTGCCATAATAAAAGCACTGGCTCCCATTATAGGTGGCAATACCTGCCCACCTACTGATGCACTGGCCTCAACAGCACCCGCAAAATTTTTGTGATAACCAACCTTTTTCATTAAAGGAATGGTAAATGCGCCAGTTCCGACAACATTTGCGACAGCTGCACCATTAATACTGCCCATAAACCCACTGGATATCACAGCTACTTTTGCAGGCCCACCCTGCTTATGACCTGCCAACGCCAATGCTAAATCATTAAATAACTGCCCCATTCCTGATCGAGATAAGAAAGCACCAAATAGAATAAATAGAAAAATAAAAGTCACCGATGCGCCAATAGCTGTTGAATATAATCCTTCCGTTTTCAAATACAGCTGACCAAAAATATCTCCAATATCATAAGGTCTAGTTAACAGCCGATCAGGCATAAAATCTAAATGACTAAAAAAAGGATAAGCTAAAAATATAAGCGCAAATAAGGGCAATATAAATCCAGTAATACGACGTGTCCCCTCAAGCACACATAATACCGTTATCATAGCAAAGACAATATCAAGCTGACTTGGAATACCACCTCGTACAGTCACAATATTTTGATATTCAATTAGTAAATAAGCAACGCCTGAAAAGGATAAAGCAAACCAAATCCAGTCATACCAAGCAATCGTCAGTCTTGAAGATTTTTTGGTTGCGGGATAAATCAAAAATATCAATGCAAATCCAACACCGACATGTGCAGCACGCTGTAATAGCGCAGGCATTGGATTAAAAGTAATATATAAATGGAAAATAGCATAAATAACTGCTAGTGCAGAAATAAACCAACCTATATGTTTATTCTTTAAATGCCGAGTAATAGACTCTCTATCAAACTTCTCTAATATCTGTTGTTGCTTCTCAACTGATGGTGAGTCCGAATCAATCACTGATTCTATCTGTGTGGTTTGGGGTGTAGTCATGGCATGACTCCTGTAACAACTGCGCCCATATCGTCATTTTTCTGGGTGCAATGTAAATATTAGTATAACCACCACTAACCCATTGATAGATAGGCAGTACGTGATTCTGATTAACAATGGTCGCTTTTATATTTGATGACACCATCCAATTCAGATAAGGCAATTGCTGATTGACTTGATAATGAATATATCCACTATATTTTTTATCAAGGTGACTTTGATGAGCTCTTTCTCCAATCGATGAGCCGCTCACTGATACCGATGGTACTCCTGCACCAAAGGTTTCAAAGTATGTGTCCGTCAACAGCAGCCTATCATTATATAACTCATAGACTTCGACCCATTGTTGCCTTTCAACAGAATGCATCCATTGAAGCTCAAAACCTGTGCCATCTAACAAGCATGATTTCTGTTCAAAAACAATCACTATTCGTTGCTGCTGTTGACTTACAACAAATAACACTATGGCTATCAGCCCTATTAAAACAAAAAAACCAGTAAAGCAACAAAGTTGGCCGTACTGGTTTCTTAATAGCGATATCATCTAAATTCAGTAGCGACAAATATAACTATTGCGTTGCTTGCTCATCATAATATTTTTTGGCACCTGGATGGATAGGTGCAACCATGCCTTGTTGTGCATTTTCTAAACTAATATCCGCTGCCGCCTGATGTGCTGTTTTCAATTTATCCAAACTCTCAAAAAATGTTTTGGTTAATTTATAAACATCACCTTCAGACAAATCAGAGCTCACAACTAAAGCATTCATGATTGCCGCGGTTGGAATGGCTGTCTCATTACCATAAGTGCCTGCTGGAATCTCTTTTGCTGTAAAGTAAGTTTCATTCTGTGCAATTTCAGCAACCTTAGCAGGATCAATGCTTACTAACTGCAAATCAAAACCTTGTTGCAACTCCATTAAAGAAGAGTTTGGCAAACCACTAGTTAAGAATGCAGCATCTAACTTACCAGACTTTAGTGCATCTGCGGCTTCTGCATAACCTAAATAATCCACTTTGACATCATCATAGGTCATACCAAAGCCTTGAAGTAAATTACGTGCATTTACCTCAACACCTGAGTTTTGCGCACCAACAGCTATACGTTTACCTCTCAAGTCTTCAAAGTTTTTTATCCCTGACTTTTGTGAAGTAACCACTTGCACATAGTTAGGATATAAAGCTGCTATTTGCTGAACTTTTGTAATTGGTGCACTAAAGTTATTTCTACCTAAAACAGCATCATTAACCACATCGCTCATCGCAAATGCCATTTCAACTTTCCCTTGGTCAATCAGGTTCATATTTTCAACAGAAGCACCTGTTGTTTGCGTTTTAGAGTTGACACCATAGGTTGCATTATAAGCTTCAGTTAGTGATGTTGCGATAATATTATAAGGACCCGAAGCCCCACCAGTTGCTACTGTGACAAATTTTGTTTCTAGCTTATCCGCTGATACTGTTGTAGCTTCACCAGCAACTTCTTTACTACTATCACTTTGATTTGAACATGCTGTTAAAGCAAGAGTGCTTAGTAATACCCCTGATACCAACAAACAACCCTTTGTTTTAAAAGTTTTTTTTATCATAGTAATGTCCTTATCTTTTTTTGATTCTGAGCTATAAACAAGCTTTTTTACAGCTCAATGCGTTTTATACTAGTAATATTTATAACACATATTACAATAAACTAATACTTTAGCGCTAGAATAACTTACTGACTGGACTAACTTAATATCAAAACCTCCACTCTCAATTTATTAGAATTCAATCTAAACTGGTACTGTTAGTCCAGCAAAATTTAGCTTGTTATTAAAGCTCGGCTAAAGCCCTAACCTACACCAAGAGTTGAGAGCAAGGTTACTAAAATAATTAGTTAAAAAAATAATTAGTTAAAAAAATAATACTGATAGCCAAAAATTGGCCTATTAATTATCTGATGTCAGTGTTATGTTATAATGCTTAGAAAATTTCCAGTCGATATAGTAGATGTAAAGCTAAAATTATTGATATAAAATAAAATGCAAAGGATGCCTTATGGCTAAAACCCTACTTTCTTCCGACAAAACTCATACGTTAAATCACACCTTATTTGAACCACAACAACCTGTCAAAGCTACTTTACTTATTTTGCATGGCATGACAGAGCACAGCGGTCGCTACGCAGACTTTGCTCAGTTTTTAGCAGGACATGGTATTGCGATTATTACCTACGATCATCTAGGTCATGGACGCAGCATCAATAATGCCAATGAACTGGGGTATTTTGGCGAAAAGCATCCGATGCAAACTCTGTTAAAAGACGCCATTATCATGGCAGACACACTCAAAGTCCAATATCCTGATGTGCCACACTTTATTATGGGTCACTCGATGGGCTCTTTTATCGTTCGTACCTTATTGCAAGTGCATAGCAGTCAATTTTCTGGTGCGATTTTGATGGGAAGTAGTGACTATAACCCTTTGGTAAAACTCGCTATTCCATTAGCTACCGCGTTAAATAAGTTGCAACCAAGACGACCAAACCCAATCTTTACCAATATTGTTAACAAAATATTTAACTCTCGCTTAAAAAATAATCGTATTAAATCAGATCGTGCTTGGCTATGTGCCAATCCTGAAGCAATTGCATCCTATGAAGATGATCCTTTATGCGGTTTTGATTTTACTAACAATGGATTTTGGACCTTATTTCAATTAATGCAAGAAGGTCTTTCCAAAAATTGGGCTGATACCATTGAGCCAGACTTCCCTATGCTATTTATCAGCGGTGAAGATGATCCTGTGGGTGATATGGGTAAAGGTATTCGCAAGCTGACCATTCGTATGAAAAAACAAGGCTTTAAACAGATTGAACAACTACTATATCCATTAATGCGCCATGAACCCTTGCATGAGCAGGACAACCAGTTGGTATATCAAGACTTACTACACTGGCTTCAACAACAGCTTACAACCAACTAGCTGATGCGGACAGAGTCAACATAATATTCGCTTCAGCTAAAAGTGACGCGAGAGTATTTAGTTTTTTGTCCCCATCTGGTTTGCTAAACTGTAAAAAATTAGCGACAATAACCAACCCTAATAAACAATTATCCGATAACCAACTTTATTTAATGCAGTTATCGGCTTATTGTTTGATTGTGATTAACCACAATCAATGACAAATTAAACTAACTGGCTTATCTAACATATAATCCATCAACTTATATCGCTTATATAAATGGCGCAATTAGCTTAATGAAATCAAAACCAATGAACTTAAATTAATACCAAACTGGAAAATCTATGTCATTAGAACAAATCATTGAACAAGCATTTGAAAAACGTGCTGAATATAGCCCAGCTACTATGCCAAAAGATGTCAAAGATGCTGTAAACAGTGTGCTTGATCAACTTGATAACGGCAGCCTACGAGTAGCCGAAAAAATAGACGGCGAGTGGATAGTTAACCAATGGGCAAAAAAAGCAGTGTTATTATCTTTTCGCCTAAACGATAACTATCCAATGCCTGCATGTGAACATTTGCAATTCTATGACAAGGTTCCCACTAAGTTTTCAAGCTGGACCAAGCAACAATTTGAAGACGCAGGTGTGCGTGTTGTTCCACCTGCTGTCGCACGCCGTGGCTCATATATTGCTAAAGGCGTGGTGTTAATGCCAAGCTATACTAATATTGGCGCCTATGTGGACGAAGGTGCTATGGTTGACACATGGGCAACCGTTGGCTCATGCGCACAAATTGGTAAAAACGTGCATCTGTCAGGCGGTGTTGGTATCGGTGGTGTATTAGAGCCGCTACAAGCCAACCCAACTATTATTGAAGACAACTGCTTTATCGGCGCTCGCTCTGAGATTGTTGAGGGCGTTATTGTTGAAGAAGGCTCGGTAATCTCAATGGGTGTTTATATCGGTCAATCTACTAAGATTTTAGACCGTGAAACTGGTGAGATCAGCTACGGCCGCATTCCAGCTGGTTCGGTGGTTGTCTCTGGTAGCATCCCTGCAAAAGACGGTTCACACAGCTTATATTGTGCTGTCATTGTCAAAAAAGTTGATGCAAAAACACGTGCCAAGACTAGTATTAATGAGCTATTACGTTTGGCCTAGGTTTTTTAATTACACGATGTTGTCTTAGTCTTAATATGATGTTTAAAAGTTTGCCATAACCAACTTTTATTTGTTGACACGCCCTAAATACCAGAAGGTAAGGATTATTTTAGTCCTTACCTTCACTTTTTTATTCTCATTTTTTAATTCTATTGTTTGTTCTAATACCAAATCTAAAAATTAAGCTATCGAGGAAAACGAGTGCAAACGCTACAAGTAGTAGGTTTAGCGAGTTTGACAAAGATAGGTTATTTTTTAGAAAAGGTATAATATCCAACTCTCACTTTAATTCTAATAGTATCATTAGCCAACGTTATGTCAAATTTACGAACCACCAGTATTCCTGTTACTGACCCTGAATCCGGTCTTCGCATGACTGAGATTTTTTACTCTTTACAAGGTGAGGCTTTAACTGCTGGCTTGCCTACCATTTTTGTGCGCTTAACCGGCTGCCCATTGCGCTGTGTCTATTGTGATACCACCTACTCTTTTACTGGTGGTGAGAGGCTGTCACTAGATGCCATCATGGCAGAGATAGCCCAATATCCTTGCAAACGCATCTGCCTAACTGGCGGTGAGCCATTAGCACAGCCAAATGCCATTCCCTTAATGCAGCGACTGCTCGATGAAGGCTATGAGATTTCATTAGAGACAGCTGGTGCGTTAAGTGTGGCCAATGTCCCCACCGCTGTCAGCAAAGTCATGGATATCAAAACGCCCAGCAGTGGTGAAGCGGATAAAAACCTATGGTCTAACCTTGATTATCTCACCAAGCATGATCAATTAAAATTTGTGATTATGAACCGTGAAGATTATGACTGGGCAAAACAAAAACTTGATGAATATCAATTAGATAAACTAGTTAATACGGTTTGGTTTTCACCTATGTTTAATGTTCATGTAGAAGCGCTTGGTGATGCCTATGCTAGCCATTCACCTAGCGTTGATGTGCCCAATTTGGCCCGTGAACTGGCAGAATGGATCTTAGTAGATGCGCTACCGGTGCGGTTACAATTACAATTGCACAAAATAATTTGGGCAGATGCCAAAGGTAAATAACCCCTATCCACAAGAAGTCTTTATGATAAAGCTGATTTTTATTACGCTTATTGCCTGTGCTTTTTTTAGCACAACTTATATATTCAATGAGCTCATGAGTGATGCAGGTGGCCACTGGTACTGGTCGGCTAGCCTACGTTATTTATTCATGTTTATCTTACTGACCATTATTATTGGCTTTCAAGATGGCTGGCAACGCATTAAAGCGCTATGGCATATTTACATTTCCCATTGGCGCTTTTGGACACTTACAGGCAGTATTGGCTTTGGTATCTTTTATGCAGCCCTATGTTATGCTGGAGATCATGTTAGCGGTTGGGTGGTAGCCGCCACTTTTATGTTTACCGTAGTGGCCAGTTTGTTTGTGCTCATGGCATTTGGTCATCGATTTGACAGACGTTTTATTGTATATGCTGGCATCATTTTCATCGGAGTGGTGATGGCTAATATTAGCGAAGCCATTGCAGGTGCTAACGAATCATTGGTGATAGATATTCCTCTATTAGACATTATTATTTATGGTACCCTGCCCTCTTTACTTGCCGCGTTCAGCTATCCTATCGGTAGTCAGTTAGTGTGGCAAGCCTCTTACAATGCACGTGTATATAACGTACAGCAAGCAAAACAACAGCAGACCCTAAAGAACTTAACATTTTGGACAGTCAACAATGAGTTTCAACCTTTGACCACCTTAGCACCCAGAATTGTATCATTAAAAATGGGGGACTACTTTCAGCAACAGTCTGAAAATGTAGCCATCACGCAACTGCCAAAGTCCAAGCTTCAACAGCTAATAGAGCTAATTCCCACCATCCCCACTACTTTATTGCGCAGCTCTTTTAATAAGGTATGGTTAATGACAGTGGGTAGCATTCCGTTTTGGATTGCCTTAGGCATAGCAGTTCGTCCTGAGGCACCCATGCAAAGCCAAGTGCATAATACTTTTTTAGTCGCTTTGTTATCTGGAGTGATTGCCACCAGCCTGTATTTATATGCTCGTGAACAAGCACAAACTCCCAGCGAGGTTGCTGGTGTTGACGCAACTCAGGCTAGTGAAATTATCTTTGCCTTATTAGGTGGCATACTGCTTTTAAACAACCCGCTACCATCTATGCTAGGCATTGGGGGCATTGTATTGGTATTAACAGGTTTAATGTTATTTGCAAAAAATGGGTAATTGATTAGGGAGTGATTCATTGCTCAAATTCATTGCTCAAATAATGACAGTACATAATCAATATGTCTGGCAACAACTTGATCCGAAAAAGGATCTTTGCCAGATAAGCGCTGATACTGAGGGGCAAAAGTAAATATTGAAGTCACTGCACCGATAAAAATATAACGAATATGCAGGCTATCACCGTCAGGCATTAAGCCTAATTTTTGTGCCTGATGCAACAAATCAAGCTCTGAGTCTGAATACTGACTTAAATATTCATCAGTAAACCAGTTTAATAACTCTAAATCACCCCGATTGGCCTGTATCATAAAGCGGTGAAAATCAGGAAATTCAGCACTAAACTCAATGTAGTGCTTTAATAGTTCACGCACCACGACCTTTTGCTCAACCTCACCCAGCTCTTTTAGTCGCTTTTCTGACTGCTCTGAATAAGTATCAAATATAGCTTTTGCAGCAGCTTTCCATAAATCTGCTTTGCTACCGAAGTGATGGGTAATTAAGGTATGGTTAACACCAGCATGACTGGCTATCGTACGTGTGGACACCCCTTCAAATCCAGCTGCCGAAAACTCACTAATCGCTGCATTTAGTATTTTTTCTTTAGTTTTACGTGCGCGTTTTTGTTCAGAGCGTTTGACAACTTTTGTATTCATTAAATCCTCAAATATTAATAATCAGCGCTTGTTGACTGCCTCTATATTAGGATTAATTATAGCAATTACTAACCATTTTATGTGAGTGACCTTTTACCTTTTACCTTTTACCTTTTACCTTTTTTATCTTTTATCTTTTATCTATGCTAATTATTGATTAATCACATCGACCCCAGCTGGCGGTGTAAACTTAAACTGACTGCTAGCAATACTGGTATTTAGCTTAACATTATTAAAGCGAATAGTCGTTACCTGCCCCAGCGAATCATTTAATACCATCATCACCGGCTTACCACCATTAAAACTAACGCTTAAACTTTTAAAGCTAGCATCACCGCTTTTTGGATACAGTACATAGTAGTTCTTCTTGGCATTTGGTTGAGTGATTTTAAAGTTTTGCGCAATTTTGTTAGGATCTCCTGATAATAACAATGCAGGAGTATTACCCAGCTGCTTTGACGCATCTTGGCGAGTTGCCTGATCAAGGTCTTTGTCATACACCCACAGCGCACTACCGTCAGTGACAATCAACTGCTCAAAGGGAGCTGTAATATTCCAGCGAAAATTATTTGGTCGTTGCAGGCTCATCGTACCAGAAAACGAACCATTTTTAGCGCTCAAACCACTTTGATTTCCATTGGCGCCTTTGGTGGATTGAGTAAAGCTAGCAGTCATACTCTTGGTACCGCTAAGCAAACTATTTAGGCGCTTTACTGCCGTCATTTCACTGGCGGCGGTTGCAGCCTGAGCTTGAGTCGCTATCATTGCTGGCATCACTGGTGCCGCTACCATCAAGGTGGCAATTGCAGTACCCATAAGCTTATTAGTTAAACGTTTCATATATTTTGTCTTTTGCTGTTGTTGCTGTTTGTATTGAATGCTTGAGTAAAACATACGAGTTCCTTTTTTATTTAAAATACAGCTAAAATAACTTGATAAATAGTGTGCCATTTCTTTTCTTACCTGACTAGATGAAAATTGCAAATAAAACTTCTGCTTTGTTACGCTCTGCTCATTTGTGGCTATTTATTAACAATAACTACTTATTAAAAACGACATTTACTAGGCATGGGGTTATTAGGTATGAGCATTTAAGCTCATTCTCAACTTATTACAACTTGATTTAGACGGGTGTTTTAATCCAGATAAAAGTAACTTTAATCAAATATACTGGAATCAAATATACTGGGCCACAGCCAACGCTAAGCGCTGAAAATAAAGAGCATTTCGTAAATAAATATGAATAAGCAAAATACAAAAACGCTCTGATAGCAGGGCCATCAGAGCGTTTACAAGTAAAAATTCTACTTGTTATAATGCCGAATAATTATGCTTGCTCAACAGATACATAACGACGGTTAAATTTACCCTTGGTATCGAATTTTACAACACCGTCAGTTAAGGCAAATAACGTATGGTCACGACCCATGCCTACGCCTTCACCAGCGTGGAATTCAGTACCACGTTGACGAACGATGATGTTCCCAGCGACCACATCTTGACCACCAAATACTTTTACGCCAAGCATTTTTGGGTTAGAGTCACGACCGTTACGAGTTGAACCTGCGGCTTTTTTATGTGCCATGAGAAATCTCCTTACTGAGACTAATTTATAAACTTGATGATGATATAGGATGATGTAAAGAATCATTGATAATAAGCATTAGCATCTAAAATGAACTGTTATTTATCTTTATCAGCCCTACTCAATATTATCTATACCATCGATAAAAAAGGATTACCAGCTATTGGTCTGTTTGATAACAATAAACAATCAAGACCATTTAGCTTGAAAGGCTATTAAGCGTTAATCGCTTTAATTTTAAGAAGCGTGTACCACTGACGATGACCTTGCTCTTTGTGATAATGCTTACGACGTTTGTGCTTAACGATACGAATTTTTTTGCCACGTCCGTGCTCAACGACTTCAGCTTCTACGCTTGCGCCTTCAACAACTGGCTGACCGATTTTATAATCATCGCCATTAACAACCATTAATACATCTTCAATTTTAATGGTTTCGCCTTGCTCAGCTTCTTTTAAAAGCTCAACTTTTAGTAGTTCATCAACGCTTACACGGTGCTGTTTGCCACCACTTTTGATAACTGCGTACATCTTACGACTCCGTTTAACCCGTGTGCCGTGGTTATCGTATGCAACATCATCGTTAACTATTATAATAAATAGCCATAAAGACGCACACTTAATAACACTTCAGCAGTTTGCCTGATCTACGGTCACGACAGGGAAAGTTACAGAAAAAATAGCGAGCAATCATGCCAATTCAAACTGGTATTGATTACAAGCCTTGAATATGAAAACGAAATTTTACGCATTTCATTCATAAATTGCAAGGGATGAATGCAAATTAGGGCTATGTTATGATGCTTTTTTGTTGTTGAAGGTAAATTTTAGCTAATTTTGGTTCAAACCCTCTATTTTTCAGCTGTAATGTTAGCCTTAATATGGGATGGGGCAATAAAAGCAAAAGCCTTTTTGTTTTTTACAATCACAAACCTTATTTAGGCTACGATTAAAACTAGCTTACGATAAAAGAACCCTAAACTAACTTTTTTCACGTAAAATACACTTGACAAAAAACACCAAACAATAAGATCTATTCGAGGCTGTATAAAATTGATAGATGCGTACCGCTGATCAACTCTATACAATACAGCCTCTAAATCCACCTCATTACTTTTTTCTTCCTCTTAATTACTTTATTGCAGTTGGTAGTAATATGAATAAAACAAACACCGCTACAAATATGCTAGACAGTATTCCTACTCCAAGCTTAGACTATGCTGACATTCAGCAAATCATCGCCGATGATTTTGCTATTATGGATAAGCAGGTTTTTGGTAGCTTAAACTCCAAAGTTCAATTGGTAATGAATGTATCACAGCATGTCATCAATGCTGGTGGCAAACGGATGCGTCCACTTATTACCCTGCTTTGCTCACGTTTGTGCAAAGATGAGCAGTCAAAAGAGGCGATGCATTTGGCTGCCATTACTGAAATGCTACATACTGCAACCTTGGTACATGATGATGTGATTGATGAGTCAGGATTGCGCCGTGGCCGTCCGACTGCCAATGCTACTTGGGATAATGCGACCGCAGTGTTGGTTGGTGATTATTTGATTGCGCGCGCCTTTAATTTATTAGTTGGCTTTCAAAGTTTACCTTTGCTCAAGTTGTTTTCAGATGGTACTTGTGATATAGCAGAGGGCGAAGTATTGCAACTTCAACATCAGCACAATCCAGCAGCGACCGAAACCGACTACATGAACATCATTGATGGCAAAACATCACGCCTATTTATGATGGCGACCTGTGGGGTTGCTATTTTGCAAAATCGCCCCGAATTTATGCAACCCTTTCGTGATTTTGGTCAGCACTTTGGTAATGCCTTTCAAATCATAGATGATGTGCTCGATTATACTGGTGACGCTGAAGTTATGGGTAAAAACTTAGGCGATGATTTGGCCGAAGGCAAACCTACCTTGCCGACTATTGTTGCGCTGCGCATACTAAAACAAACTGCTGAAGAAAAATACAACATCTTGCGCATTGCTGTACAAACTGGCAAAGTTGATGATGCACAAAAAGTTATTGACATCGTGCAACAATCTGGCGCATTAGATTACTGTCGTAGCCGTGCACTAGAAGAGACTCGATTAGCGCAGCAAGCGCTGAGTCACTTACCAGACAATGAATATCGTCATGGATTATGGCAGTTGACTGAGCTTGCAAGCTCACGTCTAGCGTAAGTGATGACTAGAGCCTATTGGACACTGTCGTACAGACCCTACTTTCACATAGGTTACACTTTGCAAGCTTAGTGTCAGATTCTGATACATAAGAAACGACTTAATAATGCAAATAGGATAACGCACAGACACTAATTTTTGTTATACTTTACGCTTGTAATGTTTAATGGACGCCATAACTACAACATAGCTACATTGTTTGGTTAACAGAATATAGTTTGGTTAACAGAATATTGTTTGGTGAACAGAATATAATATAGTTTAGTGAGCAAAATGATAGATAGATTAGCGAGACAATAATACAACAGCTTGCCCTAGTTATGTGAGTTTAAGCTACGTGAGTTTAAGTTGTATGGGCTTACCTCATATTCACTATCCATATTTATCGAACCATATTTATCGAAGCTATCTAGAAAAGAGCAATCAAAAATAGTATCTAGCTCTAAACAATAAAAGACCACATTTTGTGGTTTTTTATTGTTATAGCTTCAACAGTAGCCAAGCTCAACGACAAGCATAAATCTGTCTAAAACAAAGCTAACCTTATAACTTTAGCTAAGTTTACAAAAGTAACACATCTGTGCCTGTCATCATTGCTAAAGTAATACTATTTGTGTCCGTATTGTTTGTATCTGTCTTAGGGCTGTGCTGTATAAATGAGTTGATACATGAGTAGTGCTGACAGTCAACTTTAGCTCAGGCTAGGTCAGAATAAAAGTCAAGATCATGTTTACAAGGCTTTTAACTCTATCTAAGGAAACTGTGGCAAAGGACTAAAGAGACAGGGCTGCTTATTAATTCTATACATTTATATAGTCCCTATTAGAATCAAACTTAAAAAATTTAGCTGCATCTTTAGCCAAAAGCATATTGAGTTTCTGGGGTTAATTTATTAACTTATCGCCCTATTGAATAAAGCCGTCCTATAAAATAAAGATGCTTTATTAAGTTTGGCTACTATACAGGCAACTTAAATGATTGAGATTAAAATAATTGAACGAACTGATAAGTTATTTTGTTCATTTGATTAATTTAATATATTCAATTTATTTAACTTGCTTTATTTTATATTTTTCGTCTTTTACTTTATTAACTTATTACTTACTTGTGATGACCCAAATTAAGGTTTTTTTACATGAAACGATCACATCTTTATCTTGCCATTAGTTTAGCCGTATCTGGCCTATTTATTGCTGGATGCAACTCTAAACAAGACGAAGCAGACGCTGCTGCCCAGCAACAAATGCCCCCTGCAACCGTAGATGTTATGCCTGTACAGTTTCAAACTGTACCAATTATCAAAGAGTTTTCTGGTCGTATCGTAGCCTATGAAGTGGCAGACATCCGACCTCAAATTACTGGGGTAATTGATGAAATATTATACCGTGAAGGTGGTATGGTTGAAAAAGGTCAACCTTTGTACCGTTTAAGTGGCGAAAACTATGAGTCATCACAAGCAGCCAATCAAGCCGCAGTACAACAAGCCTTGGCCAATGTTGAAACAGCAAAAGCAAGTTATAACAATAGCGTAGCAAATATTGAATCACGTAAGGCTGAGTTTGAACAGGCCATAGCTGATATGGAAAGGTTGCGCCCCTTAGTATCCAAGCAAGCCATCTCAGAGCAACAATATCAACAAACAGAAACTCGGGCTAAAACCGCCAAAGCAGCTTATGAAAGTGCAATAGCATCTGCCCAACAAGCACAAGCCAATATTGCGAGTGCAGAGGCCGCTGTTGCTACTGCTCAAGCACAACTCTCTGGTAGTCAGTTAAGCGTTGACCGCACGACTGTTATTGCTCCTATCTCTGGCGTTACCGAGCGCTCTGGCCTCACCGTTGGTGCTTTAGTCAATGCCAACCAAGCCCAACCCTTGGTGACTATCTCCAAAATTAGCCCCATTTATGTCGATATCAGTCAGTCTTCAGCTGACTTATTAAGGCTAAAACACCAGCAAATGCAAGGTGAGCTACAAGGTGGTAGTGCACGTGTTGAATTAATACTTGAAGATGGGACACCTTATGCAGAGCCTGGGCAACTATTGCTTGCAGAAGCCAAAGTTGACCAAGATTCAGGAGCAGTAACCTTACGCGCTATCTTTAATAATGAGCAATATATGTTATTGCCTGGGATGTACGTCAAAGCTCGACTGTTACAAGGACTTATTAATAATGCGGTCTTATTACCGCAAAGTGCCTTAAAGCGGACACCTAGAGGTGAAGCTCAAGTATATATAGTCGATAACGAAGACAAATTACAAGTGCGTACTGTTACGACTGAAGGTACCTATCAAGGCAACTGGATTGTCTCTGATGGCTTACACTCTGGTGATCGTGTCGTAATAGTTGGTGGTGCCAACTTACAGCCTGAACAAAAGGTGATCACCAAAGCTTATCAGCCAGAGTCTAATCCAGCTGCTCCAGCACAGGGACAAGGGCCAGTTGCACCTCAAAACCAAAGCAATCAAGGCCCTGTTGCAGCTCCTAATACTAATGCAGTACAGGAACAAAACAGACAAGGTCCAGTGGCGCCTGAAGTGAATAATAACAGTGCTGCGACAGACGCTAATTAATACAAAAATAGGCAGACTAGGAATAAATCATGTCACGATATTTTATTAACCGCCCTATTTTTGCATGGGTGATTGCCATTTTAATCATGTTAGTGGGTGTCATATCGACAGTGAATCTGCCGATAGAACAGTACCCACGTATTGCGCCACCTGAAATTCGTGTCAGTACTACTTATCCAGGTGCCAACGCTCAAACTGTTGAAGACTCAGTGGTACAAGTTATTGAGCAGCGCATGAAAGGACTTGATGGGCTGATGTACATGTCCTCTGAAAGTGCATCTTCTGGCCGAGGAGTTGTCACCTTAACTTTTGAAAGCGGGACAGATCCAGATACAGCACAAGTACAAGTACAAAACAAGTTACAAGCAGCGATGAGTACGCTACCTGAGCCAGTACAGCGCCAAGGGGTAAACGTTAACAAATCATCAAGTAGCTTTTTGATGGTACAAGCTTTTGTCGCTGAAGATGATAGCATGGATCGCGCTGATATCGCTGATTATGTTAGCTCCAATATTGTTGATCCTATCAGCCGTGTTGATGGGGTTGGTGAAGTACAGCTATTTGGATCATCTTATGCAATGCGCATCTGGTTAGACCCATCACGCCTACGTAGCTATCAACTGATGCCAGAAGATGTCGTCAATGCCATTCGTGCTCAAAATACGCAGGTTTCTGCTGGTCAACTGGGACAAGCGCCTTCTAACGTTGAAGAACAAGTCATCAATGCCACAGTGACGGTGCAAAGCTACCTACAAACCCCTGAAGATTTTGACAATATCTTATTAAAAACTGACGCTGGCGGTGCTCAAGTTAAGCTAAAGGATGTAGCAAAGGTTGAGATTGGCAATGAAAATTACAGCTCTAACTCTTTGTTTAATGGTAAAGCATCTGCTGGTATTGGCATTTCATTAGCGCCAGGGGCAAACGCATTAGAAACACGCGTTGCAGTTGAAGATCGCATGGCAGAGCTTGAGGCCAACTTCCCTACTGGACTAACTTCGGTTGTGCCTTATGATACAACCCCCTTTATTAAGCTATCTATTAACCAAGTAGTACAAACCCTAATCGAAGCCATTATCTTGGTCTTTATTGTGATGTATATCTTCTTACAAAACTGGCGTGCTACTGTTATTCCAACATTGGCCGTGCCTGTTGTATTACTTGGAACATTGGCTGTCTTATATGTAGCAGGCTTTACCATCAACGTATTAACCATGTTTGCGATGGTCTTATCTATTGGTCTTTTAGTGGATGATGCTATTGTAGTGGTCGAAAACGTTGAGCGAATTTTGGAAGAACAACCCGATATATCTATATATGATGCTACCACCCAATCTATGGGTGAAATCAGTAAAGTCGTTATCGGTATGTCATTAATCTTATCTGCAGTATTCGTACCAATGGCCTTCTTTGGTGGCTCGACTGGGGTTATTTACCGTCAGTTCTCCATTACTCTAATCACCAGTTTAATGCTATCAGCTTTTGTGGCATTATTCTTTACACCTGCGCTGTGCGTTACCATGCTAAAACGTACCAAAGCGCATGATAAGACGCAAGAGCGCAAAGGTTTCTTTGGTTGGTTTAACCGTGTATTTAACAAGCTTAGCCGCTCATACGAAGGTTTTGTTGGTAAAAGTATCAAAGTTAAATGGCTATATCTTGTCGGCTATGCGGCCATTATTGGTTTAATGGCAGCTATCTTTATGCGCATTCCAGGCTCATTCTTACCTGATGAAGACCAGGGCGTTATGATGACTTTGGTACAACTACCTTCAGGGGCATCACTTGATGATACTCAGGAAGTGTTAGACAAAGTTCGTGGTTACTACGAAAACGAAGAAACTGATAACGTAGCCTCTGTATTTACCATTGCCGGCTTTAGCTTTGCAGGGCAAGGACAAAATATGGGGCTGTCTTTTATTCGCCTATCAGACTGGGATGACCGTGGTGGTAAAGACAATATTGCTCAATCTATTGCCCAACGTGCCAACCAGTATTTTGCTACACAAATCAATGAAGCGACTGTGTTCGCCATTGTGCCACCTGCTATTATTGAGCTTGGTAACGCCAGTGGTTTTGACTTAATGTTACAAGATGTCGGTAATATTGGTCATGAAAAACTAGTTGAAGCACGCAACCAACTACTTGGTATGTCTGCACAAAACTCAGTTGTTGCTGGTGTCCGTCCCAACGGGCAAGAAGATGCTCCTCAATTAAAAGTAAATATAGATCATGAGCAAGCTTCAGCCTATGGACTGTCGATTGCTTCTATTAATAATACTATTTCTACCGCTTGGGGGTCAGCATACGTTAATGACTTTATGGATCGCGGTCGTATTAAACGAGTATTCGTGCAAGGTGAACCAGACAGCCGTACCAATCCAGAAGACATAAATAAATGGTATGTGCGTAACAATCAAGGTAACATGATCTCGTTTGATGCCTTCTCAAATAGTGAGTGGCAGTATGGATCTCCTCGCTTAACTCGTTACAATAGCTACCCTTCTATGAACATCCAAGGCTCCGCTGCACCAGGTCAAAGTACTGGTGAAGCGATGGATGCAATGGAAGAGATGATTGAACAGCTACCAGAAGGCGTGGGCTTTGAATGGACAGGTATTTCTTTAGAAGAGAAAAAGTCTGGTGCACAAGCACCTATGCTATATGCTCTTTCTATCTTAGTTGTCTTCTTATGTCTAGCTGCCCTATATGAAAGCTGGTCTATACCATTTGCAGTAATCTTAGTTGCACCATTAGGTGTCTTGGGTGCTGCTTTATTTACCATGTTTAGAGACTTTGCAAATGATATTTACCTACAAGTGGGGTTATTAACTGTTGTGGGGCTATCTGCACGTAACGCCATCTTAATTATTGAGTTTGCTAAAGACCATCAAGAGGAAGGTTACTCATTACGTGAGTCTGTTATGACAGCAGCGCGGCAACGTTTTCGTCCGATTATGATGACTGCGATCTCATTTGGTGCTGGTGTTGCGCCACTATATTTTTCAACCGGTGCGGGTGCGGGTAGCCAAAATGCTATTGGCACCAGTGTTATCGGTGGTGTAATAACAGGTACTTTTTTGGGTATCTTCTTTATACCTATGTTTTATGTTTGGGTGCGCTCTATTTTTAAATATAAAGGTGGTAACAACAAAGGTGGCAATGATCCTGAATCAGGCTCAAAGCCAACAGCACCTATACAATCGCCTGATGGAACTTTAGCTGTATCTGCTGCTCCCACCAACCTTGGAGACAATACTTAATGACGATCTCTACCTACATAAATAACGAAAAAAATATGACTGGCTTCGTTGTTACTATTGATAATAGTAGCAACACTGGTGGTCACAAAACTGGTAGCCGCAAAGCCTGGTCTCGTCTGTTTGGTTTATCTACACTCGTCGTTGCGCTTAGTGCCTGTCAAAGTATTCCGAAGGCAGAACTAGAACCTGTGGTAGCACGTCCAAACTTACCTTTAGCAGGTGAAGGTTATGAGCTAGAAGACCCAAATCAACAAAATCTGAGTCATGCTGCTGTACGCTGGCAAAGCTTTTATACAGATCCTAAGCTACAACAGTTAATTCAGCTAGGTCTTGAAAATAATAAAGATATCAGACAAGCCATCTTAGCAATTCAAAGAGCACAGGCACAATACCGAATCACCGACAATCGTGACTTACCAACGCTTGATGGCAACGCCTCTTATGCCCGCAGTAGTCAAGCTGGCTATAATAATGATAGCAATGTATTTCAGGTTGGACTCGGTATGGCCAGCTATGAGCTTGATTTTTGGGGTAGAATTGGCAGCTTGAAAGAACAAGCCTTACAAGAATACCTATCAACAGCAGCGGCTAAAGAAACTGCTCAGGTTAGTTTAATTGCCAATATTGCTCGTAGCTATGTCAACCTTAGTTATCAATTAAAACAGCTAGAGCTAGCCCAAAGCACTCTAGAAAGTCGTGAGCGCTCTTTGTTTATTACCCAAGCCCGTCTTGAAGCTGGCATTGATTCTAAAGCACCCTCTTTGCAAGCTGCTGCTTCTGCAGAGGCGGCTCGCATTGCCGCTTATAATGCCCAAAGTAATATCTTAAAAGCTAGAAACGCATTAAAATACTTAGTCGGTGCGCCGATTACCGATGAGATGCTTCCAGAGCCTGCAGTAGCCTCCATTACATCAAGCGAGGTATTAAGTGCTGGTCTGCCAAGCGAACTATTACAGCTACGTCCAGATATACTGCAAGCTGAGCACAGGTTGAAGGCAGCTGGTGCCAATATTGATGTGGCTCGTGCTGCTTACTACCCAACGATTAGCTTAACTGGTAATTTGGGCTATCGCAGTGATAGCTTATCAGATCTATTTAATAGTAGTGCCGCAAGCTGGTCGTTTGGCCCATCAATAAATTTACCTATCTTTGATGCTGGTCAACGTGATGCCAACTATGAAGTAGCTCAAATTGAGCGAGATCAAGCCTTGGCTAACTACGAAAGTACCATTGAGACCGCCTTTAGAGAGGTGAATGACGTCCTTGCTGAACGTGCTACATTACAACAAAGAACAGCATCGCAATATCGCGTTCAAGACAGTTTTGCTCAAATTTTAGAGGTATCTCAGGCACGCTTTGAGGCACAAGTTGATGATTACTTGGGCGTTTTGGATGCAGAGCGCTCACTGTTCTCAGCACAGCAAAACATCTTAAATCTAGAGCAAGAGCGCTTAACCAATCAAATAGACTTATATCAAGCCTTAGGTGGTGGTGCTAACTTAGATCCTGTTACCGTACCTGTGTCACGTTATCGCAACTTGGTTAACGTGTTTGATGCTAATAATAAGCAGCAAAAGAAAGCAGAAGTTATCAAAGCCAGCAGTGGACCTGCTGTTATTTCTGCACAGCAAGCAGATGCTATTGAAGCTGCAAAACCTGCGCCAGTTTATTATAAACAGCAACAAGTACTACCTGTAACAAGCCACTCCAATCAGGCACCTGCACAACCGTTAGCAAATCAACAACCCAGTACTTCAGCAGAGACTAGCTTATCCTCTACTGAAGCTGATGTATATATTACGCCAGTTGTGCCCGTCAGTCCTGAACAATCCAGTCCTAACCAAGCCAACTAATCTAACTAATCGCTAAGTTTTCTTGATTAAGACTATGATTGTTAGGTTAAAAAAACCGCCTTATTAAGTTAAGGCGGTTTTTTTGTCTTTAGATTTTTTTGTTTTTATAACAAATCTAAAAGTTAAGATCTCGAAGAAAACGAGTGCAAACGCTACAAGCAGTAGGTTTAGCGAGTTTGATAAAGATAGGTTATTTTTCAGAAAAGGTGTTAGATACAAACTTGCTTTTTAATCTGGCAGGTCATGGCGAATGTGATCTGGGCTTAATCCAAACGAAAATACAAAAGTTGCTACCACACTATTAACGATAATAAACGCCCAATCAAAGCCTTGGTGATCAAGCACAAAGCGACCTAACAACGCAGAAACCACCAGCATTAATCCTAAAAAAAGACCTAAGATCTGGACAACCTTAGGATGTTGCAAACTATAACCTTGCTCAGGTCGAGGTCCTTTTTCAAGTACATAGATGCGCACTGCCCAGCCTGCTGCATACGCTAAAGCGCCCAATAATAAGTAATTTAAAAACCCCATATTTTTATCCTGTTACTTGTGCCTGTGACTTGCTTAATACGATTACTTACTAGATATGATTGTCGATATCTTTCTTATTTATTCTTACTTACCTCATTCTCAACTTATTAAAACTCAATTTAGACTGGTGCTTTTAATCCAAAAAAAGTAACTTCAATCAAATATTCTGGGCTAAAGTTACAGCCTTGCTAAGTGTTGAAAGAGAGGTACTTATTTATACTTACTGAACCTCAACTTTACCGATTGGCTTAACCGTGATATTACTCATATCTTCACTATCAATTAAATCCATATTCACCGCATCGTCACAACTGACTTTATAAATCGTATTAGCACCTTGTAAGATAAAACCCAAATACTCACTGTCTAACATTGGATTGATATTGGCATAAGCTGGCTTGATGTTTGCCAAGACAAATACCCGATCTGGTCGTCCTATTATGGCTGTTAAATTATTCTTATTAATAGAGAAATAATTTTTTGTTTGGCTAAGATCTATCGGCTCTAATGGCTCAGGATCGTCCCATACTCTACCAGCAGATTTTGGCTCTTTCATTTGCATCACCAACCTATCGTTCTGCTGGCTGACTTTAATTTGTGCTGGCTCATCATGGCTAACTGTATAACATCCAGAAAATTGCTTAGCATATTGCCCAATATCCACTGTGCTTGAACTGCTTTCTGCCGCTGTTTTAGCTGTTTGAGTCGTGGCTTCTGAATTGTCTTGGTTGTTATTACATGCAGTAAGCAGCAGTGCCGCACTGCTCAAGACTAGGCTACTGCCTATTTTTGATATGCTAAGTTGCTTCAAGGTTATCTTCCATCAACAAGGTTTGGGTCGGTAGATTTGCGTACATTGCTCTGATTCACAGCCATGCAGCTATAGTCAAAGAAATCTAAAATGGCTACAAGGCAACCGAGCGCAAGTACTACAAATGTAGGCTTAACGAGACACCGCATTTCGTATTGCTCTAGCTATTATTGGCATATTTTAACAAACTTAGCTTTATAAAGGGCATGTAATTGCATTAAGGCAGTGATAGTACATCGACAGCGCTAAACGGATTGTGTTCTCTTAGGTTATCTATAATCACAGCAAATCACTGCAGCAGCCCAATCAGCCTAAAAACAAATCAATTATTTGTTATACTAGGGCGTATTGCGAATCCATAGTGAAATACGCATTTACTTCCTGAAAATCAAAACTTGTTACTGTGAGTCCTTATGTCTGTGTTAACCCCAAAACCAAATACCACAATCGCCTTCACTGATGGTGCCTGTAAAGGTAATCCAGGTCCTGGTGGCTGGGGTGCATTTTTGGTGATGAGCGACGGTCAGCAGATTGAACACTTTGGCGGAGATGCCCATACCACCAATAATCAGATGGAACTGATGGGCGCTATTGTGGCGCTTGAAAAAAGCCCACATGATCAAAAACTAGAAATATGGACTGATTCAAGTTATGTCAAAAATGGAATTACCCAATGGATTGATAACTGGAAGAAAAAAGGCTGGAAAACATCCGCCAATAAACCAGTTAAAAATCAACAGCTTTGGCAACGCTTGGATGCACTGCAACAAGATCGTGATGTCAGCTGGCACTGGGTAAAAGGTCATGCCGGCCATGAAGGTAATGAAAGAGCAGATGAGTTGGCTAATCGAGGAATTTTGTCCTCATCTGAAACATTGCCCTCCTCTGACACACTGACCTCCTCTGATGCACTGCCTTACTCTGAAGCAGAAAATGAGCAACCGTCAGCTGCTAAAAAAAAACTAAATAGTAGCAACCCGCCAGACGATGCAGACTGGCTGCTAGATGATCCACTTGGCTTTAATGATGACTTTATCGATGCCGACCTAGTTGATGCCGACATAGAAGAAACTGACGCTTTAGATGAGACAAGCCCTCTAAATATAGCAGACGATATGGTTGATTTTAATGACATACATGATAACACCAGCGCAATGAATCAAAATACAAATAACCAAGATACGCCTGTCTTTGAAAATAATGTGCCGCCACTGGAAACTGTCGGTGCAGAAGTTGACAACGCCCACTCTCAGTTTGCAAGCGGCATGAGCAACGAAGTGGTCGAAAAGGTTGAGTTTGACGGTGATACCAGCCGTGCCAACCCACATTTTAAGCCGTTATTGCCCGATCCCATCCATCGCGGTGAGTCAGGTCGTCAGCTTATTATGGATACCGAAACCACAGGTCTGGATGCGCTTAAAGGCGATCGCATCATTGAGGTGGGTATTATTGAATTGGTAGATCGCAAATTTACCGGCGAAAAACTCCACGTCTATATCAATCCGCAACGAGGTATGGACGAAGAAGTTATCAGAGTTCACGGTATCTCCGAAGCATTCTTGGCAGACAAACCCACTTTTGATAAAGTAGCACAAAAGCTATATGACTTCATGCTAGGTGCAGAAGTCATCGCTCACAACGCACCCTTTGATATCAGCTTCTTATCAATGGAATTTGATAAAGTTGGGCTAACTGACTTTGCTGAGAAGATTCGAGTTACTGACTCGTTAGTGCTTGCCAAACAGCAGTATCCTGGCCAAAAAAACACCTTGGATGCCTTGGTACGCCGATTAAACGTTGGTAAGATGGATCGTACGTTCCACGGCGCTTTACTTGACTCTGAGATTTTAGCAGAAGTTTATTTGGCGATGACAGGTGGTCAGGTTGCGCTTGCCATTGATGAAGATATTCAAACCAAGGGCGCTGGCTCTCATGCTGATTTTAGCCATCTAGCCGACAAGCTATTAACCGCTACCGCAAACTTTAGTGCGCATCTAAGCTGGGTGGCAAAATTGATAAAAAAACATCCAGATTTGGCAAAAACTCAAGGCGTAACCTGCTTTTATCACGTTACAGATACTCAAACTGTGCCCAATCTACTACTACAAAAGCCAGCTTTTGGTCAACATCAGGCCGCCAATACATTAGCAAACTATCTGTATCTAGCCAGTTAATGATAGCAACCGTTAATAATAGCAACAGTTAACTCAGATATAATGAACTTATTTATCAATCGGTAACTTTATGACAGCAGCAACCTCGCAAGTAGTCACTCAAGCCTTCAGTGTTACAAATTTTGATCTTAACGCTTTGCATCTACTGCGTTCTGAAATAAAAACCATCCTAAAAAATGCTGAGAAAAATCTGACTGAGTTTTATGATAACCCTGAACAAGCACCTTTATTACTTAACTCTATTGCCATGCTCAATCAGTTGGCCGCTGTGTTCAGATTGATCCAATTATCAGGTGCCTGTGAGTTAACCGAGGGCGTTGCAAACGCTATGCAGCAACTATATCAACATGCAGAGCAAAAAAGCGAATCCCTTATTTTATCTGTATCACAAGCGGTAATAATTTTAGCACGTTACATTGAGTTTGTTCTATTACAACAGACGGTAGAGCCAAGCTTATTATTACCGACAATTAACCAACTACGCCAGCTAACAGGACAAACATTGCTGTCTAAGCAAGATCTGCTATCAACAGATTTTCATCAAATAACCTTGGCCAACCCAGCCAGAAACTTTCAACCGCTATCTGAGCTTAATTTAGACTTGTCCGTGCTTACCACAGCCTACCGCTCAGGGCTTGCAGTGGCTTTAGCAGCTTCCGATAATAAGCCACTCACAGAGACCCAAAAGCAGCAGCTCAATGCCATGTACCAAGTCTGTCATTTGATTGCCAGTCATACGGACAGTTTGTTTTGGCAAGCAGCGCAAACGGCAACCAAAGACATAGTGACACAGCTGCCACTGACCGATGCACAAAAACGTATTTTTATCTTTTTAGATCAGCAGTTCCACAGTTATCTGCCCGCTGATGACAGCCGTTTTGCCGACTTGGTAAGCTATGCCTGCTCACAACAAAATGAGCTGGCTGCCAAGTTAAAACAGCAACTACAAAGCAATCAGCTAGACACTGAGCAGCTAAAAGAGTTTGCCCGCTTTATAATAGGTCCAGACCAAGCTATCGCAACCCAGCTCAATGAGCTGTTGCAGCAGGAAGTGGATACCATTAAAGCGCAGATTCATGAGCTGGTGACTGAAAGCACGCCCAGTGATGATTCAATCGCACCTGAAGTAATGGCTGAATTACGCTATGAGCCAGTTAGTCAGCAGTTATCCGCACTGGCCTCTCGCTTCCGGCTGCTACAAATGCCGCAAGTCAGTGAGCGCTTACAGCAGTGTGCTGAACAGTTACTCCACTGGCAACACCCAACTGATGCCGATTTGGATAAACTGTTGGCTGATCTGATGCTGGCTGAGAATGCAGCCATTACTCTTTCTAAGTCGCATACGCCAGGCGCACAAGCGTGGCAATTAAATAATCCAGATATTTCTATTTATCAGTTAGAATCTGCATATCGGCAGTTAACCAAAGCGTGTCGTCATATATTACTGCGCTTAGAACGTAGTATCAGTGATTATTTAGATCCTATTAATCCAGCACATTTTGACGCCAAGACTGATGACGCTGCCATCAGTAATGAATCAGCGGCAACCACCGAGCACTATCCAGATGAGATGCTGCACCACATCCCTGAGACCTTGCAGCAAATTGCAGGAGCGATTCGCTTTTTGGATTTAACGGATGCTGCCACTATCTTAAATAACTTAGCCTTATATCTGGATAACACTTTTTATCGGCAAGGCAAAACCCTTATCAAACGTGACGCCAAAAGCTATGCCCAGTTTGCCAAAGTTGCCGATGTCTTATTGGCTGTAGACCATCAGCTTAGCTCACGTGAGCAGCAACATCCACTGGACAAACATGCGTTACAAGTAGGCAATACCAGTCTATATCAACTGATCTCTGTTGCCTAATACTGGTCTACTGCCTTATACAAGCTGATATTAACTGAGCAATAACCAGTGGTCATCACTGGTTAGGGTAATAAGGATATCAGCAGCAAGCGTTAAATTCTATCAACTTAGCCACATGTGAGGTTTTAGTGACTACCGAACGATTAAACGACCTACCTATTTTATTTAATCGCCTGCATTTACAAAGCCTTAGCCCACAGCAGCAACAACAAGTTGCTGCTGTTGATGCCTGCCTGCCACAAACTCAATGCGGCCTGTGTGATCATCCTGAAGGCTGTTTGCCATACGCAGTGTCTATCGTGGTAGAAGAAGAACCTCACAACAAATGTGTGCCTGGTGGACAGCCCGTAAGCGATGCTATTGCTAAAATCATGGCACGTGATCCATTAAGTGCACGCCCTTCAACTTGGCCAGTAGATCCCAACACGCAACGTCCGACTGAGGTACGAGCAGTGATACGTGAAGATGATTGTATTGGCTGTACTAAATGTATTCCAGCCTGCCCAGTCGATGCCATCGTCGGTACTGGCAAGCACATGCACACCATCATTTCTGATCTATGTACTGGCTGTGAGCTGTGCTTACCGCCCTGTCCTGTGGACTGTATCGATCTGGTTCAAGTTCCTCGCTCAGTTGCGTTAGAAACGGCTGAATATAGAGCCAAAGAACAAGCACATCTACGTGGACGCTATCACACTCACCTCAATCGAGTGGCGCAACAAGTAGCAGATAAAAGCAATACAAAACCAGTAACCAGTATGGTTGAAACCCTACTTGACAATGCCTCACATCAAAATATAAACATTGATGCGAAAACCGCAAAAAATACCATCGCAGCTGCCAAAATCCGTACAAAAATCAAAAAACTAGAAAGGCAGCTTAGCATACGTCAAAATGACAACAAGCAGGCTGAACTAGCCGATTTAAAACAACAGCTTGCACAATTAAATTAAACAAAAGCACCGCATTTAAGCCAAGCAAAATACCGCCTTGAGCAGTTCGCTGACAACAGTTACTGCCAACCGTTAAATTTGTTAACTTGCTAGGAATAATAACGACATACCATGAGCAAACTTGTTAAGCACAAAACCGCAGATACCCCACCATCCAGACGTTTGCCCAACCGTAATGTGATGGTTTTTTTTGACAAGCTGGCCGCTACCATCGACGAGCCAGTGACTGAGCTTGAATATAGCAGTAACTTTGAGCTGCTCATTGCCGTCATCTTATCAGCACAGGCGACAGACATCAGTGTCAATATCGCCACTCGCAAGCTTTTTGCCGTTGCCAACACCCCTGAAGCTATCTATGCGCTTGGCGAGGATGGCTTAAAAGAGTACATCAAGACCATTGGCTTATTTAACTCTAAAGCTAAAAATGTGATTAAAACCTGTAAAGACTTGATTGATAAACATAACAGCCAAGTACCAGATAACCGTAAAGATTTGGAAGCCTTAGCTGGCGTTGGTCGCAAAACTGCTAACGTGGTCTTGAATACGGCCTTCGGACACCCCACTATGGCAGTAGATACCCACATTTTTCGAGTAAGCAATCGTACTGGATTAGCAACTGGTAGAACCGTATTGGCAGTTGAAAAAAAGCTACTTGAACGTGTTCCAGAAAAGTATATCTTGGATGCGCATCACTACCTTATCTTACATGGGCGTTATACTTGCCAAGCACGCACGCCAAAATGCGGCGAATGCCCAGTCTATGAAGAGTGCATGTTTAAGGACAAACAAAAGTTTGCCGAGCTATAACCTTAACACCTTATCGCTAATCCTTGTCTCAGACCTATCAAATTATAGTATTTGCCTATAATAGAAGTACTATCACGCTATAACAGATAACGATAAATAGACACAGGGCAAACGCAATATTCTAAAAAATATTAATATTATCAACAAGTTACAGCAAGTAGAGTTGAAAGCTTAAATTTATAACTATTTGTTTTTAAAAGGAATATATTAAAGTATGCGTTTGCCCTATAAATAGACATAAGATGAAACATATTAACCCTGAGCATACGCTTGCTTGCTAGAGTTTTAGCGCCATTCAGGGTAAAATAGGCACATTTAACGCCCCCATTACTCAGTAACACAAATTATAAAACTTCAAGATTATCAAAATCTTAACTTCTACCCTAAATACTGACTATAAGTGATTCCTAATTATGCATAACTACCAACTTTTTACTTCAGAATCTGTAAGTGAAGGTCATCCAGATAAAATGGCTGACCAAATATCAGACGCCATACTTGATGCCATCATGAAAGAAGATCTTCACGCCCGCGTTGCCTGCGAAACCTTAGTCAAAACAGGTGCGGTAGTGTTGGCAGGTGAAATCTCAACCACTGCCAATGTCGACATTGAGCGCATCGTTCGTGATACCGTTAAGGGCATCGGCTATCACCACTCAGACCTTGGCTTTGACGGTGAGACATGTGCCGTTATCAATATGATTGGCAAACAATCGCCAGAGATTGCCCAAGGTGTCGATCGCAACAACCCAGAAGAGCAAGGTGCAGGTGACCAAGGCCTAATGTTTGGCTACGCCAGCAACGAAACTGAAGTCTTAATGCCTGCTCCTATCGAGTTCGCTCACCGCTTAATGGAACGTCAATCTGAACTGCGCCGTGCTGGCAGCCTACCTTGGTTGCGCCCTGACGCCAAAGCTCAGGTTACCTTAAAATATGCCAATGGTGTCCCATCAGCTATTGATGCCGTGGTCTTATCTACTCAGCATGATCCAAGCATCTCACAAACCGACCTAAAAGAAGCTGTGATGGAAGAGATTATTAAACACGTACTGCCAACTCACCTACTACACAAAGACACCCGTTACCATATCAACCCTACTGGCAAGTTTGTCATTGGTGGACCCGTCGGTGATGCAGGCTTAACAGGTCGTAAAATCATTGTCGATACTTATGGTGGTATGGCACGTCATGGTGGCGGTGCTTTTAGTGGAAAAGACCCCTCAAAAGTTGACCGCAGTGCCGCTTATGCAGGCCGCTATGTTGCCAAAAACTTAGTCGCTGCTGGTCTTGCTGAACGCTGTGAGGTCCAAATCAGTTATGCGATTGGCGTGGCAGAACCGACTTCTATCTCAGTTAATACCTTTGGTACTGCAAAAGTTAGTAACGAAGTTATCATTGATCTGATCCGTACTCACTTTGACCTACGTCCATATGGTATTACCAATATGCTGAATCTGTTACAGCCTATGTATCAGCAAACCGCAACCTTCGGTCACTTCGGTCGCCCTGGCTCTGACACTGCCTTTACTTGGGAAAAAACCGACAAAGCTGAGCTACTAAGAGCCGACGCCAGCCTTTAATCCACACCTTACCCCTTAACAGATAAGACAAGACTATGACTGATAAAACCAACAATCAAAATGCAGCAGAAAACCAAAAACCGCTATCACAAGACATCGAAGCCTTTTACAAGCGTGCCGATGCCATTATTGAGCTGGCCAACAGCCAATTAAGCCCACAGTCACATTCTGGGCAAGTTGGCGCCTCATTATTGTACGCCGCAGCCCGCTACACCGCCTCTGTCGCCTCTATCGGCTTCGTTAAAGGCAGTGACTTGGCAAAAGAAAAAGAAGACATCATCGAGTTTTATGCCAAACAATATCGTCAAATGCTAAGTGATAACTTAGATGATTATGCTGAAAACTTTGATAAATATGTTCAAATTAATACCGACAAAGACTAGTTTTTGTTTACGTTGAGGATTAATAGCCTAACCTGTTAATCCAATAAAAAAGCAGGAAGCCTTAGTGTTCCTGCTTTTTTTGTTTTTATCATTTTTGTTTTTATTGTTTATTTGGCACAGATTGCCGTAGAACCCTATAAAAAAAGCCAGCTGAGCAGCTGGCTTTTTTATTGGCTTTATTAAATTATTAACCTTTGTTAGAGGCTTGAAGGTTACTCACCAGAGGCAATCTTTGGTGGTCCTTTTAACAACTCTTCATCAACAAACTCATCAGCAGTATTATGCTCAGCAGACTCTTCGGTAATGAACCACTGCTGGGCACGATATAAGATAAGTCGGTCACGGCTCAAGCCACGCATTAAAGAATACATCATTACCAAGACCACAATGGCAAACGGAAAGCCTGCTACAATCGCCGCCGCTTGCAACGCACCAAGACCACCAGCAGCCAACAAAATAGCCGCAACTAGCCCTTGGGTGACTGCCCAAAATAGACGTTGAATTTTAGGTGGATTAGTATCGCCACCTGAGGTCAACATATCAATTACAAAACTGGCCGAGTCCGATGAGGTAACAAACCACAATACAATCATGATAACGATAAGTAAAGTAGTGGCTTGGGTGAAGGGATAAAACTCCATCAATTTAAAAATGGCGTTGCCATAATCATTTTGTACCACTTCGATAAAGCCTGGGCTAACTCCTTCTAGCGCGCCTTGTAGCTCCATATCTACTGCCACTCCACCAAAGGTGGTAAACCAGAAGAATAAAATCGCCATAGGCACAAATAAGACACCCAATAAAAACTCACGGATGGTACGGCCTCGACTAATACGGGCGATAAATACACCAACAAAGGGTGACCAGCTGACCCACCATGCCCAATAGAAAATGGTCCAAGATGACTGCCAATCTGTCTTGCTGTATGCTTCATTCCAAAATGACATTGGTATGATATTATGAATATAGTTGCCAATATTTTCGACAAAACTATCCATAATATACTGGGTTGGGCCCAATATAAATGCAAACGCCAATAAGACGAAAGTTAACAAAATATTAAGATCACTGAGGCGTTTAATACCTTTATCTAACCCCATCATTAACGAACCACAGGCCAATAAAGTAATAAATGCAATCAACACAACTTGTACTGAGATATTGTTAGCCAGTCCAAATAAGCCTTCCAGACCTGAGTTAATCTGCAATACACCCAAGCCTAAGGTAGTCACCACCCCAAACATGGTGCCAAATACGGCCAATACATCAACTGTATGACCCCAGCCACCATTAATTTTTTTACCTAGAATCGGATATAACGCAGATCGAATAGCAAGGGGCAGACCACGACGAAAATGGAAATACGCCAAGGCTAATGCCACAAAAGCATACATCGCCCAAGCATGAATGCCATAGTGTAAAAAGGAGATATTCATCGCCTGCTTAGCAGCTTCAACTGTCTCTTTGTCACCCATAGGTGGCGCCATAAAGTGATACACTGGCTCAGCAGTACCCCAATACATGATACCAATACCGATACCTGCAGAGAACAGCATACCAATCCAAGACAGTAGATTGTATTCTGGTGTTTCGGTTTGATGCCCTAAACGAATGTCGCCATAGCGACTAAAAA
Source organism: Psychrobacter lutiphocae DSM 21542 (assembly GCF_000382145.1). Lineage (GTDB taxonomy): Bacteria > Pseudomonadota > Gammaproteobacteria > Pseudomonadales > Moraxellaceae > Psychrobacter > Psychrobacter lutiphocae. The sequence continues at coordinate 63,910 of NZ_KB907638.1, forward strand.
TTAAATACAAACAAATAAAGACGGCGGCGTTCATCACCACGATAAACAACCAACCAAATCTGTGGGTGATCAAGCTTTGTGCTTCAGTAAAAACGGTATTAGCTATTTCTTGAAACAGTGCCCCAAAAATGATAAACCCAACAATTAATACAACTGAGGCGATAAATACAGGCCGATTAACCCTTGGAAAAGGTCCTAAACGCCCAATTTTTAAATCACTCATTGTTTTTTCCTATTAGAATTAAGCCGCTAACCATAACAACCCGATTACTAATTAGCAATTTTATCCAAAGGGTTACCCCAATAACTTAACATTAGAGTATAGGTTGTGTAACATTAACGTTACATAATAGCTATTTTAGCTAATTATTAATATCAGTTTGTGAGGTGCTTTATTATTAAAAGACCCCCTATTTTCATAGGAGGTCTTTGTTAGCTATTTTAGAATGAGATAATTGGCTTATTATAAGCTATCAGCCTGTTATGAGCTGCTAATTAAGAGCGATTAGTCTTTTGAGAAGATAATATTATCTTCTTCATCAATATCAACCTTGATTGTATCACCAGCGACAAACTCACCAGACAACAACTTCATAGACAGTGGGTTTTCAATTTGCTGCTGAATGGTACGTTTTAAAGGACGCGCACCATATACAGGGTCATAACCAACAGCGACAATCATATTCATTGCATCTGGCGTTAGTTTGATATCCATTTCACGCTCTTTTAAACGACTACGCAAGCGATCAATTTGGATATCCGCAATACCAGCCATTTGTGCCATACCAAGTGGATGGAAGACTACAATCTCATCAATACGGTTGACAAACTCAGGGCGGAAGTGCTGACCCACAGACTCCATGACTGCTGATTTAATCTCTTCGTAATCATCGCCAGCCATCTCTTGAATCTTATGTGATCCTAAGTTACTGGTCATGATTATCACTGTATTTTTAAAATCAACGACACGACCTTGAGAGTCAGTCAAACGGCCATCGTCTAATACTTGCAGTAGGATGTTAAACACATCTGGATGTGCTTTTTCTACCTCATCAAACAAGATGACACTGTAAGGCTTACGGCGAACCGCTTCGGTCAATACCCCACCTTCTTCATAGCCCACATAGCCTGGAGGTGCACCCACTAGTCGACTGACGCTATGCTTCTCCATAAACTCACTCATATCGATACGCACCATGGCATCCTCTGAGTCGAATAAGAAACTTGCTAAGGCTTTAGTAAGCTCAGTTTTACCCACACCCGTTGGACCTAGGAACAAGAAAGAGCCTGACGGACGGTTTGGATCTGATAGTCCTGCGCGGCTACGACGTACCGCATTGGCCACAGACTGTACCGCTTCATCTTGACCGACAACACGCTCATGAAGATGGGCTTCCATGTGTAGCATTTTTTCACGCTCGCCTTGCAGCATACGGCTGACAGGAATACCAGTTGCAGCAGCCACTACTTCGGCAATCTCATTATCTGTCACTTTATTACGCAACAGTTTGATGCCAGCACCTTCGCCTGTTTGCTCTTTTTGCTCGGCCAAATCTGATTCAGCGATGCGCTTTTCAAGCTGAGGGATAGTCTCATAGCGCAGCTTACTCATGGTCTCATAGTCGCCTTCGCGGCTGGCTTTATCATAAGCAATACGGGCTTTATCTAGCTCGTCTTTGAGCTGTTGACTGCCTTTGACCAAGGCTTTTTCAGCCTGCCAGATTTCATTTAAATTGGCATATTCTTTTTCCAGCTCTTCGATTTGTTCATCTAAAATCTGACGCTCTGCTTGTGCACCAGCATCTTCTTCATTTTTGAGCACTTCACGCTGCATTTTTAGCTGAATTAAGCGGCTATCAAGCTTATCCAGTGCTTCTGGCTTACTGTCCATTTCCATACGCAGACGACTGGCCGCTTCATCGACCAAGTCAATGGCTTTATCAGGCAGCTTACGATCGGTGATATAGCGATGACTCATACGTGCTGCTGCAATAATTGCACTGTCTTGGATGTCCACACCATGGTGTAGCTCGTAGCGCTCTTTAAGACCACGCAAGATGGCAATGGTGTCTTCAACGCTCGGCTCATCCACCAGTACTTTTTGGAAGCGGCGCTCAAGAGCAGCATCTTTTTCGATATACTGACGGTATTCATCTAAAGTAGTTGCACCCACACAGTGTAGCTCACCGCGTGCTAAAGCAGGCTTTAACATGTTACCTGCATCCATCGCACCATCCGACTTACCGGCGCCAACCATAGTATGCAGCTCGTCAATGAACAAGATGACATTACCTTCTTGTTGCGCCAACTCGTTAAGAACGCTTTTGAGACGCTCTTCAAACTCACCACGGTACTTGGCACCAGCAATTAATGCGCCTAAATCAAGTGACAGTACCTCTTTATTACGTAGACCTTCAGGCACATCGCCATTAATGATTTTCTGAGCCAGACCTTCGACAATAGCTGTCTTACCAACCCCTGGTTCACCAATTAATACAGGGTTGTTTTTGGTACGGCGTGATAACACTTGGATGGTACGACGAATCTCTTCATCACGACCAATCACAGGGTCAAGCTTGCCCATCTCGGCACGCTCAGTTAGATTTATGGTGTATTTATTTAACGCATCACGTTGATCTTCCGCATTTTGACTGTCCACGGTTTGTTCTCCACGCAGTTGCTCGATGACTGCTTTTAACTTAGCCGCAGTCACACCCGCTTGTTCAAATATCTTTTTGCTATCGCCTTGTTCGGCAAGTACCAACAGTACCCACTCGGTGGCAATATAATCATCACCTGCTTTTTGCGCCTGACGGTCTGCTAGGTTTAGCACCCGCACTGAATCTGGGCTTAAATTAACTTCGCCTGTGGGGGTAGCAATCTTGGCTTGGTTGTCCAGCGCTTTGGCAATACCATTTTTTAAAGCTGGTACACTGGCGCCTGCTTGCTGACACACAGACAGGTTAGACTCATCTTCTAGTAGTGCTGCCATAATGTGTACAGGTGCAATACTGGCGTGGTCTCGACCAAGCGCAATGCTTTGGGCTTGCTGCAAGGCAGCTTGCAGTTTTTGGGTAAATTTCTCAAATCTCATTTTATTATCCTTATCATTATTCAATATATTAAGCTGCCATTGTCAGTGCTAATTTAATAATTTTTACTCATTAACGTTAGCACGCCATGCTGCTTGATTCTGTTATATATATGCAGACTATTGTTATATTTTTCAAGCCAATCTTATGTTAAATTTATAATTTATTAAATATGTCAATATTTTTATATGACTGAATAGTAAGTAAGGGTTATACCAAACCCAATAATTAAAGTTGAGCCCAAGCACGAGTGGTTAAAGTGCGAATTCTTTGTGGCTGTTTGAGCAGATTATTCCAAGCCAAACAAGCGGCATCAACAATAGCTTCATAGCTTTCATAACAGCGATTAGATAACTCATTTTGCTTCAGGTACTGCCATACGTTCTCAGAGGGGTTAAGCTCAGGTGAATACGGTGGTAATTTAAGCATAGTGACATTCCCCTGATTCAAGCTTGGTTGATGCCA
>NZ_KB907639.1 GCF_000382145.1 Psychrobacter lutiphocae DSM 21542
ACAACACCCAAGTGGTTTTGTATGTCGCCAATTATTTCGATATCATCCTGATGATTGCTTATTTATAGCAACCTTGATTCAGGTTCTTGATATTACTAGTCAATACAAAGTTAAGCTAACACCTTAACCAACTCATATCTATACCCCCTTTGCTGACGACAATAGCACGATGGAACCACCTGATCCCTTCCCGAACTCAGAAGTGAAACATCGTAGCGCCGATGGTAGTGTGGTTCGCCCATGTGAGAGTAGGTCATCGTCAGCTCCCTATACCTAAAAGCCCCCTTCATTAATTTGAATGGGGGCTTTTTTTTGGCTAAATAAATTATAAATACTAAAAATTTGATATTTATTATCTTTATTAGATTAGACTTATTATCTTATTTTATCGCTAAAATGGTTTGACTTATATCATTATGACTGTTAGTTTTAATGTATATTCTTAAAAGGAGTTGAGAATATTTAAATGGATATTATTATTTGCAGTAAATAAGGATTTTTTTGCTAATTAATTTGACAGTATATTTGAATCTAATTCAATAAAATAACGTAGCTTAAATTGACCAACTCCATCTAAGATTAGAATTTGAAAACCTAGGATTTATTTTAGATTCACTATTTTTTATCAAAAGGAATTGGTAATGACACTACGTACTTCTCTATCGCTGGCTGTTTTAATAGCCTTTAGTCTTTCAGGCTGTTCTAACCAGTCTTCTACAGATAACAACTCTTCAGAAAGCGCTGATTCTTCAGTCAACTCTCCGACAGGTGAGGTCACCACGCTACGCTTATCACATTTTTGGCCAGCAACTTCTTCTTTTAGCAAGGAGGTTCTTGAACCTTGGGCACAGAAGATTAAAGATGAATCCGGAGGGCGTTTAGAAATTGAGCTTTATCCTTCTGCTACCCTAAGCAAACCGCAAGTTACTTATGAAGCCGCAGTTAAAGGTACTGTCGATATTGGGTCGCAAGCCCATGGCTATACTAATGGTCGATTCCCACTAACTCAAATTGCTGAGCTGCCTGGACTGTCAAGCTCTGCCACTCAAATGGGTTGTATTTTGCAAACTCTCTATGAAGATGGCACGATTGCTTCAGAGTATGAGGATTCACACGTTCTGTTTATGTACGGTGCAGGCCCTGGTGCGCTTCATACTACAAACAAGTTAATTAAAACGCCAGAAGATATGAAAGGCATGCGCATACGCCGTCCGTCAGCAGTGGCCGGAGATATTATTGAGAGTATGGGAGCTTCACCTGTTGGTCTTCCAGCCAATGATATGTATACCTCACTACAACGTGGTGTTGTAGACGGATTGAGCTTCCCTTGGGAGGCGGTGACAACGTTTAAAATTGATGAGGTCACTAAATACCATACCAATATTCCTTTTTATAGTTCTGGTCTTATGGTTGCGATGAATAAAGACAGTTACCAGAACTTACCTGACGATCTAAAGAAAGTACTGGATGACAACTCTGGTATGAATTTAGCTAAAAAGGTGGGGGAAGTGTTTGATAAGCATGATAAAACAGCACTGCAAAATGCAAAAGACTTAGGCCATGAAGTCATCGAGATTCCAGATCCTCTGAACGACCCTGCGTGGAAAGGTCCACTTGAAAAAGGTACTGAAAAGTATCTAAACGATGTAGAGGAGCTTGGTCATGATGCTCGTGAGGTCTATGAAAAAGCGAAAGTGGCTAGCGACACTTGTAAAGTATAAGAATTAAGGATGACGTTATGCCTGTTTTAGCTGTTATAAGTCGTTTCTTAGCACGACTGTGTGAGTTTATTGGTGGCATCAGTTTGGTCGTAATCGTTTTGGTTACAATCTCTGATGTCGTGACACGGTATATTTTTAAGCTTACAGGTGGGGAGTTCGGGTTTACCATCAAAGGAACAGTTGAAATTGTTTCTTATATGATGTTATTTGCCTTGCTCTCGGCTTTTGCTGCATATGTTGAGCGCTCTCAAGTTATCGTTGATGTCTTTACCCAAAAAATGTCTCAGAAGGTTAAAGGCTATATGATGGGTGTTTTCATGGTTGGCTTCTTTGCATTAGGTATTGTCTTTGTCTGGGGTCTTTTCGAGAGTGCAATGGATGCAGCAGAATATGGCAAAGTTACTCAAGATCTTAGAATCTCGATGACACCTATCTATGGTTTTAGTGCATTTTTAAGTGTCATTTTAGCCATACGTTCATGCATTGAGTCTATCAACATTTTTGTTACAGGCGAGTTTTATGACGCCGAGGAGACAGGCGCATGAGTCCAGAAATTATTGGTGCTATTGGCTTGATTTGTATGATTCTTGCAGTTTGTCTGCGAGTTCCTGTGGCACTAGCTATGCTAGGGGTTGGCCTGGTTGGATTTGGTGCAGTAACCAGTCCGAGTAGTGCTTTGCAGATGTTGAGAGATATCCCGACTGATGTGCTAGCAAAGTATGATTTTAGTGCCATTCCATTGTTTATTTTAATGGGGGTGTTTGCCGCTCATTCAGGTATGGCGGGTAAGCTTTTTGACGCCACACGAACTATATTTGGAGGTGTGAGAGGTAGCCTTGGCATTGCGGGTATCGGCTCTTCCGGTATTTTCGCTTCTATCTCAGGTTCTTCTTTGGCGACAGCCTCTACCATGACTCGTGTAGCATTACCGGAAATGGAAAAATACGGATATCAACCTGGCTTTGCCTGTGGCATTTTGGCGGCTGGTGGTACCCTAGGTATAATGATACCTCCTAGTATCGCTCTACTGGTTTATGCTATTTTAACCGAGCAATCGGTTGGTGATATGTTCATTGCAGGTTTTTTACCAGGCATGCTTGGAATGGTGATGTACTCTATCACCGTTATGATTATGGTACGCTGGAAACCACATTTAGCTAAGCGTGGTGAGCCAACACCTTGGAAAGAAAAGTTTTTCTCTTTAACTGGCTTAATTCCGTTTGGTTTTATCTTTGTATTGATTATTTTTGGTATCTTCTTCGGTTTATTTACGCCAACGGAAGGTGCTGCTGTCGGGGCATTTGCGTCATGGTTATATGCTGCATTTAAAGGTATGCGCTTACAAGGACTAAAACAGTCTTTGATTGAAACATTAGCTTTATCTGCTGTTGTCTTCTTTATGCTACTTGGTGCAGAGGCGCTAGGTTACTTTATTTCAGTGTCTCGTCTGTCGTACTCTCTCGCAACATGGATTGGTGGTTTAGCAGTAAGCCCAATGATCGTGTTGATTAGTATATTGATAATGTACTTTCTACTAGGCTTATTCATGGATGCCTTAGCGATGTTAGTCATTACCATACCAGTAGTATTTCCTATTATAATAGCATTAGGTTACGATCCTGTATGGTTTGGAATTATCGCTGTATTAACCGTCGAATTGGGACTGATTACACCGCCTATGGGGATGAATATCTTCGTAATTAAGGCGATGGCACCACACATCAAGCTAGGCGATATGTTCAAGGGAGTAACTCCCTTCATCGTTTCTGATGTCATAAGGCTAGCAATATTGGTGGCATTCCCAGAGATATCACTGGTATTGCTAAAATAAATACAATTCTTGAGAGTTAATATATTCTTATAGCTTAAAATTAATGATCTATTCAATTAACCACACTATTTTAAGGGTAGTGTGGTTTTTTAATTATAAATCGCTTTGTTGGATCAGTAAGCTTTACCGCTAGTTAAATTTGGATAATAATTAAACACATTTTAAGATGTTCAAATAGATGTTTATAATTTAATATTGGATTTAACGATTCAATAACCCTAGTTGGTTTAAATAATATGGCAATAGACTTATCCAATACACTTATTGTTGCAATATCAGCAACTGCTTTATTCGACTTGACAGAATCTGAGCGATATCGTGAAAAGTTGCTGCAAGACAATCCTGCCAAAGCAGCTGCCCTGTTCCGAAACTATATGCAACGTCATGACAATGGCCATTTAGAGACGAGTGCTGGCTTTCCTTTGATTCAAGCCATATTAAACCTGAATCATTATGCCAAAAAAGCCAGAAGATGATTATCAATTGACTGAACCTTTGGTAGAAGTTGTTATTATCTCAAAAAGCACCCCTGAAACTGGGCTCAGAGTATTAAATGCTATTAGAGAACAGGGTTTGTCTATAACTCGTTCTGCATTTATATCAGGTGGCAAAGTAGCAGATTATATTGAAGATTTTAATGTTGATTTATTTTTAACTACCAATAGATAAGATGCCCAAAGCGTAGCCGATGCCGAGATATGTGCTTGTGCTATTTTGGATGCGATACCCGTTAATACTTGCCAGTTAGATACCGACCAGATCAGGATTGCCTTTGATGGTGATGCAGTATTGTTTGATGATTCAGGAGAATTATTGTATAAACAAAAGGGATTGAAGGCCTTCCATGATCGTGAGGCGCTAATGACAGATATGCCAATTGAAAAAGGGCCTTATGCAGATTTATTGATAAAGTTGTCGCATTTACAATCAAGGTTGCCTCATTTAGAAGATCTACAGCCTATTCAAATAGCTTTGGTTACTGCCCGTAATGCCCCTGCTGATGTTCGTGCAATCAAAACATTACGGGAATGGGGGGTATCTGTGGATATGGCCTTTTTTTTAGGAGGGCTTGAAAAAACGGCTGTACTTAAGAGCTTTGCTCCACATATTTTTTTCGATGATTCAGTGCAGCATATAGATGCGGCGAAGAATTATGTGCCTACAGCTCTAGTTCCCTATCATTCTACCTCCAAACTTTATAATCATACTTGGCATTTGATAAATGAATAATAACCAGCAAGATGGTTTTAGATGATCATTTATACTTAATTATGAGTCCTTAAAGATACCTTTATACAATCTAGCTTTTTTTTAGCTCACGATATGGCATTTAATATGAATTGGCAGCGAATCTTTAATTTAATAAAACACCGTATCGGTCAAGTTATTGGGCTTTATGGCTTTGTACTAATTCCCATTTGGGTCATGTTCTTTTTGAACAATACCGTCTTATTTAATATTTGGAATGCACTGGGTATTATTCCTAGGTCGCTAAGTTTAAATAGTTTGATTGGAGTGACCTCCTCTTGGACCATGCATGGTAATTTTGCTCATTTGATGGGGAATACCTTAATTTTAGTGCAAACTTTATTTTTGTTTGGATTATTTGAGCGTAATGCTTATCGCACTATTGTGAAGCTAATTATAGGTTCAGGGTTGATGACTTGGGGGTTGGGTTCGCCATTTTCGATTCACATTGGCGCCTCTGGACTGATATTTGCAATGTTAGGGTATATGATTGGTGGTGCTATATTTGCTAGAAGATGGGGCTACTTACTCGCTTGCCTAATTATGGGAGCAAGTTATTGGTTCATCTTAAAAGAGGGGTTAATGCCGCAAGCTGGTATCTCTTTTGCGGCTCATTTTGGGGGGTTGTGTGTCGGTTTACTCATTGGTGCTAATTCCAAACATTATGAGTCGCTTCGTTATTAGTTACAGTATATTGGGCAGCAACCTTGAAAATTTGTTACACTAGCGCATATATACGCCTAGTGTTATTGGCTGTGGGTTATTTGTTGATTAAGAGTATTTTTCAGATAACTCAAACTTATTAGATGATAAGTGGTCAGGTTAAATAGGGCTTTTGTTAGTTTGTAGGGAGTAGATGCATGGCAGAACGTTCAGCCAAGCAGTTAGGGTTAAGTAAGGCGGATTTACCCAATTCAATTTTAGAAGTGATTGCCACTTTAAATAAAGGTGGTTTTGATGCCTATATTGTTGGTGGAGGGGTGCGTGATACTCTATTGGGTCTGAATCCAAAAGATTTTGATGCCGTAACTGATGCAAGACCGCATGAAGTAAAAGACTTGTTTGGCAAACGTTGCCGTATTATTGGCCGCCGTTTTCAGTTAGCTCATGTTTACTCAGGTCGCGATATGATTGAGGTGGCAACATTTCGTGCGCCACCGAATAGTGATGCGCACACCACCAGTGATGGCATGATTGTGCGTGACAATGTATGGGGTGATATTGAGCAAGATTTTGCCCGTCGTGATTTTTCGATTAACTCGCTATATTATCAGCCTTTAAAAGGCGTGGTGCTAGATTTTTGTAATGCACTTGATGATATTAAAAATAAAACCTTACGATTACTTGGTGATGCGCCTGTGCGTATTGAAGAAGATCCTGTGCGCTTGTTACGTGCATTGCGCTTTAAAGCCAAGCTTGGCTTTGAATTTGATCAACAGCTATCAGAGCAGTTTCATGATGCTAATTGGGATTTGTTAGATCAAGTGTCGCCACATCGACTTTATGCTGAATCACAAAAGATGTTTACTGGTGGTTATCTGGTGCCCTTATTGCCGATATTATTTGAATACGGTGCGATTCGTCACTTGATTATCTATCCACCTAAGCAACCAACTGCCTTGGTTAATCAAGTGGCGATCAATACTGACAAGCGCATCGCTTTAGGCAAGAGTATTAATCCAGCTTTCTTTTATGCAGCGCTTTTGTGGGACAACTACTTACATCAGTTAGCGAAGTTTAAAAAGAAAAATATGCCCTTTCATGATGCACAGCTTCAAGCAGCCAGCAAGGTCATTGAGCGTCAACGCATCAAAACAGCCATTCCTCGTTTTGCAGAGCAGTTTATTCGTGATATTTGGATTATGCAGCCTAAGCTGGCTAATCCACGAGTAAAACAAATCCCACAGTTAGCAGAGCATGCGCGTTTTCGTGCGGCTTTTGACTTTTTGTTATTACGTGAGCAATGTGGTGATGAGTTAAATCCCTTATCTGAGTCAACCAATGGCATGGGTGAGTGGTGGCAGACTTATCAAACTTTGACAGAAAAACAAAAACAGAAGGCTATTGATGACTTTGCTGGTGATAGGCGTCGCGGTAAATCAACCCGTAATCGTAACCGCAATCGTAGTGATGATGTCAGTGGTGAGAACAGTTACACGCCTAAACCACCTAAGCATCCGGTACAGGAGGTGCTAGGTTCACAAGGTAAACCAACCCAAGTACCCCAAGCAAAAGATCAACACCAAGCTATTGAAAAACAACACAAGCAGCTAAGCAAGGCGCAGGATACTGATCACAAATACCAAGATCACTATGCTTTAGAAAGAGCACAGCTTGAAAAGTTATCTCTTGGGAAATTGGTTGAAAAAACACCTGCCCAGCAACAGCCTAGTCCCTTATTTACTATTAGTGCTGATAAGCTGGCAGAGCAAGTACCACAGCAGTTAAATGTAGATGCACAGTTGAAATCAGATGTGAATGTGGGGCAAGTACAACAAGCTGCGACACAAGTTGAAAAATCTAGAGATTCATTGTCGCAGCCAGTTAGTGACTCTGATTTTGATACAAAAGCACTTAGCACGACAGCAGTAACGCTTAGCGAGAATGTGCTGTTTATTCCTAAGCCACAGCCAGTGCCAAGTACTCGCCGCCGTCGTCAGCCCAGTAAAAGTCAATCAGCCTCAGCGCAGCCAAGGGTGCAAGCGTCTAAGTCTGATACGGCTAATCAGAACAAAGCGACAGAGATTAAGCTAGACTCAGTTGCTCTGCAACTTATTAAAAACAGCGGGCCTGTACCAGATGTTCGTCACCGCCGTCAGCCGAGCGTGGATGCTAGTATTAATGAAAAGCAGAGTGAGCAGTTGTCTAAGTAGGACGGCAAAGAGATCAGGTATCTGAAATGAGTAGTGAGTATTATAAGCGATGCTATCTGGGTTTAGGTAGTAATGTTAGCAACGATCTAGGTACACCAACTGAGCATATTCAGCAAGCCATTACTAAGCTTGCGGCACATCCTGATATTAGTCATATCAAAGCTTCTTCTTTGTATGCGTCAAAGCCGATGGGACCACAAGATCAGCCTGACTTTATCAATGCCGTGGTTGAGCTAGATACTTGTATGGTGCCTCATGATCTATTAAGTCTTTGTCAAAGCTTAGAGCAGCAAGCACAGCGCATTCGCTTACGCCATTGGGGTGAACGCAGTCTTGATGTTGATGTTCTTTTGTATGCAGATCTACATATAAATACTACGACACTGATCATACCGCATCCAGGCATCACAGAGCGCAACTTTGTGCTTATTCCTTTAATAGAGCTAAATCCTGATTTAAAAATAGACAACAATCCTATTGCTCAGTTTGCACTAACTCATGACTGGACAGGGTTGACACGGTTGATGCCAGACTCGGGTGTATAGATATAAAGTTGCTATGTACTCGTTGCTACTGACGGTAATTATTTTTATTATGTCGATGCGAATATACCAACTCTATGCAGCCTGTTTTTGTACGCAAATGAAGTTTTGCTTTAAATCTAGACTACTTTTAAACCTAGAATGCTATTGAGTACATGTGGTGAGTGTTCAACAGACTTTAATTTAGTAAAAAACTAACAACCAGCTTTCATAGTCTCAAAGCTCGCAATGAGTAGCGATGTACTTATTGACTGTTTACTTATTTTTCGGTGACTCCTTATGATTACCTTATCTACCTTAAAAAAATATAAAAAAGAAGGACGTAAGTTTAGCTGTCTGACTTGCTATGATGCACTATTTGCGAAGATGATGCAAAATGCACAAATAGACACAATTTTAATAGGTGACAGCTTAGGTATGGTTGTGCAAGGTCATGATTCAACCCTGCCAGTTAGTGTTGATGATATTGCCTATCATACTGCTAATGTGGCTCGCAGTAATCAGCATGCGTTAATTTTGGCAGACTTACCTTTTATGAGCTATGTAACACTAGAAGATGCCGTAATCAATACACGCAAAGTTATGCAAGCTGGCGCGCATGTGATAAAGCTTGAAGGTGGTGCTGAGCTGGCAGATATGGTAGCCACCTTAACCGCAGCAGGCGCACCAATTTGTGTACATTTGGGGCTAACTCCTCAGTCAGTCAACGTTTTTGGTGGCTATAAAGTACAAGGTAAGTCCGAAGACAGTGCTGCTAAGTTGTTGGCAGATGTACAGGCAGTAGTGGCCGCTGGTGCAGCTATTCTTTTATTAGAATGTGTGCCAGCAGCTTTAGCTACCCAGATCAGTCAGACAGTGGATGTGCCGGTCATTGGTATAGGTGCTGGACCAGATACCGATGGTCAGGTGCTGGTCATGCATGACATGCTAGGTGTGACTCATGGTCGTACCGCACGTTTTGTGCATGATTTTTTGACCGATGAGCGTAACCAAACAGGGGCTTATACTGGCAGTGTTGAAGGTGCTTTTGCTTTGTTTCACCAATCTGTTATTGAGGGTAGTTATCCGCGTCCTGAGCATCAGTTTTTATAAGCTAGCTAATATATCAATTCTATACGGCCTCTAGTTTCTAAGGAGCAGATACCCTGTCGGTATAACGGTAGCATGGACTTATCTTATACTTTAGGCGTGTGTTATAGTCATAGCCAAATAAAAGAGTTACGGTATTCACCTTGTTTGGTTTTAGGCAGTCGTACTCTCATTCGGTTGCTTTGTGCCTCAGTTTGTTGCATGCGACTATATATGCTCTTGTAATACAATGAGTTAATTAGGATCTACGCAAAAGTACAATTTCAAGGCTTTAAAAGCGACTGGTTATTATTTATGGAGCGTCTGGCTCTACCTTCAGAGGATTCATAAATGATTACCAATTGCCATAATATCTACTCGTGCGTAAGTCCTTTTAATAATAAAATGAGTTAATAATAAAATGAGTTGTTAACAAAGTTTTAAACGAAGTTTTGGAAATCAAATATGACCGCGACATTTACTAGCATTTTAGACTTACGCAGTGCCTTAGAGCCGCACAGAGCACAAAAAACTATTGCGTTAGTACCGACTATGGGGAACTTACACCAAGGGCATATATCTTTAGTCAAATTAGCCAAGCAGCAGGCTGATATAGTGGTAGTCAGTATTTTTGTAAATCCAACCCAGTTTGGTGTTGGCGAAGACTTAGATAGCTATCCACGTACTTTAGACGCTGATAGTAAGTTATTGGCAGTTGAAGGTGTCGATTATATCTTTGCGCCAACTGTGGAGGAGATGTACCCTGTGATGCCACCACCGACACAAGTTTTGGCAGGGGAGATCAGTCAGAAATTTTGTGGACAGTCACGCCCCACTCATTTTGATGGTGTAGGTATTGTGGTTACCAAGCTGTTTAATATTGTGCAGCCTGATGTGGCAGTATTTGGCAAAAAAGACTATCAGCAATTGGTAATTATTAAGCAGATCGTACGTGATCTAAGTTATGATATTAAGCTTATTGGTGGCCCGATTATACGTGCCGAGGATGGTTTGGCACTGTCATCACGCAATCAGTATTTAAGTGAAAATGAGCGCACTATTGCACCTTTATTAAATAAGCACATCAGACAGTTAGCGGCGTCACTGCGTGATGAAAAAATTAATAGCCAAACACAGCTTCAAGCGCTGATTGATAATATGAAAGAGGCTATCAATCAATCAGGATTTAGGGTAGATTATTTAGAAGTTGTTAATCAAGATCTAACTCAGATTAATGATTTTACAGATGATAAGGCATGGGTTATTTTGGTGGCTGCATGGCTAGGTAAAGCACGACTGTTAGATAATCAGGAGGTCTGATAGTGCTGTATTTTCCTAGGCTATATTATTTTCCTAGGCTATATAATGCTTCTTAATAGAATAAAATAGATATCGGTAGGCTTGTGAATAACATAGGGAGATAGGTTTATGTCAGCGGATAAGAGTGTCAGCCCAGATAGCGTACCAAGTAGCACAGCAAGTTCGGCTAGATTCAATACGCAGATAAGCATTTTAATTGTATCTGGTCGTTCAGGCTCAGGCAAAACATCTGTCTTAAATATTTTAGAGGATTTTGGCTATTACGCGATTGATAATATGCCTTTATCGCTATTGCCTGATGCAGCAACCAAACTAATTGCAGATGGTGGTATTACTAAGCTAGCACTTGGGGTCGATATTCGTACCTTGCAGGCCGATTCATCAAATTTTATGAGTATCAAAGATGACTTGATCGCCAATTATGGCAAAGATAGTGTGAAGGTGCTGTACACCACAGCACGCGAGGCAGTATTGGTAGCCCGTTATGCCGCCACCCGTCGCGTGCATCCCTTAATGGTAACCAAAGATCCACAAGTCAAGAACTTACCAAGTGCTATCAAAAATGAAAGTGATGCGCTACAACCGATTATGAGCAATGCTGAGATTATAATTGATACCAGTCAGCTTAACATTCATCAGCTTAAAGATGAGGTGCGTGCGCATATAGGTATTGATAATCAAGTCACGGTTAATCTATTGTCATTTGGCTTTAAATATGGAGTGCCGATTGATGCTGACTTTGTGTTTGATGTACGTATTTTACCCAATCCACATTGGGAGCCACGTCTAAGGGTGATGACAGGTAAAGATGAGGCGGTTGCCACGTTTTTTGCTCAGTTTCCAGAAGTGGAAGAGATGAAGGATGATATTCACCGCTTTTTAAGCCGCTGGTTGCCTGAGTTTTTGCATAATAATCGCCATACGGTCACCATTGGTATTGGTTGCACTGGTGGTAAGCATCGTTCTGTCTTTATTACAGAAGGCTTATATGAGAGCTTAGCGGGCAGCTTGCCTTCTGATTTAAAAGTGTTGGTTAAGCATAGAGAAAAATCACAGTGGGCTCAATAATTATAAACACCATCGTCTATTGCTTATATCAACAACTAACTGTAATTTAATTTTTAATAATTTGAGAGTGTTATGATTGATTGGTCCGAACAGGATATGCGTGTATCGCGCACGGAGTTAAAAAAAGCCCATGAGCGTTTACAAAAGCTATCAATTCCTTTATCTGAGTTGTCAAAAAAGCAGTTAAAAAAATTGCCAGCAAGCGAGTTTTTTTTGGCAGAATTAATGGCATTAGCTGATATTACCAGTGCTGCTGCGCGCAACCGTCAAATTAAGCGTGTTGGTAAGCTTATCGCTGAAGAAGATAGGCATGCATTAGTGGATGCGCTGTTTCAGACCCGCTTTAGCAACGAACAAGCGGCCAAAGTTGAAGGTTGGTACACGCGCTTAAACATCCATGACGAAAGTACTTTAAAGCAATTTTGCAAACAGTTTAAGGCCGCAGAGCGCAACAGTGTCTATCAGCTATTGCTATGGATTGAGTATGCAAAGCACATGGAAGACGGTGAGTTATTATTAGAGTCAGAAACAGACCTGTTGAGCTATATCAAAGAGGTGGCTATATTAAGCCAGCTGTCTTGAGTCACAGAAGAGCAGTATTCCTTGTCAAGTATATGCCTGAAGCCATCACTACTTGTCATTTGTCATCAAATATCAATCATAGCAATGACATCATAAGCGGGTGTTTCGTAAGGATGTGCCTGCTTTAGTGCTTCAATAACAGCTTGGATATTATCTTTAGCGACTACCATTTCAACCCGCCACTCTGTTACCTGTTCAACGCTGTTGAGTTGACCGATATGTGGCTGACTACCTGCTAATGGCATAAACTGTCCAGTGCCTTGAACCTGCCAACAGCAATTGGAATAATTGCCAATATGACCAGCACCAGCTGTAAATAAGGCAGATTTAACAGTCTCTAAATCCGTGTCTGGAATAAATACGGTGAGTTTGTACATAATATTTCCTTTTTGTCATAAGGGTAATCAGGTGAAGTAAGTAGAAGATGTTAGCCTTAGATCCTGAGTATAAAAAAGCTGACTGTTAGTTAATGACAGTCAGCTTTTTGGAAACAAGGTCACAAGCTCTTGGTCTTATTCCTAGGACTTACGCAAAAATACGATTTCAAGGCTTTAAAAGCGACTGGTTATTATTTATGGAGCGTCTGGCTCTACCCTCAGAGGATTCATAAATGATTACCAGTTGCCATAATATCTACTCGTGCGTAAGTCCTAATTCCATTGGAACACCGATACGTTGTGCAACTTCTTCATACGATTCGATAACATCGCCTAAGCTTTGACGGAAACGATCTTTATCAAGTTTCTTCTTCGTTTCTTTGTCCCAAATACGACAACCATCTGGTGAAAACTCATCACCCAATACGATACGGCCGTGGAAGATACCAAATTCTAGTTTGAAATCAACCAGCATCAAGCCACCATCATCAAACAACTTGCTAAGTACGTCATTCACTTGAAAAGATAGCTTTTTCATTGTGGTCAACTGCTCAGGCGTTGCCCAGCCTAAAGATACGGATAAAGATTCGTTAACCATAGGGTCGCCTAGGGCATCATCTTTAAAAAACAACTCATAGGTTGGTGGCGTTAAAGGTTGACCTTCTTCAAGACCTAAGCGGCGCACCAGACTGCCAGCGGCAAAGTTGCGTACTACGCACTCGACTGGGATCATATCTAAGCGTTTAACTAAAACTTCGTCATCAGAGAGCTGTTTTTCAAAGTGGGTTTCTATGCCGGCTTCATCAAGCTTTTGCATGATAAATGCGTTAAAACGGTTATTAACCTGTCCTTTGCGACCTAACTGCTCAATACGTTCACCGTTAAAAGCAGAAGTGTCATCACGAAAGTGGAGGATTAAGTAGTCATTATTTTCTGTTTCATAGACAGATTTTGCTTTACCTTTGTAAAGAAGACTATGTTTTTGAAGTTGCATGATTTAAGTCCTATGCAAAAAGCTATATGAGTTTAGATATCCATTTAGCTAAAAAGGGTGGTTTAAGTGTCAGTTGTAACAGGGTAAGCTGTTTGATTGTGATTTATGTCAATATTGATTGCACTAAGCAACTTACGGGACTTAGTGCAGTGTTAACAACTGCTACACATTTATTTATTGCTGTTGTTGTATTGGTACTTGACGATAAGGAGCAGGCAACTTATAACGTTTGCCAGACTCATTTTCAAGATCTAGCGTATTTACACCGACCGGTGGGGTAGGATATAGCGGAATAAAGGGCGCAGTCTCTTGGTCTTCAGGTAGTTGCAGTGGCTCTAGTTTTTCTGAATCTTGATATGCCAAACTACCGTTATTAAAGCTACTAAAAAAGCCTTGAGTGGCTTGGCATCCAGATAATAAGGTGATACTGCTGACACCGATGAGGGTGATTTGTATTGTAGTACGTAATAGCGATCTACCTGCCTTAGGCACAGAGTGTAGGATCGGTTGTGAGCATTTTGATAGTTGAAACGGGTGCATGGATTATCCTTTGTCGTTGCAAATACAGTAGGTTAGATGTTGTCTACTACGTACTTTTAGTCAATTCACTTTAAACCTGTTACAGTGTTGCCTGCTCTAGAGGTAGCTACTTTGATGAACTAGCGACTACCTGATGCTGGTTGTATTGCAACAAAATTAAGTTGCACTGACTGAAGATATGGCGCTAAGCAAAATATCGAACTAAGTTAAAATATCGAACTAAGTTAAAATATCGCACCAGAGTAAGATATAGCATTAGGGTAGTAACTAGCTTAAAACGAGTGAGTCACTATCATAACCTGTGCTGATAACAGCAACTTTCAGTCAAAAAGAGTAAAGAGTTTAGTCAATTAAGCCAGCAGTACGTAAGCCTGCATCAACTTGGTCGTGGTATTTTTTGTCTAGCCAAACCAGAGGTAGGCGAATGCCTTTATCAATTTTACCCATTCTATGAAGGGCATATTTTACTGGAATAGGACTAGATTCAACAAACATCAAGGTATGCAAAGGAGCGATGTCGTTGTGTATTGCGTTAGCGGTATCGAAGTCGCCCTTCAAGGCGAAGTTGAAAATATCACTCATGGCTTTTGGAATAATATTGGCAGTGACTGAGATATTACCTTTGGCACCGTGGTGCATCAGCTCAAGTGCAGTGGCGTCATCACCAGATAATACCACAATGCGATCACCAAGCGCTTCAATAAGCTGTTTGCCACGTTCAATAGAGCCAGTCGCATCTTTGATGGCTACAATATTATCAATATCAGCTAGGCGTTCTACGGTTGCTTGAGCAATATCTACCACAGTACGGCCTGGTACATTATAAAGCATTTGTGGCATATCGACAGCTTCAGCAACAGCTTTGTAATGTTGATATAGACCTTCTTGTGTTGGTTTGTTGTAGTAAGGGGCAACCAATAGCGCACAGTCTGCACCAGCCGCTTTGGCTTCTGTGGTTAGGTGAATAGCCTCTTGAGTATTATTGGCGCCTGTGCCTGCGATGACTGGAATACGGCCATTAACCTGCTTTACAAAGTAGTGGATAACATCGCTGTGCTCTTGCATAGACAAGGTTGCAGATTCACCTGTGGTACCTACTGCGACAAGGCAGTCGGTACCTTGGTCGATATGCCAGTCAATCAGTTCAGCTAGGCGTGGATAGTCCACATCACCATTAGCTTGCATGGGAGTGACTAAGGCAACCATCGAGCCTTGTAGTTGGGTTTTAAAATCAGAATAGGGGTTACTCATAATATCGCCTTGTTATCTTAACCTGTTATATGAATGAGATGGTATGAATTTAATATTAGTATAATAGAGGTGAGTTTCGTTTGTTGTAAAAGAATTGGTTTATTGGTTGTAATGCATGATTATACCAATCAGAGCTAGATGCAATTAGTGTAGCACATTCTCACTTGCTCAAGCATCAAGCTATGTCACGTTTTAAAATAAAACAACAATACAATATGGTTATATTTAGCAAGTGACAACTGTTATGGTTGTTTTGTTTAGGGCTGAAATATGAAATAGCCAGATCTATTAAAAAAAAGAGCGCCCTAGGGCGCTCTCTTATGTTCTTTTAATATTAAAGAGATATGCTAAAGATACTACTTTAGACCTGCTTGCTTTAATAAAGCGCCTAATGTGCCAATTTTGTTGTTATCTACTTTTGGCTTGTTGGACTTTGATTTGCCTGTTTTTTTAGTGTTATCACTGCGCGTACTTGTTTTAGTTGCGCCACTAGACTTAGTACGATTGGATTTACGTTGTGGTGGCTTATTTGCCACTGCCTTATTAGCTGGCATAGATGCAGGCGGACGTTTGCTACTTACAGCTTGATTAGACTTCATACTAAAACCAATACGACCACGTTTTTCATCAATAGAGATAACGCGAACACTGACGATATCACCTGGTTTTACCAGATTCATTGGGTCGGCAACAAAGCTATTGGCCAACTCAGAGATGTGTACCAAGCCATCTTGGTGAACGCCAACATCTACAAAACAGCCAAAACCGGTGACATTGGTCACCACACCTTCAAGTTGCATACCTACTTCAAGGTCACTGACACTATTGACGTCTTCTCTAAATTGAGCGGTTTTAAATTCAGGACGTGGGTCATGAGCTGGCTTAGCAAGCTCTTGTTTAATGGCAGCGATGCTAATATTGTCATCATTGGCCGCTGTAATACCTTCAGTAGTTAAGGTATTGATAACACTATCATTGCCTAAAACTTCTGTAATCTTTTTGCCAGACTTTTCTAGCATCTCTTTGACTAAGGCATAGCTTTCAGGGTGTACGCCTGTGGCATCTAGAGGCTCTTCACCATCACGGATACGCAAGAAGCCAGCAGCCTGCTCAAAAGTTTTTACACCAAGTCTTGGTACATTTTTTAATTCTTCACGATTAGTAAAAGCACCGTGTTCTTTGCGGTAGTTGACAATTTGCTGTGCTACGTTGCGATTAAGGCCAGCGATGTGCGCCAAGATTGCGGGACTTGCAGTGTTTACATCAACACCAACTGCGTTTACACAGTCTTGAGTGACTTTGTCTAGGCTATCGGACAGTTGAGTTTGGTTCACATCGTGTTGATACTGCCCAACGCCAATCGCTTTGGGCTCAACTTTCACCAGTTCAGAAAGGGGATCTTGCAGGCGACGAGCGATAGACACAGCGCCACGAATGGACACATCTAAATCACCAAGTTCATCGCTGGCAAGTTCACTGGCAGAGTAAACTGATGCACCAGACTCATTGACCACTACCGCTTTAGCGCTGATGTCTTTATCAGCATCAAACAGCTCTTTAATCATGGCGTCTGTTTCACGACTGGCTGTCCCATTGCCAATGGCAACAAGATCAACTTGATAGGTTTTTAGTAGCTCGCCAATAGTAGCTTTTGCTTCGTCCATTTTGTTGTCTGGAGCAAAAGGGTAAACTGTGGCAGTGGCTGGTTGACCATCAGCATCATGGATAACTTGACCTTGAGCATCGATAACCGCCATTTTCACACCATGACGAATGCCTGGATCGACACCAAGGATAACTTTGCGACCAGCAGGCGCAGCCATTAATAAGTGCTGCAAGTTATTTGCAAAGACTTCAATTGCATCAGCTTCAGCAGCTAGGCGCTTTTCGGTTAATAAACGATGTTCTAAATGTGGGCGCCATTTGTCTTTCCATAAGCTATTGGCAGCTGCTACCAAAAACTCACGGCGGGCTATTGGTTGTTTGGCATCTAACTCTAGGTTGCTGATAATCTTTTCGATAAAAGGGGCATCTTCACCGTCAACTTTAAGTGTTAGGACGTTTTCTTGACGACCACGCAGCATAGCTAGTAGGCGATGGTTAGGTAGGCGAGCTAAGCTTTCGCTGTGTTCAAAGTAATCGGCAAATTTTTCACCTACTTCACGCTTTTCCTCATTGGTTAAGCTTGAATTGATGGTGGCAGTTTTAACAAAACCATTGCGCAACTCATCTAATAGCTCTAATTGCTGTGTCCAATCATCAATAATAATCGCCTCTATACCAGCAAGTTGTTTGTCGCTGTCAGCAAAGTCCACTTCAATTTCGGCACCCGTATCATCTGTAACTTCTTTGGGCAGACGGTAGTTTTGTAGTGCGTCAAGTGGGGCAATATCTTGGGTTAAAATTTGTTCAGCAATTTTATCGAGACCAGCAGCGCGTGCTTTGGCAGCCAAAGAACGGCGACGCGGACGGTAGGGGAGATAAATATCTTCTAGCTCAAGCTTAGAGCTGGCTTGCTCAATACGCGCTTGCAAGGCTTCAGTTAAATTGCCTTGATTGGCCAATAATTCCAAGATTTTTGCGCGACGTGATGCCATATCACGCTCATAACTTAATCCTTTTTCCAAAGCACGTAGCTGACTGTCATCTAAGCCTTGCGTTTTTTCTTTACGATAACGGGCAATAAAGGGTATGGTTGCACCTTCATCATAAAGTTTAACAAACGCATTGACTTGCGCAGGCTTAATGCCCAGTTGCTTTGCAAGCTTGTTATGGATGTTAGCAGTGACTTCAGCCGGCAACGTATTTGCGCTCTGGCTGGCGAGTGTATTTGTCGTGTTGGTATCGGTTTGGGTCATATCCGTATCGAGTTATAAGTAAGTGTGGTTTACATTATAGCAAAAGCTGACACAATAAGAATGTTTTTGCTTATTTATGTTTGTTTCTGTGTAAGTTAGATGTTTTTTTAACAAATGCATACAGCATTACTATCTAACAGGTGTGTAATTTGTTGCATAATCTTATACACTAATGAGTAAGTGCAAGATACTTATTGCTATTGCAAACTCTAAGTTTTATTGCAACCTATAAGATAGTACTAAAATTCAAACTAAAATCCTAAAAGAAAAACAAATAAAAGGAAATTATGATGCCAGAGAACAAAACGAATAATACAGATACTTTAACCCACCGCATCTTAGTTGTCGATGATGATGCCCGTCTGCGCTCTTTGTTGCAACGTTTTTTGGAAGATGATGGCTTTGTGGTGCGCACTGCCCATGATGGCAGTCAAATGGATAAGCTTATGCAGCGTGAGCTATTTTCACTGGTTGTATTAGACTTAATGCTACCTGGTGAGGATGGCATTAGCATTTGTAAGCGGTTGCGTGAAGAAAATAGTGATATTCCTATTATCATGTTGACTGCCAAAGGCTCAGATAGCGATAGAATCGCAGGGCTTGAGGCTGGTGCTGATGATTATTTGCCCAAACCTTTTAATCCAAAGGAATTGTTAGCTCGTATCAAAGCAGTATTACGCCGTCATAGCCGTGAGTTACCTGGAGCACCCTCACAGCAAATTGAAGTGGTAGAGTTTGGTCCTTGGACATTAGACTTATCGACACGTACTCTAAAAAGGGATGGCAACTTGGTTACCCTAACCACAGGCGAGTTTTCGGTATTAAAAGCCTTGGTGCAACATCCACGTGAGCCATTAACACGAGATAAGCTGATGAATTTGGCTCGTGGTCGTGAGTGGGGGGCTATGGAACGCTCAATTGACGTGCAGGTGTCACGCTTACGTCGTTTAATTGAAGACAATCCATCACAAGCTCGTTATATTCAGACCGTTTGGGGTGTGGGTTATGTATTTGTACCAGATGAAGAAGATGCTTAATGGTTGGATTTAACTTATTGTAGGTGACTTTCCACCTAATACCTTTTCTGAAAAACAACCTATCTTTGTCAAACTCGCTAAACTTACTACTTGTAGTGTTTGCACTCGTTTTCCTCGATATCTTAATTTTCAGATTTGGTATTAGTTTTTTACTTTCCACCTATAATCTATAATCTTGGATTTTAGGTGGAGATATCAGCACTAGCGCTCTAATCAGGCGCTCTTGTTTTTCGATGTACCTCCTGAGTGTATCAGTCGCTACACCGTTAGTTATTAGCAGTCAGCTATAAGCAAGCCATAAGCTTCAGTCCATAGCATAGGCTTGCAGTAAAACTGAACCAAATGTTTGGCGAGCTCATTTCTCATTAAACAGCTTGTGGTTACTCAGATGTTAAACGGGTGACCGCTATCTAGCGCAACTGGCTATCTTTGCTGCCTCGACGATTGTATAGCTCTTGACTGTTGGTCGTTGCCTCAAGTTGGCTTTGGCAACTAACACAGTGCTGTACACCAGGTAGCGCTTGTCGACGTGCTTCAGGAATAGGCTCGCCACACTCATCACAATACCTCAAGCTTTCGCCTGTTGGCAATGCACGTCTGGCTCGCTCTAAGGCATCGTTGATTGTGGCTTCTATTTGTTCAAGTTCGGCTCCATCAGGCGCCCAGCCTCCGGCCATAAAAACCTCCTTGGACTAGGGCTGTCTAGCATTGATAATTGATAAATGTTACTGTCAGTTCCACAAATAAATTCTATACAGCCCGTTAATGAGCATATTAAACAATTAAAGCAGAAGGCCATGAGCTATCGTATATTTATTTGGGTTGTAGCGCAATGACTTGACCACGCACACCAATGCTGGCATCACTCATTAAACACACATAGCCTGGCATGATGTCCTCAGGTGTTTTGAGCGACATAGGATCTTCGCCAGGGTAGGCGTGTGCTCGCATATTAGTACGAGTTGCACCAGGATTGATGCAGTTAAAGCGAAGATTGGTAGTGTTTTGCGTCTCTTGAGTAAAGATATCACTCATACCTTCGACAGCTTGCTTTGATAAGGCATAAGCACCCCAAAAGGCTCGAGGATGGGTGCCAACACTACTACTGGTAAACACAAAAGAGCCATTGTCAACTGCTTTAAGCAAGGGCATTAGTACTTGAGTTAACATAAAGGTGGCAGTGGTGTTGACCCGTATGACCTGCTCAAAGGTAATAATGTCATACATCTCAAGCGGGGTCAGCGCACCTAAAACGCTGGCATTATGTAATACACCATGTAGATCGCCAATTTCAGTTTCAATTAATTTGGCCAGTTGTTGCATATCGCTATAACTTGCGGTTTCTAAATTCATGGGCATGATGGCAGGTTGTTTGCCACCTGCGCTTTCAATCTCGTCATAGACGGCTTCGAGCTTGCTTTGAGTTTTGCCCAGCAGTAAGACGGTTGCACCATAGCTAGCATAAGTCAAAGCGGCCACACGGCCAATGCCATCACCAGCACCAGTGACCAGAATAGTTTTATTCTCTAGACATCCTGATGTGGGAGAAAAGTTACGAATGTCATCATGAGTGAGTATAGGTTGGGTCATAATTTAGGCTGCTTATTCAAGTAATTTAAAACAGTTTAACGTTAATAGGTTTGGTGTGAATAAAGTGTTATACAGTTAAAGACTATACGGTTAAAGATAGTCAAATCGCTTAGATTTTAGTAACTTAACCAACTGTTGTGGAGTATCGACAACATAGTCCGCACCCCAAGTGTCCAGATTTTGCTGATCTTCAGGCGGAATATAACCGTAGCTGGCTAATATGGTTGTCATGCCAGCTGCCGCACCAGCTTGGACATCACGAATGTGGTCACCAACATAAATAACACTATTGGCAATACCACGCGGTAATTCCAACTTCTCTAATGCCAGATACAGTGGCTCTGGATCAGGTTTGGTGGTACTGACATCATCTGGGCAGACCAATACGCTACAACGCTCATTTAAGCTAAGCTTATCGAGTAGCTTGAAAGACAAGTGGCGCGGTTTATTAGTGACAATACCCCAAGGTATGTCATTTTCTTCGTAATGGCGTAATAATGGTTCTAGACCATCAAACAGGGTGCTATCGACACAAATATCTGCCTCATACTCAGCCAAAAACTGTTGGCGATATTGCTGAATCAAGTCTTCTGACAAGGGCTGATTATTGTATTTGAGCATGAGACCTACCATAGCTGATGCCCCAGCTGATACTTGTTCGCGGATGGCCTCATTTGGTGGAGTCTGCCAGTTGTTTTGTTCTGACATACGTCTAATAATACGAATAAAGTCAGCAGCGGTATCTATTAGCGTACCGTCTAAATCAAATAAGACGGCTTTGACATATTGGGTTGACATAGTTTTCTACTTTTTTTAATGGTTATCTACTTTAATGTTGTGGTTTGGTTAATAGTTATAAGTTTTTATTATTCCACTTCATGTATTAATCTAGGAATTAAAATTGCTGCGTTGGTTTGACAACGGCCATCATATAGTTAACATCAACGTTTTGAGCAAGCCAGTAGCGCTTCGTGATAGGGTTGTAGTGTAAACCAATAAGATCTAATCGGTTAAACCCTGCATTAATTGCCATTTTATCCAGCTCTGCTGGAGTGATAAATTTGGCATAATCATGAGTACCTTTGTCTAATAGGCGCAAAATATATTCAGCACCAATAATAGCAAAAAGATAGGATTTAGGATTGCGGTTAATGGTTGACAAAATGCAAACCCCGCCTGGTTTAAGCAGCTCATAGCAGGCTTGTACAATTTGGGTTGGATCTGGTACATGCTCGAGCATTTCCATACAGGTGATCACATCGAAGCTTGCTGGTTGTTGAGCTGCAAGATCTTCAATTGGGATATGCTTGTAGCGTAGAGAGTCTGTCAGACCGCTTTGTTCAGCATGAACACTGGCAGCTTGTAGGTTCTCAATACCAAGATCAACGCCAGTGGCATCAGCGCCACGGCGAGCCATAGACTCGGTTAAGATACCACCACCACAACCGACATCCAATACGGTTTTTCCAGTTAAGCCACTACCAGTATGGCGGTTTACGTTTTTTTCAATCCAGTTGAGGCGTAGAGGGTTGATTTCGTGCAAGGTAGCAAATGGGCCTTGCTTATCCCACCACTGACTGGCCAACTGGGTAAACTTGCCCACTTCACTCATGTCAACGTTAACATGGTTGCCTAGCACAGAGTGCTCAGTGTGGTTGCTGTGAGACTGGCTGTTAGAAGGTTGAGTACTTTGTGTCATAAGAAATCCTAGTTTAGCTATAAGATTGACAGTATTTTAAGGTTGATAGCATTTAGATATTGACTGTATTTAAATATTGACCGTATTTATTGTGACTTGTCTGAAATTGGTAACCTGCTGTTTTTTTTATCAGTAGCTAGCAGTAGCAATGGCTAACATTTTAGCAGGTTGTATCTTGTATTATGTCGGATATCTTACCATGCCAGTGTTGTCTATGGTGCGTTGTTTGACTGAATTGTTTGTAGCAATCCAAATAACGCATATTTAACCATCTATTAAGGTTTTAGCAAGGCTAATGGTTCACAGAGCTAGGGTAAATGCGTTATCATAGATGTATTTAAATAGTGGCAATATGTTATAGATAATAAGCTAATATTATTACTAGCATTTAGTTAGCACGTTTTAAAACTCCAAGTGATGCAATTATATCCTAAATATTCTTAAGGAATTACGATGACGTTTTATTCTCAACGAGGTTTTGCTCTAGCCTCATTAGTAGCAGCCGTTGGTTTGGCCTCCTTGCCTGCGACAGCAGCAGATTATGTGGCGGGCAAAGATTATAGGGTATTGGATAATCCAGAAACCATTAGTGGTGATAAGATTATCGTACGTGAGTTCTTTTGGTATGGCTGTCCCCATTGTTATGCATTAAATCCTTATATGCAAAAGTGGGCACAAACCAAAGCAGATGACGTGATTTTCTTAGAATCGCCCGCAGCGCTTAACCCAACTTGGGAGGTGAATGCACGTGGTTTTTATGCAGCTCAGTTGATGGGCTATCAAGCACAAACTCATAATAAGTTATTTGATGCGGTGCACAAAGACAATAAGCGCTTATTTGATCAAAAGTCATTGTCCAAGTGGTATGCTGCACAAGGCTTAGATCAAAAGAAGTTTGATGAGCTATATAACTCATTTGCGGTTAGTACTAAGGTAGCACGTTCAAAATCTGGCGCTATGCGCTATCAATTGACAGGTGTGCCAGCAGTGGTTGTGCATGGTCGTTATGTTGTACAAGCTGAGCCAGAGCGAGTACCACAGATTGTTGATTACTTAGTAAAACAGGTTCGGATGGACTTAAAAGCAGGTAAGTAATCAGTACAAGTAAATAATAAGTAGTCGCTGACTGGGGCAAGTCTTCAATTCATGCAATGACATTTAAATGGGCTAGAAATAGCTAAATCTTGTCATACGTCTCAAATAACTGGTTAATATCATGATATTAACCAGTTATTTTCCTAATCTGATTGCGATTTATCTTATTTTTGTCACCATTTTTAACATGAAGACACGCCCTAGCTCATTTCAACTTTAGCTCATCTTATGCCTTAGCTTAGCTCTGTCTGTCTTAAAAGCTGGATGTATTATTTATCACCAGTCGCCGTAAAACCACCCACTTCAGGGGGTGGATATAAGGCGACACAAACTGTCGTAAAAAGCGGTTAAAGGGTAGTATATCAATATTAACCTTGGCATACTAAGTATATGAAAACACTCAAGCTGCGCATCAAAGACAAACACGCAAACCAGCTAAACAAAATAGCTGGCAGTGTTCACTATGCGTGGAACCATGTTAATGACGCGTGGAACTATGTTAATGACGTAAGTTACAAGCATCTACGAAAGACAGGTAGATTCTTTTCAGCCTACGACCTAAACGAATATACCAAAGGAAGTGGTGAGTATTTAGGCTTGCACAGCCAATCTTTGCAAGCCATTAACGAGACTCATGCCAAATCTCGTAAGCAATTTAAAAAAGCCAAACTTAACTGGCGAACCAACCGACCCGATGCTAAACATAAATCTTTAGGCTGGATACCCTTTAAAAAATCAGCCATCAAGCATATTGCCACACACCAAACAGGCAAAAAGGCACTTAAATCAATCATACAGCTATCATTAGTTAAGGATCAAAACATTAGCCAAGGGTCAAAAGTTAGTTATTGACCTATGGGATAGCTATAATCTGGCATTGTATAACCTAAACACCCTAGAAATAGTACAAGACAGTCGTAACCGTTGGTATGCCTGTATCACTGTTAAAGACTACCCTAAACAAACAAGAGGCAATGGGAGTGTCGGTATTGATTTAGGCTTAACAGAGTCAGCCACCACCTCAAATGGTGATAAACTGACAATCAAACAAACTCAAAAATGGGCGGATACACTTGCAATCGCTCAACGAGCAAACAATAAAAAGCGAGTCAAAGCGATTCACGCCAAAATAAAAAATTCAAGACTAGATGCAATACACAAATTCACCACCCAATTAGTCAAAGACAATGCCTTAATTGTGGTTGGTGATGTTAAATCACGCTCATTTACCAACAAAAAAACCAAACTAGCTAAATCAACATACGATGCAGGATGGTTTGAATTTAAGCGACAACTGGAATATAAATGCAAGCATGCAGGTTGTCAGTTTGAGATAGTAAATGAGAGTTACACTACCCAGACTTGTTCGCACTGTCGCAAAATAAGCGATAGTAGTCCAAAAGGTAGAGCATCTCTTGGAATAAGAGGATGGATTTGTGCGGAGTGTGGCACATGGCATGATAGAGATATCAATGCTGCGGAAAATATCCTTGCGGTCGGGCTTGACCGTCTAGATGTAGGAATCCCCTTTAGGGAGGGGAGGAAGTCAAATGGCCCCTTGACGATGAAATAGCGGCTACAAGCTTATCTTTTTGTAAAAAAGTAAAAAACATATTGTAAATAAGAACCGTTATCGTTATTATGTGTATTCATTACGGCACTTATTTTTTGTGCTTGATGGTTAGGTGTAATGTGTACTCGTTAGCGCTAAATATGTGTCGATAAGCCAATGAATACCACCTAGCTACTCACTCAAGCTATATGATAAAAATGTATATAAGAGAAAACTTACGCCTATAAAAAATGGCATTAGCTTATAGCGATAAACAGCAAAAGGCATAAGTTGACAAGGAGCATGACATGGTTATTTGTATCTGCAATGACGTTAAAGACCGCCAAATTAAAGCGGCCATCGCTTCAGGCGTGGATTCCATGGAAGGATTGCAAGCAGCGTTAGATGTTGCCACCTGCTGTGGCTGCTGTGAGCCTATGGTCAATGATTATCTAGAAGAACACCATTCAATTAATGCCTCTTTGGTTGATAAGCTGGCTTATGCCGTATAAGTTGAATTTGCTTTGTTCTTAATTGTGATATGCCCGCTAGGGCGTGTCTTCAATTCGTGTAACAACATTTAAATGGGCTAAAAAATAACAAATAGCAACCAACAAATAATAATCCAAGCGTTATACTAATCACTAAGCCTAAACAACATAACTAAGTTTAAACAAGTAAGTAAGGGTTGCAAACAGTAACGACAAACCTATCTAAATCTATTTACAATCACTCACTATGAATTATTAAGCATAAAACAAGCAGCTAACCAATTAGGCGTTTCTGTTTCAACCCTGCGAAGATGGGATGAGGCGGGAATGCTTGTCGCTCAAAGAACTCCAAAAGGTCATCGCAGATACGACTTATCTAAAATAAATCCAAACCTGATTCGTAACAAAGCGGAGCAACAACGCAAAACCATTGCTTATGCACGTGTTTCAAGTCATGAGCAAAAATTAGACTTACAACGTCAAATTGAAATGCTTGAGCTGTATTGCTCTGCTCAAGGCTGGTCATTCGAGGTTATAAGCGACTTAGGCAGTGGCATGAATTACCATAAAAAAGGGCTAAAGCGCTTACTTGATGATATCTTAGATAACAAAATAGATAGGCTGGTGCTAACTCATAAAGACAGGTTACTGCGCTTTGGTGCGGAGCTTGTATTTGCTTTATGTGAAGCTCGTCAGGTTGAAGTCGTTATTATCAATCAAGGTGAGAACTTATCGTTTGAAGAAGAATTGGCGCAAGATGTACTTGAGATTATAACCGTATTTTCGGCAAGGCTTTATGGCTCACGTAGCAAGAAGAACAAAAAACTCATTGAAGCAGTTAAGGCGAGTTTAGAATGATACGAGGGCAGGTTATTGAGCTTAATCCAAACAACAAGCAAGCCACTTATTTCGCCAAGGCTTGCGGTATTGCTCGTCTTGCCTATAACTGGGCGTTAGCCCAGTGGCAAAAACAATATACTCAAGATAAAGCCTATCGTGATGCTTGTCGTATCATTGGTATTGACGTTGATGACAGCAAACTACTAAAACCTAGTCAAGGCAAGCTACGCAAGCAATTAAACGCCATTATTCATGCTTGAGGTGACAAAATGCGCCCCACAGCTTGCTATTATGCAGCTAGGTGATGTCTATAAACGTTTCTTTAAAGGTGAAGCCAGATACCCTCAGTATCGGAAAAAAGGCGTTAACGATAGATTCAGCCTTACTAACGACCAGTTTAGCGTTAAAGATAAATACATCCGTATACCTAACTTAGGTTAGGTTCGTATGCGTGAAGCTCTGCGCTTTGACGGCAAGATACTCTCAGCAAAAGTCTTTAGCAAAGGTAGTAGGTGGTTTGTATCCATTGCTGTTGAAATAGCAAAAATTACGACAGCTACCAAAAAGACAGGTAAACAGACAGGGATAGACTTAGGCATTACCAACTTAATTAGCTTGTCAGACGGTATTACAGTCAAAGCACCTAAGCCACTTAAAACAAAAATCAAAAAACTTAAAAGGCTTAGTCGCCAATTAAGTCGTAAACAAAAAGGCAGTAATAATCGTGCTAAAGCGAAAGCCAAGCTATCACGATTACACCTGCAAATCAGCAATATCCGCAAAGACGCACTACATAAACTTACTACTGGTTTAGTGAGTGAGTATGATGTTATTGCGATTGAGAACCTAAACACAAAAGGCATGATGCAAAATCGCAAGCTAAGTCGTGCTATTGGCGATTTAGGTTTTTATGAGTTTAAGCGTCAGCTTGTTTATAAGGCTAATCAATACGGTAAAACCGTCAAAGAGTTAGATAGATGGTATCCATCCTCTAAAACATGCTCTAATTGCGGTCACTTGCTAGATAAGGCTGAGTTGCCTCTATCAGTTAGGCAGTGGCAGTGTCCATCTTGTCAGCAAGCTCATGACAGGGATATCAATGCCAGTATCAATATACTGCATCATGCAGACAAAGTTTTAACCCATCACTAATGAGTTAAAAAAGCGGTGAGTTCCACCGTATTAGCCTGTGGAGACGATGTAATACCTACGTGCAATCATAATGGCAAACGTCTATGAAGCAGGAAGAAAACGCTAAAACTACGTGAGTGGATTTAGGTAAGTTTTTCGGAACGGTGAAGTCTATTCAATATGTAGGCTTTGCCCTTATTGATTTTATTATACAACCAAATAAGTTTGTTTCTCATTCCTGATAGTCTCCTCATTCGCAGTTCTAAAAGAAACTGAATAAGCAAAGATAGTTTGCTATTATGTACGTAATAAATTGCTGTTTTATGCTATATATTCTTTTATAAAGCAGTAAACTAGTGTTATTGAATGGTGAGCTCAATCCCTAGCCCACGCCTATTTTTAAGTCAAACGCTTATATTTTACCGTACTTATAACTAATAACTGAGTATGGAATAAATGATATAAAGCGTATTCATACTATTAACTAGATTAAGGTGTATATCATGCAAGGTAGTCAAAAAGTAATTGATTGTTTAAACTTCTTATTAGGTGGCGAGCTTGGTGCACGTGACCAATACTTTATCCATTCAGAGATGTATGGTGAGTGGAACTACGGTAAATTATATGACCGTATCCATCACGAAATGCATGATGAAACCATGCATGCACAACAAATTATCCGCCGTCTGCTAATGATTGGTGGTAAGCCAGATATGACAGTAGATCCAATCAGTATTGGTAGTACAGTACCAGAAATGCTACAACTCGATTTAGAGCTTGAATACAAAGTTCAAAAGCATTTAAAAGATGCTATTGCTTTGTGTGAAGAAGAGCGTGACTATGTAACCCGCGATATCTTGGTAGCACAGCTAGAAGATACAGAAGTTGATCATGCACACTGGCTTGAAAAACAGCTACGCTTGATTGATATGGTTGGTTTGCCAAACTACCTACAAAGCCAAATTGGTGAAGTATCCGATGACAGTGATGCTTAATAAAGCGTAAATCGCCTCATTAAGTATTTATAAAGTCAGTAAGATATTAACGAAATCAATAGGGCTGTTGACGCGGTCTCTATTTAAGTAGGAGAAAATTATGCAGGGTGATAAAGAAGTCATTCGTGCGTTAAATAAAGTATTGGGTCAAACCCTAGTGGCGATTAACCAGTACTTTTTGCATGCGCGTATTGCCAAAAACTGGGATATTCAAGAGCTCAATGAAGTTTTTTATAAACAGTCCATTAAAGAGATGAAGTGGGCAGATGAGTTGATTGAGCGTATTTTACTGTTAGAAGGTTTACCAAATTTACAAGATTATGGTAAGTTACTTATCGGTGAAGATGTGGCAGAAATTCTTGAGTGTGATGAGCGCTTAGAACAGCAAAAATATCAAATTATTGCAGAAGCCATTACCTTATGTGAACAAAAGCGTGATTATGTGTCACGTGAAATTTTAACAGGTCTAAAAGATGGTAATGAAGATTACTTAGACTGGTTAGATACACAGCAGGACTTAATTAAAGATATCGGTATTGAAAACTACATCCAACAAAAAATGGATGATTAAAGCTATTGGCTTGACCGATGGTTAGCAGTAAAGTATTCATATTTTGAAAATCACTGGTAAAACATGATAATAAAACAGCCTGAGCATTTGCTTACGGCTGTTTTTTTTGTTGTCGTTTTTTTTGTCAGGGGATATGATTGTATTCTGTACTCGGTTAACGCTATACTTAATTGGCTTTAAATAAAATTAGCTTTAACTAAATTTTATGTTGTGCCCACAAGATATTAATATCACATACACTAAGGAGTAGGTATGCCAGCATTACGTTCAGATGTCGATCCAGATGGCTTATTAGAGTATTCCGTTGTTTATACTGACCGTGCCCTAAACCATATGTCAAAGGTCTTTCAACAAGTGATGAATGACTTATCGAGCAATTTAAAACAAGTATATGCCGCCGATGCGGTGGCCATTGTGCCCGGCTCAGGAACTTATGCAATGGAAGCTATTGCTCGTCAACTGGCCACTGACAAGGACTGTTTGGTTATTCGTAACGGATGGTTTAGCTATCGCTGGACCCAGATTTTAGAAAAAGGCAAAATTGCCAAAAGCGTTGGTGCGTTAAAAGCACATCAAGTAGAGGATGAGGCTGAAGACGGTCAGCCAAAGCCGTTTGCACCAGTTGCTATTGAAGACGCTGTGGCTGTCATTAAAGAGCAAAAGCCAGCAATCGTATTTGCACCACACGTTGAAACCGCTTCAGGTATGATCTTAGCCGATGACTACATCAAACAGCTGGCAGATGCGGTGCATAGCATTGGCGGTCTGTTGGTTATTGACTGCATCGCGTCAGGTTGTATCTGGCTTGATATGAAGCAGCTTGGCATTGATGTGTTGGTGTCTGCACCACAAAAAGGCTGGAGCAGCACCCCTTGTGCCGGTCTGGTCATGCTAAGTGAGGCGGCCGTGGCGCAAGTTGAAGCCACCGAATCAGATAGCTTTAGCTTAGATCTCAAACAGTGGTTAACCATCATGCGTGCTTATGAAAATGGTGGTCATGCCTATCATGCGACCATGCCAACCGACAGCTTACGTATGTTCCGTGATGTGATGCTTGAAGCCAAAGGTATTGGCTTTGATGAATTAAAAGCAGCACAGTGGGAGCTGGGCAACCGAATCCGTGACTTGTTAGAAGATCGTGGTATTCAAAGTGTTGCCGCTGAAGGTTATCAAGCCCCAGGTGTGGTGGTCTGCTATACCGAAGATGAGGGTATGCACAAAGGCAGTGCTTTTGCTGAGCACGGCATGCAAATTGCTTCTGGTGTACCCCTACAAGTGGGTGAGCCAGATAGCTTTAAAACTTTCCGCTTAGGTCTGTTTGGTTTGGATAAGCTGACAGATATTGATGGCGCAGTAAATCGCTTTAAAGCAGTATTAGATAAAGTGCAGCCAGCAAAATAACAGCCTTGCATTGATATTATCTGCAAATTTATCCTGGTTTGGCAAAAGTCTATCTCATTTTTGGCTTCATAATCTTATTGAAGATACGGCCTAGGTAGTCTTAAAAACCAAAAACTAAAAAGCCAACTTATTGAGTAAGTTGGCTTTTTTTATGGTGATGTTTTTACGTTTACCTTAACTTTACTTTAGTCGTTTGAGTTTGTAGTAGATTTAAGATATTAAGGCTTAACTTTTGGTTCTTCTATCGCCATAGATTGAGCTGCATGACGTAACTCAAACTTTTGAATTTTACCTGTACTGGTCTTGGGTAGTTCAGCAAAGATAATGTGCTTTGGTACCTTAAATCTAGCTAAGTGTTGACGGCAATGATCTATGACTTGATCACGAGTTAAGGTAGCGCCATCAGCAATTTCAATAAAGGCGACTGGTACCTCACCCCACTTTTCATTGGAAGCTGCGACTACACCACAGCTTGCGACTTCAGGCATACGATATAAGACATTTTCAATCTCAATACTTGAGATGTTTTCACCTCCTGAGATGATAATGTCTTTTAATCTATCCATGACTTTAATATAGCCGTCTGGATATTTAACTCCCAAGTCACCAGTACGGAACCAGCCACCAGCGAAGGCATCCTGTGTCACCTTTGGGCTTTTTAAATACCCCTTCATCACCATATTGCCTTTTAGTGCCAGTTCGCCCATCTCCTCACCATCAGCAGCAACTGGCTCAGTGGTACCAGTCTTAAATACTTCAAAACCAGTCATAAGGTGCGATACTACACCTTGACGCGACTTTTTACTGGCACGCTCAGAGACCGACAGTTGTTGCCATTCGTCATGCTCAGCACAAATGGTTACAGGGCCATAGACTTCGGTCAATCCATAAACATGGGTGATGTTAAAGTTCATTGCCTCCATTTTTTCTAGCATTGCTTCAGATGGTGGCGCACCAGCAACAAAGGCTTTAACACTATGGTCAATGGCTTGCTTTAGCTGTTCATCACCAGCCGCAATCATATTGTGTACGATAGGTGCTGCACAGTAATGGGTAATTTGATATTTGGCAATCAGCTTTAAGATTAAATCAGCATCAATTTGACGTAGGCAGACATTGATACCAGCACGTTCAGCGATAGTCCAAGGAAAACACCAACCATTACAGTGAAATAAAGGTAAGGTCCATAGGTAGGTATTATGTTTAGGCATATCCCAATCTAAAATATTTGCAATGGCATTTAAAGCAGCTCCGCGGTGGTGATAAACCACGCCTTTGGGTCGTCCAGTAGTACCTGAAGTATAGTTTAAAGAGATAGCCTCCCACTCATCATCAGGATAAACTGTACGGTCAAAAGCTTGCTCATCTTCGGTGCTGTCAAATTGACCAAGCTCTACTAACTCCTCATAGCTCATTTTGCCAAAGGCAGGTACGTTGGCCAGCGCCATATCTGTTGAATGGATGATGATTAGTTTTGGGAAGGCTTCTTGAATCAAGTCCACATGATGTGCAAATTCACTGTCCATAATCAGTACTTTAGCTTCTGAGTGTTGCAAACAAAAGGTGATGGCATTGATATCGAGTCGTGTATTTAGTGTACAGAGCACGCCTTGTGACATGGGTATGCCAAAGGCGGCTTCGACCATAGCTGGGGTATTGGGAGCCATGATAGCAACCGTATCATCTTTGGCAATACCAAGCTTGCGTAGGCCATGTGCCAGTTGACGACAGCGGGCATAAGTCTGTGACCAAGTGTAGGTAATGGGGGTGTGCTGTAAGTTATCATAAATGATAGATGTTTTGTTGGGATAAACAAAAGCAGCACGTGCGATAAATTGAATAGGCGTTAGTGGCTGATGGTTGGCTTCGGTTTTGTCCAAGCCGCTATTATAGTCGGTCATATGATAGTCCTTTATCAAAAGTGAGAGAGATAGCAGTTAAATTATCAACCAGATTGCAGTTTATGCATCAATTCTATATAGCTTCTACTCTGGTTTAAGTTAATGTCTAAGCGGTCATTGCATATTCTTTGCATGCATTAGCATAATAGGATTATGATAAGCATATTAGGGCGTGTCTTCATTTTGAAAATGGTGATAAAAATAAGATAAATCGCAGTCAGACTGGGAAAATAACGCAGATAATATCATTTTCGTGTAAAAAGAGGCTAATTTTTTCTAGGAAGACAAATATTCAATAGACCCTGATTTAATTGTTTAACTTAACTAGGTCAATTAAGGTTTTGAGCCAAAATGAGTAACTTATAACTATGGTTAGTGAGTATATGTTAACTTAAATCCTAGGGTCAACTACCTTTTTTTAAAAATGCTATTATGGTAAGGATATAAGTCAAGATCATCACTGTGTAGTCATAGCAATAAACGGTTCAATAATCCATTCAATAAGTGATACAGCAGCACAAAATATATAATACAGCCTCTAAATTATGGTAACGTTGCTTATCTAAATTGGATATGTTTTTTCGTTTTTATATCTTTTGCTTTCTATTTTGATCTTTTTTTCATCTATATTTATATAAGGATATCTTTTATGGCAGTCGCCGCTACCTTTAACCTAAACTCGAAAGAGTGTCAGGAAAAAAACGCTGATCAGATAAAAAACAGCCAGCCACAAAGTAGCCAGCCGTTAGATAAATCAGACAATCAACTGACAACTACCAGTATCAGCTACCCCCATATTTTTGAGCCATTAGATTTAGGTCATACCAGCTTAAAAAATAGGATAGTAATGGGGTCAATGCACACTGGACTTGAAGACCGCTTTTATAATTATGGCAAATTGGCCGCCTATTTTGCAGAGCGTGCAAAAGGTGGGGTTGCTATGATGATTACAGGTGGTATCTCACCAAACCGTGAAGGTTGGCTATTACCTGCTGGTGGCACGATGAATACCAAGGCAGACGTTATCAACCATCAACGTGTCACTCGTGCTGCACATCGTTATGATAGCAAAATTATCATGCAAATCTTGCATAGTGGTCGCTATGGCTATCATCCATTTGTGGTATCGGCTAGCCCGATTAAATCCCCCATCTCACCCTTCAAACCTCGCCAAATGAGTATCAGAAATATTAAGCGTACCATTGAAGATTATGCGCGTGCAGCGAGCTTGGCCAAGCAAGCTGGCTATGATGGTGTTGAGGTGATGGGCTCAGAAGGCTATTTGCTCAATCAGTTTATGTCACGTCATGTCAACCAGCGCAAGGACGAATATGGTGGTGATATTCATGGGCGCATGAAGTTTGCCATCGAGGTAGTACAGGCTATCCGTCAAGCTGTCGGTAGCGACTTTATTATCTTATTCCGCCTGTCGGTAATTGATCTAGTGCAAGATGGTAACGTCATGGATGAAGTGATTACGGTAGCTAAGGCATTAGAAGAGGCAGGTGTTAGCATTATTAATACTGGTATTGGCTGGCACGAAGCACGTGTACCAACTATTGTGACTAGTGTACCACGTGCAGCTTTTGCTGATTATACCGCTGAGGTCAAAAAGCACGTGTCAATTCCAGTAATGGCAGCCAACCGCATTAATATGCCTGAGACTGCTGAGCAGGTATTGGCTTCTGGCAAGGCTGATTTGATTCAAATGGCACGTCCATTTTTAGCAGATCCAGCTTGGGTTAATAAAGCGCGCAATGGTCAAACAAATCTTATTAACACCTGTATTGCGTGTAACCAAGCCTGTCTCGATCATACTTTTGAAAACAAGCGTTCAACCTGCCTAGTAAACCCACAAGCTTGTTATGAGACTGAACTGGTATATGAGCCTACCAAAAAGCCAAAAAATATTGCAATAGTCGGTGGTGGTGTCGCTGGTATGTCAGCGGCAACTGTTGCTGCAAAACGTGGTCATAAAGTCACTTTATTTGAAGAAAAAGATATTTTAGGTGGTCAGTTTAACTATGCTAAAGTGATTCCTGGTAAGGAGGAGTTTTTTGAGACCACCCGCTATTTCTTAAATGAGCTTAATCACAATAAGGTTGAGATCAAGCTTAACACCAAGGTTACCAAAGAGATGCTGGATGAAGGTAATTATGATCATGTGATTGTGGCCACTGGGGTAGTGCCACGCAGCTTGATTGGTAAGCTTGAAGGTGCAGATAATCCAAAAGTTATTAACTATGCTGAGCTGCTATCGGGTGAAAAAGAAGTGGGTGATACAGTGGCGGTAATTGGCGCTGGTGGTATTGGTTTTGATGTTAGCGAATATTTGACCGCACGTCACGGTCAACCGTTACATGAGCTTGGTCCTGAGACCCTAAAAGATCCAAGCTATCGTCCAGAGCCACAAGGTATTGAAGAGTGGATGCAAGAGTGGGGGGTGAACACGGATGTGGAGTATCAAACAGATGGTGGCTTAACCCAGCCTGAAAAAATCAAACCAGCCCGTCAAGTATATTTATTACAGCGTCGTTCTGGCCGCTTGGGTAAGGGTTTAAATAAAACCACAGGCTGGGTGCATCGTGCTCATATTAAGTCACACGGCGTGATGCAGATGCCAGGGGTTACTTATGATAAGGTGACCAATGAAGGGCTATGGATTACCACACCACAAGGTCATAGCCAGCTATTGCGTGTTGATACTATTGTTGTTTGTGCTGGTCAAGAGTCAGTTAATGAGCTGATGCCAGCGGTGACAGATGGCAAAGTTAAAGATGGCAAAGCTAAAGGCGGCGCAAAAGCGAAGACCCAATACCACATCATTGGTGGTGCTAAGCTGGCTGCTGAGTTGGATGCAAAACGTGCAATACGTGATGGGGCAGAGCTGGCCGCTAAGCTTTAAAAACTAAGCTTTAAAAACATTACTATAAACAAAAGACTGATATTAACTGTAAAAAAGAGTGCTTATTAACTTAAGCGCTCTTTTTTATTTTGTTTTAAGAAGCTTGAAATAATAATTTACATTTAGCAAACAAGTCAGTAAGATAAAAGATTGTTAACTGACAAAAGGAATTGTCATGAGTAAAAAGCTACTATGCCCAATGCGACACACAGCAATGGCCACAAGCATAATTGCTACTATCTTTGCCACCACTCCTGCACACGCTGCTGGTCTTGAATATACCAAACAATCTATTCTACCTATTTTTGAAGACGGCAATTATGCCGAGTTAACCTATGCCTATGTTGATCCCAAAATTGAAGGGCACGATGTGACAGGCGGTTTGGGTTCAGCTCAGAATAACAAAATTCGCGATATGATGGATGATTTTAATATTTTTGGTGCCGCAATTAAGGTAGCACCTACCGAAGATACGGCGTTGGCTTTGATATATGATGAGCCGTTTGGAGTCGATACACTGTACACTACTGGTAGTGAGTTTAATAACGCGATGGGTACTACGGAAGCACGAGTGGATACCAGAGGCTTAACTTTACTGGGTGGTGGTAAGATACACAACAATGTTTGGGTCTATGGCGGGCTTGAGTATCAACAAGCAGAAGGATTTTTGACCCTAGCACAAAAATTTGACGAGGATCCTATTTATTATGACTTAAAAACGTCAGGCAAAAGTCATACTTATATCCCTGTGGTGGGCTTTGCTTATGAAGTCCCCCGTATCATGCTAAGAGCAGCCCTCACTTGGCGTGGGGAAGGCCGACACAGTCTTAAAGCGTCAGAAAGCTTATTGGTTAATAATGGTCTTTTGAATCCAACAGCACCAACAGATTATAACCACATTCCAAGCGGTATTAAGCAGGCATTAGCATTGCCAGAAGTGACGTTTGGCCCAACAAAACTTAGCCTTAAAACCCCACAATCAGTTAACTTTGATTTTCAAACTGGACTTAGTGAGAAATATCAACTTTTGGGAATGCTCAATGCACGTTGGGTAGAGTGGAGTAAGTTTGAGATAACGCCACATGCAATTACACAAGTGGTCGGTGAGCCATTGGCAGAATATGGGAAAGATGCTTATTCGGTCGAGGTTGCTTTGGGTAAGCAGTTTACTCCTAAGTTCTCTGGTGAGATACGGGTAGGTTATGACTCAGGTACAGGCGAACCACTAAGCTTGCTTGGCCCATACGATGCATTTAAGACAGTGGCATTAGGCGGTAGTTATGATGTCACCAATAACTTCAATGTCTCTGCTGGTGCTCAGTACATATGGTTTGATGGCGGTTTGGCGTATTCAAAGCTACCCATCGAAGATACCTTATCACAGCGAGCCATTGCCAAATTTAAAGATGGCACTGGCTATGCGGTGGGTATGAAGCTGGGTTATAAGTTTTAGTTAAATGCTTCGCGCTAAGGTAAACGATCAGCGCCAAGTTAACGCTTAAAGTGATGTCAGGCCAAGCCATACTGAGTATCCAATAAAGGCTAATAACAGTACTAAGCCACTGGCCTGCTTCATGACGCCTTGACGCTTAAAGGCGATAATGGCCAACACAAATAGCAACACAGTGGCAATGCCGACCATCAGCATATCACGTGATAGCACTTGTGGCTCAATGTTATCCATGGGATGAATGATGGCCGCCAGTCCTACCACACCCAAGGTGTTAAATAAGTTGGAGCCAATCACATTACCCAGTGCCATATCGTGCTCACCACGTCTGGCAGCGGTAACACTGGCGACCAGCTCAGGCAATGATGTCCCTACGGCGACAATGGTTAACCCAATAACCAACTCACTCATGCCCAAGAAGGTGGCAAGCTTAACAGCACCCCACACAATCGCTTGCGAGCTACCAATTAACAATCCCAAACCAACAACAATGCCAATGACCGCTTTGAGGGTATTGACCTTTTTTTCTGGATCTATTTCGGCATCGGTGTGATGACGTAAGCTTAAATAGATTTGAATTAACAATACGCTAATCAAAGCTATCATGAGGACAACGCCATCAACTAGGCTTAAGCTGCCATCGACCAGTTGAAAAGCCGCCAAAGCGGTCACCAGCAGCAGTAACACTAAGTCATAGCGTACCACATCACTGCGAATCAATACTGGGCTGATCAAGGCGGTAACTCCCAGCACCAAGGTGATGTTAATGATATTGGAGCCATACGCATTTCCCAGCGCTAGGCCAGGGCTGCCTGATAGGGCGGCTAGGGCGGAGACCACCATCTCTGGAGCAGAAGTACCAACCCCTAAGATGACAACTCCGATTAAAAAACTTGGCATATTAAAGCGGATGGCCAAATCGGTAGCACCATCAATAAAGGCATCAGCACTCCATACTAATATGATTAGGCCAACAATGACCGCAAATAGTGCTAGTGCCATAAACTTCTCCAACTATTCATTTAAAGTCATTTAAAAAAGCGCTAAGTAATACAATCACTTAGCGCTTAGTATTCATTTTATTTATAACAATATATTTAATACTTACTTAAGAGTTGTTAACTTAAAGACGTTTTTTTTACTTAAATAACTAGGTATGTGCAATAACCACTATTTGCATCAATAACTACTATTTGCATCAACAACTAAGACACTTGCACTGGGATGACGTTGGCGGTATCTTTTACTGTATTGTCTTCATTGCAATAGACCAGCCTGGGCTTATGGTTGTCTGCTTCGTTATCATCCATTTGTGCATAGGCACAGATAATGACGATATCACCTAAATCTGCCATATGAGCGGCAGCACCATTTAAGGAGATAATGCCTGAGCCTGCTTCAGCTCGAATTGCATAGGTACGAAAGCGCTTGCCATTGGTGACATTATAAATATCAATCGATTCATTTTCACGAATCCCGGACAACTCTAATAAGTTACCATCTATACCGCATGAGCCTTCATAGTGAAGGTCTGCATGGGTGACACGGGCACGGTGTATTTTGCCTTTTAATAAGGTCAATAACATAGAGGGTTCCTTGAAATAATAGACTCTAACTATAATATGCAGCAATGCATAAAAAAACTTAACTGCAAATTATACCCATATTTAGAGTCAGATGCTGAAGTTTTTTTGCACGCTGTTTGTGCGTAAATATGAGGTTTGCTGGCGGGCTTGTGTTTTGACTTGTGCTTGAGGTATTAGTTTGAAGACAGCTTAAACCCATTAATTTGGGTGCGTGCTTTTTCAAACTCACCAGAAACCAGCAAAGGGAGTGCATCCATGGCTGCATCTAACGCAGCCTCAATAGCGACTTGATCATCAGGGGATGGCTTAGAGAGGACATGACCGCTAACTTTGGACTTATGGCCGGGATGACCAATGCCAATGCGCAGACGATGAAAATCATTGCCAAGATGTGGGGTAATATCACGAAGACCGTTATGACCACCATGACCACCGCCTGTTTTTAACTTAATACTGCCAGCAGGAATATCAAGCTCATCATGAGCGATTAACAGCTCATTGGGCTTAATTCCATAGTAGTTGACCATAGGGACGACAGACTGACCTGATTTATTCATAAAAGTCATCGGCAATAATAGACGCACATCGGTATCATAGATACGACCACGACCAGTTAAACCATGAAATTTTTTATCAGCTGCCAGCTCAATATTGAAGCGGTCAGCAATCAGGGCCACAAACCAAAAGCCAGCATTATGCCTAGTTTCTGCATACTGCTGGCCTGGGTTGCCAAGCCCAACAATAAGTTTAAGTTGGGACATAGCGATCTCACTTTACTTTAAAAATAGATTATTTTAAAAACAAATTATTTTAAAACAATTAATGGTAAGACAGAAGCCTATAAATATTGACGATATTACAAATAGTAGCTACTTATTTTCTAAGCAAGATAGAAAGAGTGGTCTAATTTAACCTTGCTTAGGTGCGCTTACTAAGATACGCCAACAATTGATACGCCAAAAATTATTCGCCTTTGTCTTCTTCATCACCTTGAGAGCTGGCTGGAACGTCAGCTGCATCAACTTCTACTTCAGTATCTTCGTCAACCTCTTCAACAGTTGGTGCCTGCATGTTAACAACAGTGCGGTCCACTGGCTCATCAACGTCAAGTTCGAAGATGATAACGCCTTCTGGAAGTTTGATGTCTGTTAAGTGTAGTGACTCACCAATTTCTAGCTCAGATACGTCAACTTCTAGGTACTCTGGTAGATCTTGTGGAAGACATACGATTTCAATGTCAGTCACTAGTGTAGATAGGATACCACCAGCTTTCAGACCAGGCGCATCTTCGCGACCAGTGAAGTGGATTGGAATCTGCATGTTGATCTTCTGACCTTTTACAATGCGCTGGAAGTCAGCATGCATTGGGAAGCCTTTTGAAGGATGGCGCTGTAAGTCTTTAATAACGGCCAGATGATCTTCGCCATCTAGCTCAATGGTTAGAATGTTTGAGAAGAACGCTTCGTTCTCAAGTAATTTGCGCAACTCATTGTCTTTGATTGAGATCGCTGTTGGTTCTTCGTTACCACCATAGATAATGGCTGGTACTAAGTTTTGCTTACGCAGGCG
The DNA here is from genome assembly GCF_000382145.1 of Psychrobacter lutiphocae DSM 21542. Classification (GTDB taxonomy): domain Bacteria; phylum Pseudomonadota; class Gammaproteobacteria; order Pseudomonadales; family Moraxellaceae; genus Psychrobacter; species Psychrobacter lutiphocae. The sequence goes on from NZ_KB907639.1 coordinate 40,087, forward strand.
GCGGCTCGCACCTTTGCCCTGCTGATCTTCGGTACGGACGATACCGTTTACCGTATATAGTTCATTACTCATAAGAGTATCCTTGCTTAAATAATTGGGTTGGATGATGTGTATTAACCATGCTTGCGACCAACATAGTTAAGGCAACATCTTTGAGTTTTTTCTGCTGTCAATCTGTATTCTACTCGTCGGTTAGCATCATAGCTTTTCACAAATAGCAGCGTGTAAAATGCTGTTAATAGGACAGGACAGAATGGTCGCCAGTCCTAGCAAGACGCAGAAAAGGCGTATTATACGCTGATGAACATATAAAATCCAGTAAAAAACCGCTCACTAAAATAGGAGCGGTTTTTTAAAACAGTTGGCAAGATTCATAGGTACTAGGGCGTGTCTTCAATTCGTTCAATGACATTTAAATGGGTTAAGGCTAAAAAATGAAGATACGCCCTAGACTTAGTATTTAAGAAATGTTTGGCTAGGTCTAGTTTTGTTAGGGCTTACCGAAAGAGTATTAAGTATTAATAGACTCAAACATCGCACTAATAGACTCTTCGTTATTAATGCGGCGTAAGCTTTCTGCCAATAACGGTGCAATGGTTACCTGACGGATTTTTTCGCAAGCTTTTGCTTCTTCAGATAATGGAATGGTGTCGGTTACAACCAGCTCATCAAGTACTGAGCTGCTAATGTTGTCTAACGCTTTACCTGATGATACAGGGTGGGTAATATAACCTAAAACACGACGTGCACCATTATCCTTTAGTGCTTGAGCAGCTTTGCACAAGGTGCCTGCGGTATCGACCATATCATCCACAATGACACAGTCGCGGTCTTTGACATCACCGATAATGTGCATCACTTGTGACTCATTGGCACGCGCACGGCGTTTGTCAATAATTGCCAATTCAGTGTCGCCTAGCTCTTTTGCCATAGCACGTGCACGAACCACACCGCCTACATCAGGTGAGACGACCATAAGATCCTCATAACCCTGCTTTTGCAAATCTTTTAGCAAGACAGGCGTGCCGTAGATATTATCTACTGGGATATCGAAAAAGCCTTGGATTTGGTCTGAGTGCAAATCAACAGTCATAACACGGTCAATGCTGACGATGTTTAACATATCTGCAACTACTTTGGCAGAGATAGGCACCCGTGCGGAGCGTGGGCGACGATCTTGACGGGCATAGCCAAAGTACGGCATGACTGCGGTGATGCGACCAGCACTAGAACGGCGCAATGCATCAGCCATCACCATAATTTCCATCAAGTTGTCGTTAGTTGGAGCGCAGGTAGGTTGTAGAATGAAGACGTCTTTACCACGCACATGCTCTTTAATTTCAACAGCAATTTCGCCATCAGAGAAGCGCGTGACATCAGCACGGCCAAGAGGAATGTGAAGGTGATCTGCAACAGTTTTTGCCAGTTCAGGGTGGGCATTACCCGTAAAAATCGCCAGATATGGCATGGCTCAAGTCCTATTTATTTGACTTAATAATAAGAAGGAGCAGTAGAGACTGCAAAAATAAAGAAGAAAATTGAACGTCTAGAAGAAAATGGCAGGGGTAGCTGGACTCGAACCAACGGATGTCAGGATCAAAACCTGATGCCTTACCAACTTGGCTATACCCCTGTATTAGACTAACTTTATCAAGATGCAGCATGCTGATATTAATCTAGCATCTCTTTTGATGATTTGCTACCAAAATATTAATAATAGGCTTGCTAATATCTTGATAATTTTTTGCTGGCTATTTTCTTGGTTGCGTTCGTGGCGAACTATACCGAAAATTAACCATGTGTGTCAACAAGTTCGGCTGTTTTATTTTGTATATTGAAACATCTGAACTTATGACGAATATGGCAGGGGTAGCTGGACTCGAACCAACGGATGTCAGGATCAAAACCTGATGCCTTACCAACTTGGCTATACCCCTATATGGGCGAGTTATTATACAGAGTATTTCTATTAATGCAACCGTTTTTCAGTAATAATTGCAAAGTAATTTATTTTAGGCGTATTTTGCGCCTGCTTTGCGTGTTTTTATCTAAATTGTCTTAATTGTCTTAATTGTCTTAATTATCTAAATTGTCTAAATTGTCTAAATTGTCTAAATTATCTAAATTGTTTGAGCTGCGGCTTGTAGCGACTGACAAAGCACATAATCACAGGGTGGTGGATTTTGCTCTAGATATTGTGTCACCGTATCTAGCTGAGTGGTCTTTATTGGTAAATAAACACAACTGCCAGTGCCAGTCATGCGTGCGCTACAACTTGTCAGTACTTCTATACGCTGAAGATAGCTTAATGCCTCGCAGACCTCAGGTACTAAATCTGTCATTACAGCTTCAAATACATTGCAATAAGGTGGGCGCAGTTGGTTTAAATAGTCGGCTTGGTTCTCTTTAATGATAGATAGAGGTAAAGCGGGCATATCACGGCGCAAATTTGGATGTTGAAATAAGTTTTGGGTAGAGGCGTGCGCTTGAGGATGTAGCAATAAAAAGTGCTGCGCTGGTAACTTGATGGCAGTGAGCTTGTCGCCAATGCCTTCAGCAATGGCATCTTGCGCAAATACAAAAATCGGCACATCGGCACCCACAGTTGCGCCAATTTTGATGAGTTCTGCTTGCTTAAGTGGTGTGCAATCTAAAGCTTGTGTCCACAACTGATTGAGTGCAATTAGGGTGGTCGCCGCATTTGATGAGCCACCACCTAATCCTGCGCCAGTGGGGATTTTCTTGTGTAATTTGATATCAATTATCGGTAAGCGTTTTGGTAATGTGTCAGGCATAGCTAGATTGGTCTTTAACTCGTCTAACAGTGCTATTGCAGCTTTTGTAATTAAGTTATCTGCCAGATTGTTGGTAATAGTAAGGTTGCTGGTTAAGCGAATTGGTGTCTTGGCAGGATCCCTGGCTTGATGTAGATCAAAGCTCTGCTCTAAGGTAGAAAATGTGAGCTGATCGCCCCAATCTAATAAGCGAAATACGGTTTGTAGGTTGTGATATCCATCATCACGTTTACCAATAATATGCAAAAATAGGTTGATTTTGGCTGGTGAAAATAAGCTTAATCTGGTGATTGGTGTCATAGCAGATATCATTATATGCAGATAGATAGGTGGATAGATGGATAGTTAGTTAGTTTGGGTAGCTATCTATCTATCTATCATGGTATGTTTATTTGGCATGCTCAATGGTCATGGTGACTCTGTGACCATCGTGGCGCACTACTTTGATTCGACTGGGGCGCTGACTAGAAGTAGTATTTGGGTAATCAAAGTTGGCTGTCCAGTCATTATTTTGGCTGCTGCTGAGTCGTCCGTTTAGATCTAACTGACTATTGATATCTGAAGGTGCTGGGCGCCCAGAAATCCAATAGCGTAGTTGAGAGATAGGTGCTTGCCAGCCTGTGGCTTGTTGTAGTAGTGCTTCTGGTGAGCTGGCGCTAATTTCACCAGTACGCTCACTCACTAAGGTAGCGGTTTCACCGTTGTATTCGATAACAGTATGACCAATACCTAAGGCACCTGTGATATCGATGGCAAAGCGGTCATCTTGTTGCGCCCAGACATAAAATGCGCTGCCAGACTGAGCTCTGGTGCTTTCTGTCTGCGGAGTGGTGACACCAATTTTGCCACGGATATTAAAGGCTTGTAATAACTCAGGGTAGGCAGTATCTTTAGGCGCAACTACGGTGCTACTGGTACCAGCATTCATCTGTTGTGTGGTTTGGCAACCAGTAGCTACGAGAGCGCAACTGGCAATAATCAAGCCAAACCGTTTTTTTGAGGTGATCAGCATGTTCGTCTTAGTATGGTCAGTGGTGTGAACGCTTGTTGGAGATAGGGGGATAGAAGGTGGGGTAGTCATGGTTGTCCTTAGTTGTAGTTCTTTGATGTTGTAATATGTTAAATAGCATTTGATAGTGTAATGTAAATAGTAGTTGATAGCTTAAATAACAGCTAGCACTTGAATTTAGACTGGGCGGTAGATTGCCTCTACAAGACGAGTTTAGTACGCTTGAAGGCGATCACTTAAATCCTGCTGACCCAGCGCAAACCTTTGTTGAATATCATTAAATAAGTTCGCTACCTTATCGTCTTGATGCATGCCTTGATATGCGCGCAATAACAGAATACCTGAATCTAAAGTAGGGGAGATATTATAAGCTTCTTCCAAATAGCCAATCACCTCTTGATAACGTGCTTCAGATAAGGCATCTGCTGCGATTAAATTGAGTGCTGTTAAGTAGTTATCTTGATTAAATATGGGTGAGTTAAAGGGAATATCCAATATAGAATGTGCCAAGCTTAGTGCTTGTTTTACGTCCTGTTCATCATTAGATTCAAATAATAAGGTTGCCAACGCTATAAGATAGTTTGGATTTTCTGGATCTATTAGAATTAACCGATCGAGTAAGCGCTGCTTTAAGGCTGCATCCTTTTCATTATCCAATAGTTGCGCACGAGCAAATAACAACTTGGTATCATCTGGATAACGCTGGTTGGCCTCCGTTAATACCCTGTGTGCTTCAAGCAGTTTGTTTTGTTGTCGCAAAATATCTGCCTGCATAATGGCGCTTTCGGGTGCATAAACTTCAAATTGTTGGCTAAATTTTTCTAGAGCTGCTAATGCTTGGTCTGGATTGCCTTTTAGTAGCAAAATAGAGACCAGCTTTTGACGTGCTGGCAGCACCAGACTTTCTTGCATGACTTTCGATAAAAAACGTTCAGCACGCTCATAATTTTGTTGGCGCTCAGCACTGATACCTAAGTAGTAATAAGCCTGATCAATATAAGAGGGTGAAGACGCCAGTCCAGATAGCAGCTCATCTGCGCTATCATAGGCCTCTATGTCGATACTGACTAAAGCTGCAAGTAGTGTTACCTCATCATCGTGAAATAAGTCATGCGCTTCAAGTAGTAAGTGCCAAGCCTCTTGAGTCTGACCAAGCTCTAATCGGTACCGAATTTCATACAAATATAATGACTTGTTGTCTTTGAGGCGTTTGCGCTCATTACTGACGTATTGCAGCACCTCACGATCTGGCTCTAGCTGTTTTAAGATGTCTGATTTCAGGACGATAAATGCGGCATTGTCAGGCGCGAATTGTAGCGCACGATTGATACTGACCAGTGCAATATCCGGTTGCCCAAGCTGGGACATCAGACCAGCCTGCATTACCAATAACGAGGGGTTGTCATGCTTAGGTAGGGTCAGCAAGGTTTCTAATAGCAGGCGCTGATCTTGCTGGGTAGTGGGGTAAATTCCGATTAAAATTTCACTTAAATCTGCTTGTGGATCGTAATCTAGTATTTGTCCTAATACCTCACCAGCTAGCTCATAATTATTAGCTTTTAGTGCCAAATGTGCCACATAAAACAAAGCAGGAATGTGCTCTGGGTTTTGTTGTTGCCATTGCAAGGCAAAGGCAAGTGACTCTGCTGGCTCGTCATACAAAAGTGATAGCTCAAGCGCTCGCTCAAATACGCTGGTTGATTCTTGTTTGAGCGATTCTTGCTTATATAAGTTAAGAGCGTTATCAATGTCACCCCGATCTACCATAAACTCTGCCTGCATGACATTAAGCAAGCTTGGTCTGTCTGCAGTTAATGACAGGCGATTGTTGCTAGTATTAACAGGGTGACTAGGCGAGTTAGGATCTAAAGTCACCTGTTCGGTAAATAAGCTGTCTGATTCAGGTAGCTCTTGTTGGGTGTTGTCTTTACTGATCAGGTTTATAAGAGGCGATAGCACACGGCGCAGCGGATCTAATACACTGGCATTGGCTGAGATGGAGTGAGTAGCCACGCCAGCCAAACTAATCAGTAAGCAAGTACGAAGTAGGCGCTGGCGAGAGAGCGTGAGTCGTTGTGGTGTTTTTTTTGGTATTGACGAGGTTGGCTGATGTGCGGTCAGCGATTTTTTTCGTATGAAGCTTGGAGTATGCAGTAGTGTGATGGGCTTGATGATTTTAGGCTTTATTGCTTTAACAGGCAACTTGGTAGCTCGAAAGCAGGTTTCGAGCTTATGGATTGCTAGTTTAGGCTGTTGAAAAGGACGCATCAAACGCATAGATTTTCGCTTGTTAGTTCGCTTGTTAGTTCGCTTGTTAGTTCGCTTGTTAGTTCGCTTGGTAGTTTGTTAAAAAGGTTGTGTAAGTCATTCATTGGATAATGCAGTTAATAATAGGATTATGTCAGCTTTGGATTATATCAGTTACTATATATAAGAATACCCCATTCTCAACTTATTATAATCCAATTTACTATAATCCAATGTAGGCTGATGCTTTTAGCCCAGCGAAACTTATTTTTTAACCAAATATGCTCACAGCCTACGCAAAGAGTTGAGAGTGAGGTTGCTCGAGTATGAGCTACTAGATGGGTTAATAAAACCAAGCAACAAAATCACTTCATTTATACTACCACCACTTATTTTACGACAGTATGAATAGGTTTGGGTAGTGTAACTCCTAATCTATAATCTCAAGCTGACAACCTGCATACTTGATACTGAAATTGATATTGATATTGCAGTTGTCGCTTGAGTTCAAACTATCCTACCGTTGCATCGATAGCTATTGCCGCCTTATATCTCTACCCAAAACAGCTAGGTTTTATAGCGGATTGGGATAAAAAAAACTATTTTTTTCTATCCCATAGCCAGTCGGCCAATGTGTTTAAAGTAGTATTATGACCAAACTGATGCTCAATGCTATTAGTGGCTTCGGTGAATAAAGACTTGGCATAGTCTGTTGCAGTTGCGACACCCATGAGCTTAACATAAGTTGACTTGTTTAGCCCCTCATCACTGCCAGTAGGCTTACCTAATACATCGGTATCTGAGATTACATCAAGAATATCATCTTGTACTTGAAACGCTAAGCCTAGGCTGCGGGCAAATAACTCTAGTGCTGCCAACTGCGTATCATTCGCCTTGGCGCATACACCACCCATCAATGTGGCAGCCTCTATCAATGCGCCAGTCTTATCGCGATGAATGGCCTCAAGCTCTGCTTGGGTTACCTGTTTGCTCTCAGCGTTTAAGTCGAGCATTTGTCCAGAGACCATGCGTCTGGCTCTGGGAGCAAAGATACTGATTAACTTAGCAGCTTTTGCTTCAGGCATAGATTCAAAGCTTGGAAGATCAGCAGCTAATGCCTCAAAGGCTAAGGTCTGTAATACATCACCTGTCAACAAGGCAGTGGCTTCGTTAAATTCAATATGGCAGGTTGGGCGACCTCGGCGTAAGTCATCATCATCCATACAGGGTAAATCGTCATGAATCAGAGAGTAAGTGTGTAACAATTCAACCGCCAACATGGCACGGCGACAGTTAGCATTTAAGATAAATGTATTTGTACTCTTTTTATCAACCTGTGAGGATTGAACGGTGGCATAGGCACTGGCCACCAATAAGGGGCGTACCTTCTTACCAGCACCTGTCATCGCATAAGTACAGGCTTCTTTTAGCGGACTTGGTAGCCTAGCATACGTCAGTAGAGTGTCGATATCTGCTTGTAAAGTGGCAATGACTTGTTGGCTAAAGCTTCCAAAGGTATTGTCGGTGCTGAGGCTGGAGCTAAGCTCTGGTGTGGATTGAGGAGTGACCTGCTGTTTTGACATAAACATAAAGCTCGATATAAAAATTAAAAAAATGGCTACGTGACTTACTTACGTGACTTATTATGACACTATTCGTTTCATTTTAAGACTGTTAATATTTTAAATGCTATCAATGTGTTAAATACTATCGGTGGCTTGCATACAGTGAGTTTTAACACTATTGGCTTTATCATTATTGGGGTGTACATTCACTATAATCAATATATGACCTATGAGTCAGTCATTGCGCTGTGACAGCAAGGGGTTAAATCCCCTACACTAGCCGGCATAAGATTGTAGTGTACAGATAATTTCGTGCAAATTATATAATATAAAATTCATACAACCTGTGTATTTTTATCCTGTATGTTATACAGTCTCTAATAAAATTCATGATAGCTGTGGCTTTCAATGATAGGCTAAGCACTACCAAGCAAAGCGTGTTAACAATAACAAGGAGATTTACATGATATATCAAGGTAACCGCATTACGGTATCGATGTTAGAAGAAGGCATCGCCAATATGCACTTTAACGCAGAAAATGAAAGCGTTAACAAGTTTGATGCCGAAACCAATCAACAGTTTTCCGAAGCTGTTGATGCGCTTGAAAAAGCAGCAGACAGTATTAAAGGCTTAATTGTTACATCAGGTAAACGTGTATTTATTGCTGGTGCTGACATTACTGAATTTGTCGGTCATTTCCGTAAGGAAGAAACTGAAATCAGAGACTGGATCGTTGAAATTAACGGTGTATTCAATCGTTTTGAAGACTTGCCTTTTCCTAAAGTTGCCGCTATCAATGGCGCAGCACTAGGCGGTGGTTGTGAGATGACCTTAGTTTGTGAATACCGAGTTATGGGCGAAAAAGCGCAAATCGGTTTACCAGAAACTCAGTTAGGTATTTTCCCAGGCTTTGGTGGTAGCGTACGTACACCACGAGTCATCGGTATTGATAATGCACTAGAGCTTATCGCAACGGGCAAAGCGCAAAAGCCAGCACAAGCATTAAAACTAGGCTTGGTTGACGCCGTTGTTGCACAAGATGACTTGCAAGCCGCAGCGATTGACCTAGTCAAAAAAGCCATTGCTGGTGACTTAGACTGGCAAGCAAAACGTGAAGAGAAGCTGCAACCTGTTAAATTAAATCAGCTTGAGCAAACCATGGCATTTAATAGTGCTAAAGGCGCTATCTTCGCTAAAGCCAATCCTAAGCAGTATCCAGCGGTGGCAATTGCGATACAAGCGATTGAAAAGCATGTCAACTTGGGTCGTGACGAAGCAATCAAGGTTGAAGCAGCGCACTTTGCCAAAGCGGCTAAAACCCCACAAGCAGAAAGCTTAGTGGGTCTGTTCTTAAATGACCAAGCTGTTAAGAAACTGGCCAAACAGCACACTAAAAATGCGCATGACATCAATGAAGCAGCAGTACTTGGTGCTGGTATCATGGGTGGTGGTATTGCTTATCAAGCGGCTTCAAAAGGCCTGCCAATTATTATGAAAGACATTAAGTCTGAGCAATTAGACTTGGGTATGGGTGAAGCCAGCAAGCTACTAGGTAAACAGGTTGAGCGTAAGAGAATGACCCCAGCACAAATGGGCGAAACGCTAAGCCGTATCCGCCCTACTTTAAATTATGGTGACTTTGGTGAAACGGACATCGTTATCGAAGCGGTAGTTGAAAATCCAAAAGTTAAACACGCAGTATTAAAAGAAGTAGAAGGTCTAGTAAAAGAAAACGCTATTTTGGCTTCCAACACCTCAACCATCTCTATCACTCATCTAGCCACTGTGCTTGAGCGTCCAGAGAACTTCGTTGGTATGCACTTCTTTAACCCAGTACATCGTATGCCACTGGTCGAAGTTATTCGTGGTGAGAAGTCATCAGAAGAAGCGATTGCAACCACTGTTGCACTAGCTCAGCGTATGGGTAAAGTGCCTGTTGTGGTTAATGACTGCCCAGGCTTCTTAGTAAACCGCGTATTGTTCCCATACTTTGGTGCCTTTGATCTGTTATTAAAACAAGGCGCTGACTTTGTTCATGTGGACAAAGTTATGGAAAAATTCGGTTGGCCTATGGGCCCTGCATACTTAATTGACGTGGTGGGTTTGGATACGGGTGTACATGGTGCAGAAGTCATGGCAGAAGGCTTCCCAGATCGTATGAAGCCAGACTATAAAGGCGCTATCAAGCATTTGTTTGAAAATGAGCGTCTAGGTCAGAAAAATGGTGTGGGTTTTTATAAGTACGAAACTGACAAGCGTGGTAAGCCGAAAAAAGTGGCAGACGAAGCGACTTATGAGCTACTAAAAGCAACGACTGATAGTGACAAACAAGCTTTTGAAGATCAAACCATCATTGATCGTATGATGCTTGCGTTCTGTAACGAAACCGTTCGTTGCTTAGAAGATGAAATTGTTGCAACCCCAGCAGAAGCAGATATGGCAATGATCATGGGTGTTGGCTTCCCTCCATTCCGTGGTGGTCCATGTCGTTACATCGACCAAGTTGGCCTTGATAACTACTTAGCGCTATGTGAGAAATATGCTCACTTAGGTAAAGCTTATGAAGCACCACAAAAAATCCGTGATATGGCTGCCGCTGGCGAGACATTTTACCCATAAGCCTAATACGATAAACGTTTAAACAATTTAATTAGGGCTTACTGACAATATGGCTTTTGTGACTGAGTATTATTTATTTGCAGCCTATAAAAGATAGATTGCACTATCTAAGAGACTACGCAAAAAGCATCTTCAATAATATACAGTCGCTATAACATGATGAATGATGGCTATTCAAGTAAGTCCTAACCATAATAAAGATTCAAGGAGTATTAAATGACAACATTAAGTCCAAAAGACGTGGTCATCGTAGATGGTGTACGTTCTGCAATGGGTAGATCTAAGAATGGTATGTTTCGTAATGTTCGAGCTGATGACTTATCAGCTGAGCTGATGCGTGCATTAATCAAGCGTAATGACTTTGATCCTGTTGAGATTGAAGATGTTATTTGGGGCTGTGTACAACAAACTTTAGAGCAGGCCTATAATATTGGACGTAACAGTGCATTAATGGCTGATATTCCAAAAACAACGGGTGGCCAGACTGTCAACCGTTTATGCGGCTCTTCAATGCAAGCACTGCATACAGCAGCAGCTCAAATCATGACCAACCAAGGTGATATCTTCATCATCGGTGGTGTAGAGCACATGGGTCACGTGGGTATGATGCATGGTGTTGATATCAACCCAGCGGCCTCTAAGCACTTTGCCAAAGCCTCATTTATGATGGGTCTAACTGCAGAAATGCTAGGGCGCATGAATAATATCTCTCGTGAAGAGCAAGATGCCTTCGGTGCTGAGTCACATCGTCGTGCATGGGCAGCGACTACTGAGGGTCGTTTTGCTAATGAAATCGTAGGTATCGAAGGCCATGATGCTGAAGGTCGCTTACAGCTTTGTACAGTGGACGAAGTTATCCGTCCAGATACCACGGTTGAGTCGCTTGCGAAGCTACGCCCTGTATTTGATCCAGCTAATGGTACTGTCACTGCCGCCACCTCGTCTGCCTTGTCAGATGGTGCCTCTGCAATGCTTGTGATGAGCGCTCAAAAAGCGAAAGACTTAGGTCTAAAACCTCGTGCTCGTATCCGCAGTATGGCCGTAGCTGGTTGTGACGCCGCTATCATGGGCTACGGTCCAGTGCCAGCGACTCAAAAAGCGCTTAAGCGTGCTGGTATGAGTCTTGATGATATGCAAACTATCGAATTAAACGAAGCGTTTGCAGCCCAAAGTTTAGCGGTAATAAAAGCTTTAAATCTGACTGATAAGCAAGACATCATCAATATCAATGGTGGTGCGATTGCCTTGGGTCACCCACTAGGCTGTTCGGGTGCACGTATCACAGTCACGTTATTAAATGCGATGGAGCAGATGGATACAGAGATCGGTCTAGCGACTATGTGTATTGGTTTAGGTCAAGGTATTGCTACGGTTATTGAGCGTGTTTAATCACTGATTTAGATAAGTAATATGTCAATAGGATTAGGATGATTTAAACCTTTGGCATCAAAAAGCACCTCTGACGTAATGTTAGAGGTGCTTTTTTTGTTGTGATTTTTATGTTTCTGGTTTGTAGTTTATCTGATTTTCCTGAACCCATAGCTTTATCTTTACTTAGAACGTGAATGTATATTTTTTAATACTAGCTTTTTAATTTTCTCTTTAGATAGATTATTCGGAATACTATCTAAAAATTTCTTATCTTCTTCTGTTAAAATAACGCCCTCGATGGCGTTACTTGCCCTTGCTAAAGCTCTACGGTATTTCACAGCTTCAGGGTGCATTGATGTATTTCTATCTCTCGGCAATTGAGAGTAATCTACTTCAATACCTATTATTTCTTTCATATTCATAGTGTTTTCCTTAATTTTTACCCTATTACAATGGTTTGTTTGAGTAAATATCTTGTTACAAAAATTGCCAATAAATAAAAGTTATCACCGGCACCCCAATTAACAAACTATCCACCCGATCTAGGATACCACCATGTCCAGCAAGCATGGTGCCAGTATCTTTTATGCCATGTCGACGTTTGAAGGTTGATTCAAATAAGTCACCGATAATACCACTGATTGCCAAAAAGTAGGCAATTGCAAAGCATTGGATGACCGAAAATGAGGTTAACCATAACCCCAATAAGGTCGCTAATAAAGCGGACAGTAAGCTACCAAATAAGGCGCCTTCGATGGTCTTATTAGGACTTAAAGTTGGTGCTAGTTTTTTACTAAATAAGCGACCACCAAGCCAGCGGCCGCACAAATACTGAGCAATGTCATTAAACTGACTGGCAAAAATTACAAATAAAAATACCCCAGCCTGCTGGCGGACGATACTCAGATGCGCCAGTGCAATTAGGCTGATAATTAGATAAACAAAGGCGACGCACAGTCCTGTATCAACCCAAGTGACACGTTGCCACCAGTTTGCCAGACGTTTGGCTCGGCTTAATGTTAATGTGGCTTGGTGTGCTTTGGCCGGGATTGATTGAGATGGGCTTGGTTTAGAAGGAGGTAAGCTAAACAAACTAAAGCTGTTGGTATTAACACTAGTAAAGATAAGCTTATGAATGGCAACTGGGACAGGCTGAACCTTCAACCGTTCAAGCTTTTCGACAAAGGCAAGCTTACTCTTGGATCGCCACAAGCGTGATATTTCAAATAACCCCCGTAAGCCGATGATCACCAATAATATATCAATTGCCCACCAGTAAGGCTGGATATTAGCTTGATTGCTAATATTGGAGAGATAAAAACACATAAATAGCGCAGACAACATCCATAGCCATGAGCGGACTATCAGATAGACCTTAGGTAGCTTTTTTCGATTGTTGGGTATAGATAATAGTATCCAGACGATAAGATTTATCGTTAAGATGCTAAGCATAAATACAATGCTAGGTATAAATACAGCGCTGGGTATAAATACAATGCTGGGCATAAGCATAGTGCTGGCGGTCCATGTCATCTGATTATCTCATATTTGAATGTTCAACAAACCCTAGAGATTAGAGTTATTTTAATATTGTCTTAATATTGTTTTTGTGATGTCTTAGTATAACTAAAACTGTTACCTTGATGTGTTTTATAGGATTCTTAGGTGTAATATGCTTTAATAAAGCAATGACGTTTGTTTTTTTAACAACACAAGGAGCGTGTTATGTCAAAAACCACCATTACAGACAAAACTTATCGTATTGTGCGCGACAATACGCAAGCACTCATTATTGATGTACAGCAGAGGCTTGCCCCACATATCTATCGTAATGAAGATGTTCTGCACAAAACTGTTACCTTAATTCAAGGCTTACAAATATTGGGCGTGCCGATCATGCTCAATGAACAGTATAAAAAAGGACTCGGTGAAACACTGCCTGAGATTATGGACGTGCTTGACGTCTCTAAGACTAAAATCGTGGAAAAGGTCACATTTAGCGTCTGTGACAATGATGAAGCGTGGTATCATGTTGCCCAGCAAAATCGAACTTCGGTGATTGTATGTGGTATTGAGGCACATGTGTGCGTGATGCAGACCGTATTAGATCTGCTAGACAATGGTATGCAACCAGTAGTGATAGCCGATGCCATAGGCTCACGAGATAGCTATGATCGGCGTCAAGCCATTCGCCGTATGCGCCGAGCAGGAGCTGTAATTACCACGACTGAGGCCATATTATTTGAGCTGTGTCGTTCTAGTAAAGATCCAGCATTCAAGGCCATTAGTCAGTTGATTAAGTAGATATCGTATTTCCAATGAAACCGTATTTTCAGCCATTCAGTTATTTTAGTTATGTTATATAGGTGCTAAAACTAATAAGTAAGCATTAAAGTTCAACAGTCTTTTATTTATATTAACTTAATAATAAAAGACTGTATGTTAAGAAAAACAAAATAACTAGGTGTCTAATCAAATACTGTCACCTGTATAGTCAGAATATAGTAGTTAAATGCTAGCTATTTATAATAACCTTAATTATAATAAGGATATTCTTATTTTTCGCATAAACTATCTAAAAACTTTTTTGACATAAAACAGCATTATTTTTGTACAGTTATTATCTTTTTATATTTTACAACTATTATTTTGGTACTGTTAAGATAAGCTTCTAAACAATTTACCAAGATAAATGGCCAATTAGCTGTTTATTACTGTGTGAGCTTTCTTATCAGCTCCAATTATATATGCAAGCAAATAGCAAGACGCTAGCAGAAAACATCTATTAACAACTTTGCGTTGTCTTCGCGATATTAAAAACTCATTTTTATCACTTTGCGATATCTGTTCATAGGGTTATCTGTTCATAGGGTTGTAAGAAATGAGTAAGTCTTAATAAGTTAGTAATAAGTCACCTAGGGATTAGCCAAAATACAAAATCGAAAAAAAGGGGAAACCTATGCAAACCAAAGAACAACCTGTCAAGCGTGAGTGGTTAACTGCGTTGGTCATGTCTTTCTTTGCCTTACCAATAATCGCTTTATTGTTTATTTGTGCTTATGGCTTTATTGTTTGGTTTGGTCAGATGTTGTTTTGGGGACCACCGACCTAAGGGTTGCTCAAAACAAGTGGTTTAAGTCAAGCTGCTTATCTGTTAATGGTGTATTTAAATAAGGGTGAATCTAAAATAAGCGTATATTGAGCAACAGTCAAAATTTGTGGCAAGCAAATAGCAAAGTGCGGCTTTAATGGATGACGACGCTTTCTAATATTGAGAGTTTTTTTTATTGATAGCTTTTTGAACCTCTTTCACACTGCCTAGTTGCACTATGTCTATTTCAGCTAGATCTATTTGTACTATGTTTGATGATAGATTAGGTTTAGGAAGATTAGGCAAATCAATAAATATGTCGATACGATAACTTAGATACGCATTACGCATGAAGATAAGCATAAATATGCATTGAAGCGAGATTATTTTTCAAATTTTCGACCTTGATACGATACAAATGGCAAGGAATTATCATGAACGCAATTAAACGCCTATTTAGCTGGCTGCGTCGGCTTTTATTTCAACCTTCAGCAAAAATCGGTCTAGGCCTATTGGTCATTATTGGCTTTGCTGGTGGTGTCTGGTTTTGGGCTGGATTTAATGCTGGTCTTGAGGCCACAAACAGTGAAGAGTTTTGTTTGTCTTGCCACACAATGAAAGACAACATGCTACCAGAATTACAAAAAACGGTGCATTGGCAAAACCGTACAGGGGTTCGTGCTGAATGTCAGGATTGTCACGTACCGCATAAGTTTACAGATAAAGTCGCTCGTAAAATGCAAGCATCACGTGAAGTGTTATCGCACGTGATGGGAGATATTGGTACACGTGAGAAGTTTTTAGCACACCGCGGTGTGCTAGCGCAACGTGAGTGGGCCCGCTTTAAAGCCAATAACTCAAAAGAATGTCGTAATTGTCATGATTATGACAGTATGGATTTTAGTAAAATGCGTGTGACCTCACAGATGATTATGCGTAGTGCAGCTGAGCGTGACGCCAGCTGTGTTGACTGTCACAAAGGTATTGCGCATGAGCTTCCTGTCCTAGAAGGTATGCACAACCCTGCCTTTGATACCTTAGTATCAGAAGCTAATCATACCAAAATTAACGTTGGTGAGACTTACTATAACGTTGTACCACAGCCATTATATTTAGATGCAGAAAAAACCAAACAAGTAGGTACTATCGAAGTAGCTGCTCCAGCCAAAGTAATCGCTCACGAAAATGGCATGACTCAAATTGAGCTTGATATGTGGCGTAAGAACAAAGGCTATGGCCGTGTTTGGTATACGCACTTCGGTCTTAACATTGTGGATGCGATTATTGACAAAGAGCTGTCACGTGATGAGTCACTGATTACGGTTAAAGAGTCAAAAGAAGATCCTATGACTGGACTAGAGTGGCAGAAAGTGAGTGGTCAATTCTGGGTTGAAGATGGCTTATTAATGAATAGTCTTGAAACTGCTTGGGACATTGCTGGTCAGACCTATGAAGATAATTGTAGTGTGTGTCACCGTCAGCCAGATCCAGCAGGGCATGATGCGAACCAGTGGCCAGGTTTATGGGCAGGTATGGTTGGGTTTACTAACCTTGATGATGACACAGGCGGTTTGGTATTGAAATATCTACAACTTAACTCATCTGACTTTGCCGCAGGTACGCATGCACCTGGATCACCTGAAAATGCGATCCAAACAGCCAGACCATAAAAAGTGCAGCTTAGCCACAACAAGCATTAAAATATTAGAGGTATTTTATGAAAACTATAAATCGTAGGGGCTTTTTAAAATCGCTGGCCGCTTTGTCTGGCACCGCTGTGCTACCTATGCCGTTACTTGCAGATGACAGTGTCTTAACCAAAGCAACAGGTGGTGAGAAGCAAGATTGGAGTGGTTGGAAAATGTCAGGAGCGCACTGGGGTGCGTTCCGAGCTCGCGTTGAAGCCGATAAGTTGGTCGAAATTAAGCCATTTGAATTTGATCAGTATCCAACCAAAATCTTAGACGGTGTACCAGGTATTCTGTACAGCCCATCACGTGTACGTTATCCAATGATCCGAGTTGATTGGTACAAAAATCGTCATAAGAGTGATACGTCTCAGCGTGGTGATAACCGCTTTGTGCGTGTTAGCTGGGATGAAGCGCTAGACACCTTGTATGAAGAGCTTGAGCGGGTACAAAAAGAATATGGACCTTGGGCGCTACATACCGCAAACGTGGGTTGGCGCTCAGTGGGCAACATTCACAGCTGTGGTAACCACATGGTTCGTGCGATTGGGATGCATGGCAATAGTGTCGGTACTGCAGGTGACTACTCAACTGGTGCTGGCCAGATGATTTTGCCGTATGTCCTAGGTTCGACAGAAGTGTATTCACAAGGCACCTCATGGCCACTGATTTTAGAAAACTCAAAGCTAATTATCTTCTGGGCTAACGACCCAATTAAGAACTTGCAAGTGGGTTGGAATACAGAAACTCATGAAGCCTATGAGTACTATGAAATCTTACGTGATAAGGTCAAAAATAAAGAAATCGAAGTTATCTGTATTGACCCCGTAAAAAGCAAAACCCAAAACTACTTAGAGTGTGAGCATCAGTTTGTAAATCCAATGACTGATGTTGCCTTTATGCTTGGCTTGGCGCATACCCTGATCACTGAAGACTTATATGACAAAGACTTCATTGATATGTATGCTTTAGGTTTGGATGAGTTTATCCCCTATTTGATGGGTGAGACGGTCGATAAGGTTGAAAAAACACCAGAGTGGGCTGCCAAGATCTGTGGCATTAGTGCCGATAGAATTCGTGAGCTGGCACGTAAAATGGCCAGCAACCGTACTCAGCTATGTTTTGGTTGGGCGATTCAGCGCCAGCAACATGGTGAGCAGCCTTATTGGATGGGTGCAATTATCGCCAGTCTATTAGGTCAAATTGGTTTGCCAGGTGGGGGTATCAGCTATTCGCATCATTATAGCTCAGTTGGTGTGCCGACTTCGGGCGCCTCTATGCCAGGTGCTTTTCCACTAAACTTAGATACTGGTCGTAGGCCAAAATATGACAACAGTGATTACAATGGTTATAGCTCAGTGATTCCTGTTGCACGTATGGTTGACTGTCTGCTTGAGCCAGGTAAAAAGATTAACTTTAACGGCCATGAAGTCACGCTACCGCCACTGAAAATGGGTATCTTTACTGGTAGTAACCAGTGGCATCGTCACCAAGACCGTAACCGTATGAAAAAGGGTTATCGCAATATGGAGACGGTGGTATCAGTTGACTATAACTGGACTGCGACTTGTCGTTTTGCTGACATCGTATTGCCAGCTTGTACCCCGTATGAGCGTAATGACTTAGATGCTTATGGCTCTTACAGTAACCGTGGGGTGATAGCCATGCACAAGCTGGTTGATCCACTATATCATTCAAAGTCGGACTTCGATATTTGGTATGAATTTACCAAGCGTATGGGTCGTGAGCTTGAGTATAGCCGTGCGATGAATGAGATGCAGTGGATTGAGCAAATCTATGAGGATTGTCGTGCTGAGAACCTGAAAAAAGATTTCTATATGCCTGAGTTCAAAGAGTTCTGGGAAAAAGGCTATGTTTTATTCCCTGAAGGTAAACCTTGGGTACGTCATGCTGATTTCCGTGAAGATCCAGAGGTTAATGCATTAGGCACACCATCAGGCTTTATTGAAATCAGTAGCCGTAAGATCGCCAGCTATGGCTACGAAGACTGTAAAGGGCACCCCATCTGGATGGAGAAAGCTGAGCGTTCACATGGTGGTCCAGGCTCAGATAAGTATCCACTGTGGTTACAATCTGTGCATCCAGACACCCGTTTGCATTCACAAACTTGTGAGTCAGAAGAGCGCCGTGCCACCTATACGGTGCAAGATCGTGAGCCTTGTTATATTGGCCCTGAAGATGCTAGAGCACGTGGTATTAAAGATGGTGACTTGGTGCGTGTCTATAATGACCGCGGTCAGCTACTGGCAGGGGCTGTTATCTCTGACAACTTCCCACCAGGTGTAATCCGTATTCAAGAAGGGGCTTGGTATGGTCCAACTGGACCTGAGATTGGTGCACTAGATACTTATGGCGACCCAAATACCTTGACCTTAGACATAGGGACTTCTATGTTGGCGCAAGGACCAAGTGCCAATACTTGCTTGGTTGAGATTGAGAAGTTTGTTGGGAAAGCACCTGCGGTGACTTCATTTGGTGGCCCAACCTATGTCAACCCAGACGGCTCATTGGCGCCAGAAACTAGAGGCTAATGAGTTAAAGATTAATGGCGGTTTAACGGACTAACGGCTGATAAGTGATAGACTGTGATGCAGAGCATTTGCATCAAGAGTAGCTAGGTAATAAACTGCAAAAACCGCATAAAATTGTAAAAAAAAGGGCTTTGTTAAGTAGCAAGGCCCTTTTGCTTTCTTTAGGGATTGCATAGAATTGAATTTTTATCGAATTTAAATCAAAATATTTTCAAGTATAAACATTTGGAATGATAGCCATGACAGCTCAATCTGGATCAACGCACAACACACAAGATATGCGAAACAAAAACTTAAATGAGCAACTTAATAAAGGCGCAACAGAATCTGCAAAAGAGGATTTAACTGATGGCCTAGATGAAGGATGGGACGCACAATGGCAAGCAGTGAATGCTGGTCGTGCTGCGTTATATCGCTGGTTTGCTGATATGTTTGCACGTGAGCTTACCACTGCCCAATTAGAGGAGTTGCAAGCTCGCTATGCTGCCATGCATGATATCTTTATAGGCATGGGACTGGAAGCACAAAGTAGTCGCTTACAAAAGGCAATCAATAATCTAAAAGTCATTGTTGAAAACGAAAGAGCGTTAGAGCTGGCCGCAGATTTTGCACAAATATTCTTATTAAGTGGTCAGCAAAGTGCACCGCCTTATGCGTCTTATTATATTGAAGCAGATCAGATGCTATATGGTAAGCCTGCACAGCAGATGGCACAGTTTTTAAAAAGCCATGATCTCGACTTGCATCCAGATTTTCGTGAGCCAAAAGATCACATCAGTGTCTATTTACAAGTGATGCAAGTTTGGATTAATGCCACGCTTGAAGTGCAAGCAGAGGGCGAGCAACAAGAGCACAAACAAGCCCAACAACAAGATCAAAAACAAAAACAGCCAAACATCACTGCCGAACAACGACAAGCAGATATTGCCAATCGTCAAGCTGAGTTTTTGGATACCGCTTTGTTAAATTGGTTGTCCAAGTTTAGTGCGCGCTGTCAACAAATCGGAGTGAAAACCGATGTCTATCCTGCCCTTACTGAGCTGTTGGTTGGCTTTGTGACTGAGGACAGACAGGCATTGGCCGAGCTGCGTTAGATGCGTTAAATGCGTTAACCGCGTTCATTTCAATATTATGCTAAGTTGGCGCTAGGGTACTAAGGGCATTAGACTAGTAGCTTATCCGTATAAGACGAAAGGCTAAGGTTAACCTTCCTAAGAAGCTGCTAACATAGACCCATTAAAAAAGACGCCTGAAAAAAAGATTATCATGACTAAGAGAGGTTTGTAATGATCAGTGTTTCTGAACTAAAAACCGCTATTACTGAGCGTGTGAACCGTTACAATCAACAAGACTTGCCATTAACCGCCAGAGCCAAAGAAAAGCGTGGACTAATGACATGTCAAAATCATATTCTAGCGACCGATATTAAATCTGGCTTTGATGTGCCCAGACAGAATCTGTCCGCGATGGATGGCTATGCCTTGGCCATCGGTAGTGTCCTTGATGCAGGTACCCAGATTGAGATTATTGGTGAGTCCCAAGCGGGCACACCCTTTAGCGGTGAGTTACAGCCAGGGCAGGGCGTACGTATCTTTACTGGGGCGGTGGTGCCTGATGGCTGTGATACAGTGGTAATGCAAGAGAATACTAACTTTGCCGACATTCAGCACAGTATCGATAAGTCACAGTCTTATGCTATTACTTTAACTCAGGCTGCCGCAGTGGATAAAAATATTCGTAAGCAAGGCGAAGAGATTACCCAAGGCGAAGTCGTCTTACAGGCAGGCAAGCGTTTAAATCCAGCTGATATTAGTCTATTGGCCAACCTTGGTATTGCAAAGGTTGAGGTCTATAAGCCTTTGGTTATCGGTATCTTGGCCACAGGAGATGAGTTGGTAAACGTGGGTGAGCCGTTAGAAACTCTGGCGCAAATTTATAACTCAAACACACCAACTTTAAAGAGTATGTTGGTGCAATTGCCAGTTGTAATTCATGATTACGATATTATTCCTGATCACCTTGAGATGACACGCAAGGCAGTAACCACAGCAATGCAAGAGTGTGATGTTATTATCTCTACGGCGGGCGTTTCTGTTGGTGATTATGACTTTTTGACCGCAGTGATTGAAGAGTTAGGTCAGATTAATCATTACAAAGTGGCGATGAAGCCAGGTAAGCCATTTGTGTTTGGCGAGCTGACCAAAGATCTAGAGCATCCAGTGCTGTACTTTGGCCTACCTGGTAATCCACTGTCTGCTGTCGTTGGTACCTTACAGTTTATTCTACCAGCCTTATGGCAACTGTCTGGCGTGCAAGCTTCAGATATGCCACTGACGTTAAATTTGCAGGCAAAACTGGGTGCAGATGTCAAAAAGAGACCTGGACGCACCGATTTTCAACGTGGTATTTTGCACCAAGAGGCAGAGGGCTATGTGGTCAAACCAGCTGGCAAGCAGGACTCGCATCGCATTAAGCAGTTAAGTTTAGCCAATTGTCTAATAGTATTGCCACGAGAGGCGGGCAGTATGAGTGCTGGTGAGACGGTCGAAGTCCAATTATTCCCTTGGTATACCAAGCTATAAGACAAATACAGTTTAAAAACAATACCCCTAAAGCAGTAAGTTACAAGCAACAGGCGCTCCTTTAGGTGAGTATCTATTCGACCACAACCTGTTATAATATCTGTTATTCAAATTTTAAATACATGACCATTTCCACCCACAACCTGAGGCAACGCTTAGAGCACACTTTTTATTATGTTAACGGTACCCAATATGACCTTTCTACATTCCAACCTAGGGAAGACTAGGCTATACACTCCTTTTTCAAACACAGCTGTATTTGATGGTCTTGGTGCGGTTACATCCATTGCAAACAAACAGTTGCCAGCAGCATCCTTGCCCTCGGCACGTTTGTTTGACCCCAGTGTGCTCGGTTTAGCAAGCACGCACATCAGCAAGTCTCATATATCTGCCAAGCGCTCACCTTCTGTCACAGCGCCTGTCTCGCCTGCGTCAGACAATAGCTTGGCTCAAAAAGTGTTAACCGATGGCTTTTCACGCGAGCTCACCTATTTACGACTGTCGATTACCGACTTTTGTAACTTTCGCTGTGGCTACTGTTTGCCCAACGGCTATCAAGGCAAGCGCCCAAAAAACGAACTAACTTTAGACGAGATAGAGGTACTGATTCAAGCTTTTGCTCAAGTGGGGACGAAGAAGGTTCGTCTCACTGGTGGTGAGCCATCCATTCGCAAAGATGTCAGTGATATTATTGAGCTGGTGAAAGCCACGCCAGGTATTGAGACGGTGGCGATGACCAGTAATGGCTATAAGCTTGGTAAGCATATTAAACGCTGGCAACAAGCAGGGCTAAATCAGCTAAATATCAGTATTGATAGTTTTGAGCCAGAGGTGTTTCAGCAGATGACTGGCTTTGATATGCTGCCACAACTACTGCAAGATATCGACACCCTGCTGGCCACCACGGATATCAAATTAAAGCTCAATGGCATCTTAATGGAAAGCACAGCGTATGAAACGCTGCTTGCTGCGTTGGAATATGTCAAAACTCGACCTGTCACTTATCGCTTTATCGAGTTTATGCAGACCAGTGATAACAGTGATTTGTTCTTTGCTCAGCATGCCCAGTCAGAGCTGATCACTCAATATCTACTAGAAAATGGTTGGCAGTCGCACCAAAGAGGTCACACGGATGGTCCAGCGATTGAGTATAGCCACCCTGATTATGTGGGTCGGATTGGGATGATTGCGCCTTATGCGCCGCATTTTTGTGATAGCTGTAACCGACTGCGAGTCAGTAGCCTCGGTAAGGTGCATTTATGTTTGTTTGATCAAGGCAACTATGACATCCGAGACTATTTGCAGCGCCAAGATGTTGAGGGTCTGATTCAGGTGCTACATGGCTTTATGCCGATCAAGCCTGAGCACCACCACTTAGATCAGTCCAATAGTGGCATGATGGACAACCTATCGATGATTGGTGGTTAGCGGTTAGGGCGTGTCCCTAATACTGTCATTGCTTGGTATGTCGCTGACAATATTTTGCTGATTATGTTTCGCTGATTTGTATTATTTACGCCAATCTCAACAAGAATAGCTGGCAACATCAATGATTGGTTTATTGACAGTATTTGTATAGCTCATTTTTTACAAAATATCGACAAGGGTGGGAAGTCCCCCTTTCTCAAAGGGGGATTTAGGGGGATTTTAGTGATGTTTACCGAAAATCAATCCCCAACCCTGAGAAGCGTGAAGAAAAGCTCTGGGGGAGCTTTTTAGCTTCGCAAGAGTCAAGCTGTGCTTGGCTAACAGGAAAAGGAAGGGAGCTAAATCCCGCATAAATCACAGCCTGCATTTTAAGTTGAGAGTGGCGTATTATCTACCATTTTTATTATTTACCACTAATGATTACCTACTATTAAGGACACTTTTATGTCAAAAGAAAAACAGTTTACCAAACTAAACGTTGCGGTATTAACCGTGTCTGACAGCCGCACTTTAGAGCAAGACACTTCAGGTCAATATCTGGCCGACTCGCTACAAGAGGCAGGTCACAATCTGGCAGATCGTCAGCTGATCACCGATGATATCTATAAGATTCGTGCGGTAATTAGTGGTTGGATTGCAGATCCAGACGTCCATGCCGTGATTACGACTGGCGGTACTGGCTTTTATATCCGTGACAGTATGCCAGAAGCGGTCAGCGTCTTGTTTGATAAGACCATTGATGGCTTTGGTGAGATGTTCCGCTTGATATCCAACGATGAGATTGGGATGTCAACCATTCAATCACGTGCGATTGCGGGCATGGCAAATAACACCGTTATCTTCTGCTTGCCAGGCTCATCTGGTGCTTGCCGTACGGGCTGGACACAGATTATCAAAGAACAGCTTGATAGTCGCACTGGCCCTTGCAACTTTGTACCGCATTTGATGCGTGTCAATCCAACCCATGATTAATCTATCTGATCGGTTGGCTTGATTATGACGGATGCCGCACAGGATGAGTTAAAGATGCCCCCCTGTTTAGCGCAGCAGTATGTGGCAGGGGTGCTGATCTTAGCTGGCGGGTTATCGACGCGCATGGGGTCACCGAAGGCTCTGTTGGCGTTGCCTTCTGGTGAGAACTTACTCGATTATCATGTGCGTCATGCTCAGCAATTGGGTGTGCCTGTGTTGATTGCCGATAATGGGCAGGGGTTTACCACGCAAGTTGGGGCTGAAGATTATCCGATTACGCATGTCAAAGACTATCAGCCTGACAGCAGTCATCCAGACGCCAAGCATAAGCACTCAGCAGGACCACTGGGAGCGATTTTTGCTGGCATGCAGCAGCTGTTATTGACCGAGAGTGACTTAAATAATAGACCTGCCAAAGTATCCAAATGGATGCTGGTGGTGAGCTGTGATAGCTTGGTTACGGCTACTGATATCTGGTGCTATTTGGTTGAGCAAGGTGCCCTCAAGCCAGCACAAGCTAATCCAGTACAAGCTAATAAGCACAATTTAACTAAGAATTTAACTAAGAATTTAACTAAGCAAGCCCTGATTGAGCAAGCCCTAACTGCACAAGATGCTCAAAAGCAACGGCAACTATCTGCATCCCTATATTGCTTGGCAGATAATGAGCGTAGCTACCCACTGCTCGCCTTATATCAGTTGTCTTTGGCACCCACATTACAAGCGTATTTGGATGCTGGCGAGCGTCGAGTGATGCGCTTTATAGAGCCGATTGGTCAGTCACTTGCGATGCCAGCGTCTTGGTATGCTCTGTCCAATCTCAATACGCCAGCACAGTTTGAGACGGCGTGTCAGCAGGTGTTTGGGGCGATTGGTTAGTTGCTTGTATTTAACAAATATTCACAATTCATATATCCATTTCCCTGAGCCTGAGTCTCGGAGTTTTTTATGTCAAACCAGCCTTTATCAAAAAAACAGCTGTCACATTTAGATGCCGATGGTGACATACACATGGTCGATGTCGGGCACAAAACCGTCACCACCAGAGAAGCCATCGCCCAAGGACAGGTTGTTTTTCCGCCCCAAATTTATCAGCAGATAAAAGACGCTGACGGCATGACCAAAAAGGGCAGTATCACCCAAACCGCTCACATTGCTGGCATTATGGGTGCCAAGCGCACGCATGACCTTATTCCTTTGTGCCACCCATTGCCACTAGATAAGGTTGCTATCAGCTTTGACTATGATGACGCCCAGCACGCCATCATCGTCAGCGCCAAGGTGCGTGTCACTCACAAAACAGGGGTTGAGATGGAAGCCCTTACCGCCGTCAGCATTGCCTGTCTGACCTTATATGACATGACCAAGGCGCTGTCACACGACATTGTGATCAGTAACGTGCGCTTGGTTCGTAAAACTGGCGGAAAGTCTGATTATCAGGCTTAAGCTGAATTGCAAAGCTAAGCTTAATCGTTGTCAGCATCGTCACTGTTGCAACTGGTCTAAGCTTATTTTGTGTTTAACCATCTTTTTTTATGAAACAAGCTTTGATTAAACAAATCCTTATTATATTATGCCAATTTCAACTTAAAATTCAGGCTGTGATTTATGCGGGATTTAGCTCCCTTCCTTTTCCTGTTAGCCAAGCACAGCTTGACTCTTGCGAAGCTAAAAAGCTCCCCCAGAGCTTTTCTTCACGCTTCTCAGGGTTGGGGATGGATTTTCGACAAAAATCCCCCTTTGAGAACAGGGCAATCGCACTACAAAAAACCAAAGAAGGAGTAAAATATAGCAACTGAGCCATAAAAGGAGGCTATTATGCTCAAAGACCCAAGAGAGTTTTTTGCCAAACTCAATGATCCAAGGCGCCAAAACAAAAACCTCTATCACCCACTAGAGAATGTCATATTTATTGCCCTAACCGCTTTTATCTGTGGCTATAACGACTGGGTGAGTGTCGAAGACTTTGCCAAAGAGAACAGGTCGTGGTTTGAGAAAGTTCTTGATATGCCCTATGGTATACCCTCACATGACACCTTTGGTAATGTCATGAAAATGATAGACAAAGATCACTTTGCTCATTGGATGAGTGAAAGTGTCAAAGACCATACACACATTGCCATTGATGGTAAATTTCTCCAAGGTGGCTTTAAAGATACAGACTCTATTCATCTGGTCACCGCCTTTGCCAGTGAAACTAAATTAGTATTAGCGCAAACGCAAGTAAATAGTAAAGACAACGAGATAACGACACTGCCTAAACTGCTTGATATGATCAATCTTAAAGGTAGTATTGTGACGGGGGATGCCATGTATTGTCAAAAGGATACCTGCAAACAGCTTGTTAAAGCTAAAGCCGACTATATCTTGGCATTAAAAAGAAACCATGAGCTTTTGTACGACGATG